>NZ_JABDSR010000006.1 GCF_012976305.1 Peptoniphilus faecalis
TGCTGCTATTTGATCTTTCTTAGCTTCTTCTTTTGCTGCTACTCCATTTGCCCATGTGATTGCATCGCCTTTCCATACTGCTATGTCTACTGGCTTCAATCCTCCTAGTGCTGTTACTTCTTCTGCTATGGAGTATTTATAGTTTGCATTATATGTTGCTTCGCTTACTGCTCCCGATGTCGGAACTTTTGGTGTCCATGGGTTTTGTAAATCTTGAGTATATTCTTTTTGATCTTTTGTACCTTGTACTGTTAATGCTTTTATAGCGTTTGTTAATGATTCATTGTCATATTGAAGGCCTTTTTTAACATCTATATATAATTTATCTTTGCCTTGGTAAGGACTTTCATTTGTGAAAGTACCTTCTACACCATCGGCTTTATTTTCATTAGCATCAAAAGTAAGTCTTACATATCCTTCAGGTGTAGGTACAGGTGTTCCGCTGTCAGCTTGTGTTGGATCTACTGGAGGTACTAAAACATCAGCTTGATATGCAAGTTTTATTGTTCCTTGTTCTTTTGCATTAGGTGCGGAAATGTCAAGTTTATAATCCTTACCATCTATTGTTACCTTTTCTCCAGTTGTCTTTCCATCAACTTTAAATGTTAGACCATTTGCTAGTTTATTTGCCTCAACTTCATCAAAATCTTCAGATTCCCTAAAGTTTAATGTTTCACTTTTATTTGTAAGTTTAATATCTTGAATGTCTGGAAGTTCATCTATTGTAACATTAGGCATAGTATCTGAGTCTTGTGGCATACCTTCATTTAATGGATTTCCATAGGGATCTACATACTTTACTTCTGCAATTGTATTAGGTAGTTGCATAACTCTAAAGCTAAATTTAATACCTGCTCCATCTTGCGTACTTGTAGGTCTTGATGCTACTGCCATGATTTTAACATTGTTATTAAAATCAACTACTATTGATGCACTACCTGTCATTGAACCGTCTTTAGGCCATCCTACATTATAAGTAGTAGTTCCATCTTCAGTTAATGTTGCAAAATTTTCTTTTACATGTGTCTTTCCATCATTTGTATTCCATCTTGCAGTAATTTTAAAAGATTTGTCAGGGAATACTGACCAGTCAAAAGCTTGATTGTCTAAGCCCACTGTTGTTAGCTCAATTGTCGTGTCATCAGATTCACTTTGAGGTGCTCTCATAGGTTGTGGCATTGACCTAAAAGCAGTTGATCCAGAAGATTGTGCTTCATTAGTGCTTCTCTTACTTCGCCTAGAATTTGCTTTTTCCTTTGTATTTATAATATTTGAATCGAATTCAAATACTTCTTGATTACCTTCAACTCTTCCTTTTAATTGTCCGTCAGTTTTTCCTTCAAGTGCACTGCTACTTAAAGCATATGCAGTGTCCGCAAAAATTGAAAACATCATTAGAAAGACTAACAAAAATGAAAGTAATCTTTTGCTGTTTTTCATATATTTACCTCCTATAAGGGGAGGTCATCCTCCCCATATAATTAATAGTTGTCTTACTCAATATCTAATAGTAAAGGGTTTGTAGTATATAGTTTTCCGTCTTTTTCAACTGAACCAAATACTTTTACAATGTCTCCACTTTGAAGTTTGTAATTGTTGTCAAATGTTAATTTAACAGAATCGCTTGTATTTGCAATAGTTGCTCTTCCTGTAGCTTTTTCTTGTCCGTCGCTTCCTGTTACTGTCAATACTACATTAATGTTTTCCATATTTCCAAATACTCTTACGAATTTTCTTCCTGCTCTTGCACCTAGTACCTCAACTTGACATACATAAGTTGGCGTATAAGCTACTTCTTTAACAGATTTGTTTCCAAATTGGTCTTTGGCAATTATCCACATAGTTGGAGGAGTATTGCCATTTTCAACAGCAGTTCTTACAACTTCATTGATATAGTCAGAGACTATCTCTTTATTTTGTTCTACTTTAATTTCAAACTCATGAGTTTCATTGCCTTCTGTTCCTTGATCACCTGCAGTTCCAATTTCAACAGTAATCTTTCTATCAAGTGTAATTTCATCAAGAGTTCCAGTTAAGTCAATAAATCTTCTGAATTCTTCATCTTTAGCTGTAAAGTTTGTTACAGGGCCTTGTGTGTCAAGTTTAACATATTTTTTGTTTTCTTGACCTTCTTCAGGAGTGTATGGTCCGTTTCCAACTAATGTCGAATCTGCCGGAATTTGTCCCGGTTGGATAGTAGTTATACGGATTATATCTCCATTATTTACGCCATCAAGAGTAATAACTTTTTCTGTGCCAATTTCATTATCTTCAGCTTGAAGGTATTCTCCAACTGCATCCCAACTCTTACCATTAAATACTTCAGCTATATACTGTGTTCCCTTATTAGGCTTATTTAAAGTAGGATTTGGAACATAGAATTTAATTTGAGGTTTACCATCTGGATCATTTTCAATTTGTCTCATGGTATCTACAGGTGTTGAAGTTTTTTGTTCTTCAATTACTATTCTACCTGTAGGCCCTTCAATTTCTTGTCCTGATTTTTCTACTATATAAGAAGCTACAATTTCTTTTCCTTCTTGTCCGCTTAAATCTACATCTCCTACTACTAATTTTCCGTCTTGAACTGATGCTGTTATACCATCTTTTGTATAAGTTCCATCAGGTTGTTTTTCTAGAACTACTTCACCTGTACCTGGAATATTGAGTTTTATCTTCTTTATATCTGCGTTTTGTTCAGATTCAGACCATTTTAATTCGAATTTAACGTCTGTATCTTTTACAGGGTTAAATACTGGTTTTGGAATATCTACAGGTGTTGAAGTGTTGTAGATAGTATATCCTGTTACTTCTTTTAATCCTTCAACTTCTTTAGTGATAGACTTTCTTGAAGTTGCTGAAGTATAGGCATCTACACCGATGTTGTAAGATTGATCCTTTGCAAGTTTATCTCCATAAGGATTTCCAGCATCGTGGTGAATATTTAATGGTGCATTTGCATCACGTAAAGCTGTACCATCAGCTTGGTCTACTCTTACATAGGTTTTGATCCCTAAAGCTCCCCAGTTGTCCTTTGTAAAATTGTTGTATGCATCTTCATCTGTTACTATAGCTGAAACATAAGATCTTCTCTTACCTACTTCATCAAAGCCAGGTACTTTCCATTTTAATTCGTTAGGTCCGTTTACAGTCCATTGCTTTACTTGTCCCTTTAGAGGATAGTAGTTTGCATCAGCATGAACTGTTGGAGTTCCATAGTCAGTAACTGCTGTTCTGTAAAGAAGCCCTACTTTTACATCGTGTTTTTTAGCTTGGTCTACATTGTCAACATATTCTCCAACTACTACTGGATCCTTTGTTATATCCTGTTTTGGATCAATATTCTTAAATGAATGAACAACTTCAACATCAAAGAATGGTCTATAATTTGCATATAGATGAATGTCATTACCCTCTTCAATCATTGCTTTAAGATTTGCAAAGTTTTGATCTCTTCCTTCAAAGGAAACTGAGAAACCATTAGGTATTGATCTTTCACTCTTAAATTTATTTTGTTTAATAATAGAATATGCTTCTGTTCTCTTTAAAATGCTTACTGTTTTACCATTATCTTTTGCGATTCCTTGTTCCATTTCACCTATTCTTTCATTGTTGTTCCCAGCACGAAGAACTGATGTCGCAGGATCATTTGTAAATCTATCCGCAGTCCATCCTATGAAAGAATAATTAGGCATATTAAAAGTCTTCATAGAATCTTCAAAGTCGCCTTCTAATTTTCCATTTGTATTTGCATATGGTACTTTTGGAATTTGTTTAGCTACATATTCGCCCTTTTTACTCATTAAAGTTGGAGAAGTTGTAGCATCAATAAGCTTATTTGTAGCATCAATATCTGCTACTGTAATTGGAATTCTAACAATTGTTTCATTTTTAGAGTCAGCTGTGTTGTTTGAGTGTAGAATAATATTTATTCCCTCTCCATATACTGCATATACTGTTCTTTCCTTATCTATTGGAGATTTTTCGTCAAAGATATAGTTTTCACCAACATCTACATTATTCCACTCATTAAGATCTCTAATTGTCTTATCTAGTTCTCTAAATTGTTCAGCTGCTGTCTTTCCACCAGGTATATCAGTAAGTTTTTTAGTTGTCCAACCTAGAATTCTCTTTCCTTGTGGAACATTAATATCTTCCTTAGTTGGCATTTGTCTTAATTTTAAATCATCACCTTCAAGTTTTTCTCCTCGGTGATCATCAAATTTTACATTGTCTCCTGTAAATCCACTTGGAACATAATCCGGATTTTCTTCTCCAGTAGAAGGATCATATTTATAATTTATATTTAATGGTGCAATCTTTTCAATTGTGTCAAAACCGCCAACTTTAGATTCTTGTCCATTTAAATCAAATGTAACCTTTGCTTGAACTTGTTCAATTACATCTTCTCCTTCAATAGATCCTGATAATATATATCTATTGTTGATAGAAATTGGCATATCTTTTTCAAGCTTCTCAGGCAATTTGAATTTTTCATATTGTTTTAACTGTTCCGCTCCTGCAATATTTGGGTTTGATGTCATAAATTTATAACCAGTATATTTTACATTTTCACCATTTTCAACAAATATAACTTCCTCTCCGACATTTGAAGCCGATATTGTTTGTTTTAGCAATTTATTTTCATTGTCAAGAACTGTAGGAATCCTAAATGCCATTTCTGCACGGTCATAGTATGAATATCCAATAATTTCTTTTGAATCTGTGAAAACTTCTTCTACACGTGGTCTAATTATTGTTTGAACAAGTGCCCCGCCCGTTAATGTAGGTGAGAAATCTAATACTCTTGGTTTGTGTTCAAGAACTGGGTTTGTAAACTCTATACTGCGATTATTAATAACCATTGTCAATGTTTGTGATGATAACGGTTTGTTGAGTTCTCCATTATATCCTCCACGCAAGCTGATTGTTTCACCCCTTGGAATCTTTATATCAACCGGTACTGTCCAAATAAATTCCTTAAAGGCATTAGAGCCTGTCGCTGCTCCTTGTACCTCAATATTTTCTCTAAAATTAATTGAATATTGATCTTTTCCAATTGTAATTTCTTTGTAAGGATCATAGTATGTTAATGCTATCTTATATCCTTGGTTGTCGTTAAATTTAAGGTTAACCTTCTCGCCTGCCTTTAAAATAATATCTTCATCAGCTTGAGTAGTCCAGCAAGTCGTTCCATAACTATCTTGGTTTACAATTGCAGAATAAAATGCATATGATTTTAAACCATTCTCTTTAATGATTTTATTTAAAACATCTGTTTTTACATAATATCTAACACGAGTAGATAAACCGGAATTAGGTGATAGAGTACTATTTAAAACTGTATTTGAAAAATCCTGAGAAATAATCTTAGTATTTATTCCGGATGCATAATCCCAATCTGATTTCCATTCTTTAGCACCAATTTGAAGAAAAGCTAAATCATCTTTTACAGTAAAATCATTTTTTGATAAGAATATATTACGACTCGGATCAGTACCATTATTGTTTCCATAAGGTTTATCAGTATTATCAAGGATAGTAACTTCTGCAACCGTACCGTTAGCTCTTGTATCATCTAAGATATTTAAAAATGATGCTTCTACAGATTGTCTAAATCCAAGAGGATTTTCTTGATTTCTAGCACCACCATAAGATGAACCCGTCGGTGCTTTTGACTGCTTGTATATAACATCAATAATGCCCGCATCCAAGTCATAAGTTACATATGATGTTGCAGCATCAAAGGGAGTAGTATTATTAACAAAAAAGTTGTTTAATTCTTTTTTGTAATCTGTACCTGCTAGCGGAATAACAGTAGTAAAGGTATATGCGTTATAAGAAGCTATTGGGTTTTTATCTGATGCTCTTGCAAACACTCGTTCAAACCTATCATCCATAAGTCTTGCTTGTATAAGGATTTGAGTTTTAAAATCTTTTATAGACTTTCCTTCATTTAATACAAAATCCATAGGAATTTCTGTTTTATATGCCACGGCATTATTTCCGGCATTATTTAAGTCTTGATAATATATTCCTTCAGCACCAAATACAGATTCTGAATTTGCCAATTGACTAAAGGGTTGTATTTCTTGGTTACTTCTGTAATAGTCGTGTCTAGCTCCAGTGTTAAGTCCTTTATACATACCTGTTTTTAGCGTCTTTCCTTCTGTTGTCTTGGAATATTTCCAATCAACAGCATCAATAAACTCCTTTGGGAATTTTAAAACTAAATTCTTCCAAACGCTACTTACTGAAGTTTGCTTTAAATTGTATGTCAGTCTTATAACCTCTCTTCCGTCTGAGTTGGTATAGGTTCCTACATAACTAATTGACGGAGTTCTCTTAGGTTCAAATTCACTAACTCGTACTAATTCGTTGTTTTTAGATAAAGGCCATGATTCTTTTGAAGTGGCTGTTTTATTAACAGTCTCGATATTCCAATCAGCCTTTTTTACTTCTGCAAAGATGTTCATTGGCATTATTCCTATTAGCATTATTAATGCTAGGAATAGGGATAAATATCTTTTTGTCATTTGTTTTTTATCCATTTTTTTCTCCTTTCTATTTTTTTGGATTTAAAACTTAATTTTCTCTTATCGCCTCCCATTGTCCAGAACACTATCAACTATGTTAGTTTCAATTATATTTCTTGCATAGTTTAGGACTGCATTATTATGTATAATATTATATAAAATTAAAATGCATCATTCAAGTGTAAATTTTTTAATTTTTCTTAATATTTCAACATTTTCTCCTAGTTCACCCCCCCCCCCCCGGAAATTTTGCACTTTTTATGTACAATCCTTTCACGCATGTTTGTTTGATATTCTATGAATTATTATAGATAGTTGACTTAAATGCTAATCTTTTCATATTGTGATTTTTTGTTCTATAAATTTTTTTGAATACTTGTGTTTTTGTAGAGTTTTTTTTATTTTTACTTTTCTCTAGTGTCAGGTTTAATTTTGATTTTCCCTTTATTTTATTTGCTTTTCTTTAAATAAAATTTATAGAAAACTTATTTTTTCCAATAAAAAAGACGACTATTGCCGTCTTTTTAATCTTATATTTTATTTTTCATCTATTATATCTAGTGCTATCTCTATATTTTTCTTTGATTCTCTACGCATTTTTTCAGTGTTTTCTATTACTTTTTCTCGCCTTTCTTCTAAGTTGTCCAAGGCACGCAGTGTTTTTTTGAATAATTCTTCTGATGTGAAGTTTTCTACATCTACATATTCGCCAATTCCAAGTTCCTTTACCATGGCTTCGACTTTTGGGTCATAGATTATTCCCACCATGGGAAGATTTACGCTTGCTGCGTAAATTAAGGAGTGAAGCCTCATTGCTTCGAGGAGTTTTAGTCTTTTAAATATTCCCATGAGTTCTCCTGCTGAATAGGTGTTTTCTATTAGCATGACTTTGTTTTTATTTACACATTTTTCTGCAACTTCTCGAGAATAGACATTGTCCCTTGGTGTGTGGAAGGGAACTAGTAATATATCGTAGCCACTTTCTATTAAGATATCTATGGTTTTTGCAAATTTTTCTTTTATTGATTCGTCTTTTTTGTGATCTCTTATGCAAAATCCTATTGTGTTATCTGTTATTTTTATGTCTTCAGCTTTTAGTATTTCGTCAACTCTTTCTTCATCTGCTGGTTTTAGGGTGAAGACTGGATCTGCTGTAACTTCTACATTTTTATTTGTTACTCCTAGTTCTTTTACAAATTCATAGGACAATTTATCTCGCAATGTGATGTAGTCTACTTTGTTTAATACTTTTTTTGTCAGTATTCTATTTAATTTCTTGTCAATTGGTCCAATTCCATTGGCATATACGTAAACTTTTTTTCTAAAAATTTTTGCTATTATTATCACCGATAAATAATAGATAATGCTCCTCGTCGATGTTATATCCTGAAGTAGTGATCCTCCTCCCGACAATAAAAGGTCTGCATCTTTTATTGCTGAGAATAGTTCGGGTAATGAAAATCGATTTACTGCATCTATGCCGTAAACTTTTTTTGTCTTCTCAGGATTTTTTGAGAGTGCTGTCATTTTTATTTCTTTATTTAATTTTTTAAAATCTTCAACCATGGCTTTTAATATTGCATCGTCGCCAGAGTTGTCAAATCCAAAGTATCCTGATACTAGAATTTTTTTCATACCGCTCATTTTATCACTCTGTTATAGCTTCTCTTTCTGTTTTATTTTCTTCTATTGTTTCTGTGCTTTTTTCTGTAAATTCTTTTTCTCTTTCTATTTTTTCTATTTTTATTGCTGTAAATATTATGCCAAGGACAATCCAGAAGGTAAATATTATTCTTGGAATGTATAAAAAGTGTTCTACTAGTCCATGACCCATTATGCCTATTATGCTGGCGAAGAGTCCTGCTCCAAGGTATTTAAAATACTTGTCTTCTGATTTTACTAGGTTTGTATAATCGTATTTTAATGCTTTTAATAATAGTAACATAAAAAAGATAAATCCAACTATTCCTATTTCTGCTGCTATTTCAAGATAGGTGTTGTGTGCGTGGTATATGGGCATGGTCCTAATATACTTTTCAAAGGTTTCTTTAAAGGGCATATACCCAAAGCCAACGCCTGCCACTAAATTATCTCTTATTACTTCCTTTGTAATTTGCCAAATTTTTATTCTATATAGATTTGATGTGTCCACTGTTGAGCCTATGGAAGTAATTCTATCCACGACTTTTTGCGGAAGCACTGCAAGTCCACCTAAAATTATTGGCACTCCTAATAATAAAAGTCTTCTATCTACTAATAAGACAAAGGCAAGTGCTGCCAGTGCAATTCCTACCCAGCCACCTCTCGATAATGTCATTACAATGCATATAAGAAGTATACCCGTTGATGCTGCAAAAAGAAATTTTTTCTTCATGCTCTTTGTATGCCAAGTTATTCCCACTGCAATTGGTGTAATTAGTACAAGGTATTCTGCCAAAATATTTGGGTTGAAAAATACTGAGTAAACTCTTACTGCAATGTCTGTGTTATTTTCTGTATCTAACCACTCTGGCCTCATCTCTACACCTGTGAAATATTGCATTACTCCAAGTAATGCGACTACAAGTGCCGACAAAAGCAGTGTGGATATAAAGGCATTGAGTTCGCCCTTTGTCTTTATAGAATTTGTCATTGCAAATAAAAAGGAAATCCCTGCTGCATTTAGTGCCAAATCTCGAATTGAGCCCGATGGGTCAATTGATGTTATAGTTGAAAAAACTATTATGAAGGCAAATATTGCAATGGGCACAGTTCTTGCTCCTACTGTGAATTTTTCTTTATAAAGTGCTGCTCTAAGTAGCACAAAAAATCCCATGGATAATAGCATTATTAGTCCCAAGGCATCTGGTACAAAGGGATATAAAAATGCTGATGCAAAGAGTCCAATTTTTATGTCATATATTACAAGTAAAAGGCCGCTTATGCCTATAAAGGCTGCCAAGAAAATTTTCGTTCCTAGAAAATAATATATTATTGTCAAGAAAAGTGCTGATAATAATATAAAATTAATTTTTTTTGATTTTACCACCAGTTTTCACCGCCTTCATCTAATTTGAAAAAGCTAGTGAAAAATTCTATGAACTTTGATCCTCTAATTATTTCCATGTATTTTCCCTTTAGTAGTGAAAGGAGTAAACCAAAAACTATAAATGCTAGTGGGAATATTAGTTTTGCCTTAATTATCAATGAAATAATTAATGTAAAGATCCCTGTATAAAACATAATGTTTGAGATAATACCCACAATTTGGTCAAAATCATCAAGGGATGTCATTAGAGAACCAAGAAAAAAGGAGTTTTTTTTCATTGGTACAAAAATATTTCCCAGTAGGTTCATAAATTTTTCTATTAAGTTAAATAATCCTCTATATATTTTGTAAATAAAGGTATGTTCAAATAAAACTTTATCGCCTGCAAGGACACTTCTAGTCTTTGAATTTGCAAAAGTTTTTGCTATTGGTTTTGTTATAAAATCCTGTGTCCTTTTTGTTAGTGAATTTTCATAATATTCACTAAAGGATTTGTGAATTTTATTTAGAAACCTTATAGTTAATGAATTAATAATAATCACCTAGTTCTTTAATTCTATGCCAAGAATTGTCATAAATGTTGTAATATTTTTATTTTTTATTCTCATTTCTGCACCTATTCTTATTTGTTCAGTGCCAACTTGATAAAAATCTTCTGTTTCCTTTACATCTGCATCAATTGTCATAATAACTCTATATTTTCCGGGAACTTCTGAATTGTAAAATTTGCCTTGATATTCGGTCTTGTCTTTATAGGGTTCAACTTCTGCTGCAACAATTTTGCCAAGGTATGTTCCCTTGTCGTAATCGAAGATTTTATCTCCTACTTTGATATTATTTGCTGTAACATCTCTTACATCCTTTACTTCAGCTGTTATAACGCCCTTTTTTGTGCTTGCTTCTCCTACTGCTGCTTTTGTTCCAAATCTTTTTACTCCCACTGCAACAAGTGCAAGGATTAAAATTATTACTAATAGATCCACTATATTAATTAGTCCAAAAAGTCTGCCTTTTTTGTCAATTATCTTCATGTTTTTCTCCTTTTAATATTTCATCGTAAATTTCTTTTTGTCTCTCGCCCATTGATTTGTGAGAATATTTTTCTATTACTTCTCTTTTTATATTTTCGCCAAGTATTTTTAGTTTTTCTCTATTGTTGTAAAGTTCTAAAATATATTTTGCAAGGGACTTAAAGTTTCCAATTGGGAATAGATACCCCGTATAATCTTCTTTTATTATTTCAGGAATGCCGCCAGTTTTTGTGGAAATTGTAGGCACATTTAACATCGCCGCTTCTAAAATTACATAGGGAAAGGACTCTGAAATGCTAGTTAGCACATTTACATCTATGGCATTGAAGAAAGAATATTTATCTCTTACAAAGCCAAGGAAGTAAATATTTTTGTCGATTTTAAAGGATTTTGCCATATCTTGCAATTTTCTCTTTTCATCGCCTTCTCCTGCTACGAGAAAAATTATGTCTGGATTTACTTCTAGGGTTTCTTTGCAAGCTTTTATAAAAGTTTCGTGATCCTTAACTTTGTCTAATCTTGCTGCTATACCTACTAAAAACTCTCCGTTGTAATTTACCTTATGTCTTTCCAAAAAAGCAGTTTTTGGGATGTAGTCGATTTTCTCATCTATGTCAATTCCATTGTAGAGAACGTGAATTTTATTTTTGTCAAAACCTCTGTCTTCTAGCATCTTTTTAAAATTATCACTTACACAAAGGTAGTGATCAAATTTTTTAAGTGCTCTTTTGTTTAATGTTGTGTAGATTATGTTTTTGTAAAATGAGTCCTTGAAGTCAAGCATATAATCTGAATGGATTGTCGTAATCATGGGGACATGTATTTTCTTTTTTAAAAACATACAAATAAAATTAGCTCTCGCACCGTGTGCGTGGACTAAGTCGTATTTGCCATTATTTATTTCGTCACTTAATTTAGAAACGACGGAAAGGTCAGATCTTTTTTCCTGTGGATATACTTCTATGTCTATGCCACGTTTTTTTGCTTCGTCATAAAAGGTGTCTTTGATGAAGCAAATTATTTTTGTTTCAACTTTTCCATTTAGGCCCTTCATTAGTGTAAAGATATGTGTCTTTGCACCGCCTGTGTCGCCGCCACTAATTAAATGGAGAACTTTTGTCATAACTCTCCTCCTTATCTTTCTTATTATACAATAAATTCTAAATAATTTTAACAGTTTTATATTACAAGATAATTTGAATGTCTTTTGCTTTTTATCTTCGTGTATTTATGCCTAATTTTATTTTATTTTTATAGTCTTTGAAATTTTTATAAAAAAAGTCTTGCTTTTTTATTTTAAAAGTGATTTAATAAAAAAGATAAAAAAATAGAAAATCAGTCCAAGGACTGAGTAAAATCATGTCCTTGTGCATGATTTTTTTTTGAGCAAATTTAATTACCTTAAATTTTTTTTGCCCATTTTTAAGAATGTTTGATCTTTTATTTGGAAAAGGAGAAAAAAATGCCAAGAGATAATTCGATTAAAAAGACGCTAGTAATAGGATCTGGTCCCATTGTAATAGGGCAAGCTGCTGAGTTTGACTACTCAGGTACTCAAGCTTGTGAAACTTTGAAAAAAAATGGTGTTGAAACTATTCTTGTAAACTCAAACCCTGCTACTATCATGACTGACAAAGGTATTGCCGATAAAATTTACATTGAGCCAATAACTATTTCTTTTATAGAAAAAATTATTGAAAGGGAAAGACCTGACTCTCTTATTGCTGGTATGGGTGGACAAACTGGTCTTAACATGACACTAGAACTCGACAAGCGTGGAATTTTAGATAAGTATGGAATAAAAATTATAGGAACTGACATCGAAGCTATTAAAAAGGGCGAAGATAGAGATATTTTTAGAAAAACTATGGAAGAAATTGGCGAACCAATTATCCAATCTGAAATTACGAATACACTTGAAGAAGGAAAAATCCTCGCAAAGAAAATCGGCTATCCTTTAGTAATTAGACCTGCCTTCACCTTAGGTGGAACTGGCGGTGGTTTTGCCTATAATGAAGAGGAACTTGAGGAAGTTTTATCTCACGGCTTGAGCCTTAGTCCAGTAAAGGAATGTCTTCTTGAAAAGTCCATTCGTGGTTGGATGGAAATTGAATTTGAAGTTATTAGAGATTCTGCTGGCGAAAAAGTTATTGTATGCGACATGGAAAATGTGGATCCCGTTGGCGTTCACACAGGCGACTCTATTGTAGTTGCTCCTTGCCAAAGTCTTGATAGGGATGTACTTCAAAAATTAAAAAATGCTGCGCTAAATATTGTTGAAAATGTAAATGTAATCGGCGCTTGTAATGTTCAGCTTGCACTTAACCCAGAAACTTTGGACTACGCAGTTATTGAAATCAACCCTAGAGTTTCTCGTTCCTCTGCCCTTGCGTCAAAGGCAACTGGATATCCAATTGCAAGAATTGCGACAAAGCTTGCCCTTGGATTAAACTTAAATGAAATCGAAAATGAAACTACTGGCGAAACTATTGAAAATTATGAGCCTAATTGTGATTATGTAGTTGTTAAAATTCCTAAATGGCCCTTCGACAAATTTAAGTTTGCAAATAGAAAACTTGGTACAAAGATGATGGCAACGGGTGAAGTTATGTCAATTGGTTCTTCCTTTGAAGAAGCTCTATTAAAGGGAATTAGGTCTCTTGAAATTTCAAAATTCTCACTTGAGTCTAAGTTCTCTGAAGAAAGAACTACTGAAGAACTTAAAAAGAGAATTAAGTTCCCCGATGACGAAAGACTTTTTGATGTTGCAGAAATTATTAGACGTGGACTTTCCCTTGAGCTTATCCACGATATAACTGGCATCGACCTTTACTTCTTGAAAAAAATCGAAAATATAGTTCGTGAAGAAGAAAATCTAAAAAATTTAAGCATGGATACAATTAAACCTGAGGAACTTTTAAAACTTAAAAAGTTAGGTTTTTCTGACAAAACTATTGCTAAGGCTCTAGGCGTAGAAATGGAAGATGTCATTGAACTTCGTGAGAAAAATAAAATCCTTCCTAATTATAGAAGAGTTGATACTTCTCCTTTTAGAAAAAACGGCGCCTACTATTATTCAACTTATGAAAAGACAGATGAAAATATTGTTTCTGAAAATAAAAAAATAATCGTAATTGGTTCTGGTCCAATTAGAATTGGTCAGGGAATTGAATTCGACTATTGTAGCGTTCACGCAATCAAGGCTCTTATAAAAATGGGCATCGAAACAATTACTATTAACAATAATCCAGAAACTGTTTCCACTGACTTTGATACATCTGACAAACTTTACTTTGAACCACTTACTGAGGAAGAGGTTAAAAGCATTATTGAGATAGAAAAACCACTTGGAGTAATCCTCGCCTTTGGTGGTCAAACTGCAATTAAGCTTGCAAAATACCTTCACTCACAAAAAATCAACATCTTGGGAACAGACTTCTGTGACATCGACAGGGCTGAAGACAGAGAAAAGTTTGATGAAATGCTTGAAGATTTGAAAATTAATAGACCTAAGGGACGTGGTGTCTTCACTGTTAAAGAAGGACTTGACGCAGCTAGTGAACTTGGCTATCCTCTACTCGTTAGACCATCCTATGTGCTTGGCGGTCAAGGAATGCAAATAACTTATGACGAGGAAAGTTTAAAAACTTATTTGCAAAGTGCCTTTGAAAGAGATTCAGAAAACCCAGTTTTAATTGATAAATATTTAGTTGGTCGTGAAATCGAAGTTGATGCAATCTCCGATGGCAAGGACGTCCTAATCCCGGGAATAATGGAACACCTTGAAAGGGCAGGAGTCCACTCTGGCGACTCAATTACAATTTATCCAAGTATTAACATCTCAAATGAAATTAAAGAAAAAATCTTGGATTACACAAAGAAAATTGCAAAGGCTCTTCATGTAAAGGGAATGATAAACATTCAATTTATTGAATACAAAAATGATTTATATATAATTGAAGTAAACCCTCGTGCATCAAGAACTGTTCCCTACATTTCAAAGGTTTCTGGCGTGCCAATAATTGATCTAGCTACAAAGACTATGCTGGGAGAAAAACTTTCTGATCTTGGCTATGGAGTGGACATTTATAAGGAGCCAAAACTAATGGCAGTTAAAGTTCCAGTGTTCTCTATGTCAAAACTCAATAGAGTAGAAATTTCTCTTGGCCCTGAAATGAAATCCACTGGCGAAGTCCTTGGAATTGGCAAAGACATTGATGAAGCACTTTTCAAGGGATTTTTGGCATCAGGTTCAGCAATTGAAGATAAGGCTTCAACAGTTCTTGCAACAGTAAATGACAACGACAAGGCGGAATTTATTGAAATTGCAAAATCAATGAAGGATTTAGGTTACAATTTCATCGCAACTAAGGGTACTTGTGAACTTCTTAAGAAAGAGAGCATTGACGCAAGAGAAATCGGAAAAATTAATGATCCAAGACCAAATATCCTAGATGTAATAAGAAAGGGCGAAATCGACATTGTAGTTAACACTCCAACAAGGGGCGGCGACTCAACAAGAGATGGCTTCAAAATTAGAAGAATGGCAACAGAATACGGTATCGACATAGTTACAAGCCTCGACACATTAGCAGCAAGAGTAGCTGTAAAAAATAAAAAGTTCCACGAAGAAAACATGGATATCTACGAAATATCAGAATTTTAATTAGCCTTTACTTTATCTTTAAGTATAATTTAAGATTTTGATTTTGAATTTATTAAAATTTCTTATAAAGAAGAAAGCCTCAGCATAATAGTGCTGAGGTTTTTAAATTTCCTAACTATTTAATATTTAATTTTTCTTTTAGCTCCTCTATGGCACTATCTAGTTTTTCTTCGTCTAATTCTCTATTTTTATTCTCAATTGCCCTTTCCACTAGATCTCTCAGTTCGTCGTCCTCTTCTTTTTCTAATTTGTCTAGGGACATCTTTACAAGTTTGCCAAGTTCTTTAAACTTCATGACTACTCTGTGTTCATCTGCAATGTGTTCCATTAAAAATTCAAAAGTCCAATCTGAATTTGTTTCTGTGAGGACGCACTTATTGTCAACCATTACGCCTTCATTCTTTAGTGCAATTAAAAAGTCGCGCAAAATATTTCTATCGAAGTTAGAAAACACCATTAATTTATTTTCGTCTTCTAGGCTTTCATTTTTTCTCAAATCTAAATTAAAGAGTTCGCCAACTTTTTTTTCTAATTCTTTTTCTGATATTTTATTTATTTCAATTTCATATTCTCTTGCAACTTTTTCTGTGATTTCCGTCTTTTCTTTTTCTAGTCCATATAATAAAATTTTTTTCACTTTAACACCTCTATTTTAATTTACCCAAATTTTTTTTATTTATTGGGTATATTATTTTTGAGGTGATTTTATGAGGCTAAATAAGGGCGATGAAGTTATTTACGAAAGAACTTTTACTGAAAAGGATTTAAGAGATTACGCAGAAAATGCAAACTTTTGGGGCAAGCACCACGAAAGCCCAAACGATAAGGGAGAATATCTTTTGCAGGGACTTTTAACTGCAAGTCTAACTAATAAAATTGGCGGCGACTACGATATTTTGATGTATAGAATGGAATTTGATTTTTTGAAAAAAGCTTATACGGGAAGAAAAATTAAATGTGTTAATATAGTCGATAGTGTGGAAAATAAGCGTGGCAAAAATTTTATCGATATAACTTCAGATGTATATGACGAAAATGGCGACCACCTTCTCCATGGATTTTTAAAGGGAATATTATTAGATTAATGATTTACTGCATGTTCTTTCATGCAGTTTTTTATCGCCTTCTAGGCTCAATTTTTGACCAGTTAATTAAAATTTCTTTACTTTTCTTTTAATTTTTATATATTAAATAAAGAAGATAAAAATGAAAGGGGCAAAAATGGATTTTGAAATTATAATTGATGAAAATTTTCACGAGCCAAAAACCGTAATTTATACTAATGAAATTACTGAAGATGTGCTCAGAGTTAAAAATTTTGTTTTGGAAAATTCTGATAATTTATTAATTGGTTTTTTTTGTTCTAAAATAAAAATTTTAAAGCCTTCAAAGATATATAGAATTTATACAGAAGATTCTAAAATATTTGCTGAATCTATTGAGGAAAAATATTTGATAAAGAAAAGAATCTATCAACTGGAGGATGAGTTAAAATCAAAAAAATTTGTTAGAATTTCAAATTCTGAACTTATAAACTTAAACTTAGTTGAAAGTTTTGATCTTTCCTATTCTGGAACTATTTCAGTTAAGATGAGAAATAACTCTACAACCTTTGTTTCTAGAAGATATGTGAAAAAAATTAAAAATATTCTTGGTGTTTGAGGTGAGATTATGAAAAAATTTATTACAAAAGGTCTGCTTGGTATTTTAATTTGCGAATTTATACTCCTTATTTTATCTTTAGCTTTTTCTTATTTATTTTTAAAGGGCGATTTTTCTCTTGCTAATCCTGCACTGTTAAAAAATTCAAGTTCAGTGTTTAACGCAAGTTTTACTTCTGTTTATCTTTCTGCCCTTCTCGGTATGGTTTTTGGAATTGCATCTGTTGTTTGGGAGGAAGAAAAGTTTTCCCTTCTCAAAAGAACAATAATTCATTTTCTATTGACAAGTTCTTCTATGTCTTTTGTCGGATATAAGTTGTTTTGGTTTGGAAGGTCTAGTGCATCTTTTGCCTTTTTCTTTATAATATATATATTAATTTATCTAGTTATTTGGGCAATACAATATTTTATTTATAAAAAAGAAGTTGAAAAATTAAACGCAAAAATAAAATAATATAAACAATGAGTATAATAAAAAAGCACTCTATGCTTTTCAATAGCGTGCTTTTCTACTTTTATAAAATTTTATTTTTCTCCAATTACTTCAATTTTATATCCATCTGGATCTTTTATGAAGAAATAATGATCTGACTTGTCTGAAAGTGCTTTTAATTCTGTTACATCGTAGCCCTTATTTTTTAGTTCTTCTCTAAAACTTTTCAGATCTTTCTAAGTCCTTTACTCTAATCATCGTGTGTAAAAATTTCATAGCATTCCTCCAATTTATTTATACCAATATTTACCACTAATACACAATTTCCATAAAAATATCCATTGAAAATTTTACTAATCAATAGATATCCTTATCTTTACATATAATGATAGCGACTTAAAATATTAGCTAAATAGTCTAAATATTTTAGGCTATCTTCTTTTTTATCTTCTTCTTTTATTCCTCTATATAGAGAAATTTCTTCAAAAATAATATGTTGATCTACGCTAAAAAGCTGCGTCTTTTTTTCAAATAATAGATAATAATAATCTAACTTGTTAGAATCTTCGTTGCCTAAAAAGTATATTTCTGTCTTTTTATTTTTTGGTATTTTATATATCACAAGTTCTAATATTTCGTTGCAAAATTTTTCAATTTCACAATCATTTATCCAATTCATTAAGATAAATTTAAATCTTACTCTATTGTCCCTTATATATTCTGAAAAGCCAATTTTATATGCATCATATCTATCTTCTATCCAATTTAAAATTTCATCAGATGATTTTTTTCTAGGAAGATCTAAGGTTTTATATAGCCCCTTCATATAATCATACACATTAGTTTTTTTACACTTCATATTCCATTCCCATTTTGATAAAGTTTATATGTTTTTCAACAATTAAATTTTTTCTATATAGTTGTAAAAAAAATCAATATTAGTTAAATAGTCTAAATATTTTAGGCTATCTTCTTTTTTGTCTTTTTCTGTTATTCCTCCATATAAAAAAACTTCTTCAAAAATAATATGTTGATCTACGCTAAAAAGCTGCGTCTTCTTTTCAAACAATAGATAATAATAATCTAACTTGTTAGAATCTTCGTTGCCTAAAAAGTATATTTCTGTCTTTTTATTTTTTGGTATTTTATATATCACAAGTTCTAATATTTCGTTGCAAAATTTTTCAATTTCACAATCATTTATCCAATTCATTAAGATAAATTTAAATCTTACCCTATTGTCCCTTATATATTCTGAAAAGCCAATTTTATATGCATCATATCTATCTTCTATCCAATTTAAAATTTCATCAGATGATTTTTTTCTAGGCAATTTTAAATTTTTATACTTTTCTTTTATAATTGTAGCTTGATTCATCTCTTTATAGTCCATCCACTATTTCACTACTTGCGACAAATTAATTTAATAATTTTTGACTACAATATCCTATAAAATAGAGATTAGCATCAATAGTGCAAAGGTATTATTTATAATATAATAATTTTTTATTATATTAATTCTGCATTTACTTTTTCTATTTTTTCTTCTTTAAGTTCGTCCTTTGAGATAATATCTTTAACTTTCATTAGCCTTGTGATATTTGCTCTTTCGCTTTCGTCGAGCTTTGAGCGAATATATTTTATTGTTTCTTGCAAGTCTGGAATTGTCTTGTACTCAAGGGCATTTACTCTTCTTCTAGTCTTTTCAATTTCATTGGCTAAAAGTTGTGCTGCTTTTTCCTTTTGTGTAAGTTTCAAAAGTTCTTCCATTACCTCTGTAAGTTCATCAATAGCGGAGTCAAGATCCGATGTTGTTTGTGCATAGCCATAGGGATAGCGTGATGCGTCTTCAGATGTTTTTTTTGTTATAAATTTCATCTCTGGCACATCTACAGACATTACATTTTTCTTTTTGATTTCAACAAGTGTTTTCATTGTTGGAAGGGAAATTGCTTCTTCAAGCATTTCTGGACTCATGGCAGCTGATGCCATTAAAAATGCTTTAAAGGAATTTTGCAATTTTTCTTCCACTTCTAGTCTTAACTTTTTATTTTCCTTTATGAGAGTTATAAATTGTCTCATAAGTTCGTCTTGTTTGTCCTTTAAAAGCTTATGACCTCTAGTCGATGTTTCTAATTTGCCCTTTAAAAGGGACAAATTCATTCTAGTGGGATTTATTTTAAGTCTTGTCATTATAATCCCTCATTTTCTAAATTTTTATGATCTTGAGGTCCTTTATTATTTTTCTCCTTATCGCCTAAATATTTTTCGATTAATTTATCGTCAATTCTCTTTAATTCAGTCTTAGGTATTAGAGAAAGAAGTTCCCAACCTAAATTTAATGTTTCTTCTATTGATCTATTAGTTTCAAAACCCTGTGATACATATTGTTTTTCAAATAAGTCTGCAAATCTTGCAAAAGCTTTGTCAGTTTCTGATAGTGCTGTTTCTCCAAGGATTGCAGAAAGTTCCTTTGCTTCTTTACCTGCGGTGTAAGCTGCATAAATTTGGTTCATTGTATCGGCATGGTCTTCACGAGTTTTTCCTTCGCCAATTCCCTTATCTTTAAGTCTTGAAAGGGATGGAATTGCATTAATTGGTGGTTCTAATCCTTGTTTATATAAATCTGTCGATAAAATTATTTGTCCTTCAGTAATATAGCCCGTTAAGTCTGGGATAGGGTGAGTGATATCTCCTTCTGGCATTGTCAAAATAGGAATTTGTGTAATGGAGCCTTCTCTTCCTTTAATTCTTCCTGCTCTTTCATAAATGCCTGCAAGGTCTGTATATAGATAACCTGGATAACCACGTCTGCCTGGAACTTCCTTTCTCGCTGCAGATACTTCTCTTAGTGCTTCTGCATAGTTTGTCATATCTGTCAAAATTACAAGAACGTGCTTTCCAAGTTCAAATGCTAGATATTCTGCTGCAGTAAGTGCCATCTTTGGAGTTGCAAGTCTTTCAATTGCTGGGTCATTGGCAAGGTTCATGAATAAAACTGCTCTATCTATGGCACCAGTCTTTGTGAAGTCATCTATAAAGTATTGTGCTTCTTCAAAGGTAATACCCATTGCTGCAAAGACTACGGCGAAGTCTCCACCAGAAAGTACAGTTGCTTGTCTTGCGATTTGTGCTGCTAGTTCGTTGTGTGGAAGTCCTGCTTCGGAGAATATTGGAAGCTTTTGCCCTCTAACAAGAGTGTTAAGTCCATCTATTACAGATACACCTGTTTGGATAAATTCAGAGGGATAGTCTCTTGAAACTGGATTTATTGCAGTTCCGTTGATATCAATTTTTTCTTTAGGAATAATCTTTGGGCCACCGTCAATTGGTTCGCCAAGTCCATCAAAGACTCTGCCAATCATATCTGGTGAGACGCCAAGTTCAAGTGGTTTTCCCAAAAATCTTACACTTGTATCCATTAAATTTATTCCACTAGAACCTTCAAAAATTTGAACCATGGCCTTGTCGCCTTCGATTTCTATAACACGTCCACGTCTTTTTTCGCCGGTTTGAAGTTCGATGTCCACAAGTTCTTCGTAGGTTGCGCCTTCTACTCCTTCAACAGTCATAAGAGGTCCAACGACTTCTGTTACTGATTTATATTCTTTAAGCATCTTCATCACCGACCTGTTCTAATTCTTTAAGTTCACTGTCAATTTTATCTTTTATTGCGTCAATTTTTTCTAATTCATCATTAGGTATATACTTCATTCTCGCAATATTTTCTTTTACATCAAGTTTTTCTATTTCACTAAAGTAAGCACCCTTTTCCAATGTTTCTTGACATTTGTCGTAGAAGTAAAGGATTGTATCAAGCATCTTGAATTGCTTTTCAAGAGGACAGAAAGTATCTACATCGTGAAAGGCATTTTGTTGTAAAAAGTCTTCACGAATTGACTTTGTAGTGTCAAGCTTAACTTGGTCTTCATCTGATAATGTATCACGACCTACAAGTCTTACAACTTCAAGTAATGAAGTTTCTTCTTGTAAAAGTGCCATGGCTCTTTTTCTCAACAAAGAAAATCTCTTATTTACATTTTCGTCTAAATACCTATCAATTTTAGTTTGATAAAGTGAATAGGAATCAATCCAATTTATAGCTGGGAAATGTCTTTGGTAAGATAAATCATAATCAAGCTTCCAAAATATTTTTACAATTCTAAGGGTGTTTTGAGTAACTGGTTCAGAAATATCTCCTCCCGGAGGGGAAACTGCACCTATTACAGAAAGCGCTCCTTCTCTTTCTTCGCTGCCATTTACAATAACACGACCAGCTCTTTCGTAAAACTCTGCAATTCTTGAGCCAAGGTATGCTGGATATCCTTCGTCGCCAGGCATTTCTTCAAGACGACCAGACATTTCACGAAGGGCTTCTGCCCAACGAGAAGTTGAGTCAGCCATCATTGCAACGGAATAACCCATATCTCTAAAATATTCTGAAATTGTGATCCCTGTGTAAATTGATGCTTCACGAGCTGCTACTGGCATATTTGAAGTGTTGGCAATAAGCACTGTCCTCTTCATAATTGATTCGCCAGTTGTAGGGTCCATTAGCTCTGGAAATTCCATAAGTACATCTGTCATTTCATTTCCACGTTCGCCGCAACCTACATAGACAACTATTTGTGCATCTGCCCATTTTGCAAGTTGATGTTGTACAACTGTTTTGCCTGAACCAAAGGGTCCTGGAATGGCAGCAGTACCTCCCTTTGTAATTGGGAAAAATGTATCTATTACTCTTTGTCCAGTAACTAGGGGTTCTTTTGGATCGATTTTTTTCTTATAAGGTCTTCCCTTTCTTACTGGCCATTTTTGTATCATCGTAAGATTTTTGTCGCCTATTTCTGTTTCTATTGTTGCAATAGTTTCTTCTACTGTAAAAGAGCCTTCTTTAATATCTTTTATCTTGCCCTTTATCCCATTGGGTACCATGATTTTATGCGTTACAACTGCTGTTTCTTCAACTGTACCGAGAATATCTCCTGCTTCAACTTCATCTCCAACATTTGCAACTTTTTTAAATTCCCATTTTTTTTCTCTATTTAAAGGATTTACTACAACTCCTCTTTTTAAAAAATCTCCGGCTTCATTTCTAAGTCCAACAAGAGGTCTTTGAATTCCGTCAAACATTTGCTCAATCATTCCAGGACCAAGCTCAACGGAAAGTGGCGCTCCTGTTGTATATACTTCATCTCCAGGGCCAATGCCTGTTGTTTCTTCGTAAACTTGAATGGAAGCCTTGTCGCCTCTCATTTCAATTACTTCGCCAATAAGTTTGTCTTTAGAAACTTCTACTACGTCATAGACATTGGCATCTTCCATGCCACTTGCCACGACTAGTGGTCCGGATACTTTAATTATCTTTCCTGATTTCAATAAAGCTCCTCCTCATAAAAAGGTGATTAATCACCTAATATATTTGCTCCAACTGCCTTTTCAACATTTTTATTTAAGTTATTCATGCCAATACCAAGAGTTCCCTTGTTAGAAGGAATTACTATAATGGCAGGCAATAATTTGTCATTATATCTATCAATGGTATTAGGTATTTTTTCTGCAAGTTCTTCTGTTATATAAATTACACCATAATCTTTTTTGGCAAGGGCGTCAACCTTGGCTCTTGCATCTTTTTCTTCGTAACTCACGAATACATCTATTCCAATAGCTTTAAAGGATAGAACTGAATCCTTATCGCCAATAACCGCTATTTTATACATAACTATCACGCAACTTTTCTCTAATAAATTCACTATCTAGTCCATTTAATTTAGAAACTAAAATAATTCTAAGATTTTTAATTTCCATTTCTTTAGCCAAAGCATTAGCAAATATAATTTCTGGACCATAAGTGATGTACTTTACATCTTTTATCAAATCTATAAAGTAATTGTCCATCTCTTTTTCAAAGTTTGAAAGATTTCCTTTCTCCTTAAAAGAATCTAAGGCCTCTTTAATATACTTGTAAATATCAAGTTTTTTAAAGGCATCTGTATCTGAGCTTATATCTCTATTTAATAAATCCATATAAGTTTCTTCTCTGACATTTCCGCCTATTATGATTACATTTCTCAAGAATTCAGAATCTTTTTTTTGCTTTTTAGCCCTAAGAAGTGTTCTAATATTTGTAAAATCAATTAAATTTTTTGCATATTTTATAAATAGATCAACTTCAGACTCTTTTGCAAGTTCAAGTAATTCCTTGAAATAAGCGTTGTCGAGATATATATCAATTAGCTGTGGATCTTTTTTTTCTTCGTAAATCTCCTCAACTTTTGCTATAAGCTCAAAATATTTATTCTTTTTGCTGCCTTTAATTAAAGCATCTCTATATTCTTTTAAGTCAAAATCTCCAATGTTCATATAAAGATCTTTTAAGTCCTTTTTCCCAATATCTTCTTTTATTAGCACTTTTAAATTGTGATAAAAATACTTCAATGTTACAAGAAGAATGGGAATTTTGGAAGGAGAAATATCGTAAAGTTCGTCATAAAACCTTGTTAGCTCTTCTTTTAAAATATATTCATATTCTGTGGGAGAAGAGATTTTATTTATATACTTGTTATAAACTGTATCAGATAGAGATCTAAGTGCGTCTTCCAAGGAATCCCCTTCAGAAATCCTTATAAAGTTTTCACTTTTTAAAAGCTCCTTTTCCAAGACTCTAAGTCTTGTGGAACTTTGGATAAATTTACTTCTATCCATTTAACCACCTTTTCCTCTTAACTGAAAAGTTTTTCAGCTAAAAATTTTTCTAACTCTTCTCTTTCAGATTTTACAATAGCTCTAAAGTCGCCATTGTAAATTAAGTTTCCATTGTGTAGGACAAATCCTCTATCAACATCCTTGTTAGATACTTTAAAACCAAGATTTGCATTTTTAACTGCTTCTCTATATTTACTTGGTACATCTAAAATAGAGTTTTTATCCTCTACACCTTCAACATTGTTTTTTACAAATTTTACAAAATCTTCTTCTGATAAATTTTCAAGTTCTACAATTGCTTTTTCAAGAACTCTATCGATGACCTTGTGCTTTTCCGCTAAAATATCATCTCTCGCCTTTAGTTCGGCACTTGATTTTACTCTTTTTAAAATGTCTTCTCTTTCTCTTTTTGAGATTTCATTAATTTTATCAGCTAAAAATTTTGCATCATCTTTTCTATTTTCTACAATGGTGTTTTTTTTATCTTCAGCCTCTACTATAATTTCATCTGCCTTTGTTTTTGCATCCTCAATAATTTTATTTAAAATATTTTCAAGTCCTGCCATAGTATCACCTAGGCTCTAAATAGGATAAAGAATGAAATTGCAAAGGCAAGAATTGCATAAAGTTCAACCATTACTGCAAAGATAATACCCTTTGCTTGTTGTTCTTCGTTTTTTGCCAAAATATTAATACCAGCAACAGAAACTTTACCTTGTGCAACTGCTGATACAAGTCCAGCAAGCCCAATTACGGCACCACTTGCCATGTACATGAATCCAGTATTTACTGGGGTTTCAGTTGAAAGTCTAAATAAAATAAGTAGTCCAATTACAAATCCGTAAAGACCTTGTGTTCCTGGAAGTAGTTGAAGTACAAGAGATTTACCAAATTTTTCTGGTTCGTCAATTACTACTCCTGCAGCAGCTTCTCCTGCCATACCTACTCCCTTAGCAGATCCTGCACCTGAAAGTGCAACTGCAAAGAAAATTCCAATTGATCCTAAAATCAATCCACCATATTCTCCCATTAATCCATTTAACATTTTAATCCTCCTAGTCTATATTAAAGTAATCTGAATTTTCTATCATTTTTTTGAAAGGTATGCCTCCACCTTCATAAAATTTATTAAACATTTCTACATAAGTAAGCCTTGCTGTATGAACATAAGCTGACAAATAAGAAAGAAAGGCATTAAACAATTGGAATACCACAAAAATTACTATTGCAAATATTTTTCCAATTATATTTGAACCAAAAAGCATTCCAGCAATCATATTTATAGCAAGTCCCAAGAAAGAACCAGATAAAACTAATGCCATAAGTCTTAGGTAAGATACAAAATCTCCAAGATAAGATGAGATTCCATATAAGGAATAAATTCCCCAACCAATCTTTCCTGCCGTAGTTTTTTCTTCACGTCCTCCAGTTGCAACTATGCCAATCATTCCAAGCACCATTATTACTAATAATACCCTTCCAAAGGGTTCAACTTGTGGAAGAACTTTACTTAAAATAAATCCAATTGCACCTAGTACTGCCATGTACCAAAATCCAACATCATATAATGCATCCTTTGGTTTGCCGTCACGAATATCCATATAAGCCTTGATTCCAAGAGCAAAGAATATGTGAATACCACCTAGTATTAATGAAAGAATTATCAAAAGTGTTGAATCTTCTGCTGTATCTATTAGGCTTGGAAGCTCGATTATTCCTCCGAAGAAGGAACCAAATACAAGTCCAAATATCATTGTAGATATGGAAAGGTAATTGAAAAATTTTATAAAGTTTCTCTTTTTTTCCGTCAATTTAAAAGTTTTAAGTGCAAAAAGTGTAGCTAAAAATACTAAAAGTCCATATCCAAAATCGCCAACCATTATACCTGCAAATATAAAATAAAAGGGTGCAAAGAAAGGTGTTGGATCAATTTCATTGTACTTTGGCATTGAATACATTTCCGTCATAAGTTCAAAGGGTCTTACAAAGGAATTGTTTTTTAGTAAAATCGGAACCTTGCTTGAATTTCTATTTGCATCTTCAGCATTTAGATAATAATCATCGCCACATACTTTTTTTACTTCATCTTCAAATTTATCTAATTTTTCACTTGGAACGTAACCTTCAATTAAGTTAAGCTGCGTTGTTTTTAAAAATTTTCTCTCCGACATTATCTTAATTTTTTCATTTCGATAATATTCATAGGCAAATTTAAAATCTTCTAAATATTTTAAATAAGTCTTTAATTCTTCTTCTATGTTTTTATTATTTTCAAAAAGAAGCTCTTTTTCTCTTTCGTAGGCCTCTATCTTGTCCCTAACTTTGCCATCTGCTTTGACATTTATAGGTGTAAAACCAAATTTTGAAAATAGAGTTTTTGCCTCATTTTCCACAGATTTTTCAACTATTATGAGATAATAATAAAAGTTTTTATCCTTTGAGACCCTTTCAATATACACAAGATCATTTTTGATAAATTCACTCTCAAATTCAACCGCATAGCTTGTCGATATAGTACCTGTGTAAATGTTTACAGAATTCGTGGAATTAAGATCTTTCAAAGAAGATAAAAGATTTTCCCAAGGTTTAAGTTCACCTATTTTGGATTCGATATTTTGAATTTTGCTATTGTTTTTGTCTTTCTCATCTACAAGAGCTTTTATTTCAGAATCTATTTTTTCAAAGGGAAAAGCAATTGCTCTAGACGTAAGCTCTTCCAAGGTAATGTCTTCCACTCCCTCTTTCATTGCTTTAATAGGACTTTCCTTTTCTTTAAACTTTAGCAATAGATCAATATCATCCTTTGACCTTTTAATTTTATCGTCAATTTCTATTAAATCTTCTGAAGATCTAGGTCTTGAGAAATCATCCTCTGAAAAATCAGCATTAAAATCCGACTCTTCAATGTGAACATAATTAAACTTTTGAAATTTATTAATTAATTTCTCTCTATCTCCATCAAAGATAAAGAGTTTGAATTTTTTCATGTTAACTATTGCCATTATTCACAATCCTCTCTACCACTGACTTTACAATCTCAGCTTCTTGGTCTTTAGAAATTTTTGAAATGTCAATAATCTTCTTTTTTGCTTCTTCTCTTATTGGCAATACAGCTTCTTCTCCTTCTTCTCTTGCCCTTTCAAGAAATTCCTCTTTACTTGTCTTTGCTCTTTGAACAATGGCATCGTAGGACTCCTCTGCAATAGATTTTGCATTTTCAATAATTTCCTTAGCCTTAACTTCTGCATCGTCAATAATTTTTTTTGCCTCAGCTTCAGTGTCTTTAACTTTTTTTACTGCATCATCTGACACTAAATCACCTCCAGTGTAAAATCTTTTATAGAGTAATTATATCACTTGTTAAATTATTATTTAACAATAATCATAATAAATTTAATTTAAGTTACATTACTTAATACCCCATTAATTTATCTTTATTTAAAAAATATAAAAAAAGTGAATTTTTTTATTTTACTTTTTTAAGATTTGATTCTGTAAATTCACACAAGTGTACTAATATTTAAACAACCACTACAAAAAGTGGTTTAAAAATTATGATTAAATTTATTATTTTTTCAAAATATTTTGAAAAGCGTTCATATTGTAAATTTTTGAAACTATTAAGACTGAAAATAATTTGTCTGCATAATCCGTTATAATTTGAACTACAAAGACAATTACAAAATCTGAAATATCCATGACAGCACGAAGAGCTTGAACAATATAACTTGAACCAGCTGTTGTAACTGTACCAAAAAGATATGTTGCTATAAGTGCAGATGAAATTGCAACTGGAATAGACATAGCCGGTGTGAGATAAAATTTTGATAAAAACTTATCTCTTTTCAAAAATTTAAAGTAACCTGATGTAAATCCTACTATAATTTGTGTCGGCATAAAATAAATTGCAATTGGATCTCCTATGCTATTTGCAAATGCGGAAATTATTCCAGTCAAAATTCCAAAAGCTGGTCCAAAAGAAAAACCAGCCATTATTGTTCCAATAGAATCGAGATATACTGGAAGTTTTAATACTACGGCAAGCCATGCACTTACAGAGTTTATTGCGACACAAAGTGCAATAAAAGTGACTTTTTTTGAACTCATTTTCATATTAAATCACCTAAAATATTTTTATCTACTTTTGAATTTGTAATTATCTCTATAAATTCCGTCCACACTTCTAACAAATTCAAATCTTCATATAAAATTATATTTTTTTCTCTCTTCATGAAGTTCATTTCGTCCACCATGAGCATCCCCCTTGCAGGACCATCTGTTATGCATTCTGCACTATAAATGCTCTTCTTAAATAATTCTGGCTTTCTTTCAGCTAAAATTGTAAGTGGATCATTTATCACTGAACCAATAATTTTTTCATATTCCCAGTGAAAATCCATATAAAAGTTTGTTATTTTTTCTATAAAATTTCCCATTTCAAGATTTAATCTCTTAATATAGGATAAAATACTCGGCGTCAATACAAATTTTCTCGTAATATCAAGGGGCATTATTTCAACTTTATTGGGTGCATTTTTTATAACATAGTCTGCTGCCTCTGGGTCGACATAAAAATTAAATTCAGCGATTGGACTCATGTTCCCATAACTCTTAAAGTTTCCACCCATTATAATAATTCTAGTGTCTTTAAATGCAATTCTATCCTTTTTTAATGCTCTAGCAATGTTAGTGAGTGGCCCCAGTGCAAAAATAGTTACATCTCCCTTTTTAGCCTCTTCTACTAAAAAGTTAATTGCATCGCCATCTATCTCTTTCTCATCATATTTTAGATAAGTTTCGCCAAGACCGTCTTTTCCATGAGTATCCTCTGCGTTGATAAATTCTTTAACGAGAGGAGATTTGCTTCCCATATAGATTTTAAAATCTCGATTTAAAAATTTTGAAAGTCTAAGTACATTTTTCCTTCCCTTTTCAACATGCACATTACCTGAAACTAAAGAAATCCCAAGAATATCATATTCAATTACATTATTTGATAAAATAATTGCAATTGAATCATCAATTCCGGGATCTGCATCGATAATAATTTTTTTCATTTTAACCTCCATTTCTTTGGAGAACAATTAGTTTTTTATACTTGGAGTTCCCGAACAAGTGAAGCTTATTATACATTATTTTTTTTAAATAGACAAGTTTTCTTGTATCAAGTATAATGTAATAACCAAGTTAAAATTTTAAATAGGAGTGTTTATTATGAAAAAACTTTTTAAAATACTAATTTTATCTACAATAACTTTTACGCTTTTTGCTTGTAGCAAAAAAAATAATGTATCAAATACAAATAAAATTGAAAAAACAGAAGAAACTACAGCAAGTGCAATTAAACTAACAGAAATGCCAATTGATAATCTTGATTTTCAAACTATGGAAATAATGGATGGCAAAATCGTAAAATCAGAAGAGTTCTATAAAGATAAACCTATCACACTTGTAAATGTATGGGGAACTTTTTGTGGCCCTTGCAAAGAAGAAATGCCTGATCTAGCAAAGTTATACGAAACATATAAAGACAAGGTGAATTTTCTTGGCGTAGTTGCGGACACAAATGCCAACATGGATACAAATGTTGAAGAAGCTCAAAAAATCATAAAGGAATCAGGCGTTAATTACACAAATATAATGCCTAATCCAACTATGGAAGATAATTTAGCAAATATTACTGCAATTCCAACAACATTTTTTGTAAATAGCGAGGGAAAAATCCTTGGCGGATTTGTTGGTAAAGCTGATAAAGATGGTCTAGCAGCAACTATTGAAAAAGTTATAGAGGAAAATAAATAATAAAACAAAAGATGAGTTATAACGGACTCATCTTTTTTGTGGGATTTTTATCTCTTGTATTAATTTTATAATTATAGGCTAAAGCTTTACATATTTTTACAGACATCTATCCATTCTTTATAGTTTGAGTATTTTTCAAGTTCTTCTATTGAAAATTCAATGGCACTATTACTGCTGCCACAAGCAGGAAAAACTGTCTCAAATCTTTTTAGTGATATGTCCAAATAAACTGTTACATTTTCATTAATTCCAAAGGGACAAACTCCTCCAACTTCATGACCAATTATTTCTTCTACATTATTTTTATCTATCATCTTTGCCTTTGTTCCAAAAAATATTTTAAACTTTTTATTGTCAATTTTAACATCTCCTGCTGCTACTATTAATATTGGTTTATCCTTTACTAAAAATGAAAGGCTCTTTGCAATTCTCGCTGGCTCACAATTAAGTGCCTTTGCTGCAAGTTCCACAGTTGCACTTGATGTTTTAAATTCAATGATTTTTTCTTCAATGCCATATTTTTTAAAATAATTTTTTACCTTTTCTATACTCATTTTCCCGCCACCCTTTTAATTTTTATTATTATATCATAAATAAATTTTTATAAAAGATAAGTTGTATAAATGAAAAATTTAAAAAATTTATTATTTTAACATTTTTGATATTTGACGAGTTAAACTAAACACAAAACTATTTTAAAATTATTCTTTATATAAATGCAAAAAGTGAATTGAGTTTGATAAATATTTATTGTTATTTTTACACAAAAAACTCCATCTTATTTTAAATTTTTGAGTTTAATTTTTATTATAAAAAACTCCATCTTATTTTAAATTTTTGAGTTTAATTTTTATTATAAAAAACTCATCTTTTTTGTTAATTTTTTTATTTTGTGGGTAAACTATTGGTGATTAGGAGGCTAAAAAATGATTTATGATTATAAAGTAGAAAAACAAGATGGCAGTTTTTTGGAATTAAGAGATTTAAAGGGTAAGGTTATATTAATTGTTAACACTGCTACAAAATGTGGATTCACTCCACAATATGAAGACCTTGAAAATTTATATGAAAAGTATCACGATAAGGGTCTAGAAATAATTGACATACCTTGCAATCAATTTAAAGAACAAGCACCTGAAAGTGACTCAGAAATTACACATTTTTGTCAAATCAATTATAACATTAAATTTCCACAAATGAAAAAAGCTGATGTCAATGGTGAAAATGAAATTGAACTCTATAAATTTTTAAAATCTCAAAAGGGTTTTGAAGGTTTTGGGAAGGACCCTAAAGCAATTGCAATGTCAACTCTATTAAAAACTATTGACAAAGATTATAAAAATAACCCCGACATAAAGTGGAATTTTACTAAATTTTTAGTTAATAGAGATGGTGAAGTTGTGGCAAGGTTTGAACCAACTGAAAAGATGACAAAAATAGACGAAAAAATTGCTGAGCTAATTTAATTTCAATATAATTTTATTATGTACTTGAAGCTTCTGTATAAATCTTACAGAAGCTTCTCTTATATGCACTAAAAACAACAAAAATAAGAGCAGTTGCCTGCCCCATTTTATAAGTTTTATTTTTTTAATTTCTAATCCCATTGATTAGTCAAGAATCTTTGATACTACTCCTGATGCTACTGTTCTTCCACCTTCACGAATGGCAAATCTTAGTCCTTCGTCCATTGCTATTGGTGTGATTAGTGTTACTGTAAATGTGGAGTTGTCTCCTGGCATTACCATTTCTGTTCCTTCTTTTAGTTGGATATCTCCTGTTACGTCTGTTGTTCTGAAGTAAAATTGTGGTCTGTATCCGTTAAAAAATGGTGTGTGTCTTCCGCCTTCTTCTTTTGTTAGTACGTATACTTCGGCTTCAAATTTTGTGTGGGGATGTATTGTTCCTGGTGCTGCTAGTACTTGTCCTCTTTGGATTTCTTCTCTTTGTACTCCTCTTAGTAGTGCTCCTATATTGTCTCCTGCTTGAGCTTGGTCTAGTTGTTTTCTAAACATTTCTACACCTGTTACTACTACTTGTCTTTTTTCTTCTGTTAAGCCTACTACTTCTACTGTGTCCCCTACTTTTACTACGCCTTGTTCTACTCTTCCTGTTGCTACTGTTCCTCTTCCTGTGATTGAGAAGATGTCTTCTATTGGCATTAGGAATGGGTGTTCTGTGTCTCTTGCTGGTGTTGGAATGTATTCGTCTACTGCTTCCATTAGTTTTACGATTTTGTCTCCCCATTCTCCGTCTGGATCGTCTAATGCTTTTAGTGCTGATCCTACTATGATTGGTGTGTTGTCTCCATCAAAATCGTATTCTGATAGCAAGTCCCTTACTTCCATTTCTACTAATTCTATTAGTTCTGGATCGTCTACTTGGTCTTCTTTGTTTAGGAATACTACTATCTTTGGTACTCCTACTTGACGTGCTAGTAGAATGTGTTCTCTTGTTTGTGGCATTGGACCGTCAGCTGCTGATACTACTAGGATAGCTCCGTCCATTTGTGCTGCTCCTGTGATCATGTTCTTTACATAGTCAGCGTGTCCTGGGCAGTCTACGTGTGCGTAGTGTCTGTTTGGTGTTTCGTATTCTACGTGAGATGTGGATATTGTGATTCCTCTTTCTCTTTCTTCTGGCGCTTTATCAATGTGAGCGTAATCTACGAATTCTCCACTGCCATATCTCTTGTTCATTACAAGTGTGATTGCTGCTGTTAGTGTTGTTTTACCGTGGTCAACGTGACCAATTGTTCCAATGTTTACATGTGGTTTGTTTCTTTCAAATTTTGCTTTAGCCATTATTAATCCTCCTAAATATTAGTTTTTCTTTTTATCTCCAACTACTTCTTCAGCAATTGATGCTGGTACTTCTTCGTAGTGATCAAATTGCATTGAGTAGTTTGCTCTTCCTTGTGTGTTTGAACGAAGGCTAGTTGCGTAACCAAACATTTCTGCTAGTGGTACATAAGCTGTAACGATTTGAGCTCCAGCTACAAGCTCCATACCTTCCATTCTTCCACGTCTTGAGTTAATATCTCCGATTACATCTCCCATGTATTCTTCAGGAGTTGTAACTTCAACCTTCATCATAGGTTCAAGAAGTACTGGATCTGCTTTTGCAAGTGCATCTCTAACTGCCATAGAACCAGCAATCTTAAATGCCATTTCAGAAGAGTCAACTTCGTGATAAGAACCATCATAAAGAGTTACCTTAACATCAAGTACTTCGTATCCGCCGACAATACCTGATTTTAATGCTTCTTCAATACCTTGTTGAGTAGGTCCAATAAATTCTTTAGGAATTGCACCACCAACTACGGCATTTTCAAATACAAAACCTTCGCCTGGTTTATTAGGTTCAATTCTGATTTTAGCGTGACCATATTGTCCACGACCACCTGATTGACGAGCATATTTAGCTTCGCCTTCAGCAGCCTTCTTAATACCTTCTCTATAAGAAACTTGAGGGTTACCAATGTTAGCCTCAACTTTAAATTCTCTTAAAAGTCTATCAACAATTATGTCAAGATGAAGTTCACCCATTCCTGCGATAATTGTTTGACCAGTTTCTTCATCAGTATATGTTTTAAAAGTTGGATCTTCTTCAGCAAGTTTTGCTAATGCAAGAGCCATCTTATCTTGAGAAGCTTTAGTCTTTGGTTCAATTGCAACAGAGATAACTGGTTCTGGAAATTCCATGTTTTCAAGAATTACTAAACTCTTTTCATCACAAAGAGTATCACCAGTAGTAGTATCTTTAAGACCTACAGCTGCAGCAATTTCTCCTGCGTGGACTTCTTCAATTTCTTGTCTTTTGTTTGCGTGCATTTGAAGAATTCTTCCGATTCTTTCTCTCTTGCCCTTAGTTGAATTCATTACATATGAACCAGCTTGTAATACTCCAGAGTAAACTCTAAAGTAGGCAAGTTTACCAACATATGGGTCAGTAACAATTTTAAATGCAAGTGCTGAAAAAGGTTCATCATCTGATGAATGTCTGTCTACTTCATTTCCATCCATGTCAGTACCTATGATTGCAGGAACATCAATTGGAGATGGAAGATAGTCGATGATTGCATCAAGAAGAAGTTGAACTCCTTTATTCTTGTATGAAGATCCACAAGATACTGGAGTAATTTCAACAGCAAGTGTACCCTTTCTTATAGCTTTTTTAAGAAGCTCTTTGTCGATTTCTTCGCCTTCAAGATAAGCCATCATTAAGTCTTCATCAAACTCTGAAGCTTTTTCAATTAATTTTTCTCTATATTCATTTGCAAGGTCTAGGTATTCTTCTGGAACATCAGTAATTTCGATTTCTTTTCCTAGCTCATCCTTGTAAATTTCCGCTTTCATTTCAACAAGATCAATCATTCCAATAAATGTATCTTCAGCTCCTATTGGAACTTGAATTGGAATTGGATTGCCATGTAATTTTTTATCAATAGTGTCAACTGATCTAAAGAAATCAGCTCCTGTAACATCCATCTTGTTAATATGAGCAATTCTTGGAACATGATATTTATCTGCTTGTCTCCAAACAGTTTCAGATTGAGGTTCTACACCACTTTTCGCATCGAAAAGTGCAACTGCACCATCAAGTACTCTTAGAGATCTTTCAACTTCAACTGTAAAGTCCACGTGTCCTGGAGTATCAATAATGTTAAGTCTGTATCCCTTCCAGTGAGCAGTAGTAGCCGCAGAAGTAATTGTAATACCTCTTTCTTGTTCTTGTTCCATCCAGTCCATTTGTGCTGCACCTTCGTGAGTTTCACCTATTTTGTGAATCTTTCCAGCGTAAAAAAGAATACGTTCAGTAGTAGTAGTCTTTCCAGCATCAATATGGGCCATAATACCAATATTTCTATATTTTTCTAATGGTATTTCGCGAGCCATAAATTCCTCCCCTTATTACCATCTATAGTGAGCAAAGGCCTTGTTAGCTTCTGCTGTTCTATGCATTTCATCTTTTCTCTTAACGCTTCCGCCTAATCCATTAGATGCATCAAGTATTTCTTTTGCAAGTCTTTCATCCATAGTCTTTTCGCCTCTGGCTCTTGCATATTTAACTAACCATCTAAGTCCTAAAGTTTGACGTCTTTCCGGTCTAACTTCCATTGGAACTTGGTAAGTAGCACCGCCTATTCTTCTTCCCTTTACTTCAAGCACAGGCATTACATTATTAAGTGCCTTATAAAATATTTCAAGTGCGTCTTCTCCAGTTTGTTCTGCTATCTTTTCAAGTGCTGCATAGACAATTCTTTGAGCAGTACCTTTTTTCCCATCAAGCATAACATTATTTATAAGTTTAGTGATAACCACATCACTATAAATTGGATCAGCCATAACTTCACGTTTTTGGATATGTCCTTTTCTTGGCATAACTTCCCTCCTTAACTATTTTCAGTCGATTCATTGGTACTCAGGTTGAGCCCGTAAGCCAAAAATCTATAAATTCTCATAAAAAATTCAATCAATTTTTAGGTTTTTTAGTACCATATTTAGATCTAGATTGCTTTCTGTCTGTAACTCCAGCTGTATCAAGAGTACCTCTAACAATATGGTATCTAACACCTGGTAAATCCTTAACTCTTCCACCACGGATTAAAACAACACTGTGTTCTTGTAAGTTGTGTCCGATTCCTGGAATATAAGCCATAACTTCGTATCCATTTGTCAAACGAACTCTGGCAACTTTTCTAAGAGCTGAATTCGGTTTCTTAGGTGTTACTGTTCTTACTGCAACACATACTCCTCTTTTTTGTGGAGAATTAACTTCAGTTTCAACTTTTTTAAGTGTGTCATAATTTACATCAAGAGCTGGTGACTTAGATTTACTGTGAATTTTCTTTCTACCATTTCTTACTAATTGGTTAATTGTAGGCATTAATTGCACCTCCTATTTTAATAATAGCATTAGACATTTCAAAGACTACCTAGTATCAGGTAGCCTTTTCATCTCAAATACTCATCAATTTTACCATTACAAAACAATTAAGTCAATAAAAAATATGAGAAATTCGCCAAATTCTCATATTTTTTTAAATTATTTTAAGTTTTAACTCCTTATAATTTTTTTATCCTAAATTCTGTCTAAATAAAAATCAAATCTATTAATGTTTATAAAATTATAAATACTAAAGAAAATAAAAATTAATAAAAATAAAATTTGAAAACTAATAAAAGTTTTTCTGTAATTATCTTTTTCTACAAAAATTTTAGAAAGTAATTTTTTTGATAAATAATAGCTAAGCCACAAGATAACTAATATACAGCATGACAAAACAATTGAAAACTCAATTTTTTTAAAGGAATTGATTTTATGACCATCTTCAAGTGTCATAAAAAATATTAGTTGATAAATTATAAGAATAGCTTGTGCAATAATTGTTGTTATTTTATAAAGTCTTGGGTCGTCTTTGTACTTATTTTTCAAAATATCTTCTGTGTAAGTTCTGTAAACAAAATATGCTACAAGACCAAAAACTGCTAAATATATATATGGCTTATTTTGACTAAAAACAATGCCAATCCAAAAAGACATCATAGTAAAAGCATATATGTAGTTTTCCACTATAACGCTACTTTCAATTTCTATTCCTTTTTTTTCTTTATATCTATAAGTTAATGGAATTATTGAAGATATAAGTATGGCTGGTATAAAAAATAATAAAATTAATGATTCCATAATTCCTCTCCTGGTATTTCTTGATGATTTTCTCTTTCTACATAAAAATCAAAACGGCTGGCATTTTTTATGTTGTAGGCACTTCCTAAAGCAAATATTAAAATCAAGATAATCTCTGAAATAATAAAAGCCCTTTTCCAAATATCTCTTTTAAATAAAATACTTTTTAAAATTCTCATGTCTAAAATTATTTTAATGTAGGTTAGAAAAAAGATTGAAATTATTAAAATTTTTTGAAAGTCACTTTTATTGTATCCAAAAATAGTATCCCCATCTTTTAATTCTAAAAAGCTAAGGCTTGCTATTAATATAAAAGATATGGAAATAAATAAAATCCTCCACTTAGGCTCATTTTTATTTTCCAATAACTTCTTTCCCCTTAAGCTATCTGTGTAAAGTTTATAAATAACCCAAATCACAAAATATACGAACATACTGATAATAATTATGAGACCAATATTTTGATAAATGTCAGAGTAATATTCTAAGATTAAAAAATTTGTTATTAGGAAGGAATATATTATGTCATTCTCAGAATCTTTTTCTTCTTTCTTATTTTCTCTTATGTAAATAAAAGTGACTAAGGCTGACGCAAAAATTGCCACTAATACATATATTGTTAAATCACTCATTAATTCACCTCAAAAATCTTTTATTAATAAATAAAAACTTTTCTTTCTTAATTTATTTTAGCACCCCCATAAAATTTTAAAGAAGTTAAAAATTTAAAAATCAATGCCCAGATTTTTTAAGTTATCTTCAAGAGAAAATATTCTTTTACCATCTTTACTTATTTCTGACTTTGAATAAATTAAAGAATTAATAATAGATTCTTCCACTGATTCTGCACAAGCTTTAAATACTTCATCTAATAAATCTTCTCTTAAAATTCTTATATCTTCAAAAGTATTATCTTTAATTTTATTGGCAGTGGAAAAAGCTATGGCAATATCGCCAGAACCATGACCCAAGAAAGATCCAACATTTCCTAGACCAATTGCAGATCTCTTGGCTACTCTTTTTAACTGCCTTGCACTTAGAGGTATATCTGTTGCAATTATTATAATAATTGAACCCTTGTCTTTTCCCTCTTTTTTTTCCTTAGATTTTAAATACATTTGGCGACCAATTTCTCTATTTCCTATCTTTAAATCTTTTATCTTTCCAAAATTTGAAAGAACAAGACTACCAAGTGTATAATTTTTTCCCTTAATTTCAATAATTCTTGAAGATGAACCAATACCACTTTTTAAATTAAAGGAAATCATACCAGTTCCAGCTCCAACTGATCCTTCTTCAAAATCTTCAGAAATATTTTCAATTGCTTCAAGTACATTTTTTTCTTTTACATGAAGCCCTCTCATGTCGTTTATTACTCCGTCATTGCATTCAGTAACAATAATATTTGGAGCACCGCTTTTATTTCCCACATCTTTGTATTTATCAATCATCCACTTCATAGATGAATTTAAAACTTCTCCAATACTCATAGTGTTTGTCATAAAAATTGGAGACTCAAGTGTGCCAAGTTCATCAAGTTGAATTAAACCCAGGCTTTTTCCATAGCCATTAATTATGTAAGATGCTCCAATTAGTTTTTCTTTAAAAATATCGCCACCATGGGGCATGATGCAAGTAACTCCAGTTTTTATTTTGCCATCATTAATTGTAGAGTGCCCAACTCTAATGCCCTCAACATCTGTTATTTTATTTAAAGGACCCTTTTTCCTATCAGTAAAAATTTTCAAATTATCACTCCTTATAAGTGAATTATATCAAATAAATTATTTTTTATCTTATATAATAAATTATTTTTTAAACATTTAAAAACAAGCAATATAAAATTTGTTTTATATTGCTTGTTTTCGATATAGAAAGATGATTTACATAAAGGCAAACTAAATTTTTAATTTACCAACCTGCTGGTAAAATGCCTAAAGTTCCTAATATTGCATATATTATAGTTCCACCATACAACACAATAATCATTAGTTGAATAATTGGACTTGCAAGTTTTCCGCAATTCCAAATAGGTTCTATTTCTCCATATTTTCTAGCATTGTTTACCATAAATATTGGTAATATTGCCATAATAGCTGCAGCGAAAGTTCCTGAAAAATAAACTGCATCTATAAAACTTACCATTCCTGTTACAGTTAAGAAAAATGGAATGCCAAGAACTACAACCATAATTGGAAGTCTAATTTTTATATCTGTATCACTTTTTAGTTTAAAAAAGTCTACAATATTTGATATTAAAGTTTGTGTTATTGGACAGAAAGAAGTAAACATAGCCATTAATGCAAATATGTTAGCAGTAAAAAATGCCCATTGTCCAATTGCTTTACCCCATGTTATAGTTGCTACTTGTTCAATTTCGTTTGCTGGTGCTACTATAAAAGTTCCCATAGGAATCATAATTAGTAGTACCGCTACTATTATTTGTCCTATTAAAAGAGATGGTGCTAATTTTTTTGGATCATGAGCAAGTCCTCTTGCTAAATCAGGAACTAGGTATTGACCTATATAACTAAATGCAGCAATATTAAATATAGGAATTGCATATTTCCAGTTTTGATTTACTAATCTAGAAACATCAGAACTAGAAGCCATAAAACTAGCTACAGTTAAAATTAATATTAGTGCTACCATCAATATTGACATATATTTACTTGCAATACCAACAGCTTTTAAACCTTTATAAGTAATAATTGCTGAAGGTATAAGAAAAATTAAAGTTCCCATCCATACAGGCACATTTATCAACTGAGATATTATACTTCCACTTCCATTAAAATATGCTATTAAGCAACTCAGGGAGTTTATAACTACAGCTAAAAAAACTAAAATCCTACCCAAACTACCAACATATTTGTCAGCCAAACCTGGCAATTGAATCATTTTTTTTGTTCGTAAAGTTGCTTCGGCTACATAATACATTGATATTAATGTTAAAATACCTGATACTACAAGCCAGAATGTAATAATTGGAAATCCGCCTAATCTTGCAGAATAAGCTGTTCCTAATGCTCCAGATCCAATTCCACATCCTACTACGGCAAAAACAACTTCAGCAAAGGTCAATTTCTGTATTTTTAAAGCGCCTTCTTCATATACATTATTCATTTCATTGTTTTCATTTTTCATATAATTCACCTCAGAATTTATCTTTAGCTTCTATAGAAAATAGTTCGTCTTTAAAATCATTAATATAAGGTATGCGACTTCTTATTTCAATAATTTTATCCAAGTCAATTTCTGAAATTAATAACTCTTCTTTATCCCTTGAAGCTTGAATTACTACCTCGCCATCTGGACCAACTACCATTGAGCTTCCACATAGGTTTTCACCAACAGCATTAGCTCCTGCCATATAAAGTAAATTAAATAATGCATTGCCACATAGGTCCACATGCCATCTTCTTTCAGCAGGAACTGACCAAAAAGAGCAGTTAACTATAAGCTCAGCTCCCTTTAGCATTTCAATTCTTGCTGGTTCAGGATGCTCCATATCATAACAAATAAGCATACCAATTTTACCTAATTTTGTATTAACAACAGGTAACCTTCTTCCTTCTCTGAACTTTAATTTTTCTTGTCCCCAGGCATAAAATTTTCTCATGTTTTCTAAAACGTTACCATCATCATCAACAAAAATTACAGAATTATACATTCTTCCTATGATTTTTTCATCTGCTTCTGGATAGCCACACATTACATGAATTCTATGCTCCTTAGCTTTCTTGCGTATAGTTTGTACAAAGGGTCCTGAAATTGGTTCTGCAAGAGACTGTAATTTTTCAGAAGATAATGAATAGCCTGAATAAGCGAGTTCAGGAAAAATTACTATGTCACATTTTTCTTCTGATGCTTCTTTTATCATTTTAATGATTTTATTTAAATTAGCTTCCGTATCACCATAAATTTGTTCAAATTGTCCTATAGCAATTTTAATTTTTCTTTTTTTCATTACCAATCATCCTTTCCATGTAGTAATAGGATGTTATGGACTATAGTCCATAACATCCAGTGTTAAAAATATTAAATACTAACAATTAAGATTATTTATCTCCTATTGCAACAACTTTTCCATCTTTAACAATTAGTTCATCGTCAAATGTTATAGTAGGATTATACATAACCATATCAATGTGAACTGTTGACATAGCTGGTTGACCATAGTAAAATCCATTACCCATAGCAATATGACAAGTACCTCTTGCTTTCTTTTCTTCTTCAAAGTCTCCATTAAATAGACAAGCAGGGTTTAATCCAATTCCAATTTCTGCAATATTATCACTATCTTTAATTTCTGCAATTTGTCTTCTTATTTCTCTACAAATTTTAGGATCTCCACTTACTACATCAACGATTTTACCGTTTTTAATTTCTAATTTAACTGGTTCAGTTGGATTTCCATAGTAGCATATGGGACCATCAACCATTAAAATACCATTAGTAGTTCCTACAACAGGTCCTAAAGAAACTTCACCATCACTCCAAGCCATTGCATCTCCTGGGTTTCTTGCAATTCCACATTCGATAATTGGTTCCATTTGGTTCATTTCCATAGTTAGGTCAGTTCCAGCAGGAGTAGTTACATGTGCGAACTTCTTTCCTCTCCAAACTTTTTGTAACGCTAAACCATCTTCATAAAGTTTTTCGTAGTCTGCTAAAGCTCCTCCTCTTGTGAAGTTGTCAACATTTCTTAAGCATATAGATACTTCTCTAAGACTTTTTTCTTTTATAAGTTCCTTTAATCTGTTATTATAAATAGCTGCACCTGAAGCAGTCGTCATTCCAACAAAAACATCACATTTATCCATAGCTAATTCCAAAGTTTTGGGGAAAATAGTTGCTTTATCTTTATCTCTAATTGGCATCATAAACACGCCATATTCAGCTCCTAAAGAACTAGCTGCACCAGCCATTGCATTCACCATTCTCATATCAGTTTGTGGATCAGTAACAATTAGAACTTCTTCACCTTTTTTAACTGCCATTAAATCTCCTAAAATATAATTAGCTCTTTCGATACATTCAACAATTCTATTATCCATTTTTTACCTCCAAAATTTTCACTTTTTATTAAAGATTTTCGTTGTAATAAACTTCCTTATCAAATTCACCATTTATTTTTGCTATACATAAAGATGCTACTAAATCGCCTGTAGAGTTAGCAGATGTGTGAATTTGATCTACTATTCTATAAACACCAGCTACAAGTGCTGTAGCTTCAACAGGTAATCCCATTTGTGTTAATAGAGTTATACTTATTATTAATCCAATTTGAGGAGTTGCTGCACAACCTACACTCAAAAAAGTTGCTTGTATAACTAAGAATATTTGTTGAGTTATAGTTAATTCCATTCCGTATAACTGAGCAGCAAATAAAACTATAATTCCAAAATATATACAAGTTCCGTTCATATTAGCAGTCGCTCCAAATGGAAGTATGAAATTTGATACTTCACTAGATATACCTAGTTTTTTAGGTGCGACTTCCATAGAAATTGGTAAAGCCGCAGATGATGTACAAGTACTAAATGCTACCATCCATGGCTCAAAAGCTTTCTTGTAGAACATCTTTGGATTTACTCCTCCAACAGTTCTTAATAATATATAATAGACAGGTCCTAACATTGTTAGACAAGCTATGTAATCTGTAATTATAAATTTTAGAACTGGTCCAAAAATTGCCATTCCAAATTTTGCTATAGCAACTGACATAAGTCCAAAAACTCCGATTGGTATAATACCAACTATTATATTTATGATTTTGAACATTGCTTCAGAAGCTATTGAAACTAAATTTGCTATAGGTTCTGCTTTTTCTCCTAATGTAATAATTGAAAAACCCATAAACAACGCAAATACTATTACCTGCATCATTTCTCCATTTGTTAAAGATTCAAAGGGATTATTAGGAATTAGGTTCAGAAATATTTCATATATTCCTGGTAATTCAGCTGCTGTCTTTGACAATTCAACTTGTGTATCAGAAAGATTTACTCCAAGTCCAGGATTAATTATATTCGCCCAAACTAATCCTATTGCACAAGCAATACCTGAAGTACATAAAAACCATAATATTGTCTTAATTCCTATACTTTTGAGTTTATTAATATCTTTTAGAGAAATGGCGGCATCCATAATACTAAAAAATACTAATGGAACTACTATCATTTTTATAAGTCTTATAAAGAAATCTCCTAAAAATTGTAGAAATGGAAGCAAATAATTATTTATTATTAAATTATTTGTTCCACCCATAATATTTAGGATATAACCAAATATAATCCCTAAAAATAGACCGATAAAAATTTTGACATAAGAAGGTAATTCTTTTAATTTCTTCATAATATCAACCTCAGTTTTTATTCATTAGCTAATGTAGTTATATAATAAAACATGTTTTGGAATGTGTCAAGTCATTTCTTTTATTTTATGGAATTTTTCCTCCATTTTTATTATATGGATTATTTTATTCTTTTATAGCCATTTTATTGATTATTTAACAATTTAATTTATAATTATAAGTTAGAGAGGAAAATAAATATGAATAAAAATTTTAATGAAATAACAAATAATACCAATGTTTTAGAACTTATAAATAAAAAATATAATGACTTTAGTAAAACTCACAAAAAAATTGCTGATTATATTCTTAGTAATTATGAGAAAGTAGTTTTTTTCACATCAAGTAAACTTGCTAAGGAATGTGCTGTAAGTGAATCAAGTATAGTTCGTTTTTCGAATGCAATAGATTATAATGGATTTACTGATTTTCAAAAAGACTTGCAAAAATTTCTTAGTGAAAAAATTACAGTCTCACATAGAATAGAAACTATTTCTAAGACAGATTTTTCTGAAGTTGAAACTTTATATGATGTATTAGAAAAGAGTATTAAAGATATAAATTGGATTTATAATAATATTAATGAAGATAGTTTTACTAAAATAGTAAATTTATTAGTTAATTCAGAAAATATATATCTAGTAGGTTTTAGAAATTCATTTTCAGCAATTTCTTTTTTTGGATCTAGTCTAAGTTGGATAAGAGATAATGTTTATGTAATAAGTGGAATCGGGGGAAATTTTGATCAGTTTTCAAAAATTTCTTCTAATGATGTTCTTATTTCAATTAGTTTACCGAGATACCTAAAGCAAACAGTAAAATTTCAAAAATTCGGCTATGATTCTGGTGCTAACACAGTATGTATCACTGACACAATTACTTCACCTTTAGTTCAATATTCTACTATACCATTAATAATAAAAAGTGAAATATTATCTTTTTCAGATAATTTAATTCCTGTTATGTGTTTAATTACTGGAATGTTAAATTCAGTAGCTCGAATTAATAACAAATCGACAACTAAAAAGGTCAAATTTCTTGAAGAATTTTGGAATACAATGGATTTGTACGATACTATAGAATAAAACTTAATATAATTTAAATAATTCATAAAAAGTAGGTTAATACATAACCTGCTTTTTTTATAACCTTAAATTTTACATAAAAAAGTAGGCTGAATAATCAACCTACTTAAAATTTATTTTTATATTTTTTATTCTTCTTCTGCTACAGTTTCAAGTTCAACTTTTACATCTTCTTGTGTTATTACTTCAGAGTCTTCAAGGATATTGTAATCTTCCTTTAGGCTTTCGTCGATTCCAATTTGTACTTTGGAATTTATTCGGGCACCAGTACCTGCTGGGATAAGCTGTCCAATTATTATATTTTCTTTTAGTCCTTCAAGTTTATCTTCCTTGCCCTTTATTGCTGCATCTGTAAGAACTCTAGTTGTTTCTTGGAAGGATGCTGCTGATAAGAAGGAATCTGTTGCAAGGGATGCCTTTGTAATTCCAAGAAGGTTTACATGACCAATTGCTGGTTCTTTACCTTCTTCTTTTGCTTTTTTGTTTGCTTCTTTGTAATCAACTACATTTACAAGTGATCCTGGAAGTAAATCTGTATCTCCTGCATCTTCTATCTTGCACTTTGATAGCATTTGTCTAACGATTATTTCAATATGCTTGTCGTTTATGTCTACCCCTTGAAGTCTGTAAACTCTTTGAACTTCTTTTACAATATATTCTTGTACACCCTTTTCACCTTTTACACGTAGTAAATCTTGTGGATATACTGAACCTTGTGTAAGTTCGTCACCTGCTTCAACTTCGTCGCCTTGTTTAACTTTTAATCTTGATCCATAGACGATGTTATAAGAATCAACTGTTCCATCTTCTGCTGTTATAAGAACTTCTCTCTTTTTATTTGATTCTTTAATATCGACAACTCCGCCACGTTCTGCAATAATTGCAAGTCCCTTTGGCTTTCTTGATTCAAAAAGTTCTTCAACTCTTGGAAGACCTTGAGTTATATCAGCTGCTGCAGCTACTCCACCAGTGTGGAAAGTTCTCATTGTAAGTTGTGTTCCCGGTTCACCAATTGATTGAGCTGCAATTACGCCAACTGCTTCTCCAATTCCTATATGTGAGCCTGTTGCAAGGTTTTTGCCGTAGCAATGAGCGCACACTCCGTTTTTAGACTTACATCCAAGGACTGATCTAACTTTTACCTCTTCTATTCCAAGTGATTCAATTAAAAGTGCGTCATCGTCTGAGATAACTTCATTTGCCTTTACAATGATTTCTCCAGTTTCTGGGTTTAATATATCTTCAAAGGAATATCTTCCTTCAATTCTATCGGCAAGTGATTCTATTAATTCTTTGCCATCTTTAAAGGCTCTTGCCACCAAGTATTCATCAGTACCACAGTCTTCTTCAGACACTATTACTTGTTGTGATACGTCTACGAGTCTTCTTGTCAAGTATCCAGAGTCGGCCGTTCTAAGTGCTGTATCGGCAAGACCCTTTCTAGAACCGTGAGCTGACATATAGAATTCAAGTACTGAAAGACCTTCTCTAAAGTTTGAAGTAATTGGAACTTCTATAGTTCTACCTGAAGGTGATGCCATAAGTCCACGCATGCCTGCAAGTTGTCTAATTTGGTTCTTAGAACCTCTGGCTCCTGAGTCCGCCATGATGTAAATATTATTTAAGGCATCGAATCCTTCCATTACATCCTCTGTTAAGTCATCAGTTGCTTTGTTCCAAATTTCAATTACTTTTTCATATCTTTCTTCATCTGATATAAGACCTCTTCTAAAGGCTTTTTCATATTTGGCAACTTCTTTTTCTGCATTAGCTAAAATTTCTGGCTTAGTATCTGGAATTTGTACATCACCCATTGAAATTGAAATTGCTCCAATAGTTGAGTAGTGATATCCTGTTGCCTTAATATTGTCAAGAAGTTCTGCAGTTTTTATGTTGCCATGTTTTTTATAAGTTTTTTCAATTATTTTGCCAAGAAGTTTTTTGTCTACAACTTGATCAATTTCAAGAGAATACTTGTCTTCATCTCTATTTACAAAACCTAAATCCTGCGGAATAAATTCATTTACTATAAATCTGCCCACTGTTGATGAAACAATTTTACCTCTTTTGTCATTTTCATCAGCAAATCTTCTAACAGATACATGAGATTGTAGGTGTAAAAATCCTGATTCGTAAGCGTGAAACATTTCGTCGAAGTTTCTGTAAATTGAACCATCGCCCTTTAATTTGTCTTTTCTATCTAATGTTAGATAATAAGAACCAAGTACCATATCTTGAGTAGGAGTAGTAATTGGCTTGCCATCTTTTAGTGCCAAGATATTATTTGTTGAAAGCATCAATAGTCTCGCTTCAGCTTGTGCTTCCGTAGATAGTGGCAAATGGACTGCCATTTGGTCCCCGTCAAAGTCTGCGTTATATGCTGTACAAGAAAGTGGATGAAGCTTAATAGCCTTACCTTCGACTAAAACTGGTTCAAAGGCTTGAATACCAAGTCTATGAAGTGTCGGTGCACGGTTAAGAAGAACTGGATGATCCTTAATAACATCTTCAAGTACATCCCAAACTTCGTCTTTTCCTCTTTCTACCATTCTTTTCGCAGACTTAATATTGTAAGTTAGTTCTCTCTTTACAAGTTCTCTCATTACGAAAGGCTTAAAAAGTTCAAGAGCCATATTCTTTGGAAGACCACATTGATAGAATTTAAGATCTGGTCCAACTACGATTACTGAACGACCAGAGTAGTCAACTCTCTTTCCAAGCAAGTTTTGACGAAAACGACCTTGTTTACCCTTTAACATCTCTGAAAGTGATTTTAGTGGTCTGTTTCCAGGACCAGTTACAGGTCTTCCACGTCTACCGTTGTCAATAAGAGCATCAACAGATTCTTGTAGCATTCTCTTTTCATTTCTTACGATAATGTCGGGAGCGTTTATATCCATTAACTTTTTAAGTCTGTTGTTTCTATTTACAATTCTTCTATATAAATCATTTAAGTCGCTTGTTGCAAATCTACCACCGTCAAGTTGTACCATTGGTCTTAAATCTGGTGGGATTACTGGGATTGCATCTAGTATCATCCACTCAGGTTTGTTATCTGACTGAATAAAAGCATCTATTACTTCAAGTCTTCTTGTAATTCTAACTTTCTTTTGTCCAGTTGCATCTTGAAGTTCTTGCGTAAGTTCGTCATTTTCCTTTTGTAAGTCAACCTTTACAAGAAGATCTCTTATAGCTTCTGCACCCATCTTTGCAGTAAATTTATCGCCATATTCTTTTTTAAATTCTCTATATTCAATTTCTGAAAGAAGTTGTTTTTCATATAAAGTTGTTTCGCCTGGTTCAACTTCTGTTACTACATAAGATGCAAAGTAAAGAACTTTTTCAAGAGCTCTAGGACTCATGTCTAAAACAAGACCCATTCTTGAAGGTATGCCCTTAAAATACCAAATATGTGATACTGGAGCAGCAAGTTCAATATGACCCATTCTTTCACGACGAACCTTGGCTTTTGTAACTTCAACGCCACATTTTTCGCAGACTACTCCCTTATATCTTACTCTCTTATATTTCCCACAGGAACATTCCCAATCCTTAGTAGGTCCAAATATTTTTTCACAAAATAAGCCTTCCTTTTCAGGTTTTAATGTCCTGTAATTTATAGTTTCTGGTTTTTTTACTTCGCCATAAGACCATGATCTAATCTTTTGTGGTGAAGCAAGTCCAATTTTTATTGAATGGAATAATTCATGTTCGCTCAAGGAGCACTTCTCCTTTCCTATTAATTAAAATAACTAATTAATCTTCAGATTCATCGGATTCATCAAAATAGTCTTCTTCGTCATCTTCATCATCTTCATAGAAGTGACTGTTTTCAAAAGACTCAACTTCATCATTTGAAATTGTTCTGATGCCAATATTTGCAGTTCCTGTGTGTTCAATAAGTTCCTTTATATCATCGTCTGATCTAGTGTTTTTATCGTCAATGTTGTCGATCCTTGTCAACTCGTCTTCGTCAACTTCAAGATCAACTTCATTTCCGTTTTCATCAAGCACTTGAATATCAAGAGCAAGTGCCTGTAATTCCTTTATTAAAACTTTAAAGGATTCAGGAACTCCTGGTTGTGGAATATTTTCGCCCTTTACTATCGCTTCGTAAGTCTTAACACGACCAACAATGTCGTCAGATTTAACTGTTAACATTTCTTGTAGAGTATAGCTTGCACCATAAGCTTCAAGAGCCCAAACTTCCATTTCTCCAAATCTTTGTCCACCAAATTGTGCCTTTCCTCCAAGTGGTTGTTGTGTAACTAGTGAGTAAGGACCTGTTGAACGAGCGTGGATTTTTTCATCAACTAAATGGTGAAGCTTTAGCATATACATATAACCAACAGTTACAGGGTGGTCAAATTCTTCTCCAGTTCTTCCATCTCTTAGTTGGATTTTTCCATCTCTAGAATATCCCGCTTTTTCCAAAGTGTCAAAAATGTCATTTTCATTTGCACCGTCAAATACTGGAGTAGCAACATGCCATCCTAGTTTTTTAGCAGCAAGTCCCAAGTGAACTTCAAGAACTTGTCCTAAATTCATACGAGAAGGAACTCCTAGTGGGTTAAGAACTATTTGTATAGGTGTACCATCTGGCATATAAGGCATATCTTCCTTAGGCATAACCCTTGAAATAACCCCTTTATTACCGTGGCGACCACACATTTTATCTCCAACTTGAATCTTTCTCTTTGTAGCGACAAAAACTCTTACCATTTCATTTACGCCTGGCTGAAGTTCGTCACCTTCTGATCTATTAAAAGTTTTTACATCGACAACAATGCCTTGTTCTCCATGAGGAAGTCTTAATGAAGTATCTCTTACTTCTCTTGCCTTTTCACCAAAGATTGAACGGAGAAGTCTTTCTTCTGCAGAAAGTTCAGTTTCTCCCTTAGGAGTTACTTTTCCAACAAGGATGTCTCCTGGTTTAACTTCTGCACCAATTCTTATTATTCCTCTTGCGTCAAGATCCTTTAACATATCTTCCCCAACATTTGGAATATCTCTTGTGATTTCTTCAGGTCCAAGTTTAGTATCTCTTGCTTCAGATTCGTACTCTTCAATATGAAGTGAAGTTAGTACATCGTCAATTACAAGTTCTTGGCTTACAAGCATAGCATCTTCGTAATTATATCCTTCCCAGTTCATAAATGCTATTAGGATATTTTTACCAAGCGCCATTTCGCCTTGGTCTGTACTTGGTCCATCGGCAATAATTTCGCCAGCTTCTACAACATCTCCTGCATTAACTATTGGTCTTTGGTTAATTGTAGTTCCTTGGTTTCCACCCATGAATTTGTGTAACTTATAATTGTCAATGCCCTTGTCTGATTCTCTTTCGATTTCTATGTGTACGGCATCAACTTTTTTAACAGTTCCCTTGTTTTTAGAAACTACTACAACGCCTGAATCCTTTGCTGCTCTATATTCAATACCAGTTCCAACAATAGGTGCTTCAGTCTTTAGTAGAGGCACTGCTTGACGCTGCATGTTTGCACCCATAAGAGCTCTATTTGCATCGTCATTTTCCAAGAAAGGAATCATAGAAGTACCAACTGCAACTATTTGTTGAGGCGAAACGTCCATGTAGTTTACATCTTTAATGTCAAATATATCGGCATTACCGCCATGACCTCTGGCTGCAATTCTGTCTTCAACGAATTTATTATTTTCATCAAGCCTTTCATCAGCTTGTGCAATGATTTGTTCGTACTCAACATCGGCTGTTAAATAATCAATTTGATCAGTTACAACTCCGTCAACAACTTTACGATATGGAGTTTCAATAAAACCATATTCGTTAATTCTTGCGTAAGTTGTAAGTGATGTAATTAGTCCAATGTTTGGACCTTCTGGTGTCTCAATAGGACACATTCTTCCATAGTGTGAGTTATGGACGTCACGCACTTCAAATCCAGCTCTATCTCTGCTCAACCCACCAGGTCCAAGTGCAGATAACCTTCTTTTGTGAGTTAATTCTGATAGAGGATTGTTTTGGTCCATAAATTGTGAAAGTTGTGAAGAACCGAAAAATTCTTTTATAGCAGCTGTTACTGGTCTAATATTTATAAGTGATTGTGGTGTAGTTGCATCAACATCTTGAACTGTCATCCTTTCACGGATAACTCTTTCCATTCTTGAAATACCAATCCTAAATTGATTTTGAAGAAGTTCACCAACAGATCTAATTCTTCTGTTTCCAAGGTGATCGATGTCGTCAACTGAGCCAACATTATTCATAAGTCCAAATTCATAATTAATTCCTGCAATAATATCGTCAATTAAAATATGTTTTGGAGATAATTCTTTATGTGCTTTTTCAAGTTCTTCTTTAAATTTTTCTGTATCTTCAGAATATTCTTCGTAAAGTTCATCGAAAAGTGGTCTATAAACTTTTTCTTTAAAACCAAGCTCTTCCATGTCGAAATCAAGTCCATAAGCATCGACAAAAGTAAAATTGTTTCCTATTACTATTGTATTTTCTGTTGCGTGTTCAAAATTTTCGTCATTCTTTATAAGAACTTGATTTACTCCAGCTGCTTCAATTCTTTCAGCCTTTTCTCTAGTTAGGAGTTCCCCTTGTTCTGCCAATATTTCGCCAGTCATAGGATCTATTATGTCTTCTGCAGTAATATTATTTTCTATTCTTGCGCTAATCCCTAATTTTTTGTTGAATTTATATCTTCCAACTCTCGCAAGATCGTATCTTCTGTCATCGAAAAACATATTTTCAAAAAGTGACTGTGCTGAATCAATAGTAGGTGGTTCCCCTGGTCTTAACTTTTTATAAATTTCAAGTAAAGCCTCATTCTTATTAGTAGTAATGTCTTTTTCAAGTGTCTTTAAAAGTGCTTCACTTTCGCCAAGAACATCAATTATTTCTTGATTAGATTCAACTCCCAATGCTCTTAATAGAACTGTTATTGGAAGTTTTCTAGTTCTATCAATTCTTACATTGATTATGCCTTGAGCATCGGTTTCAAATTCAAGCCAAGCTCCTCTATTTGGAATAAGTGTTGCTGAATAGATTTTTTTGCCAGTCTTGTCTCTTTCTTCCTTATAATATGCTCCCGGACTTCTTACAAGTTGTGAAACAACTACACGTTCAGCTCCATTAATTACAAAGGTACCTGTTGGTGTCATAAGAGGAAGGTCTCCCATGAAGACTTCTTGTTCCTTTACTTCGCCAGTTTCAGTGTTGATAAGTCTTACCTTTGCCTTTAGCGGCGCAGAATAATTAGTGTCTCTCTGTTTTGATTCGTCAATATCATATTTTATCTCATCAGATAAATGATAATCGACAAATTCCAAAATTAAATTGCCAGAGTAATCCTCGATAGGAGATACGTCATCAAAAACTTCCTTTAACCCTTCTTCAATTAACCATTTATATGAAGAAGTCTGCACGTCAAGGAGATTTGGAAGTGACATAACTTCGTCTACACGAGAAAAACTCATTCTCTCACGTTTCCCATATTTAACAGGATGTACCATTAATTTTCTCACCCTAGCCTTTCAAATGAGTGTATCAAAATTAGAGTACAAATCACCACTCTAATTGTTATTATGCAAATATGTATTTTATCATTTTTTATAACAACTTGCAAGGTTTAAAACAAAAAAAGATCCTGCTAATTTGCAGAATCTTTTTTATAGTCTAATATAAGCATAACCTTCGTTTTGAAGCTTTACTAGTTTTGTTATAACTAATTCCTCTACATTAATTCCAGCAGGAATTAATTCCTTTGAAAGGCGATTTTCTTCCAAAGCTTTTTTTCCTATTGTGATATTTACTTTAGGATTTCCAATTACTCCCTCAAAATCAACGCCAGAGTATCTGTTGAAAAGAGATGCAGCTTTTGACATTGCAATTATTTCAATTTTTATATCATCAAAACTATCTAGTAAATCTCTAACATTTGAAATTACAGCAGACCATTTATCTACTTCTACTACGTGAAAAATTACCTTCATATCTATCACTCCTTATTAGCTAATATTTTACACTATTAAAGAGAAAAATAAAAGACAAATTACTTTGTTACTGCTTCTTAAATATTAATTTAATAATTTCTTTTATCTCATCAACTCTAAATAAGATTAATAAAATTAAATAAATTGCTCCAGCAATCAATATAGAAATAAGAAGGGATAAATTAACCCCCAAATTTTTAGTCAAAATATTGTAAAATATTTTTGAACCAAATGCCATTGCAGCTGACGCAATAGTTATTTTAATTACATTTGTAAAAAGTTTTTTATTAAATACATTTCCAATTAATTTGATTGATGGAAGATAAATCGCAATTGCTCCAACTATAAAAGAAATTGAAGTCGCAAGGGCAATTCCTCTTATCCCCATTATTTTTGAAAGTAAAAATGCTAGAAAAATATTAATTGCAACTATTAATACTGAATTTATTACTGGAGTTTTGTTGTCGCCAAGAGAATAAAACACTCTTGATATAATTTCTCGCACACCAATTCCAATTACACCAAAGGCAAAAAAAGATAAAACTGTGGCAGTAATCTCTGCATCATCAACAGAAAATTCTCCACCAACAAATAAAAGATTTACAATTGGAAAAGAATAAATGTATAAACCAAAGGCTGCCGGCACAACTAAAAGCAACATATTAGAAAGGCCCTCCGAAAGAGCAAACTTTAAATTTTTAAAATCTCTTTTTGAGCCAAAATTTGCAAGCTTTGGATAAGTCGCAGTGATAATTGATGTTACAACAATTCCCGTTACAAAACTTTGAAGTTTGTAAGCATAATTTAAAATTGAAATTCCTCCAGAATAAGCTCCCGATGCAATGGAACGAGAAATCATAAAATTAATTTCAATTGCTGAAGTAGAAATTAAAATTGGAAGTATGGAAAGGAACATCGCCTTCATGTCCTTGTTAAAATCAATTTTTAAGTTATGTTTATATCCCAGATTTTTAATTGGCAGAATAAAAATTGCATATTGGAAAACAAAGGCAAGTAAAATTCCTATGGCAAGATAATTTATTCCAATTTTGTAAGAGATTCCCATGGAAGCAATTAAAATAATATTCATGAGAATTGAATGTAGAACTGAAACTATAAATTTTTCATAAATTTGCAAGTAAGCCTTGTAGATTGAACTCACAGCAGTAACTGCAATAGAAAGCATGGCAACTCTTGAAACAAAAATTGCCATTTCAAGTTTTTCTCCCTCAAAACCTTCAGCCATTAATTTTACAAGTGGTCTTGCAAAAATAATCGAAAATATAGTCACTATAATAAAGACAATTAAAATAATATTTGAAAGATTGGCAGTAAAAGCATCAGCACTTTTTTTGTCTTCTCTCGTCTTTATTTTATCGTACATTGGTATGTATCCATTTGCAACAGCACCACTAATTACATTTGTAAAAGTCATGGGGAGTTGGAATGCAATTAGAAAAATATCTGCCACCATGCCCACTCCAAAAAAGTATGCCAGTGCCTTCTCCCTCAAAAGTCCAAAGACCTTTGAAAGTATTGTAATAATCATAAGTATATAAGAAGTTTTCATAAATTTCCTTTCAAATCTTAAAGAGTTTTATCTAAGCCATTATATATTTATTGAACTTTTATTACAAGTAAGTTTATTTTTATATTTTGACATCATCTTTACAAAGATACAATAGTTATATTGCTTAAGTGTAATGGTATTGAAATTAATACAACTTTAAAATTTTAAATTAAAATTGTTTAAAATAAATACATTTAGGTTAAAAAATAATTAGGTGATAATATGGGAAAAATTAAAAATTTTATAAGAAAACTTGCAAAATCAAATAAAGAAACTTTTGGAGAAGGTGGACTTGATTGTTGCAACATGAATAAAGACGGAGTAAAAATTAATAAATATAAAGTACAAAATGCAAATACGAAACAAATGCACAAATAACCCACTACATGTGGCTCGATTTTCACAAAAATAGACCTCTAATTTTCTAGAGGTCTATATCTTTATAAAAATAAAAAATAAAGGCACTGGTCTCCCAATGCCTAAAAAATTATTTCGCTTGTTCTAGAGCGCTATTTGCTGCTTCAACAAATTGATCGTAGCTTTGTGTTGCACCACTTATTGCTTCCACTTCTTCAACTGAACCCTTTTCAGTAAGCTCTTTTCCATATTCTTGAGAAGCTTCAAGAGTCATTTGAGCAGTTTTGTATCCATCTTCTCCAGCTTCTTTTCCGTAATCTTCGCCCTTTTCTTTTCCTTCTTTGTCAAGATTTTTAACAACAGTATCACTTATTTTTCCGTCAGCAACTGTAATAGTAACTTCAACATATCCCCCGTATTTGTCTTCAGAAGATTTTCCTGTATAAGTTCCATCTTTAAGCATTGCTGCTGTTTCAGCTTTTGCATTAGCAGTTGCTTCTACTTTCTTATTGTTTTCCTTTGCCGCATTTTCCTTTGCATTGTTTTTTGCTCCGCCACATCCCACAAGTGTTAGTGACAACATTGCAACTGTAGCCATTGTAAATTTTTTCTTCATAATGTCCTCCTTAATAATATAATTATATTAACTAACTTGCCAAAATCATTCTAAATTTAAAAATTTTGACAAATCAATTTCTACCAAATTTATACTTCCTCTCGAAATAATTTTCATTTCGCCTGTTAGTTGATAAATCCAATTTGAAATAAAGGGCTCATGTGAAACAAATATATAATTTTCCCCTTTATCTAAGCTTTTTAAAATATCTCTTATTTTTCCACCAGCGAGATATTCCTTGACCTCATAAGTAAAGTCAAGATGTTTTGCTAAAATTTCTGCAGTTTCCTTTGCCCTCTCAAGGGGTGATGAATAAATTTTATAAGATCTTTTATCCTCTAAATTATTTGCAAATACTTTAAAGGATTCTTCCAATTTTCTCTTGCCAATAGTAGTTAGCTTTCTCTTGAAGTCGTCATCTGCATAAATTTCTGCTTCGCCATGTCTTATAAAATAAATTTTCATTTTAAATTGTAAAAGGCATCAAAGCCGGGATAATTTGAAAGATCACCAAGTTCATCTTCTATTCGGAGAAGTTCGTTATATTTTGCTACTCTTTCACTTCTTGCTGGTGCTCCAGTTTTTATAAATCCTGCATTAGTTGCAACTGCTAAATCTGCAATTGTTGAGTCTTCACTTTCTCCCGATCTATGAGAAATTATTGCAGTGTAATTATGTCTTTTTGCAAGTTCTATTGCATCTAGTGTTTCTGTGATTGTTCCTATTTGATTTAATTTAATTAAAATTGAGTTTGCAGATTTCTTTTCAATTCCTTCTTGGAGCCTTTTTGTATTTGTAACGAAAAAGTCATCGCCAACTAATTGAACTTTATCTCCAAGAAGTTCTGTAATATGCTTCCAACCATCCCAATCGTCTTCTGCAAGTCCATCTTCTATTGAATAAATTGGATATTCATTTACTAGTTCTTCATAAAACTTTGAAAGCTCTTCTGAACTAAATTCACGACCTTCGCCTGCAAGGATATATTTTTTCTTATCTACATCATAAAATTCTGAAGCCGCTGCGTCAATTGCAAGTACAATGTCCTTTCCTGGTTCATATCCAGCTGCTTTTACTGCTTCAAGTATGCAGTCAAAAGCCCTTTTGTTGGATTCAAGATTTGGTGCAAATCCACCTTCATCTCCAACTCCAGTTGAAAGTCCCTTGTCCTTTAAAACCTTTTTAAGTGCGTGGTAAACCTCTGCTCCCATTCTAAGTGCTTCCTTGAAAGTTTCTGCGCCAATTGGCATGATCATAAATTCTTGTATATCCACATTGTTATCAGCGTGTTCGCCACCATTTATTATATTCATCATTGGAATTGGCATTGTCTTTGAGTTTACTCCGCCAAGATATTGATAAAGTGGGAGTCCTGCTTCATTTGCTGCAGCTTTCGCAACTGCAATTGAAACTCCAAGGATTGCATTTGCTCCAAGTTCTCCCTTGTTTTCAGTTCCGTCAAGTTCTATTAGCATTTTGTCGATTCCAAGTTGATCGAATACATCAAAACAAATTAATTCCTCGGCAATTCTTTCATTTACATTTTTAACAGCTTCTTCAACACCCTTGCCATTATATCTTTCTTCTCCGTCACGAAGTTCAACAGCTTCGTGAACGCCAGTCGATGCACCACTTGGAACAATTGAAGAGCCAAATCCGCCATTAACTGTTCCAATTTCTACTTCAACAGTTGGATTTCCCCTTGAATCAAGAACTTCTCTAGCATAAACATAATCAATTAAACTCATAATTCCTCCTATTTAAAATAAACTTTCGCCAGTCATAAGTTCTGGCTTTTCAATTCCCATGATTTTTAAAATTGTTGGCGAAAGATCACAAAGTGCCCCGCCACTTCTTAGTTTTGCATCTTTATTAAAAAGGAAAAGTGGAACAGGATTTGTGCTATGACTTGTGACAGCATTTCCCTCTTTGTCAATCATATACTCACAATTTCCATGGTCGGCAGTTATTATTGCAACACCATCTTTTTCCTTTAAAACTCTTAAAATTCTGCCTAAATTTGCATCAACTGTTTCCACAGCTTTTATTGCCGCCCTTAAATTTCCTGTGTGTCCAACCATGTCGGGATTTGCAAAGTTTAAAATTATTGCTCCGTATTTATCTTCTTTTAATTTTGCAATTACAGCATCCGTAACTTCATTGGCACTCATTTCAGGTTTTAGATCATAAGTTGCAACCTTTGGGGATGGAATAAGAACTCTGTCTTCCCCTTCAAAGGGCTTTTCTCTTCCACCGTTGAAGAAAAATGTAACATGTGCATATTTTTCTGTCTCTGCAATTCTAAGCTGATTTATTTTGTTTTTTTCCAAAATTTCACCCAAAGTGTCCCTTGGGATTTCATCTTTAAAGGCAACAAATTTATTTTTAATATTTTTATCATACTCTGTCATAGTTACAAGAGTCGTATTTATTTTTTCTCTCTCAAATCCTTTAAAATCATCGTCAACTAAGGCTCTTGTAATTTGTCTAACTCTATCTGGTCTAAAGTTAAAAATTATTATTGAATCCTTTTCTTCAATTTCAGAATTTTTTACGAATTTTGCAGGCAATAAAAATTCATCAGTAATATCTTTATCATAAGAAGATTTTATATAATCTAAAATATTTTCATCTACAAAATCCACCTTTGACACGAGGTTGTCATAATATCTCTTAATCCTTTCCCATCTGTTGTCACGGTCCATGGCATAAAATCTACCGGAAATTGTAGCAATTTTTCCCTTTCCTATTTTATCTATTTCCTTTTGTAGTTCTTTAATATCTTCTAATGCAGCATGTGGCGATACATCACGACCATCTGTTATTGCGTGGATGTAAGTTTTTTCTATTCCTTCCTTTGCCATTAATTTTATAAGAGCCTTTAGATGATCAAAGTGTGAGTGAACTCCACCCTTTGACACAAGTCCAATTAAATGAACTTTTGAATTGTTTTTCTTTGCGCTATCAATAGCTCTTTTAAATTCAGGATTTTTAAAAAATTCGCCTGACTTAATCGCCTCAGTTATCTTTGTAAGATTTTGATAAATTACCCTTCCTGCACCTATATTTAAATGTCCAACTTCAGAGTTTCCCATTTGTCCATGAGGAAGACCTACATATTCTTCGCTAGCAAAAATTTCTGTATGAGGTGAATTTTTATAAAGCTCGTCAAGAGTAGGAGTCTTTGCAAGTTTTACTGCATTCCCTATTTTAGATTCATTTATCCCAAACCCATCCAAAATTATCAGCATAGTTGGCTTCATAAATTTTCACCACACTTTATTATTTCAATGAAATCATTGACATCAAGGCTTGCGCCTCCAACAAGGACTCCGTCAATATTTTCTTTTGCCAAAATTTCTTTTGCATTAGATGGTTTTACAGATCCGCCGTATAAAATTCTAATTTCTTTAGAAATTTCTCCATAATTTTTATTTATAATTTCTCGAATTTCTCTACACATCTTTTCTGCATCTTCAGGAGAACAAGTTTTTCCAGTGCCAATTGCCCAAATTGGTTCATAGGCAATGGCAATATTTTTAAGATTTTCTACACCACTAAGGGAATTTAGCAGTTCATTTTTTACAAAATCTAATTCTTTATTTTCTTCTTTTATTTCAAGAGATTCACCAAGGCAAAGAATAACAAATAAATTATCAGAAAGGGCTCTTTTTATCTTTGCATTTACAATCTCATCGCTTTCCAAAAATTTTTCTCGTCTTTCAGAATGACCGATGATTACATTCCTAACTCCAATATCTTTGAGCATGTTAGTCGAAACTTCACCAGTAAAGGCTCCATCGTCAAATTCAGAAACATTTTGTGCAGCTACTTCAATTTTATCTTTTACACTTTTTTTTAAACTTTCGAGAGAAACAAAGCTTGGTGCAATAAGAACATCTACATTTTCAAATTCAAAATCATTTATTTTATTTGCAAATGCAAGAGCCTCACTAGAAGTTTTATTCATCTTCCAATTTCCACAAATATATTTTCTTCTCATGCTTCTTCAACTGCCTCAATACCAGGAAGCTTTTTACCTTCAAGCATTTTAAGACTTGCGCCACCACCAGTTGAAATGTGAGTTAATCTATCTGCAATGCCAGCCTTTTCAACTGCAGAAACAGAATCTCCCCCACCAACAATTACTGTTGCATCAAGATTTGCTAAGATTTTTGCAAGTTCAATAGTTCCATGAGAAAATTCTTCTATTTCAAAAACTCCACAAGGTCCATTTAGTACAACTGTCCTTGCATCTCTTATAGCTGCTTCAATATCTTTTAAGCTCTCGCTTCCAATATCTAGGATCATGTCACCTTCACTTACATCTTCTACATTCTTCAAAGTCCCCTTCGCATTTTCAGAAAGCTCTGGAGCAACAATTACATCTCTTGGCAAAATTAAATCTACGCCCTTGTCAATTGCCTTTACCATAAATTCTCTAGCAAGGTCTAGTTTATCATCTTCAACCAAAGATTTGCCAACTTCAAGCCCCTTTGACTTTAAGAAAGTATTTGCCATAGCGCCAACAATTACAAGCACATCAACTTTTTCTAGCAAATTTTCAATTGTACCAATTTTGTCAGAAACCTTCGATCCTCCAAGAATTGCAGCAAAGGGCTTTTCTGGATTTTTAAGAGCATCGTCAAAATATTTTATTTCTTTTTCAACTAAAAATCCCACACAAGATGGTAAAAATTTAGTAACACCAACATTTGAAGCATGAGTTCTGTGCGCTATTCCAAAGGCATCATTTACAAAAATATCTCCAAGAGAAGCAAGTTTTTTTGCAAAATCAACGTCATTCTTTTCTTCGCCCTCTACAAATCTAAGATTTTCAAGAAGAGCTATTTCACCCTTTTTAAGTTTTTTAACTTCTTCAAGAACCTTTTCGTCAACAATTTCCCTTGAAGCAATGAATTTAACATCCTTATTTAAAAGTTCAGAAGCTCTTTTTGCCACTGGTGCAAGAGAAAATTCTTCTTTGTATTCACCCTTAGGCCTTCCAAGGTGGCTCATAAGCACAACTTTTGCACCCTTTTCTATTAAATAATTAATAGTAGGAATGACTTTTACAATTCTATCCTCTCCATTAACTTTGCCAGCCTTTAGTGGAACATTAAAATCAACTCTAACTAGTGCAGTTTTATCATTAAAATCAAAATCCCTAATAGTCTTTTTCACATTACACCTCTTACTTTTGATTTCTCATTAAAATTATCAATTAAATTATACCATAAATTAAAAAGAGTTTATATTTGTAGAATAGTTTAATATTTATAATTTATCGTGAAGTATAATTTCATAGATGAAATAATAAATATTTGCTAGTAAATTTTACTCAATATTATGGACTTGACTTGTTTTTTTTATTATTGTATATAATAATATTATTAATAATTAAAATTATTTGAAAGTGAGGAATAAAATGACAAAATTAAACACATATCTTGCAAATCTTGCAGTACTAAACATTAAAATCCATAATCTACATTGGAATATCGTAGGCTCTCAATTTGTATCTGTACATGAGTATCTTGAATCTGAATATGATAAGGCTGGTGAAAGACTTGATGAAGTTGCTGAGCTTATCAGAATGTCTGGAGAATTTCCAGTTGCTAATCTAAAAGAATATTTAGAAATTTCTACAATCAAAGAGATTGAAACTTCTAAAGAATTATCTATTAAAGAAGCATTAGAAATAGTCCTATCTGACATGAAACTTCAAAAAGAACTAGCCCTAGAGATTCGAAAAGAAGCGGATGAGGCTGATAATTTTCCTGTAGCTAATGCTATGGAGGATCATATAGAGGACTACAACAAACAAATTTGGTTTGTGGAATCAAGCCGTAAATAGGAAAATTAACTATTGCAGAACTTTTAATTACTGTCATCCTATAATTAGGGTCTGTAAATAATTTTGTGTATCAACCTAAATCCTGATAAAAGGGCAAAGGTTGATACATTTTTTTGTGTCAGTATTTACCCATTCCTATAGGAATGGAGCTTGTCTTATTTTTATACATCTTTAATAAACTGTCAAACTTTCATGAAAATTTACACTTAATTTCATACTAAATTTTGAACTTAGTTAAAACCTCTCTTCATAAAATATTGATTAACTTGTCTTGTTTTTAGATATACTGACATTTAATAGAGTGAAGTGTCTTTCGGTTATATTTCTCTCCAACCTATTTTAATATAACTGTTCTCCCTAATAAAATATGCCATGAAAATATCCTCTTCCATCTTTAGGTTTGTCCATCGACTTGAATATTCTAATTAAAGCGTTTATACTACCACCTCCTAAAATTAGGCATAGGAAAAGCACCTACAACTGTAGATGCTAAATAATTATTCCCATGTCTTATTCTTTAATTTTTTCGCTATTTGATTATCTTCTGGTAAGCTGTCGCTTTTTAATATTTCTGTATAATCAAATATTTTTGCACCCATTGAACCTACTTTGGATAACTTTCTAAAGTCTGTTTCATAAAATTTATCAACAAACATATTTATGGTTATTTTGTTTCAAATCACAACTATAGGAAAAAGCATCTTCCATGCTTTAATAATGGTATCCTTGCATTTATTTGTTACACAACATAATTAAGTCTCTAACCCAATCTCTCCACCTTTTTTTCGACAATAATTATTACACACCTTGCCCATTAATCTTAATCTCTTTTGTTTGTATAGCCCTATATAAGCATATGGGCTATAACCTCTGTCTGCATCTTAGCAATAAATATTGTTCTCTTTATTAAAATCAAAAGCTGTACTTACAAGTTGCATTTTCAAATAATTTTAAGAATTTAATGTACAAGAAAGGTCATCTTTATAACAAATAAAGACCAGAGCAAGCTTTAATGCTAACTCTGGTATTAGTTCCAATTTTTAGTGTTCAGATTTATGATTGAAAAATCATTCAATCTTTTTTTATTTATCTACAGATAATATTAATAACATTTTAAATCTTGTAATTGCAGTTACATTATGGATTACATTTGCCGGAAATACTATTTGTTCTCCGGATTCAATCTCAATTTCTTTATCTCCAACAAGAAGCTTTGCCTTGCCCTCAAGTGCCAAGACAAGAGCATCTCCAGGAGCCTTATGTGGTTTTAGACCTTCCCCTGCATCAAAAGCCATCAAAACAAGCCTAAACCCGTCTTTTGATACAAGGTCAATGTTTGCGATTCCTCCATCTACATAATCTAAATAGTCAACTAGTTTAATTTTCTTTCCTTTGTCAATGTTTTTCATTTCTTCCTCCTCTAAGTTAATTGCGATTTCTAAAAATATACTTTTTTTACTTACCTCTATGTCAAAGAGTTTGTTTTTTTCAAAAAGTATTGATTCATTATTTATAAGTTTTTCATTGTTAAAGTTAATTTCGCCTTTTAAGACAAAATATATTCTTTCTTCAGCATAAAATTCAGGGGAAATGCTGGTATCTTGGTCAAGACTCATAAGTAAGATGTGAAGATCATATAAATCTACAAGTTTCTTGCTTATTGTCTGATTGTCTTTTATGGGTATGACCTCTTCTGGTGTCGATATTTTTCCTTTGCTAATATTTTTCATCTTAATCTCCTGCTATGCTAATGGGTATTATAGTATCATATTCTTTCTTATCTTTTTTTATTTTTTCAAGTATGACCTCTACGCCAAATGCTTCTTTCATATTTTCCTTACAGATAATATCAGATGTTTTGCCTATTTTATGTCTAGCATTTTGCATTAACATCAAACATTTATCCGCTATTTCAAGAGCGTGGGCTGGGTAATGAGTATTTATAATAACACTAATATTGTCTATCTTGGATAGTTTTTTGATTAATGAAATTATTTTAAGTTGATTTTTAAAATCAAGACCACTTTCTGGCTCATCTAATATGATTAAACTTGGATCTGATATTAAAGCTCTAGCTATTAGAACCATCTGAAGTTCTCCTCCACTCATCACTGAACACGACTTATCTTTAAGATTTTCTATAGCTAAGCTTTTCATAATATTATTTGCTTTCTTATATTCTCTTAAGCCTGGTTTTGCAAATGGTCCAAGTTTACTAGAAAGTCCTAACACTACCATATCTATTCCAGAATATTCAAAAGAAAATGACCTTTTTTGAGGAACATATGATATGTTAGACCATAAGTCTCTTCTACTAAAACTTGAAATATCTCTTCCATCCATAAAACTCTTTCCTAGTTTCCATTTTTTAAAACCACATATACATCTTATAAGGCTAGTCTTACCAACTCCATTGGGTCCTAAAATAGATAAAACCTGACCTTGATTCAGACAAAAAGATAAATTCTTAAATAATACGTGATTTTCATCATAATAAAATCCTGTATCTTTTAATTCTAATTTAATTGAAACCACCCCCAGTTTTTCTAATTAGGCTTATAAAAATTGGAGCACCAATTATTGCTGTAAGAACTGATATTGGTAGTTCTATTACAGAAACTGTTCTTGATAAGGCTTCTATTAGTACCATAAGACTTGCTCCTAAAGATATGCTAAAAGGTAGGGTATGAGTGTTGTTGGCTCCTACCATCATCCTTGCCATATGAGGAATTATTAAACCAATCCATCCGACCTGGCCACACATTGATATAGATGAAGCTGTAATTAGTGTTGATGCAAATATGAAAATAAGTCTGGTTTTTTTGACATTAACTCCAAGACTTTTCGCTTCATCTTCTGATAGACTCATAATATTTAGCCTAAATATCAAGAGCCTTATTATGATGACTCCCAAAATTATTAGTGGTGCAGAAAGCATCAGGTTTTTGTAGGATGATCTTGCAAAAGAACCCATAAGCCAGTAACTAATGGCTGGCAACTTATCTGTCGGGTCTGCTGTATATTTTAAAAGAGACGCTAAAGCATTAGATAATGAAGAAACTACAAGGCCTGCTAGTATAAGCATTATTGTTGATGATCCGGTTCTACCCTTACCGATATATAAGGTCAACACTACTCCAATTAATCCAAAAACTAAAGCGAGGGCCTGGATAGAAAGAGTTGAAATTGATAAAAGTATTCCGATTACAGCTCCAAGACTTGCAGCTGAACTTACGCCCAGTATATCAGGAGTTGCCAAGGGGTTTGAAAAAACCCCTTGAAAGGCAAGACCTGCTGTGGAAAGACCAGCTCCCACTATTAGACCAGTAATAATTCTTGGTAATCTTACATTTATTATTACTGATTCAAGCATAGGGTCATAGTCCCCACCGCTTAGATAAGCATTGAAAAAATCTACAATCTGTCTTATGCTTAGAGGCATTCTCCCAATAACAAGTGCCAAAATACTAATTAATATGGGTAGGCTTATGAGGATAACATATGAGCTTAATTTTATTTTTTTATCTTTGATAAAGATTCCTTTAATCATATATCAAACATATCCTCAATTTGTTCATTTGTTAATTCATAACCATACCATGTTTTGTAGTAATCTTTAATCATTGCTTTTAGATCATAGTCTTTAAATTCTTCTGGGTAGGTTGATTTTGCAAGCCAAGCTAGTACAAGTGGTCCGTCTGGATTTGGTGTAAACCAATTCCACATACCAAGCTTAGTGTTATAAACTTTTTTATCCTTAACAGCTTTCATATTTGAAAAATTGATACCTTCTACTGAATTTTCAAATACATCTTTTGTTGTAATATCAAGAAGACCAGGTCCATCAAGATAAAGTATATCTGGATCCCATTGATAAAATTGTTCAATGGAAACTTTGGCAAAACCTTTTGTTTCATCAGCTAAATTTTTAACACCAATTCTCTTTAGCCAGAAATCTCCAAATACCCCCTTACCAGCAACCATTGGTACACCTTGGACATACTTCCATAAAATTACACCAGTTGGTTTTTTACTCTCATCTATTTTTGAAATTCTTTCTTCAACATCTTTTACAATATCTTGACCTGCTTTTATGAAATCATCTGTCTTTCCGCTTTCGCCAAATACATCTTCTAAGAGCTTTAACCATTGTGTGTACCTATCTATTGGGTCAGCTGGTCCATTTGTACCAACTGTAGCAAATCCTACACACGGAATCCCTGTCTTTTTAAGAGTTTCATAGTGTTCTTTATTTGAAGCATTGTAAAAAATAACATCTGGTTTAAGCTTCATTATTTCTTCAATATTAATGTCAGATTGACCTTGAACTGTATTTTGGCTATCAAGAAGCTCTGGAGCTATGTCCTTTAAAACTGTATTTGAAATTACTTGCTTAAGTGAACCAGCATATCCTACTATATATGGAGCCTTTCCATAATGATAAGCCATATAAGTAGATAAAATAGGAATCTGATCTATTACTATTCTTTCAACTTTCTCTGGAACTTCTACCGTGTTACCTGCGTGGTCTGTGATTATCCTGATTTTTTTATTTTCATCCTTAGTTTCTTCTGTCTTTTCTTCTTTTTTCTCAGTTTGAGTCACTTCCTTGTTTTCTGATTTTTGTTCAGTTTTTGTATTGCCACAAGCAGTCATACCTGTTAAGGCAAGCACTGTCAGACATAAAATTAATGATATTTTTTTAATAACTTTCATCTAATCCTCCTTTTTACTTGCTAAAACTATATAAGAAATTTTTGTATTTTTAGACCTCTCTAACATTTTTACAAATCTATCCCTATTTTCTTCTGAATAAGCTTTTTTATAAAAATTTGCAGCCCCAACTGGTCCCTCATCTTTTATAATTGTATCCCTGTCTAAGAGAATCATCCTGCCAGTCCTCTGTGAAAAAGGTCTAAAAGAATTTTCTATAAACAGTTTGTTCCAATTTTCTACTGTTAAAGGATACACATTCATATTTGTAAATTTTGAAAGTTGTCTTCTTATATCTTCACTTTCATTTTCCACTGCCACATCATGAGTTAATAGATAACCGTCTTTTTTCAAAACCCTGTGATAATTTTTAAGAGCCTTTGCTTTTTCTTCATTTGGAAGCATAGTAATCATTGCCTCATTAATTATTAAATCAAATGTTTCATCCTCAAAATCTAACTTTAAGGCATCCATATTTATAACTTCGATTTCTTTATCTAAGCCTAAAAGCTTTATATTCTCCAAAGCTTGGTCTATGGCAACTTGATCATTATCTATGCCTATTATTTTGCATTTATATTTAGTATAAACTCTTATTAGGTTATCTCCTCTATTGCAAGCAACTTCCAAAACTTGCATATCTTTATCAATCTGTACCTGATCAAGTAACCAATCGGTCATAAGACCGCCGCCTGGTCTGAGTCTTGTTCTTCCAAGCATCTTTAAAAAATCATGTCCAAAAATAATTTTACTATTTCTCATTTTCCCTTCCTCCTTGATAATAGTTATCATTACGTTTATAATTATAGCATAGATAATTTTTGTTGCAGTTGCAGAAGCAACAAAGGGGGGTTTTATGGAAAAAAATATTTTAAAAAGTAAATTATTTTATGGTTTAGACGAAAGTACTATACACCAAATACTCTCTTGTATTGATCATAAAATCTTAATTTTTAGTAAAGGCGAATATCTATATGATTTTTCTAAGGGCTTTAAGGCTGGTATAGTTTTGAAGGGAAGAATTGATCTATCTACAATAGATGATGATAAGGAAATTATAGATAGAATTTATGAGGCTTCAGATTCTTTTTCTTTAAATTTTTCCTCCCTAGCTGATAGATTTATGGTTGCAAAAAAAAATTCTAAAGTTTTGGCCCTTGATGTTAGCAAAATCTTTGAAAAAAATAAAAAGTCCTGTTCAAGCAGACCGATTTTTATGGAAAATATTATAAAATTGTATAATGAGCAAACTTCATACTTAACCTACAAATTAGATATATATTCTAAACCTAAAATTAGGGAGAAAATTAATAAATATATAGATAAATATGGTAAAGACTCCTTATTTTCTAATAAATTATCCAGAGAGGATTTGGCAAAATTTTTAGCTTGTAATAGGTCTGCCCTTTCAAGAGAGTTATCTCTTATGAAAAAAGAGGGATTAATATAAAAGTATTACTCCTAGGACTGACTAAATATAAACAAAAATTACAAAAAATCAGTCCTAAGATAATACGTATCTCATTTTAAACTCAAATGATATTTTTAGCTGTATAATAAACAAATCTCCATATTGAATTAGGTTCTTTTCCCTAGACTTTTACCCTTGAAAATTTCTATCTTTTGGTATCCTATCTACTTCAAATGATAAACCTGTTTTATATAAATAAACGGGAAGTCCTACTAAGGTTTCAGCCAAAACTCTCACACATGAATGAGCTGCTATTATCTGCATGGCAGTAAATTCATTGACATTTCTACCATTTGTTGTTCTTCCAAATAAAAAAGACGATAGAGTTTTTAATTTCTATCGCCAGTGATTATCTAATATTTATTTTTCTTTAAATTGATTTTATTGTATAGCTTAATAATTCTATTATTGCAACAATAAAAATTAAACTGGGATTCATAACAAACCCCAGTTTCATAATTAGCGTGTTCTTTAATATAATTTTGATCCTGCTGGAATATTATCATCCAACATTATTAAGTTAAGTTTTTCTTCTCCATCGTACTCACAAATTGCAGATATAATCATACCTTCTGAGTCGATTCCCATCATCTTACGAGGAGGAAGATTACAAATTGCAAGTAGTGTCTTTCCTATTAAGCTCTCTGCACTGTAATATTCCTTAATACCAGATAAAATAACTCTTTCTTTTTCAGAACCATCATCTAATGTAAATTTCAATAGTTTTTTTGACTTAGGAACTTCTTCGCAATTTTTGACTTTTACAACTCTAAAATCAGATTTTGAGAAAGTTTCAAAGTCTACCATATCTTCAAATAATGGCTCTACTTTTACTTTTGAAAAGTCGATTTCTTCTGTCGTAAGTTTGTCGTAAGTTTCGTAAGTTTCTTTTGACGAATCCCTATTTTCTGCCTTTTCTAAGCCTATTGGCTTCATTGTTGGGAATAAAAGAACATCTCTTATGCTAGGTTGGTCTGTCAAAAGTACTACCATTCTGTCAACGCCAATCCCAAGTCCTCCTGTTGGTGGAAGACCTACTTCAATTGCATTGATAAAATCTGAATCCATTGGATGTGCTTCATCGTCTCCTGCTTCTTTTTCTGCAACTTGTGCTTCAAATCTTTCTCTTTGGTCAATTGGATCGTTAAGTTCAGAAAAGGCATTGGCAAATTCCCAAGTGTTGATAAAAGCTTCAAACCTTTGTGTAAGTCTTGGATCCTTTGGATTTCTCTTTGCAAGTGGAGAAACTTCTACTGGGTGACCAATTACAAATGTTGGCTCTACAAGATGTTCTTCACAGAATTCTTCAAACATTTCAGAAAGAAGCTTGCCCCAAGTATCATTTTCAGAAACTTCAAGTCCCTTTTCTCTAGCGATTTCTCTTGCCTTTTCATCTGTATCAATTTTGTTAAAGTCTACATCTGCATATTTTTTAACTGCATCGATCATCGTTATTCTCTTCCAAGGTGCCTTTAGTGAAATTTCTGTACCTTGATAATTTATTGTATCTGTGCCAAGAACTTCTGTTGCAACATATTCAAATAAATTTTCAGTTATCCTCATCATTTCTTCGTAATCAACATAGGCTTGATAGAGTTCAATATTTGTAAATTCAGGATTGTGTTTTGGATCCATTCCTTCATTTCTAAACATCTTGCCCATTTCATAAACTTTTTCAAATCCACCTACTATTAATCTCTTTAAGAATAATTCATTGGCAATCCTAAGTTGCATATCGATGTCAAGGGTATTGTGATGAGTGTAGAAAGGTCTAGCATTTGCTCCACCTGCCACAGTTCCAAGTATTGGAGTTTCAACTTCTAAAAATCCCCTATTATCTAAAAATTCTCTAATTTTTTTTATGATTTTATTTCTCTTAATAAATACATCTTTTACTTCTGGATTTACAATTAGATCCACATATCTTTGTCTATATCTTAGGTCAGGATCCTTTAGTCCGTGGAATTTTTCTGGAAGAATTTGAAGTGATTTTGAAAGCAAAGTTAAGTCAGTTGCACGAACAGTAATTTCACCAGCTTCTGTCTTAAATACAACTCCCTTTACTCCAACTATATCTCCAATATCTAATCCCTTAACTTCCTCATATTTATCCTCAAGGACATCCTTTCTTGCAAATACTTGGATAGTTCCCACTGAATCTCTAATGTCTAAAAAACAAATTTTGCCATGGCGTCTTTTGCTCATTACACGACCAGCAATGGATACTTCTCTCTCTTCATCTTCATTAAATCCTTCTTTGATATCCTTTGAATGAGCAGTTACATCATAAGTTTCCTTTACAAAGGGATCTTTACCTTCACTTTTTAATTCCTCAAGCTTTTGCCTTTTTAACAAAAGCATCTCATTTAGATTTGCATCTTCTGTCTTTTTCACAAATTGCCTCCTAAATAGTTATTCCACAAATTTCGTACCTAATAATTCCATCTGGAACTTCAACTTCAACTACATCGCCAACACGATTGCCAATTAATTTTGACCCAACTGGTGACTCGTTTGAAATTTTTCCTTCAAGAGGATCTGCTTCCGCTGAACCAACAATCGTGTATTCGTCTTCTTCCATTGTATCAACTTCTCTAACTCTTACGCTAGAACCAATGTTGACAACTTCTGTATTTAAGTCTTTTTCATCTATAATTTTTGCATTGCGAACCATCATTTCAAGTTTTGCAATTCTCTCTTCAACTTGTGCTTGTTCGTTTTTAGCTTCGTCATATTCAGAATTTTCTGAAAGATCGCCATAGCCTAGAGCTACTTTAATTCTTTCAGAAACTTCTTTTCTTCTAACTGTTTTTAAATACTCAATTTCATTTTCGATTTTTTCTAAACCTTCTGGTGTGAAAAATATATCCTTTGCCAAAATTCTCTCTCCTCAATATATAAAAAATAAGGCGTCAGCCGCCCTTAACAAAAACCTTTTAATCTAAGCTATTATAGTCGAAACTTCTTTAAATGTCAAGAATTTAAAGTTTTCGAGAATTTGTTTAGTCTTTTTCTTCAAAATAAAAAATCTCTGCAATATTAAATTATATTGCAGAGTAAATTTCATTCTTTATTTTCAATTTTTTCTTTTTTTGCCTTACGCTTTTCTTGAGTGTAATATATTGCATTATCTATTACGCAAGCACAAATAAATAAGTCATATATTTCACGGTATGTTAAGTCTTCCAAAAAAGTATTATCACTTAATCCTGCCAAAAAATAATCAAATATCAAAATCATTAAAAGAATTATCAAAATTAGTAGAAAAATTAAAAATGGTATTCTCTTTATAACATTTTTCTTATGATTTAAAATAAATACAATAATCCATAAGAATTTAAAAATTTCTAATAACATATGATTAGTTCCAAAACCTATAGTCAGCATCTATTAAATACCATTTACCAAAGCCTTCATATTCACCATATTGGTATCTTTCTGTGAGATATAGATCAACTCCTGTATGATATCTAGCTAGTTCTGAAAAAATAAATCCCAATAAAAAATATAAAAATCTTTTTTCCATAAATATTTGCTCCTAATTCTTTTCATTTAAACTATGTAACAAATTAAATAAAAATTCAGTTATCCATCGAAATCACCGCCAATATCACTTTACTATTTATTTTTCTCTTTAATCTATTTACCCTTTTTATTAAAAAATAACAAAGTATAAAACTATTAAGCAATAGATATATCAAAAATTCATATAATTTCTTATAACTTCTATTATCTCATCCTTGTCCTTTAGAGTATTTAATTTATTTCTTATTTCCTTTGAATCCTTCATACCCCTAAAATAATTTGAGTAGACCTTTCTCATCTCTAGGATGCCAAGTTTTTCTCCTCTATAATTTATTTTTCGCTCTAATTCATCGATCATTAAGAGAAGTTTTTCTTTATCTGTGGGAGTTTTATAAGATCCAGTTTTTAAAAGTTCTTCGATTTGATTAAAAATGTAGGGATTTCCAATTGCACCACGACCAATTGCAACTCCATCTACTCCCGAATATTTAATCTTTTCAACTGCATCTTCTGGGCTTTTAATGTCGCCATTTCCAATTACTGGAATTTTTACATTTTTCTTTACTTCTTTTATAAAATCCCAATCGGCTCTTCCTGTGTAATATTCTTCTCTTGTTCTGCCGTGAACTGTTACAAAGGATGCTCCAGCTGCTTCAATGTTTCTTATAGCTTTCATAGAAGAAATTCCCTTTATTCCCTTCCTTACTTTTACAGAAACAGGTTTTTTTGAATTTTCTACAACAGATTTTACAATATCATATACTAAGGATGGGTCACTTAAAAGATAGGAACCTGATTTGTTTTTTACAATCTTTGGAGCAGGGCAGCCCATATTTATATCTACATAAGAAAAATTGTAATCATTTAAAATACACGTAGCCTCGCCCATAATTTTTGGATCACTTCCAAAAATTTGTACAGAAACTTTTTTCTCCTTTGGAGATATTTTCAAAAGGTCCATTGTCTTTTTATTTTCATAGACAATTGCCATGGCTGAAACCATTTCTGTTACTGTTATGTCCGCACCCTTTTCAGTCGCAATTTCTCTAAATGCAATGTCGGTGTAGCCTGCCATTGGTGCTAAAATTTTTAACAAAAAATCACTCTCAATCTATTTTATTATTTTTTTCATATATAATTTTTAGTCCTTCAAGAGTTAAAAATCTATTGATTATGAAATTATACCTTGAATCACTTGTAAGCATTGTTGAGAAACCACCAGTTGAAATAATATTAGTGTCTTCTTCCTTCCAATTTAGTTCTTTTAAAAGTTTAGCAACTATTCCATCGATCATTTCTTTAAAACCATAATATAAACCTGATTGCATAGCTCCAACTGTATTTGCTTGAATAACCTTATCTGGTGCAATAATTTCTATCTTTGGAAGTTTTGAAGTCATCATAAACAGTGCTTCAGCAGAAATTCCTATGCCAGGCATAATAAGTCCACCAAGATAATTTTTTTCTTCATCAACTACGCAAAAAGTCATTGCCGTTCCAATATCTACGATTATTGATTTTTTGCCATAAATTTCTAATGCTCCCACAGCATTTACAATTCTATCGGCACCAACTTCTTTGGGATTATCGTATTTAATATTAATTCCCAAATCTAATTCACAGTTTACAATCATTGGATTTTTATTAAAATATTTTTTCACCATAGAAGGAAGTGTGTGCATAAGATTAGGCACAACTGATGAAATAATTACATCTTCTATATCTTGAGGATCAATATTGGCATGAGTTAATGTGTTTATAAAAATTAAACCATATTCATCTGATGTTCTAGTCTTCACAGTAGAAGTTCTAAAATCATTTACAAGTTCGTCTCCCTTATAAACTCCCCAAGTTATGGAAGTATTTCCTACATCTATCACTAATAACATTTTTACACCTCATATAACAAATTGTTTTTATTATATATTTTATAATATTCTCTTTCAACTAATTATTTACCCAAAAAATATTATTTGCTCAATCTTTTTTAATCTAAGATAAATATTTGCGTCAACCTTATTGACAATATAGTAAACATTGTGTACTATGTTAATTGGAGGTTAATGATGAAGATTAAAACAAAAGATATAACAAAAATTGCACTTTTAGTTGCACTTATTGCTGTAGGAGCATTTATTTCTATTCCAATTGGACCAGTTCCCTTTACTCTACAAAACTTTTTTGTATTTATGACAGGACTTTTACTTACACCTTTTTATGCGGGACTTACAGTTTTTATATATGTTCTGCTTGGGCTAATTGGTATTCCAATTTTTGCAGGTTTTACTGGAGGCTTTGAATCCTTTTTAAAACCAAGCTTTGGATTTTTAATTGCCTTTATTATAGGGGCTGCATTTATATCTAAATTTGCTCATGGTGAAAAAAGCTTTGGAAAAATTATGCTTGTATTAATTTTAGCTGAAGTAATTTTCTATGCAATAGGTCTTCCTTATATGTATCTAATATTAAATAATGTAATGGGCAACTCAATGGATGTCGCTAAGATACTTTCTTTAGGTATGATACCTTTTATTATACCTGATATGGTAAAGGCAGTTGTTGCTGCAATTATTGCACCAAAAATTTTAAAAGTAATAAATAAGTAATTTTAAAGTTTAATAATTTATAAATAATAGAATAATTAATAGAAAAGTCTCGCTTCTGTGCGAGATTTTTTCATTTCTAATTATAGTTATATATTAAAAATTCTGTTATAATATCTTGGTAGGAGGTTATTATGAAATATTCCAAAAACAATAAACCTCGTGGAATGATTAAACTTTCTAGCGTATTAAAAATACTCATATTAATAGTTGTTGCTGCAATTATTATTTTAGGCTCAATGGCTACCGCTATTGTACTTGGTATTTTTAAAAAAGCTCCCGTAATAGACCCCTCAGAGTACAGATCACAACTTTCTGAGACTTCAAGGATCTATACAAATGACGGAAAACTAATTGAAACATTGGTATCCGATGAGTTTAGTGAGTTTGTTCCCTATGAGGATATACCAAAAAATTTAGTAAATGCCATTGTGGCGATAGAGGATGAAAGATTTTTCGAACACAGTGGAGTTGACTATAAAAGAGTTGTTGGCGCTCTTATCCACGACTTAAAAACCAGATCCTTTGACCAAGGTGCATCAACTATTACTATGCAGCTTGCGAAAAACTTGTACACTTCTTTCTCTAAAAGCGTAGTGAGAAAAATTACAGATGTTTATTATTCCTACCAAATAGAAGAAGACCTTACTAAAGAGCAAATACTTGAAGCTTACTTAAACTCTGCAGGTTTTTCTAAGGGAACTGTTGGCGTACAAGCTGCTGCTAAAACTTTTTTTAATAAAAATGTATCTGAGCTTGACCTTGCCGAATGTGCACTTTTAGCAGGCGTTACAAACTTGCCAGAAAAGTACACCCCTTACAATACTCAAGAGATTAGTCCAGAGGATGACCTTGGAAATATCGAAGTAGTTTTACTTCCAAAAAATGAAAATTCAAAACCTAATTCCGATGAAATCATTGAAATTGCAAAAAGTTTAAATGAGCTAGGACAAATAGATAATTTTGATCTTATTCAAATTCAAAATGATTTAATGGTTCCAGTGAAGGCTGTCTTCAATAAGACTTCTCAAGAAAGGCAAAAATTAGTTTTAAAGAAAATGCATGAACAAAATCTCATTACTAATGAAGAATATGAAAATGCTTTAAATGAAAAAATCGACATCAACATTGGTTCTCGTAAAGAGAGTGGAATTTCCTCTTTCTACACAGATGTAGTTCAAAAAAATACTATTAAAATTTTAATGAACTCAGGCTATACAAAGGAAGAAGCTACAAGCAAATTATTTAACGGTGGATTGAAAATTTACACTCCCATGGACATCGATATACAAAGAACATTGGAACAAGTGGTTTCAAACCCTAAATATTATTATGGAGGCTTCACCGACAAAAATGGAGTAATTCAACCACAAGTTGCATCAGTTATAATAGACCAAAAAACTCATGAAGTTAAAGCTCTTGTAGGTGGTAGAAATGTAAGTGGCGGTAGATTATTAAATAGAGCTCTAGTTCCTAGACAACCTGGATCTTCTATTAAACCTATTTCAGTTTATTTAACTGCTTTTAACAATGGAGCAACTGCAGGCGATGTTTATCTTGACTCTAAGATGCCAGAAAAAATATTTGGCTACTCACCTAGAAATTCAGGAAATTATTATCAAGGTTGGACTACTATAAGGAATCTCCTTCGTCAATCTTCAAATGTTGGTGCATTTCAAGTTGCAAGAGATATTTCTGCTGATAAAGATGCAAAGGCAAATAAAAATTCAACATACTCAAAAGTATACAATGATGAAGAATCAATTAATAAAATGGTGGACACTCTAAAATCCATTGGCGTGAGCACAATTGTAGAAAAAAAAGACAATCCAACATGGAATGACATGGACTATTCTCCATTAACTTTAGGTGGAATGAGCTACGGCATAAGTCCCTTTGAAATGGCGGGTGCTTTTACTACACTTGCCAATGAAGGAAAATATGCAAATCCCTATGTAGTTTCAAAAATCGAATCAAATACTGGTGAAGTTATCTACCAAGTTGATCCTAAAGAAGAAGAAATTACAACACCTCAAAATGCATATATTTTAACAGATATGCTTAGAGATGTCGTAAAAAGAGGAACAGGCCGAAATGCATCCTTTGCGGGACAAGATATTGCAGGTAAGACTGGTACAACTAACGACAAGAAAGATGTCTGGTTTGTCGGTTACACTCCTTACTACACTTGCTCTGTTTGGATTGGCAATGACAAAAATCAAAAATTATCCTTCGGTTCAACTCAGTCAGCTTATCTTTGGAAACAAATTATGAGAGCTGTTCATGAAGACTTAGATAAAAAGGAATTTGAGGAACCTGATGGAATTTATACAAAATACGTTAACGGAAGGCGAGAACTCTTTGCCGATGGAACTAAACCACATTACACAAATAAAATGGGTTGGTATAAAGATTCTCAAGAGAAAAAGAGCGAAGATAAAAAAGATGATAATGACAAAAATAATGACAATGAGAAGAAATCATCAAATGAAAATGAAAGTAAAACTAGAAAAAAATCTAGTTCAAAGTCAATAATTACAGATGAAAATGAGGAATAAAATTTGTAATTAAAAGTAAAAATCTCTAAAGTTTAATTAAGCTTTAGAGATTTTTTATGTCTAAAATATTTCGAGCGATTAATTTTTCAAAAAATAATTGCTTAAAATTTTTATAAAAAGTTATATAGGTATAATATTATAGGAAGTGTAATAACACATAAAATAGTCGACTGCATTACTAGTTTTGTTGCAAAAACAGGATCTACATCGTATTTTGTAGAAAAAATTCCCGTTATAGATGCAACTGGCATTGAAAATAAAATTATAATTATTTTTTCCACAAAGGGGTCTATACTAATAGGCATTATACAAAATAAAGCTATTAATATTACTGGAAATAAAATAAGTCTATAAAAACTCATTACATAAACTCTTTTTTCTACAAAAATATCCTTTATATCCATTTCTCCAAGCATTAAACCAATTATAATCATAGAAAATAAACCTGTGCCATTGCCTACAATTTCTAGTACGCTATAAATAAAATCTGGAATTTTAAAGCCCGAAAATAAAATAATTAACCCAGCTATTGTAGCAATATTAGCATTGTTGAAAAAATCACGAAATTTTAGTTTTCCTTCTTTTGTAGAATTTTTCTTAATAAGTCCAATGCCCATTGTATAAGTAAAGTAATTTGAAACCATATTTACAATAGATGCTATATAAAGACCATCTTTGCCAAACATGGCGAGTATTAGCGGAAATCCTAAAAATCCTAAATTTGTAAAAATTCCTCCCATCATCATTTGTGATTTATTAGGTTCTTTTACTTTATAAAATTTCATTATGAAATATATTAAAAAATAAGAAAAAATAAAAATTATATTTGCAATTAAAAAGGTATCTCGTGCTTGAATTAATTTGTCCTCTGTAAATTCCACTGTCATTGATGTTATTATGATACATGGAGTTGTAATATCTGTTAGTAAATAGGACATATCCCTTTGTAATTTATTGCTAACTTTATTAAACTTTCTAACAAAAAATGCAATCATAATGATAATTAAAAATATCATTAAATTTTTAAAAAGTATAAAAGTTTCCATATTCCTCCTATATATAAAAAAAGCCTCTTTTTACAGAGGCTTACTCTATTAGATTTAATTCTTAAATATTATCTTCACTTAATTATCATCTTCTGAAGTTTTCTTTTCTTTTCCCTTTTTATTAATTATCTCACGAGCTTCTTCGGAAAGGTCGGTGATTTTTATTGAATCGTCAATATCAATGGATTCCTCTTCTAACTTTTCACCGTTAAAAATCTTTTCAAAGTCCTTTGAATAAATTGTTTCCTTTTCCAAAAGTGCATCAGAAAGTGCAATTATTTTGTCTAAGTTGTCGCTTAAAAGTTCTTTACACCTTAAATAAGCTTCGTTAACAATTCTAGAAACTTCTTCGTCGATTTCAGCAGCAGTCCTTTCAGAATAATCCTTTGATCTGCCAAGGTCACGACCAATAAAAACTTCATTTTCAGATGAATCGTAGTTTATTGTACCAAGTCTGTCGCTCATTCCATATTGAGTAACCATGGCACGAGCAATTTTTGTAGCTCTCTCAATATCATTGGATGCCCCCGTAGAAATATCGTCTAAAACCAAGGACTCTGCAACTCTTCCTCCAAGAAGTGAAACTATGGATGCTTCCATTTTTTTCTTTGTCATGAAAGAAATGTCGTCTTCAGGAAGATAGGCTGTAAATCCTCCAGCCATTCCCCTTGGAATAATTGTAATCATGTGCACAGGATCTTCTTCTGGAAGAAGTCTTGACACAATTGCATGTCCTGACTCGTGAACTGCTGTTAGCTTTCTTTCCTTTTCAGAAACTACACGGGATTTCTTTGCAGGACCTGCTTGAACTTTTATAGATGCTTCGTCAACATCTTCCATTGAAATTTCACTGTCGCCACGCCTTGCAGCAAGTAGAGCCGATTCATTCATCAAGTTTTCAAGATCTGCTGGAGTAAATCCAGGAGTTCTCTTTGCAATTACTTCGAGATCAACATCGCTTGCAAGCTTTTTGCCCCTTGCGTGTATTTCAAGGATTGCTTTTCTTGCACGCACGTCAGGCTTTCCTACATATACTGTTCTATCAAATCTACCTGGTCTTAATATTGCAGGGTCAAGTATGTCTGCTCTATTAGTTGCAGCCATTACTATTACACCTTCATTAGTTCCAAAACCATCCATTTCAACTAGCAGTTGGTTAAGAGTTTGTTCTCTTTCGTCATGTCCACCGCCAAGACCTGCACCTCTTCTCCTACCAACAGCGTCAATTTCGTCAATAAAAATTATACAAGGTGCGTTTTTCTTTGCATTTTCAAATAAATCTCTTACTCTTGATGCACCAACACCTACAAACATTTCTACAAAGTCAGAACCACTCATGATAAAGAAGGGAACTCCAGCCTCACCCGCAACTGCTTTAGAAAGGTAAGTCTTACCAGTCCCTGGAGGTCCTACTAAAAGGACTCCCTTAGGTATTCTTGCGCCCATATTTATAAATTTCTTAGGATTTTTTAGAAAGTCAACTATTTCACCAAGTTCTTCCTTCTCTTCTTCAAGTCCTGCAACATCTTTAAACTTAACTAGATTTTTTGCCTCTTCCTTGTTAATTAGCTTAGCCTTGCTCTTTCCAAAGGAATTCACTTTTCCTCCGCCGCCGCCAGCTTGTTGCATCATTCTATACCAGAAAAAAATTAGAAGTCCAAACATCAATAGAGTAGGGATCCACTCAACTAAAAAAGAAGTTTGCTTAGTTGGAGTAGACAATACATTTATCTCTCCTGCATCACTTTTTTCCTTTAAATAATCTTTATAGAAAGTATCTGATGCCTCTTGCGGTATTACAGTTCTAAAGGATTCATCATTTTTTAATTTTACGCTAGCAACGGAATCCACTCCATTTTGAAGAGTTACACTTTTTACATTTCCCTTGTCAAGTTCCGTTACAAATTCAGTAAAACTTTTTTCTTCAACTGCACTTGCTGGTGGACTAAAAAATTTTATTGTAAGCACTAATACAACTATTAGTAAAATATAAAATCCAGCTCCCCCAAATTTTTTATTCAATAATATCACCTCATTGTTTTGAATACACAGACTCATCTAATATTCCTATAAAAGGAAGAGCTCTGTATTTCTCGTTATAATCCATACCATATCCTATTACAAAATAATCTTCTATTTCAAAGCCATTGTATTTAACAGGCAAATCAATTTTTCTTCTACTTGGTTTAGAAAGCATAGTTACAATTTCAATAGAATTAGCTCCCCTAGACTTTAAAACCTTTGTGAGATAAGAAAGAGTAATGCCTGTATCAATAATGTCTTCAACTATTAAAATATCTTTTCCAACAATCGAAGTAGAAATATCCTTTAAAATTCTAACTTCGCCCATTGACCTTGTTCCTTGATAACTTGATACATCCATAAAATCATATTCAAGATTCAAATCTATTTTTCTCATAATATCTGCCATAAAGGGAACAGCTCCCTTTAATATTCCAAGCAAAAATAAATCCTTGTCCTTGTAATCTTCAGTAATCTTCTCGCCAAGCTCTTTAACTTTATTTTGAATTTCTTCTTCCGAAAAAATAACTTCTTTAATATCTGACATTTCTAACCTCCAAGACGAGTTTATTCAAAGTATTTTCATCTATTTTGACATCTTCAGAAATATCCATGCCAATAATATAGATGATTTTCTCTTCATCGCAAACAATTCCTATTTTATCTCTTTTTAATCTATCGACTTTTCTATCAATAAAATAGTCCTTTACCTTTTTATTTCTTTTCATGCCAAGAGGCTTAAATCTATCGCCACTCTGCCTTGTCCTAATAAAAAGCTTTCCTTTAATTTTATCACAGTCTATAGTTTTTATAAAGGAAGGAGCTTCAGAATTTCTTTCATCTTTTGAAATAAAGATTTCTCCAAAATCAGTTTTATTAATACCCAATTTTAACTTAGCATATCTTTTTTCTCTTTCAGCTTTTTCTCTTTCAATAAAAACTTTGTCATAGGATTTTCTAGCAGAAATATTGCTGCCAAGTTGAAGAACTTTTCCACTTTCCCCAAAAAATAAATTGTAAATACTTAAAATATTATCTCGATTTAAAATATTTTCTGCGTAAAAATTTTCTATTAAGTATTTTTTTATTATTTCACAAGCCAAAAATTTGTGAATTTTTATAATTTCATCTACTACAAAATAATTTTCTTTAACAGCTTTTTTATAATTTTTTTCAACAATTTCTTTAATAAAATCATCTGCGTCCCTGGCATTTTTAGAAAGCCTTAAAAGAGAATCAATTATATTTGGATTTAGCTTGCTTAAATAGGGAATTAAACTTAGGCGAATTTTATTTCTCGTGTAAATTTCTTCAAAATTAGTCTCATCATCTACATAAGCTAAATTGTTTTTATGCAGATAGTCTTCAATTTCCCTTCTCTTTATGTCTAGGATAGGTCTAAAAATATCGCCCTTGACTTCAGAAATGCCAACTAATCCAGAAATTCCCGTTCCTCTAATAATATTAAATAAAAGAGTTTCTGCTCTGTCATTGGCATTATGTGCAGTTAAAATTTTTCTATTCTTAGAGTTTTCTCTAAAAAAATTGTACCTTAAAATCCTTCCCGCTTCTTCAGAAGAAAGTTTGTTTTCCCTTGCATATTTATCCATGTTAACAGTTTTTGTTATGCATTTTATCTTGTAACTCTCACAAATATTTTTTACAAAATCCTCATCTCTTTTTGCAGTTTCACGGATTCCATGATTTAAATGGCAAACTATAATATCAAGATCCAATTCATCTTTTATGTCCATAAAATTATAGAAAAGATACATTGAATCTGCACCACCAGAAACTGCTAGAGTTAACTTGTCGCCCTTTTTAATAATATTTAATTTTTTTAAATTTTCACAAAATAATTTATCCATAATAAAAAAGTGGTAGAACTATCAAAAGATAGTCAACCACTTGTTAATTTCTAGAATTCCTCTTCTTAGTCTTTTGATTATATCTCGCTCTTGCTTCATCAAGTTTTGTATTGCTTTCCTTTAGGAACTTGCTCAAAATATCTTCAAATCTCGAATCAACTTTTTCATCTTTAGGTTCTTCCTTTTTTTCAACCGCATCCTTTATTGAAAGAGCAATTTTCCCCTTTTCGTCTATACTTAGAACCTTAACTTTAACTTCGTCGCCCTCTTTAATGTGATCATTAATATTTTTAACAAAAGTATCTGCAATCTCTGAAATATGTACTAGACCACTTTTGCCTTCTTTTAAATCGACGAAAGCTCCAAACTTAGTAACTTTACTTACAATACCTTCAACAATATCGCCTGGCGATAAATCCATAATTTCCTCCTATTTTATTTAAAATTTTCTTTATCATTAGATTTCTTTTCATTATTTAAAACTTTATCTTTGTCAAAAGCTTTTTCTTTGTTCTTGTCAAAATAGATAACCTCTCTAGGTTTTACCATGCCCAACTCTTCTCTTGCCACCTTTTCAACAAAATCAGCAGAAGAAGAATTTTCAAGTTCTGAATTTAAATTATCTATTTCAAGTTTTAAATTGGAAATTTCTTTTTTATTTTCAGAAATTATCTCTAGTTTTTGGTTTCTCATGGAAATTGATTTACCAATTTTCACAGACCCATATAAAACAGAAAACAAAATAATAATGGCAAGTGCCACTGGAAATTTTTTTCTATTAGCCTTCATAAAATCTCTCCAATTTAAATTTCAACTTTTTAATCAATTCTCTCATAAAGAGTCTGTGCATCCTTTTTGCTATTTACATCAGTTATATCCTTGACTCTTACATTTATTTCTCTTTCGCCGAGCTTTAAAGTCAAAACATCATCTATATTTACATCTTCTGATGGTTTTGCGACTTTGTCATTGATTTTAACAAGACCCTTTTCACAAGCCTCTTTAGCAATAGTTCTTCTTTTAATAAGTCTTGAGTTTTTTAAAAATTTATCTAATCTCATAATATACTCCACATAAGAATATATCAAAAAAACTAGAAAATTTCAATACTAAGAAGAGAGTTGTTCATAAAAAAATATATGGCCTAAGATTTCTCTTTAAACCATATATTTATAATTTCCCTTCCAAGCATTAGCTATTGTAAAGCTCGAAAAAGTACCTTTCTTTTACATTACTTTTTAAAATCTATTTCTATGCAAGTGTTTAATCTTTACTAAAGCCTTTTAATTTTACCACTTAACTACGTAATTTATTGATAAGTAAAGATAATTAAATATTATTAAGATTAACATAAATACTATCGCTGACTTTTTATAACCTTTTTCGAAACTTCTATACATAGCTAGAAGACACATGATTTGTAGTATAAAGTATAAAATTGTATACTTGTCTGTTAAAAAATATCTAGGCATTAAAATTTACCTTCTTCCACTCCAGTGTACTGTAGTTATATACCCCCTTGAGGATCATATATTTCATACTTATAATGTTCTTCAATTAGTTCCTTTTGAAATCATAGTTTAAAATATAACTCTCACACTGGATAGACTCCCATTTTCTATAATCTATCTCATCATTAAACTAGTAATTAGTTATTAACAAGATACCCATCAATTATATTTATAAACACTTTTCTTTTGAAACATACATATATAACTATGCTTTATTCACCTATTTCTTTTTATTATATAGTTACCTTGACCATTCTTAATTTTAGATCTTAAAGCAAATATTTTTCTCAAACCTGTTAATACTATATAATGAAAAATAAATTAACTTTTATTTGCATATACTTAAGCTTTAAAAAATTATCCTCTTTCTAATTCTTCATTATAATAAATAAAAAAATAGTGCAAGATAGGCATTAACACCTTCTTACACTATTTTGTACTAAAAATAAGTAGTTCTCATGCTACTTTATCACCTAGTTTAAAGAAGCACTAGATCTTACTTATTAACAGCTTCTTTAAGAGCTTTACCTGATCTAAAAACTGGTGCTTTAGATGCAGGAATCTTAATAACTTCTTCTGGATTTCTAGGGTTTCTTCCTTCTCTAGCTTTTCTTTGTCTAACTTCAAAAGTTCCAAATCCAACTAATTGAACCTTTTCTCCCTTAGCAAGAGCTTCTTGAACTGAAGAGATAAATCCGTTTAAAGCTTGTTCAGCGTCTTTTTTAGTAAGACCTGCTTTTTCAGCAATATTTGCTACTAATTCTGATTTGTTCATTTAATATCCTCCTTGAAGATTTTCTTTAATCTTTTCTTAGAATTGCCATGTTTCAGAAAACATCACGCACTTATAAAGGGCACGCAAACCTAAGACTGTTACAATTATAACTCATATTGACTTTATTTTCTACATTTATTTAAAAAAATCCGCTATTTTATCCAATCTTTTATAGATTTTATTATAAATTTGTCGTAAATCAATTAGACCATCATTACTCTTTAACAAAATTAATAAAAGTGACAATGCTAAGATATTTTCTTCATTTTCATAATCCATGGAAATTGAATTGGACTTTTTTATAATTTCATTTTTTATATTATTTAAATTAGCTTCATCTAAATATAAATCTTCTTCATTTATAATAGATGACATTTTATTTAGAATAATATTAAGATTTTTGCCTTTGCTCCTTGGAATATAAACACAGGATTGATGATTGTAGTCGTCAAGTCTTGGAAGTTCATAAATTTTTATTTCTCTTACAATTTCATCTTCAATACCTGCATTTGTAATAACATAAGCTAAATCTTCTTCGTCATAAATTTCTTGAAGTTCTAAGGATAAATCCGATGCAATTCTCTTGTTGTAAACTTGAGTTATTATAGTATCTCTTCTAGTATCAAAGTCGAATTTATTGGCATCCGAATCCAAAAACAATAGCCCGTCCACTGCATCTCTTCCTACTGCTGCAAGCACTGGTTCAATAAAGGAAATTCCATTTATTATATTTATGTCGATCTTTTTTTCTATTAACATCTTCACTGTTTTTTCTGCTACAAGAGGTGTGCCTGGTACAAAATAATTTATGTCTTTGTTTTTAGATTCTTCGATTAAAATCTCGACTACTTTAGAATAAACTTTATCAAAACTATCCATCTCATCGTAGAGATAGTCAAAAGATTTATATTTTATATTATTTTCTTTAAAAAAGGAAAGAGAATCATGTCTATCTGTCCTGAGAAAATTTTTATTTCCATTTTTCATAATTTTTACTGCTTCAAGAGTGAGATCTTTGGCAGAAGTGGAGCCTAGCCCAACTACATTTATCATTTTTATCACCTTTAATATTATATCAGCTGTAATTAAAAAAATCCTTTATTTGAAAAAATGATAAGAAAATCTATTGCATAAAAAAGAGAGGTCGCCCTCTCCTTTAAAACTTTAAATTAATCAAATCCAAACTTTTTTCTCATGATTTCAAGTTCTTCATCAGTTAAATCATTTTCGTCAACTGGCTTTTCTCTTTCTTCTTCAGCCCTTTGTTTTTTTCTTTCTTCTACAATTTTGTCGTGTTCAGCGATAACCTGTGCTACAACTTCCTGTGGAATATCAATTGATTTGTTTTCCACTTCTGAAAGTTCAACTTCTCCGCCTACGCATAACTTTTTGCCATCTTCAAATTCGTAAACAAAAACTTCAAGTTCTCCTGCTGGATTTTTTATTGAAATTTTGTAATCTTCGTCAAGAGAGTTTATATCCTCTACGAGATAGTTTACTACTGCAATAGTGCCTGAACCACAAGATCCTTCTCTAACTAGAGTTTCTGATCCTTCTACAAATACATAGGGAATAGCTTGAAGTTTTTCTTTGTCAAAAAATACTATTCCATAGGCTTCAGCTTTGTATTTTTCTTTCAAAACCTTTAAAGCCTCATCTACAAATTTTTTATCTTCTTTTTCTTCAACAATTAGATGGCTGATGCCGTTAAGTTCTATTAATTTGTATTCTTTTCCATTAATTTCGACATTTTTTTTGTCAAGAGGAGCTTCCATTGCTACATAAGCCCTTTGATTTTTTACATCTGCAATTACATCAGTAGTTCCTTCGTGACCACTTACATATACTTCAATATCAACAAGTCCATCTACATCGTAAAATCCTGCTGAATAAAGTCCATAGGCTCTAGTTGCATTGGCACAAAATTCTCCACCCATCATGTCCATTCTCAGTGGTGCACCTTCGTAAGCTGGAGATATAAAACCAACTTGTTCAACATCTTTATCTATTTGTTCAATGATACACTTTGTGTAAGCTTTTCTATATCCCGGATACACTGGTGCAATTACAAATCCTGTAATATTTCCGCAAGGATTTGCTCTAAAATATTTAAAATTTTTCTTCATAATAATCCCTTCTCGACTATAAAGTTTTGGCTTCTTAAATATTATAACATACTAAGTCAGTATTTTTTGCTCGATAGTTATAATTACAAGATTTTTAAATTTTATTTATTTTAAATACTTTTTTAACTCTTCTGCTCTATCAGTTTTTTCCCAAGTAAGGTCTAAATCAGGTCTACCAAAATGTCCATAGGCTGCTGTTTGCCTATAAATTGGTCTTAATAAATCGAGGTCACGTATAATTGCAGCTGGTCTCATGTCAAAATTTTCCATTATAATTTTTTCAATTTCTTCATTGGATAATTTTCCAGTGCCAAAAGTATCTACATATACAGAAGTTGGTCTCGCAATTCCAATGGCATAGGCAAGTCCAATCTCAACTTTGTCTGCAAGTCCTGCTGCCACTAAGTTTTTTGCAATGTATCTTGCGTAATATGCACCAGACCTGTCTACCTTTGTTGGATCCTTCCCTGAAAAAGCTCCTCCTCCATGTCTTCCAAAGCCTCCATAAGTGTCTACAATAATTTTTCTACCAGTAAGCCCTGCATCTGCCATTGGTCCACCAATTACAAATCTTCCCGTTGGATTTATAAAGAATTCTGTATCATCATCTATAAATTCTTTAGGCACAACTTTTTCTACAACTTCTCTAATAATATCTTCTCTAATCTTTTCCATTGGAATCTCTGGTGCATGTTGTGAAGATACTACCACATTTTTAAGTCTAATTGGTTTGTCTTCTTCATATTCAACAGTTACTTGAGTCTTTCCATCAGGTCTTAAATAATCAAGAGTTTTATTTTTCCTCACTTCAGTAAGTCTTCTAGCAAGTTTATGTGCAAGGGAAATTGGAAGTGGCATCAATTCTTCTGTATCATTGCAAGCAAATCCAAACATAATTCCTTGATCTCCAGCTCCAAAGGAATCAAGCTCGTCAACTCCTTCTTGTTTAAATCTGTCAACGCCCATGGCAATGTCAGAAGATTGCTCTTTTATTGCAGATAAGACTGCACAAGTTCTTCCGTCAAAACCATATTTAGCTCTATTGTATCCAATATCCTCTAATACTTCTCTTGCTGTCTTTTCAAAATCTACATAAGTATCTGTTGAAATTTCTCCTGTAATTACTATCATTCCAGTGGATGCCATAGTTTCGCAAGCCACTCTCGCATTTTTATCCTCTGCTAAAATTTTATCTAGTATAGCATCAGATATTTGGTCGCAAACTTTGTCCGGATGTCCTTCTGTAACGGATTCTGAACTAAATTGCCATTTTTTCATTTTTAATTCCTCCATTTTAAATACCTTTGATTTAATGTATGAATTTTATTTAAAGTTTATAATTTTGAAAATTAAAAATACATTCATAAAAAAATCCTCACGCAAAAGTGAGGATCATTAAACCTCATCTTTCAGATAAAAATCTGTGGGATTTAGCACCAACTAGGTTGCCGGGTTTCAAAGTGCCCATTCACTCCACCACTCTCAATAAGGTATTATTCTTAGTTGTAAAAAGATTATAGCATTAATATTTATCTAGTGCAATAGATTAAAATAATTCATAAGGGATATTCCCACTGGATAAGTAATTATGCTCATTATAAAACTAAGAGTTATTACCTTTGATGCAAATTCATAATCAGATTTCATCTGCTTTGTGAATATGAAACAATTTGCCGCACATGGTGTCGCCCAAAAAACAAAGGCTATGCCAAGTTCCATATTTGTAAATCCAAGTTTTACACCTATTGGAATTAATATTGCTGGTGCAAGAATGGTCTTAATAAATGCAGAAATAAACATTAACTTAAAATCACTCTTTGAGCTTTCAAAGTTTAAACTAGCACCAATTAATATAAGGGACATTGGTGTAGAAATTTTCGATACCATTTCTATCGCCTTGTCCACTCCCTGATAAACTGGAATATGTAAAAAATTAAAAATTGCACCAACAATTATGCTGATGATCATTGGATTTTTTATAATTTTTATCGCAATATCTATAATTGAAATTCTCTTCTCCTCTGACTCGCTATAATAAGTTAAAAGAATTATTGCTGAAATATTATAAAGAGTAAGTCCAAAGGAAATTATAATTATCATATGCTCCATTGAAGGTGCACCATTATAAATTATATCTAAAATTGGAAATCCAACATAGACAAAATTAGAGCGATAGGCACAATGTACAAAGGCAGACAATTTTTTCTTGTCCTTAATTCTCAAAGATTTTGCAATAACAATAGAAATGAAAATTACAAAAATTATTCCCGACAAAATATATGCCACATATTTTAGATGAAAGGATTCAATCCTTGAACTCTTTATATCATAAAATAATTTAAAGGGCAGAGCTAAATAAAAAACTAGCCATGTACCCTTGTCCACAAAATTATTATCTATATATCCTCTTTGTTTTGCAAAGTATCCAAGAAGCAAAACAAAAAAAACTGGAGTTACAATATTAAGTCCCATTAATAAGTTTTCCATTTAATCACCTATATAAATTATAGGTTAAATTTTTTCTCTTGTCGAGTGTCATCTTTTCAAATACAATAGAAATAGGAGGTAATATTATGAAAAAAATTATGGGTACAATTGTCGCATCTCTTATTTTGTTTTCAAGTGTAAATGTATTTGCCAGTGCTAAAGTTTCTAGCCAAAGTATTGTTCTAGATGGAAAGGATACTGGAATAAAGGGTTACAATATTGAAGACAATAATTATTTTAAGCTTAGAGACGTTGCTGCACTTTTAGATGGCAAAGATGCTGAGTTCAATGTAAGTTATGACGAGGATAGATCTGCTGTAATGATAAATAGCAAATCAGACTATAAAAAAGTTGAGGGTGATTTAACTCCACTAAAGGATAGCGACAGTGAAGTTAAGGTTTCCAAACACAATGTATATGTGAATGGAATAAGACATTCCTTTAGTGTATACACTATTGACGGATATAATTATTTTAAACTAAGAGAATTAGGTCAAACTATTGGATTTGACGTGAATTTTGACGAAAAAACTAATAGTGTTATAATTGACTCCAAGGCAATTGAACCAAAATCTCTTGTAAAAAATCAAGTGGACATAAAAATAGTCGAATATGCTACAAGTTACGAAGACAAAGAACTGGACATACTAAAGGACCCTATTTTAGACATCAATGTTTTTTTAAAAAATATTAACAATAATATACTTGCAACTAAAGATTCTGGACAAATCAATGGCAATGTTCAATATGTAAAATCTGAAAATATAGTAGAAGTAATTCCTTTATCGACAAAGTTCAACGGAAAATTCACATACAAACCTTATATAAGAATAACTCAAGATAAAAAATCTGAAGTTTTCCCTTATGAAAGTAATTTTGAAGTTGCAAAAACTTTAACATCAAGGGGTTTTGACCCTACAAGCGAATTTAAAATTAGCCTTGGAACAAATATAAGTGATAATTTTGTTGAATACTCATCTTTTAATTATAAATAGTTTTGGGTATAATAATTTAGGAGGTGTTAACTTTGGAAATAAAAAAAGATATGTTAATTGGAGAAATCCTTTCAAAAAAACCTGAATCAATTGGAACTTTAATGAGCTTTGGAATGGGTTGTATTATGTGCCCATCTTCTCAAATGGAATCCCTTGAAGAAGCTGCAATGGTTCATGGCATAGATCCTAATATTCTTGTAGCTGCACTTAATAAAGACAGTAAAGAAGAAGCAGATGCTTAATTTTTAAGCTAAAGAAGGGGCAGTGCCTCTTCTTTTTTTTACATAAATACTTTAAGGCTTTAATAAGGAGGTAAATATGAATAAAAAAATAATTTTTGGTCTTGCCTTGATTTTAGTAACAGGCAGTGTCTATGCAAGTATAAATAAAGACCTTGCAGTAAATTATAGCTCCAAATATATTGAAACAGATGAGGCAGTAACCCTAGAAGTGACAGATGCTGAAAAGAAAAAAGTTGAAGAAATAAAAAAGATTTTTAATATAAGTGGAGATTATGAAAGCTTTACTATTTTAAGTGACCCAATGAATAGTGATAGCGGAAGTGATTACTTAAACAAGCTCATAAAAAATAAGTCCATCACAACTTACAGGTGGTCTGACGAAAAATTAGGCGAGCTCAGCGTCTCCTACACTAGCGATGGAGAATTTATTTCTTATAGCAAGTGGACGAGTTCCAATGAAGAAAATAATAAGAAAAAATATTCAAAGGATGACGCTCTAAAGGCTGCAGAAAATATTTTAAAGAAGGCAATCAAAGATTTTGACAAGAAATATATTTTATCCGATTATAGTATCCGCCCTGGCAGTGATTATATAGACCTAACTTATCAAAGGCTTTTAGCTGGAATACCTCTTGCTGATAATTATTTGAATGTAAGCTTTTCAACTGAGTCTGGCGAAATAAGTGACATGATGCTCATGGGAGATAATTCCTATGCCATAACATTTTTAAAGGACAAGGACTTTAAGGGGGAGGCAAAAATTAGTCCTGAAGAGGCAGAAAAAATATTTTTAGAAAAATCACCCCTCACTCTCTCCTACAAGGTGACTAGGGACGGCAAGTCTGTAGAAAAAGTTTTTTCAAGTGATGTAGTGGATATTGATGCCCTTACGGGTAAGGTTTTTAAAAATAATTTAAGAGATCCTTTCATGCCTTATGCTACTGAAGAGGCAAAGGATTCAGCTGGTTTAAGTGAAGTTGAAGTGAAAAAAATTGACGGCTTAAAGGATTTAAAGAAAAAATCTGAAGCTAAGGACAAGGCTCTTGAAATCGTTGGCAAGTCTTATACAGTTGAAAGTATTTCCCTAACTTCCGACAAGGATAATTATTATTACAGAATAAATCTTGAAAATGAAAAAAATCCTGGCAGCCTCCTATTAAATGCCAAGACTTTAAAATTAGTCAGCTTAGATATTTATAATGACAAAAGGGATGTCAAGACTAAGGTCACTGATGAAGAAGCTAAAAAAATTGCCCTTGACTTCCTAGAAAAGTATGGGGACAAGACTGAACTTAATTTGGAAAAAATTGATGTAAAGAAATTTGACTACACTACTATCCCTTTTATACCAAGGTTCGTGAACTCTCTTCCAGTTCTTGGTGAAGGCGTAACTATTGCGGTCGATGACGAGAAAAATGTTGTAATCTATGAAAAAGATTTTTCAACAGCAGATTTTAGCAAGGCAAAAGATATAGCTCTTACAAAGGATGAGGCAAATAAAATTTATTTAAATTCTAAAAATTTTGGTCTCAAGTATGAAATGACTGAAGAGGGTCCTAAGCTTCTCTATGGAAAAATAAAAAATATTGTCCCTCTAGTTGGCGAAGATAAAATTTTGCGAGACAAATTTGGAAATATAATTAACTTTAAAGACCAAATATCCTATGAAGACTTTGACAAGGCAAGGGATAAGGATGCAATTAATTCTTTAAAGGACATGGAAATTGGAACTATTGGCAAAAAATTAGCTGACAAAATAACTTACAAGGAATTTTTAAATCTTCTTAATGGAAGTTACTCCGATGATTATTACGACTTTGACCGCTACGGCTTAGATATGGACAAGGTCAAAGACAAGAAAATTCCTGAAAAAGATGTAATTAAATTTTTAGTAATAGACAAGGGCTTTGAGGACTTCACCAAGGCCAAGGGAATTTTTAAAGATGATTTATTTAAAAATCAAAAATCACTAAAGGAATATGAGAATTATTATATCATTGCAAGGGGTTTTGACTATATCGGCGATGAAATTAACCCAGATAAAGAGCTAAATCTCGAAGAAATTTTGTACATTATATATAATTCAATAAAGTAATTGTAACTCTTTTGTAATTGCAAGTTGCCTCTCACTGATGTATATTATCAGTGGGAGGTTTTTTATGACCCAATCAAATTACGATGCAAGACGAAAACAAAGAAGACAAAGAGCTAGAAGAAGAAAGAGAAAAAGACAAATAATTTCAATTTCAATCTTTATAGTACTTATAATTTTTGTATTTTCTAGGTTGTTTTCTGCAATAAAAAAACCAAAGGATGAAGCTTACCCAGCACTTATGTGGTACTACGCAAATGAAATCAATAAGGATAGACCTAAAAAATATTATTACGATCCTGAATATATATCTAATGTGGCTCTTGATCCCTTACTTCGAATTGAAGATGAATTTATAGTAAAGGGATCTAATCACTTGAAAAAAGCTGATAAATACGCCTATGATGCAAAGGAAATACGCACATATATTAAGAAAAATAATTATGATGGCGACAAAAAAATTGTATTCCTAACCTTTGACGATGGACCAAATAATACTATTACTCCTCAAGTTTTAGATATTCTAAAAAAAGAAGATGTTCGTGCAACTTTCTTTTTAGTTGGAAAATCAATTGGAGATAAAACGGCAGGTCGAGTTCGTGAAATTCTGAGAAATGGAAATGCTATTGCAACTCACTCCTTTAGTCATGACTATGAATATTTATATCCAGGTAGAGCTGTAAGCCCTGAGAGAGTTTATGATGAAATTCAAAAAACTAATGCAAGGTTAAAAAATATTCTTGGAGAAGATTTTCACTCAAGTGTATTTAGATACCCTGGCGGCGAAATGTCTTGGCAAAACACTGATGCAAGTAATGCACTTCTAGAATCAAAGGGCATTCACTGGATTGACTGGAACTGCCTTGTTGGCGATGCAGAGAAAAAATCTGTTAGACCTACAACAGTTGAAGGCTTCGTAAATTATCTAGATAAAAGTCTTCATGAAAATAAAAACGCAAAAATTGCAGTTGTGCTAGCACATGATGCGACAAATAAACAACTTACAGTAGATTCTCTAAGTTCTATTATAAAATATTTTAAAGATAAAGATTATGAATTTGGAGTTTTAAAATAACTTTTCAAAATAAAAAGAAGACTGTTCTTCGTGGACAGTCTCCTTTTTTTGCTTCTAAATTGTAGAGTTTTTTCTTCTGCTCTTTCAATTAATCTATCTTTCCCTAAAAAATAAATTTATATTTTACCTTTCTTATCAATCATCCTTATATTTAATTTTTAATGTCCTATAGATTTTGAAAAATCGCTTTACTGTTTCACAATAATGTGATATTATGATTTTTAAAAAAAGGAGAAATATTATGACTAGAAAATTTTTGTTGGTTATATCTTTATTATGCTTAGCTTTTTTATTATTATTCCGAAACTCTAATATATTTAATCTGGAAAACAAATTGTCTAGTGAAGATATTTTATTGTCAAAGAATTCTAATAGTTTTGAAACTATTAAAATATATGAAAATAAGAAAACTAAATTTTTATCATACGCCATATATGATAGGCTTACTATGAAAGAAAAAATGTCTGGTTATCAAGGAAGTTGTCAACCTTTTTATAAAGAAAAAGGATTTTCTTTCTTAGAAATTCCTTTAAATAAAAACAATAAAGTAGTTTGTGGAAAATTTGATAATAGGATAAAAGATATAAAAATAAACGATAGCTATGACTGTACTCTTAATAAAGCAAATTCCTTTTGGTTTATTTTTTTAAATAAAACAGATTTAAAGAAAATAACTGCCCACTACTATAATCAAGAAAAATATGAAATTACTTATTAATATGTATTTTAAGATTAATAACTCCACTTTATTTTTATAAATAATTTCATTTTTACTATTTATATACGCTTTAGAAAAATTTTTTTATCTGAGTAATATGATATTATTTTTTTAATAAGGAGTGTGTTTTATGTTTCCATATATTCAAAGGTTGAAAAATGGAGATATTTTTCTGAAATAATTTTATTTATAGTGCATTTAAAATTTTATCAGGAGAATTTTTATGAAAAATAATAAATCAAATAAACAATGTTTTTTCCAAGAAAATGATTATAATTATATTAAAATTGATAAAGTAGTTGATCTCAAATGATTAAAAAAACAAAATAATTAAAATTGGATTTTTGTGTTTCTATTACTTGTTATTTGTAAATAGTTTTGGATTATTATCCGAAAATTTTTCAATTTTTCCAAAGTGGAATTTATTAATTAATTATCTCGGCATTAGTTCAAAAGATTTAAGTATATTTTACAATTTTAGATTTTCTATTTTTACTTTAATTCATATTTTAATTTTAATCACACAAATAATTTCTATAATTATTGGAATACTTATTATTTGTGATATTTCTAAATTGTATAAATATTTTAAAGAATAGTTTTTTATGGCAAATTTTAAGAGGGAAGATTCACTTCTTTCCCTCTTATTTTTATAAATAATTTAATTATCTCATTAAAATTTATAGAGCATTTTTTATTTTTTCTGCTCTTTCAATTAATTTATCTTTTCCTAAAAGATATAAAATATTTTGCATTTCTGGTCCATGAACATTTCCAGAGATTGCTGCCCTAATTGGCATATAAAGTTTTTTGCCCTTTACTCCAGAATCCTTTTGCACTTCTTTCATAAGTCCACTTGCAGTTTCCATGTCGATTTTATCATGAGATTCTACAATTTTTATAAAGGATTCAAGTAGTCCCTTTACATGATCTTGTGCTAATTCTTCTTTAGCAGAGTCCTCTGTGATTTCAATATCTCCAAATAAAAAGTCAATGTGCTTAGGAATGTCTTCTAATTTGTCTATTCCCTCTCTTATTGTATCGATTAAAATTTTGTACCACTCAAAATTTCTTCTAATTTCTTCTTCAGATAAGAGTCCAGATTTTGTAACGAAGGGTATGGAAAGTTCAGATAGTTTATCTAAATCGTAGGACTTAATGTAATGTGAGTTGACCCAATTTAATTTATCTGTGTCAAAAATTCCTCCGCTCTTTCCCACTCTTTCAAAAGAGAATTTTTCAATTAATTCATCCATTGTCATAATTTCTTCGCCATCTTCAGGAGACCAACCAACAAGTGCAAGGTAATTTACAATTCCTTCAGGTAGGTATCCCCTCTTTCTAAAATCTTCTACTGAAACATCGCCCTGTCTTTTAGATAGTTTTTTTCTATCTTTATTTAAAACTGTTGGAAGGTGAACAAATTCTGGTGCATCCCAACCAAAACATTCATACATAAATACATGCTTTGGAGTTGATGGAAGCCATTCTTCTCCTCTTACAATATGAGTAATTCCCATGAGGTGATCATCAACTATTACAGCCAAGTGATAAGTTGGAAATCCGTCAGATTTCATCAAAACTTGATCATCAATTTCATCAGTATTTATTGTAACTTTGCCACGAACTGCATCGTGAAATGTAATGTCCCTGTTCTTAGGAAGTTTTAGTCTTATGACATATTCTTCACCTGCTGCAACTCTCTTTTTCGCTTCTTCAATAGGTATACTACGGCAAAGTCCATCGTATTTAGGTACTTTTCCCTTTATTCTTTGTTCTTCACGTAGGTTATCAAGTCTTTCCTTGGAGCAAAAACAATAATAAGCATAGCCCTTTTCAATTAATTCATCGACATATTTTTGATAAATTTCAAGTCTATTGGATTGAATATAAGGTCCACAGTCCCCAATATCTACTATTTCTCCATCTTTTACAAAGACACCTTCATCATGTGTAATGCCTGCCCATTCAAGAGAATCTATTAAATTTTCAATGGCACCTTCAACATATCTAGTTCTATCTGTATCTTCAATTCTCAAAACAAATTTGCCGCCATTTTTTTTTGCAAATAAATAATTGTATAATGCAGTCCTAAGTCCACCAATGTGTAAATAGCCTGTTGGTGATGGCGCAAATCTTACTTTAACATCTGACATTTTTTCATCCTTTCTATTTTGCTGTAATTTCTATAACTTGGTAATAAGCCCAATGATCTCTATTAAGATCTTTAAATGTGTTCTTTGAATATTTATCTAAGAAAGATTTATTTACCTTTCTGTCTAAAACTTTGTTAAAAATTGTAGCAGCTTCTGCCCTTGTTATTTTATCATTTGGTTTAAATTCATTTTTTGATTTTCCAACCATTATGCCATGACTTGATAGAGTATTTATAGCTTTACTTGCCCAGAAACCTTCCTTTACATCTTTAAAGGATATTGGATTATTTCCTTCTTCTAATTTCAAATAATTTGCCATCATACTTGCAAATTGTGCTCTAGTCATTGCCTCCTTTGGTCTAAAAGTTCCATCAGAATATCCAGAAATTAAACCTTCCTTTTCAACAAAAACTATATTGTCGTAATACCATGTGCCTTCTTCTACATCTTTAAAAGAGCTTGTGTCATTGGCAATTGCCTTGTCGTCAATTATTCTTTTTAAAACTGAAGCAGCCTCAGCTCTTGTTATTTTTTCGTTAGGGGCAAATTTATCCTTAGAGATACCTGCCATATAGGGAAGCCTAATAACCTCGATTGATTTTTGCAACTCTTCTAAAGATTTATTGATTTCTTCTGTAGAAACTTCACTTTTTACAACTACATATTCAGCTGATGCAATTGCCGCACGAATTCTCTTTTCATTTTGATTGCTTGCCTTTGCAGTGGAAAGATTTTTTGCAAAATCTACATAGTCAGTTAATTTTTCAAGAGTTTTTATTGTACTATATAAATCTTTTTCTTCATTATTTTCAGTTACAAGCTCGGTTGATTTTTTAGACTCAACTTTAGGCTTAACGATGTAATCCAAGCTTGCTTCTTTATCCTTAGTTTCAGCAACTATTCTAATTAAAGAACCCTCTTTTAAGTCTAAATTTTCTACTTTGAAATTTCCCTTCTCATCAGAATTAACATTAGCAACAACTTTTTTGTCTATGGCAACTCTAACACTTGCATTTTTTTCAGTATTTCCAACAATTTCGCTTGAATCTTGATATACATCCTTTATTGAAAGAGTTCCATTTTGCGTCTTTGTTGACGACTCTAAATTTTTTTGATCGCTCTTAGTTTCTCCACCCTTGTCCACATAACTTAGAACAAAGGAATTTTTTAAATTTGAACTTGATCCTATATCCTTTTTTATCTTTGTGATAATTTCAAGATTTAATTTATATCCCTTTATAACTGATAGGTCATTTGCATTTATAGTTACAATATTTTGATTTTTCCCCTTTATAGAGGTTTCTCTAATATCTAGTTTACCCTTTGACTCTTCTTCATCTAAAAGTTTTGTACTTTTAACTTCAATTGCACTGTCAAATAAAAGTGTAACAGAGAAGGAAGAATATTTTTCCTTATAATTTTTTGGCAAATTTACAATTAAATTATACTTAAAAGTATCTCCACTCTTCGCCTCAGAAACTGCAGGTTGCTCCAATACAACTTGAATGTCTTCGGCTGCAAAAACATTTACAAAAAGTATAAAGGTCATAACTATGTATAAAAGCATTTTTTTCATAAAATCCCCCTTAATATATTTATTATATCAGTTTATTTAAAATAACTACAAATATTTTAACATAAATGGATAAATTAGAAGATATTTATTATTGCAATATAGTTTATTAATATTTAAATTTAATTATTTTGCAGATTTTTTGAAATAACACCTATAATATAAAAAGCTAAGGGTTTTCCTTGGCTCTTTATATTATAAAAAATTGTCTTAAAATTCTCTCTTTTACAGCTAAACAATACTTTAAAATATTTTATCAAGTAAAAAAGACTTTAGCATCTAAAACACTAAAGTCCCTTTCCTCATTAAAATGGCAAAATTGGTCTTAAATATCTTAACGTAAATATAATTGCCAAGATATACATTACAGGTGATACTTCTTTTCCACGACCTGTTGCTACTTTTAAAATTACATAAGAAATCATCCCAACAGAAATTCCTTCTGCAATTGAGTAAGCAAAGGGCATTGTAACCATTGTCAAAAATGCTGGCACAGATTCTGTGTAATCATCTAATTTTATTTGATTAATTGGGCTAATCATAAAAAGTCCAACCATTACAAGAGCTGCAGATGTCGCTTGTGCTGGTACTATTGAAAAGATTGGGAATAGAAATAGGGATAATAGGAAAAAGAAAGCACATGATAGAGATGTAAGCCCAGTTCTACCACCGTCTGCTACTCCTGATGCAGATTCAACAAAAGTTGTAACTGTACTTGTTCCAAGAAGTGCTCCCACAACTGTACCTATGGCATCAGATAAAAGGGCACGACCAACTCCTGGCAAATTTCCTTCTTCGTCTATTAATCCTGCCTTTGTCGCAACTCCCGTTAAAGTTCCCACTGTATCAAATAAGTCTACGAATAAAAATGTAAACATTATAGAGAACATATCAAAGGTAAATAAATCTCCCCAGTGAAGTTTAAAGGCAACACTTGATATTGATGGTGGAAGTGAGAATAGTAATCCTCCTGGAAGATGAGTAACTCCTAAAATAAGTGCAAGAATTGTTCCCGTTACTATTCCATATAAAAGTGCTCCCTTGACATTTTTAGCTGTCAAAAATGCCATAACCATTAGGGAAACTATAAATACAACTGAAGGTCTTGATGCAATTTCTCCAAGTGAAATTAATGTTGCATCGTTATTTACAATAATTCCTGAAGATATTAAGCCAACTAAAGTTATAAAAAGCCCTATACCAACTGACACTGCATTCTTTAATGACATTGGTATTGATGTAAATATTGCTTCACGAACATTAAATAAACTCATGATTATGAAGATAATACCTTCCAAAAATACCGCAGTAAGTGCGTAAGACCAATCGTGACCCATGCTTAAAACTACTGTGTAAGTAAAGAAAGCATTAAGTCCCATTCCTGCTGAAAGTGCAAAGGGCAAGTTTGCAAATAATCCCATAAAGAGCATTGCAATAATTGACGATAAAATAGTCGCAGTGAAAACTCCACCCTTGTCCATTCCAGTTTCCGATAACATATTTGGATTTACAACTAATATATAGGACATGGTCATAAAAGTTGTAAGTCCTGCCAAAAACTCTGTCTTGACATTTGTCTTTCTCTCAGTAAGAGAAAAAGTCTTTTCTAAAAAACTTGAATTTGTTTCCATTTTTCTTTTTCCTCCTTAATAAATTCAGTTTTTATTCTATCACAAATTAGATTAAATGGCACAAAGATGGTAAACTTTTTATTTTATAAATTTTGAAATTAAAAAGGACTCTTGAAATCAAAAGTCCTTTGAGTCTATTAATATTTAAAAATCTTTTTTCTCCGCTATTATTCTAGCTGCGGCATAAATTATTATAATGAAAATAATTAAAGATAAGGATAAGACTAAGTTGCTGCTTCCTTTAATTATTCCAATAAAAAATCCTGTTGGATCTTTTCCAAACTTATCTAATATAGGAAGAAGCGCAGGCGATGATGTAAACATTGTTCCCACACCACTTGTTTGTCCAAAGTAAAGATAGATTGGAATACTTATAAGGTAATAGGCCATTAAAAATAGCACAATAAAAAATCCTAGGTTAAAGTCCATGCCATTTATTTCAACCTCTTGCATGATGTAAAAAACTAATATTGAATCTATTATAAAAATAATAAGAACCTTTAGAAATTTTACATTTATTAGGTCTCTCCTTGATGCACCAAGTGTCAAAAGGTAAGGCTTGCTCTTGTCCACTATCATTCCTTCGCTGGATATTATATATAAGACATAGTGAATTAGGAGGGCTGACATAAATAATACTGCAAAGGCTTTGTCTGCAAAGAAAGAAAATTCCTCTGAGAAAAGTCCAAGACTTTTTAAAGCAAAAATTATTCCTATAAATATGAAATAAACAATAATAAACTTTTTTCTAATTTTAAAATCATTTAATAAAAGTATTTTCATATTATTTGCCCCTCTCTAATGTTTTTTGTTGAGTATTTATAATCTGCCCATAGGGATAAGACGAAAATTATTACAGAAGCAATTATAAATATTGATTTGTAATCTATTAAATAATCATAATAAGCTCCGTATCCCATTGCGGTAGCTATGCCAAATCCTATTACTAATAGGCCGTAAAATAAAATCACAATTCCTTTTTGGAGTTTTGCGTATAAAATATGACTTAAACTTAGACTCAAAAAGTCTAAAGCAATAAATATATTTAGGTATATATTTAAAATTGATACTTTGACTTCTTGATTGCTAATAATTAATCCAACCCAAAAAATAATAGAGGTAATAAAAAATATTACAAAATTTTTTATTATTTTAGCGATAGAATAGTCTTCTATGGAAACTGGCATAGTAATAAATTTTTCAAAATCATTAAATTTATCCCCAAAGATAATTTGAGTTCTCATGATAAATATCATAGTAAATGCCCACTGAATAAAGAATCTGTTGAAGACTTCTCCAGTAAAAAAGAAACCTATTGCCTGTATAGCTCCAACAAAAATTGTCATGGGGAGTGCAATCTTTTTTATAACTTTAAAATCATTGTATAAAACTGTTTTCATTGTCCACCTCTTGATAAAAATATCATTATGTCCTCCACACTTACTTTATCAACAACTTCATTTGGATAAAATTCTTTAAAGACTTCAACATTTTTTATGAGAGCTTCTGTGGAATATTTATTTTTCCTCGTCTTTAAAATAAAATCGCCGTATTTTTCTAAATTTTCTTCAGAAGTTTTTAAGATTCCATACTTTTCTATAAGGCTATCCTTCTCATCGTATAAGATTACTCTTCCATCGTGAATGTAAATTATATAGTCGGCAATTTTTTCTATGTCAGACAAGATATGAGAAGAAAATAAAATTGTCCTGTCGTCATCTTTCATGTAGTCGAATAAAAATCCAATAATTTCATCGCGAATAACTGGATCAAGCCCAGAAGTTGGCTCGTCTAAAATTAATAATTCTGGCTTGTGACAAATTGCAGAAATTATTTTTAACTTCATCAAGTTACCTGTAGAAAGTTCACTTAATTTTTTATTCCTTGGCATCTTAAATTTATCTGCACAGTCATAAAACATCTCTTCATCAAAATTTTTGTAGGCAACTTTTAAAATATCAAGAACATCTTTTACTTTGAAGCTTTCGTTGAAAAAAGAATTTGACAAAACTGCCCCAATTTTTTCAAAAGATTCCTTGTGGATCTTTTCTCCAAAAACTTTTATATCGCCATCATATTGATATAAATCTAAAATACATTTTAAAAGAGTTGTTTTGCCTGCACCATTTTCGCCAATAAGTCCAATAACGGCACCCTCTGGTATGTCCAAACTGTCAATATTTAGTTCAAAATCCTTAAAATCTTTTTTTAAATTTTTTATCTCTATACTTTTCATAATATGTCCACCTCATTTAAGGTCTTTAAAATTTCTTGTAACTCATCTAAACTTATTCCTGCAACTTTTGCAATAGTCATGGCATCAGTAAAATGTTTTTCAATTTCAGCCATGGCATTTTCTCTTACAACTTCTTCATTTAATTTTTTTACAAAGGAACCCTTCCCTGGCATAGAATAAATATAGCCCTCTTGCTCCAAGTCGTTGTAAGCACGTTTTGTAGTTATAACAGAAACCTTTAAATCGCTGGCAAGAGTTCTCATCCCTGGAAGAGGTGCATCAGCATGTAAATCTCCCGATACAATTTGCGCCTTGATTTGATTTTTTATTTGCTCATAAATTGGAAGACCACTGTCATTTGAAATAATTATTTTCATATCATCACCGAATTTCTTAATATCTGCTGTATATATTTTATATTTACAGTATATATCTTATAAATATCTTTGTCAATAAAAATTGTAAAAAAATAACTGCCCATTAGGACAGTTTTTAAACTAAATTAAATATAAAAATCCCATATACACTGCTGTTCCCAGTGCAATGGACAAGAAAAAGTTTTTAATAAATTTAAAACTTAAAATTATCACTGCAAAGGATGTTGCAACAGGTATTACTTCTGTTGGGTTTAAAAAATTAACTTTTCTAATACAAAATACGAGGAGAAGTCCCATTAATGCATAGGGAAGCTTTTCTCCAAGATATTCAATAAAGGTTGTTAATTTTTTCTTTCTAAAAATTATTCCAGGAAGAAATCTAGCCATCACAGTTATTAAACCTGCGATAAAAATATATTTAAGCATTTTTATTTCCTCCCCCTCTTTTCTTAAAGTCAATGTATAAAAAAATTAGGATTATAATCATTGCGGGGAGAATAAAATTTTCTCCAAAGATAATTAATGAAAATACCGAAGCCACAACTCCAATAATAGCAGGAAAGTGGTCAGTCGTTTGATTCCATTGACTTAAATATATTACTAAAAATAAAGCCGTAAGTATAAAATCTATTCCTAGAATTTCTGTCTTTACAAAATTTCCTAGGACTCCTCCAAGTGTCGTAGCCAAAAACCAGTATGCTTGAAGTAAAATTATTATGGAAAAATAAAAATCTTCTTCTTTCATGTCATCGGGTACAGGCACGCCCATTATCATTGAATAAGCTTCATCACAAAGAGCATAATTTGAATAAATTCTCTTTCCTTCGCTCATACCTCTAAACTTTATAAGGCAAGTAAGTGCATAAAAGAAATGTCTAATATTCATCATTGCAACAATTAAAACAAAAGAAAGTAAATTCATACCTGCATACATTGCCTCAACTACAACAAATTGAATTGATCCTGAGAAAATCACAACAGAAGTAAGTGGAGCAACCCATGGTGCATATCCCTTTGATGAAGTGAATATCCCAAAAGAAATTCCTATAAATAAAAAAGAAATAAATATTGGAATAGTATAGGGAAAGGTCTTTTTTAAATTTTTAATCATCTTTTCACCCCTTAAAGTTTTTTAGAATTATAACATATTTAAAAAATAATATAAATATAAAACCCCGAGAGCAATCGAGGTTTTCTAAATTTATTTATTTATTTATTTTCTTCAAAGGTTCCAAATACTATGGGCAATTTATCTCTTAACATAATCCTACCCTTTGCAATTACTGTATCAATATCTAATGTTTCTTCGTCAAGCAAATTAATATCAGCATCAAATCCTTTTTTTATATTTCCCTTATTATTTAGTGCTAAAATCCTTGCAGGATTTGATGTTATTCCTCGAAGTGCAATTTCAAGTGGTATGTCTTCTTTAAATACACATTCTTTTATTGCTTCTAAAAGACAGCTTGATTTTCCCATGCCAAGTCCAATATATTCATTTTTTTCGTTAAACATCGGAAAGCTTCCCTGTCCATCAGATGTAAATGTGAAATTATCTATGGATATTTTTTCTTCGATTATTCTCTTAATTGCCTTCGATATTCTAACTTCTCCATACTCTCTTTCCCACAAATCAGGGTCATCCGTTCCAGTAAAGTCACAATATCCACCGCGTTTCATGTACTTTATACTTTCTTCAAAAAGCTCCTTATTTCTGCCACAATGTGTTGGCAAAAATTGTGTAATTGGAAGTTCAGTTTCATCTACTGCTCTATTTAAATAATCTAAGTTTTTCTTTCCATCTCCCATGTGGATATTTATTATTCCAGCTTTTCCTGAAAGCATGCCAGCCACTCTCACATTTGCAGCAAGTCTAATAAATTCTTCGAAAGTTGGTTGTGATGATCTGTGATCTGAAAGTGCAATTTCTCCTGCTCCTATTATCTTATCAATTGACATTATATCCTTCAAATAAAAAGTTTAGAAAACCAAAACCATTAAAGTCCTCTGTACCCCATACAGTTGCAGTTTTATTTAATTTAACTGAAGTGTCATAGAAACTTTCTCCATAAATTTCATATAAAGTATCATCTGTTAGTCCAACTTCAGCTAAACTTTCTACCGTCCAAGAATCTGCTGGCTCTTGTAACAGTAGAGCAAAACCATCTTCGTCAATTTCATGTTCTTCTAGAGCTTCTTTATCTTCAAATAACTTACTTAAATTTTCAGATAAAAATTTTTTGTCTAATGGATGCATGTATCTAAATGTTTCAGTTTGCAGTACAGTTCTTGAACTAATTTCTCCCTTTGCATTTTCATATTCAACTTCATGAGTTGAAAACTTACCAGCAGGAATTAAAAAAGTAAGAATCCAAGATAAAACTACCACGAAAAATATAATTGCATATGTATGTGGAGTTTTAAACTTTGTTAAATCTCTCTTTTTCATAATTATCTTTCCTTTCATAATTCAATAATTAACCCCTAAATTTATTATACATTTTTCTATGCTAAAACTATTTTAATTTAGTTCAATTGTTATTTAAGTAAAAAAGTCTAAAAATTATTCTTCTTTTATGTTTTCAAATACAGATTTTTCCCAAAGGCTTTCATCTTTAACATGATTAAAAAATATAAAGACTCCAAAAAATATAATTGAGCTTAAAGTTGTAAATAAAAATCCTTTTAAATCATAATGTTGTCCCGAAAAAATATCCTTGGAAATATCTGTAGTAAATAATAATGCCAAATTGTTGTTTAAGTAGTGTAGCATAACAGGAGCCCAAATAGATTTTGTCCTATTATAGGCATAAGTTAAAAATATTCCAAAAAATGTACAAAATACAATTTGTCCAAGTATTGAATAAATCTGCGATGCTAACTGTCCATCGGAATAGTAGAAAAGATTAAGTGGTAAATGCCATATACCCCAAATAAAGCCTGTGAGCAAAATAGATTTCTTGTATCCATAAATTTCTTTTAGTCTTGGTGCTAGATATGCCCTCCAACCATATTCTTCTCCTATAAAAGGCATGATATTAAAAAAAGAAAAAATAAAAATTGAAACAAGCAATTTTACACTTTTAATGTTTAAAATTTTTATTATCTCTCTTGTTTCTCCCTGTAATATACATCCCAAAAATAATCTTAGCAAATAAATAATTATAAAAACTAGACAAATTAACAATGTTGTTTTTTTATTTGGATTGTCTAAAGATAATTTTCTTTTAAGATTTTTATCCATAGTTGAAATACCTATAATCATTGGGATCGCAGATATCAAGATTACAAAATCTGAAAAGCTTGTAGCAAAATTAGAATAAAAAATATTTATTATTGAAAATGCAAATAAAATAAAACTTGTAATTATGTAAATTTTAATGGCAGAATTTTTTAAAATACTTTTATCTTCACTGTGTAATAAGGCAATTACACCAAGAAAGGGCATAAACATTTGAAATAGCGGATAAATATTTGTATTTATATTGTTCAATTTGCAGTAATAAATTGCCAAGCCCATTATATATGGAAGAATAAATGATACACAAATATAAATTTTTAAATCTTTTTTCATAAATTTCTCAAACTCCTTTATCTAAAGTGTATATGTTTTATATCTACACTTTAACCTCGTGTATTTATTTTGTCAATAGCTTTATAAAAATAATTTGTAATATATGAATTTTTTCCCTTGTTTCTTTACACTTGTTAACAAAAAGTAATAATTATAATTATTGTGCCAATTTAATTAATTTATATATTGACTTTTTCTAGGTTTTATGATATCTATAAGGCGTGAAATGTAGCTACACTCACAATTATACTTTTTATATTTATAATGTTTTTTATTTTAGGAGTTTACTATGAAAAAACAAATTAAATTAATAGCTTCAACTTTAGTGTTTACAACATTATTGACAGCTAATACTTTCGCAATAACTAATAAGTTGGAAAACGAAAGTATTCGTGATTATAATAAAGTAAATACATTTTACTTTAAAGATAATGCTAAACCCATGAATAATCCTTTTTTCTATGAAACCGAAGAAGATTCCTTGGGTTTATCAAGGAAGTCGAAAAATAAGCCAAAGAGAGGCTTCAAATCAAAATTTTATTTATTCAATTGTTTCAGGCTTTGTTGGTATTGGTGGTCTAGTTCCAGGATTTACAATGACAATACTTGGAAAAATTAATAATGTTGGAGAAGCTGGAACCGTAGAATTTTGGAAATCTGAAAGAAGACAATACAAAACTTCTAAAATAACTGGTAAAAGGCAGTTAAATTCAAGATGGGAATTGTATCGTATGCGTTTAACAAATACTGATGGTGAAGTATTAAGTGATACAACTCGTTCTTTTAAAACCTACTAAATTGTTAGTAGAAAGGAAAATCTAATGACATTATATAAAAGACTAGATATAATCTTAGAAAAAAACATAAAAAAATTTTATACTAAAATAGACATAAATGGAGGTATTTTTCTAGTAGTAAAAAATCTTACCAAAATGTTTATTTTTTCTATTATTTTTTCTATTATTTTTTTAATTATATCTAAGTTTAAAAATTCAAATTATTTTTTAGGAATTAATATAATTAGCACTTCTAAATCTTTTTTAAGTGTTTCTATATTTTCACTTATTTTTAATTTTTGTATATTTATCTTTCAAAAAATTAAAAAATAAAATAAAAAAGCCGACAAAATTTTAAGTTGACCTCTTAAATTCACTGTCGGCTTTTCATTATAAACTTTATTTAATGATAATTTATTTATCTTTTTTAAATCTTACTTTCTTTTGGATTTCTCCTGCTAAAAGTGGTATTACTGCTGAGCCAAGTACTACTGCAATTTCTCTTGGTCCTAAATCCATTAGTCCAAAGGCATCGTTTAACACTGGTACATAGATTACTACTAGCATCAATAAGAAAGAAAATACTGTTGCCATTACTAATTTTTTATTTGTAAATACTCCAATTTCAAAAACAGTTTTGTCGATTGATCTTGCCGTATAGGATCTAAGAAGTTCACAAATTATTAGTGTGGAAAATGCCATCGTCCTTGCGTGGTGAAGTCCTTCACCCATTCCATACCATTTTAAGCCAATAAAATATGCAAGAAGCGTTGCAACTGTTATTGCAATCGATTGAATTGCGACTGTTATTTTTATTTCTGTGTCGAGGATTGGTTCGTCAGGGTCGCGCGGTTTTTCCTTCATTATATCGGCTTCTCCCTTTTCAACTCCAAGAGCTAGAGCTGGGAAAGAGTCTGTTACAAGATTAAGCCAAAGAAGTTGAATTGGAATAAGTGGAACTGGCAAGTTCATCAAAATAGAAATCAAAACTATTAAAACTTCTCCCAAGTTACACGAAAGTAAATATGCTACAAATTTTTTTATATTGGAATAAATAATTCTTCCTTCTTCAACTGCATTTACAATAGTTGCGAAATTGTCATCTGTCAAAATTACTTCTGCTGTGTTTTTAGCGACATCTGTCCCCGTAATTCCCATTGCAATGCCAATATCTGCCTTTTTAATTGCTGGTGCGTCATTTACGCCATCACCTGTCATAGCTGTTATATGTCCATTTTCTTTCAATGCCGTTACTATTTGAACTTTATTTTCTGGAGAAACTCTCGTAAAGACAGATTTTTTCTTTACTATTTCTCGAAGTTCTGTTTCAGACATTTCATTTAATTCTCTGCCCATTATTGCTTCATCATCTGATTTTGCAATACCAAGGTCCTTGGCAATTGCAAGACCTGTTTCAAGATAATCGCCTGTTATCATAATTGGTCTTATGCCCGCACTTTTACATTCTTTTATTGCATCCTTAACTTCTGGCCTTGATGGGTCTATCATTCCAGTAAGTCCAACAAAGACCATATCCTTTTCAACAATTTCAGATGTGAGTTTACTTGGAAGGGTTTTGTGTTTTCTGTAAGCATAACCTAGACATCTTAGAGCTGACCTTGCAAATTCTGAATTTTTATCTAAAACTTCTTTTTTAAGTTTTTCGTCTAGTTCTACTTCTTTTCCACCAATTAAAATTTTACTACATCTATCTAAGACTACATCAGGTGCACCCTTTGTGAAAGATGCAATTTCGTCAAAAATTTTGTCGTGAAAAGTTGTCATCATTTTTCTATCAGAATCAAAGGGAATTTCCTCTAGCCTATCAAATTTTTTATAAAGATTTTCTAATCCATTTCCTGCTTTTTCTGCAAAAGTAAGAAGTGCACCTTCAGTTGGATCTCCTGTAATGGAAGCTTCGCCGTCCTTTACCTTTAATTTTGCATCATTAGTAAGAGCTGCAATTGATGATAAAATTTTTAAGTTTTCATCATCGTCTATTGTAATTACTTCTTCTTTTTTAGTTACATCTCCTTCTGGGACATAACCAGTTCCTGAAACATCATAAACATTTTCATCGGTAAAAACTTTTACAACTGTCATTTCATTTTGCGTTAGAGTGCCAGTTTTGTCGGAACAAATTACTGTTGTTGTTCCAAGAGTTTCAACTGCCAAAAGTTTTTTGACAATTGCATTTTTTTCTGCCATCTTGCCCATACCAATTGAAAGTACAATTGTCACTATGGCAGGTAAGCCTTCAGGCACAGCTGCCACTGCAAGTGAAATTGCTGTCATAAACATGTCCAGTGGATCGTGTTTATATAAAAGTCCAACAGCCATTACAACTGCACAAATCACTATTACTAAAATTCCAAGAGTTTTTGAAAGCTTTGCAAGTTTTCTTTGTAGCGGAGTTTGTTCTTCTCCTACTGTTGCAATTGAAGTTGCAATCTTGCCAATCTCTGTATTGTGTCCAGTTTCAATAACTACTCCCATTCCCCTGCCATAAGTTACAATAGTTGATGAGTAAGCTAAGTTTTCTCTATCACCAATTTCCATTTTGCCACTATATTCTGCGTCATAATGTTTTTCTACAGCAACGGATTCTCCCGTAAGTGATGATTCATCGATTTTTAAATTTGATGATTCAATTAGCCTTAAATCTGCTGGGACAATATCTCCTGTTTCAAGGACAATAATATCTCCTGGAACTAATTTATTTGAATCAACTTCTTCATCTTCGCCATCTCTTATTACCTTTGCCTTTGGTGAAGACATCTTTTGTAGTGCTTCAATGGCTTCTTCTGCTTTTCCCTCTTGATAAATTGAAAGAAAGGCATTTACAATTACAATTGCAATGATAATTCCAGCATCAAGGGCTTCTCCTACAAAAACAGATACAATTGCTGCTGCAATTAAAATAATTATCATTGGGTCTAGGATTTGCTCCTTTAGCTTTTCTCCAAAGGATTTTTTCTTTTCTGCCTCAAGTGCATTTTCTCCATACTCTTGCAATCTGTTTTGAGCTTCTTCATGAGATAGTCCCTTCTCTTTTGTTGTCGAGAGATTTTTCAAGGTCTCATCTGGCGACTGATTATACCAATTTTTTTCCATAATTCCTCCTTATAATTTCATATAAAATAAAAAAAGAGACCGATTGTTACATCGGTCTCACATACTTAATACTAAGCTTTCCAGCCGGGCAATGCCGTAATGACGACTGAAAATTTAAAAGTTACTCCCCTAAGTGAATAAATTATATCAAATTATTTTGCCTAAAACAATCTAAGTTAATATTACCCAAAAATATTCTCTTAAATTATTTTTTTGGAACAATCTTTTCCTTTCCGCCCATATACATTTGAAGTGGTTTTGGAATTTTTACACTGCCATCTTCTTGTAAAAGATTTTCTAAGAAGGCAATTAACATTCTTGGCGGTGCAACAACTGTGTTGTTCAAAGTATGTGCAAGATATGTTCCATTTTTACCACGAAGTTTAATATTAAGTCTTCTTGCTTGTGCATCTCCAAGATTTGAACAAGATCCAACTTCAAAGTATTTATTTTGTCTTGGAGAGAAGGCTTCAACGTCAAGAGATTTTACCTTTAAATCTGCCAAGTCGCCAGAACAACATTCAAGAGTTCTTACAGGAATTTCTAATGAACGGAAGAAGTCCACTGTATTTTGCCATAATTTTACAAACCAATCCTTTGAATCTTCGGGCTTGCAAATTACAACCATCTCTTGCTTTTCAAATTGGTGAATTCTATAAACTCCTCTTTCTTCTATTCCATGAGCTCCAACTTCTTTTCTAAAACATGGAGAATAAGAAGTTAATGCAAGGGGCATATCTTCTTCTGGAGTAATTGTATTAATAAATTTACCAATCATTGAGTGTTCTGATGTACCAATTAGATAAAGGTCTTCTCCTTCAATCTTATACATCATATTTTCCATTTCAGCAAAACTCATTACACCAGTAACAACATCTGAACGAATCATAAATGGTGGAATGTGATATTCAAATCCACGATCAATCATAAAATCTCTTGCATAGGATAAAATTGCAGAGTGAAGTCTTGCAATATCGCCCTTTAAATAATAAAATCCTGCTCCTGATGTATTTCTAGCTGAATCTAAATCAATTCCATCAAAGGTTTCCATGATATCAACATGATAGGGTACTTCGTAATCCGGTATAACTGGTTCACCAAATCTTTCGATTTCCACATTTTCACTGTCGTCTTTTCCTATTGGCACTGAATCATCAATCATTTGTGGAATAATTTGCATCCTTTTTTTAAGTTCTTCGCCAAGATCTCTTTCAGCTGCTTCTAATTCTGTGATTTCTTTATTTATTTCAGCAACTCTTTTTTTAGCTTCTTCGGCTTTATCCTTTTCACCCTTTTGTATAAAGCTTCCTATTTCTTTTGAAGTTTGATTTTTTTCTGCACGAAGATTGTCTCCCTTAGTTTTTGCTTCTCTAAGTTCTTCGTCGATTTTTATAACTTCATCAACTAGTGGAAGTTTCTCATCTTGGAATTTCTTTTTGATGTTTTCCTTAACTGCTTCTGGGTTTTCTCTTACAAATTTAATGTCTAACATAAATCCTCCCTTAAAATAAAAAAAAGCCCCTCAATCCCTAAAGGGACGAGAGACCCGCGTTGCCACCCTAATTAACCAAATGGTTCACTTAAAAATTCATAGACTATGAGGTGGATTCACTTTAAATGTTTACAGATTTGCACCTACCACCTGCTCTCTAAAAAACTTTTTAAAATTACTATTCTCAATTATCGCCTTTTTTAGTTTTTAATATTATACCACAAGGAAAAATAAGTTCAAGTCTTTAGCGTGTAAAGTAAAGTCAACTAATTAAATAATACTATGTTAAAAGATTATTAATCAAAATATTTCTTTGTAAATAAAAATAATCGTTGATATTTTGAACCTAGTTATAAATCCTAACATTTACAATATCATACAACCTTGTAAAATTAAATATTTAAAACAACTAATTATCATAAAAGGTTATGGTAAAATTAAAACATTTCCATTGTCATATATTTAATTTTTAGTTCATCTATTGTTTTTTATATATTTTATTAAGGCAATTATTGCCAATATTATAAGGACAAAAACTGCAACAAAAAATCCAAAACCTATTATTAAACTTATTATAGATTTAGACACACAAGCCATAATAATCCCCCTTTTATTTTATTATATCATAGAATAATTTTTCAATTTCTTACAAATTATTATTTAAGATAAAATTTTTTCTTTTTGTTATAATATGCTAGAGGTGATGAAATGAGAAAGTTTTTACTTTCACAAGGCGTTTCAGAAGATCTACTCAATGGAGTGGATGAATTTATAGAAAAACATGAATTAAATGAAGAATATAGATATAGAATTCCAAAAATTAAATATAAATATTATGGCAAAAAAACTTGGGAGAAGGCAATCGCAGCAATTTTATCTGGCGATAACATCCTTCTATCTGGACCAAAGGCAACGGGCAAAAATGTTTTAGCAGAAAATCTTGCCTATCTTTTTAAGAGACCTCTTTGGACGATTTCTCTAAACATTACATCAGACCCTTCAAGTCTTATTGGTTCTGATACTTTTAAAAATAATGAAGTTATCCTAAAAAAAGGACCAGTCTACGAAGCCGCAGAACAAGGTGGCTTTGCAGTATTTGACGAAATAAATATGGCAAAAAACGAAGCACTCTCTGTTGTGCATTCAACTCTTGATTACAGGAGAGTTATCGATGTTTCTGGTTATGGAAGACTAAACTTAAATGATGCAACGAGATTTATAGCAACAATGAATTACGGTTACATTGGCACTCGTGATTTAAACGAAGCCTTGGTATCAAGGTTTTTGGTAATTGATATGCCAACAATAGCAGAAAGCGATTTGGAAAAATTATTTAAAGAAAATACAAATTTAAATAAAAATGCAATAAAAATTTTCACAAAATTATTTTTGGACTTGCAAGAGAAATCCCTTAACTCAGAAATTTCTTCAAAGGCAATTGATCTTCGCGGACTCCTTTCTAGCATTGAACTTATGAATAAAGGATTAGGCATTAGAGATTCCCTTGAACTTGGAATTGTAGATAAAACCTTTGACTCCTACGAGAGAGAAATCGTTACAGATGTAATAGACACTCTCTTTATAAAAAATATTGAAAGAGCTGATTTATTTGAAGGATAAAAATAGACTAAAAAATATATTTTGGACTGTTTCAGATCTTTATAACTTCGATATTTTTAAATTCTCGCTAAAACCAGAGGACTCCTACGAAGCTGCAATCCTTGGCTATGCGTCGAAATATTTTTATTTTTATACAATTGATGACTTTTTCAAAAGATATATAAATAATTTAAACAATAAAAAAGATTTATGGGAAATTTCAAAACTAATTATTGAAAATATTTTTTCACATGAAATGATTTTAGAAAGACCTGGCACTTTGGATTTCAAAAAATCTCACGATGAAGAAATTTTAAAACACTTGAATAGACAAAAAATAATTTTAACAACAGAGTTAAAAATTGGATACATTAGAAAAGAAAGAGGAAAATTCCCAAAGGTTCAAAAAGTTTTAGAAGAAATGCTAGATGAAATTTATGCTTTTAAAAGCTTAGACACCTTCCAATATTTAGAATTTTTAAAATATTTATTTGAAAAGTATTTTCACATTAATAAAAATCTTCCTCATGATATTGACGAAAGTTATGAGGACTTTAAAAGGGAAGCAAAGTCCAACTCCTCATCAAATAAAAATCGCCCTTACAATAGAAAAAAATTTGTAGACAACACTTTTCTAGAAAGATACAATATTGAATCTGCTGAATTTACTTTTTTTAACGATGATTACAGAGATATAAATGTAAAAGAAGACAATTTTAAAAATAATTTTGGCGACCAAAATATTTACGAAGCACTAGAAAAACACTATGGCATAGAAAAAATAAAAAGGCATGTTGCCGATAAAATTGCTTCAAAAATCGCAACAGACATTCACAGTGATATTAAAATTTATTTTCCCAGTGGCGAATTTAAAAATAAAAATTCTTATTTTGCCAAAGAAGAAAAAAATAATTATCTAGACAATTTAAAGTTTTACGAAGACAACAAAGTCCAAAATCAACGTGCAGCTCGTGAACTTTCAAGCATAATAAAAAATTCTCTACTGAGAGAATCTGAAGATGAAACAGTAAAATCAAAGGAAGGAAACATTATTGCCTCTGAAATTTGGAAGTCAAAGGCACTTAACGAGTATAAGATTTTTAGTAAAATAAATCACAAGGATTCCAACGAAATTTTTGTCGACATCCTGCTTGACTCCTCTGCATCCCAAAACAAAAGAAAAGAAATTGTAGCAACAGAAAGCTACATTATTGCAGAAGCTCTAACAAACTTGAATATTAAAACTAGAGTTTTTTCTTATAATAATTTTTACAATTACCTCGTCATAAAAAAATATAGAGATTACAATGACCCTCAAACTAAAAACATGAACATCTTCAAGTATTCACCCAGTGGCTCTAACCGAGATGGCCTTGCAATAAAATTCATGCGACATTTAATTTCAAAAAATTATGATTCAAGGAGATTTTTAATAATTTTAACTGATGGGCTTCCCTTTGATGAAATTGACATAGGAGTTGTGGGTACATCAAAAATTCCCGGCGAAAATTATAAAGATGACGAAGCAGTCATGGACACATCAAAGGAAGTTCTCTTGACAAGATTAATGGGCATAAATACCTTTGGAGTATTCACTGGCGAAGAATCGGAGAGCTTAAACATCAAAAAAATTTATGGCAACGACTACGCTTATATTACTAATATCGCAAGATTTCATAAAGTCGTTGGCATATTTTTAAAAACTTACGCAAATAAAATAGAGTAGGCTTCATAATGATGCCTACTCTATTTTATTTGCTATATTAAATCCTGCCATGACTAAAATTATTGAATAAATCAATTTTAATAGTAGACTCCCCTCTCTACCAATCCTAGAAAGTAAAATTGACATTAGTCCAAAGATAATTACATTTAAAATAATAACAAAAAATTTTTCCATTTTTCTATATTGACAAAAACTTTCTACTTATTCATAAAATGTTTACAAGCTTTTTCTATCCTATCTAGACCTTCAACAATGTCTTCATAACTACTTGCATAGGAAAGTCTTACAAAGCCTTCTCCTGCTGTTCCAAATACATTACCTGGAACTAGTGCAACACATAATTCGTCAAGTAAATACTTGCAAAATTCTTCTGCACTAACTCCAACTCCCTTGATGTTAATAAAAGCATAAAAAGCCCCGTCAGGATTATTTAAGCTAAGCCCATCTATTGAATTAACTTTTTCAACAATATAATCACGCCTTCTCTTGTATTCTTTCAACATTTTTTGTGCACCTTCTTGCCCTTCTTTTAGAGCAACGATACCTGCATGTTGCACAAAGGATGTTGCACAAGATGTATTGTGTTGGTGAATAATATTTAAAACTCTAATATATTCCTCTGGTGCTGCAATATATGCAAGACGAAAACCAGTCATAGAATATGTTTTTGAAAAACCATTAATAGTAATAGTTCTTTCTTTCATTTCATCAAAGGATGCTATAGAATAGTGCTTCTTAGTTCCGTAGACAATTTTTTCATAAATTTCATCAGAAATTACTAAAATATCTTTCCTTTTTGCAAAATCAGCAAGATTTTCTAAAGTTTCCTTTGAAAGCATAGATCCAATTGGATTTGATGGCGTGATAATTACAATTGCCTTAGTTTTTTCTGTAACAAGTTCTTCTAACTCATCAAAATCAATTTGAAAATCATTTTCTTCTGACAAACTATATCTAACTGGCACTGCATTCATGATATGAGCCGTATTTACATAATTTGGCCAACATGGATTTGGAATTAGGATTTCGTCTCCTTCTTCTAAAATTAATGAATAAGTGTCAAAAATTGCTTCAGATGCACCTGCCGTTATTAGAATTTCCTTTGCAGAATAATCTAAATTATTATCCTCTCTTAATTTTTCAGCAACAGCTTCTCTCAGTGGCATAATTCCAAAATTTGAAGTATAAAAAACATCTCCCCTTTCAATGCTTTTTATAGTTGCATCCTTTATAACCTTTGGAGTATCAAAATCAGGTCTGCCAACTTCAAAATGGTAGATCTTTTTTCCTTCTCTTTCCATTTCAAGAGTTTTTTCGTTAATTTTTCTAATTCCAGATGGCTCTACATTACTAAATTTACTACAAATAAAATCCCTCATAGCTTCCTCCTTAAGAATTGATTATTTTTTCAATTACGCTACCTTCCACATTGCCACCTGTGATGATTAAAACTAATTTGTCTCTTTCATCGTATTTTATTTTCCCTTCTAAAATTGCTCCAAGTCCAATAGCAGAAGACGGCTCAACAATTAATTTTTCTTTATTATACAACAAATCCAAAGCTTTTTTAATACTTTTATCTTCACAAGTTACAACATCATCAACCAAATCTCTTACAATAGGAAAAACACTTTCTCCAGGTTTAACTGATAACAATCCATCGGCGAGAGTCTCGCCTCTATTAACTTCAGTTGGCTTCCCTTCCTTTAAAGAATTTGTATATCTTGCTACATTTTCTGGCTCGACACCAATTACCTTTGCCCATCTAGTTACTCCCTTAGTGTACATAGCTATTCCGGAAATAAGTCCGCCGCCTCCAATAGGCACGATCATCTTCAAGTGATCCATTTTATTTAAAATTTCAACAGCAATAGTACCTTGACCTTCAGCAACATCTAAATCATCAAAGGGATGAATAAAAGTCATTCCTTCCCTTTCAGAAATTTCCTTTGCAACAATAAATCTTTTTTCCACAGTTGAAATAACAATTTCAGCACCAAGATCTCTTATCATCTGTCTCTTTATATCAGTAGAAGTATCTGGAAGAACAATTTTTGCAGGAATCCCTAGCATCTTTGCACAAGTCGCTATTGCCTTACCATGATTGCCACTAGAAGCAGTAACAACTCCCCTTTGTAACTCTTCATGCGAAAGTTTCCTAATTTTATTTAACGCACCTCTGATTTTAAAAGAATTTGTTCTTTGCATATTTTCTAACTTTGCATAAACACTTGTGCCTAAAATTTCAGAAATATAATCAAGCCTTACAAGAGGTGTATCATACACATAATCTCTTATTCGCTCTCTCGCCTTAATAGTTTCTTTATATCCATTTCTGTAGTCCATTTTTTCTCCTTTGTAAAACACCTTAAATTCAATACTCTTTATTAAATTATAATATTCTACAGTAAATTTGTAAAATATAAGTGCCTTTATAAATTACATTAATAAAAAGGTCTCCAAGGAGACCTAAAGCTTTTTGAAAGAATAAAATATTAATTCTCATTCAAGAAGTTTAATGCAATTACACACATAAGAGCAGCGCCTCTATATAATATATCTTCATTTAGATAGAATTTTTTGCTATGAAGAGGATAATTCTTTTCTCCTTCTTTTCCAATTCCTACCCAATAGAAAGCTCCTTTAATTTTTTGAAGATAAAAAGCAAAATCTTCTGCTGTCATTGCTGGTTTATCAATTTCTAAAAGCGAATCTTCTCCAAATAAATCAACTACACTTTTCTTCACTAATTTCACAGAATTTTTTTCATTCATAACAGCTGGATATCCAAACCCATAATTGTATTCACAATTTCCATGATTAACTTCAGCAATTGCTCTAGCAAGATTTCCCATATCTTTAAAAATTCTCGTTCTATCTTCCTTTGAAAAAGTTCTACAAGTACCATCTATCAAAGCTTCTTCAGCCATTACATTATATCTAGTTCCTGCAATAAATCTTCCAACAGTTAAAACTACGGAATTCATTGGATCAGTATTTCTTGAAATTAAAGTCTGCATAGCATTTATAAATTGGGAACCCATTACTATAGCATCGACACCTTCGTGAGGTTTTGCTGCGTGAGATGATGCTCCAATAAATTTTATTGTAAAGTGATCAGAATTTGCCATCATGGCTCCTTCTTTTATTGCAATTTTCCCAAAGGGCAGATCTGGCCAAACGTGAGATCCAAAAATAGCGTCGACATCATTTAATAAACCTGATTCTAAAATTTTTGGTGCACCACCAATTGGCGATAACTCTTCTGCCGGTTGAAATACAAGTTTCACCTTTCCCTTTATTTTATCTTTATTTTCATTTAACAATTTTGCAGCACCTAGAAGAAAAGTCATATGTGAATCATGACCACAAGAATGCATTACATTTTTATTTTTGGATTTAAAGCTTATATCTCTTTCTTCTTCCATTTCAAGAGCATCCATATCGGCTCTTAATGCAACAACTTTACCAGGTTCAGAACCAGTAATTTCTGCGATAATGCCATGTCCCCCTACCTCACTAATATAGGGAATATTAAACTTGTCAAGATATTTCATAATTATCTTTGAAGTTTCTACTTCATTTTGTGAGGTTTCAGCATTCATATGAAGTTCTCTCCGAATATCCACTAAAAGTTTTTGATTTTCTTCTGACTTTTTTAAAATATTTTTCATCTTAATCCATCCTTGGTTTAGATCCATCAAGTATTGGTGAAATAAATTTTTCTCCACGCACCTTTATAAATTCTTCTTTTGCTTTTTTAACAAGTTCAGGATTTTCAATGAAGCTAATAGCTGCCCTTGCCATTACATCAGCAGCCTTTAGCATTCCTTTCATTGCTATAGAAGATTTTCCTTGAGCTACTTCTTGCCATGAATGAGCAGCCGTTCCAATAGCAAAGCAAGCTGTAATTACTTGTGCTGTTGGCACTACATTAGAGCAATCTCCAACATCTGAAGAACCCATTACTATTTCGTTGGAATGTTTGTAATCTAAAATTTTGTCATATAATATATTTTCTTTTAGATAATTTAATTCAGCATTTTTGTCCTCAGCAAAGCCAATTGTATTTTCGCTTTCAATATTCTCTTGAGGATAAGTTTCTCTAAACTTTCTTGCATAATTTATTTCTTCTTCTGTAAATTCAACTGGTCCTTCTTCCAAAAAAGCTTTATAAAGTTCTTCTTCGATTACAGGATTTGGAATTACATTGGAACAAGCTTTGTCAAAAATTATTTCTGGTTCAGTTTCAGTCATAAGACCTGCACCTTCAACAATTTTTTCAAATCTTTCGTAAAGTCTATTTACATGTTCGGTATTTTTTGACCTGATTAGGTATAATCCTTCTGCATAGGGTTGAACTACATTTGGGGACGCAGAACCTGGATCAACTATTGAATAGTGAATTCTCTCAAAACTTTGCATATGTTCTCTTAAAAATTGAACTCCAATATTTACAAGTTCAAGTCCATCAAGGGCAGATCTTCCAAGATGAGGTGATGCTGCCGCATGAGCTCCCTTACCTCTAAATCTAACATACACTTGTTTGTTAGCTTGTAGCGAACCAGTAAATATTGCATTCCCAGTGAAAGGATGCCATGTAATTGCAATGTCAAGAGCATCGAAACAACCAGCCTTTGCCATAAATGCTTTTCCACTTCCACCTTCTTCAGCTGGACAACCAAAGTAAATTACTTTTGCCTTAAAATTGTTTTCTTCTATATAATCTTTAATTTTTAAGGAAGCACCAATAGATGCCGTTCCCAAAAGATGATGACCACAGCCGTGACCACATTCTCCCTTTACTTTTTCTTTTCTCTCAGCCAAGTCTTCAACTTGAGAAAGACCAGATAATGCGTCAAATTCTCCCAAAAGTCCAATGCTTATTCCGCCTTCATCGCCAAATTCTGCACTAAAAGCAGTTGGCAAATCAGCCAAATTTTCTTTTATTTTAAATCCATGTTTTTTTAAAATTTCTTTTTGAGCTTCAACAGATCTATATTCTTTCCACTTAATTTCCGCAAATTCCCAAATGTTTTTAGCGAGTTTAATAAGCTCGTCGTTATATTTATCCATATCATTCTCCTTAAAATTTTACTAGTCCAATTCATCAATCCTTTAAAAGTAATTTTGATGAAATCATTGTTGCTATTATTCCAACAACTGTTAGACCAGAAGTTAATATAAATGCAGTTCCTGGTCCTTTAGTTAATATTATATTTAATACTAATGGCATTAAAGCAAATGTAACAGCTGAAATTATTGAGAAGGAAATTGAATAATTTCCAAGTGCAGTACTTTCAGAATCAGGGTCACAAATCTTTAATAGCAATAATCCTGTTAAAAATACACCAGTACTCATTCCAAGAGTTGCTATCATATGCTCAAACCAATCAACTTTTAAATATCTCTTACATAATATCATGAGGATGCCTACAGTTCCAATATATCCTAAGATTACCATTACCATTATTGGAACAAAATATGTGAAAACCGTCTTAAGTGGAAGTGAAGCTACAGCTCCAATAACTGCAAATTCAGTAAGAGATCCTGTAATTTTACCCTTGACATTGCTATCGATTAAAAAGTCCAGATTTAATTTTTTAATAATTGCCCAAATAATAAACATTACTAAAATTCCATATGCCCAAACTGAAATAGATTTAAGCCCAGGAATATTATATTTTTTAGATACAGCTAATATTCCATAAGCAATTAGACAACCTAAAAAAATTACTGCAGCGTGAAAAGTTACTGTATCCATAGATGCAGATTTTGTCGTTTCTCTACCAATAGAACCTTGTTTTGTTACATCTCTTTCATAACCTATTTTAACATCCTTTGGAATATCTCCAGGCTCTTTTAATATTGCAGTTTCTCCCTTTCTAGCTGCCCAGTTAATTAAAACCATACCTATTAAGATCCCACCAACAAGACCAAAAGTTGCCATAGTTACTGCAACTCCTTGAGCAGTTTCCCAATAAGGAATATTTAGTTCGTTAAGCATATTGCCAAGAATACCCGCAGTTCCGTGACCACCAGTATAACCTATGCAAAGTTCCCAACCAAATGTGTCGTATAAATCTTGACCCATTGATCTAAATAATTTATTAGTCCCGAATCCAATTGCATTTTGAAGATAATAAGTAGCAAACATTATAAAAAATAATGGTATTGCCGGCTTAAATTTCTTCGCCGCATTCTTTCCACCAAGATCTAAACCAAGTGGTGTCGCTGTAACAACTGGCACAATTAAAATGCCCGGAATAAGTGACCAAATCTTAATCCATTCTTCTGGTATTGGGAGTATTCCAAAACCTATAGGTCCAAGTAATAAAAGTATAAAACCACCAATTACACTTGCTGGTATAAATGTTTCTTGAAAAGCTTTAACCTTTGCTCTCAAAAAGAATCCTATTAATAAAAATAGTGATAGAAAGCATATGCTTTGAAATAGTGTTGTAAACATAGCACCTGTCATAATAAATTTTCCTCCTTTTAATTTTTAATAAATATTTAAGTCTAGCTCCCTTGAATTTTCCATCGTTTAACTGCTGCCATTATTTCTACAAGTGCAAAGCTCGAGATAAAGTATTTAACAATATTATATTTAACTTAAAGCTAATTTTAAACAAATAACATTTATTAGCATACTTACAATAATTGTCAAAAAAGTTTGCCCTTTTTCTTGCTTTTAGCATGTTTGTATGTATTCTTTTTAGTGCAAATACCTTAAAAAATTCAAGCTATAATTGCAATATTAATGACAAATATTATTGCTCCAATAACGCTTAATATTATAATTTCAAAAGCCTTCATACTCTAATAAATTAAGCCCCTTAACTATACGTTAGCTGGCTTTAAATTTATAATGAAACTAGCTTGTTACTTAAAGTCTAGAGCTATATACTATAATTATCTATACAGTATTGTAATAAAATAAATTATAGCAGCAAATAATTAATTAAAAAAATAACACAAGATCTCATTAGTAAATTGGCCTATTTTGTAAAATATTTAGCTCCTTAGTTCTATTATTTTTCTCTTATAAAAAGATACACCTACAAAAAATAATAGCAAAACACCTATCGATAGATAAAATAATTTAATTTAAAATACCTAATAAATCTATAAAATCATCTCCTTTTTAATATTTATTTCTTATAAAAATTTTCCAAAAAATCTTTACTAGATGACAATATTATATCGGAGTTTCACTAAAATTAAAACAATATTTTAGTAAAATAGATTGTTAATTTATTTAAGTTGTACTTTTTTGTTTTTCCGTGATTGTGCTATAATAAAAATCTCGACACAAGTCGAGATCACTAAATATCTATTTTTAATAATTATTGTTGGTTTTTTAAGCTTTATTCGCTCTTTAGTCTTTCTATTTCTTTATTTAAACTGTCAATTTTATTGGACATTTTTGTTATTTGTTCTTTTAAATCCTTTACATCTTCTTTGCTTGATGGTTCTACAAAATTCATATAATCCATATTTATTTTAAATAGTTCTTCTCGAAGTTCTTTTGTGTCTTCCTCTGCTTTTTTATAAATTTCTTTAAATTTGTCTACATCAAATAATTTTTTGTATTGTTCCTTAGTTTTTTCTTCAAAAAAGTCATAAACTTCTTGTGGATCTTTCTTTAGTGCCAATTCTTCTAGATCACTTCTATATTTTTCAAAAGTAAATTCAGAAATTTTTGCGATTTCAGTATAAATATCCTTGTAATAATTAATATAAACTTCGAAATACTTCATAGATTTTTCTATGAAAGCTTTTTGAAATTTTATAACGCCTGAAGTGCTTGCAAAATAATTATTGTCGCCAAATAATTTTTCATACTCTTCCAAATTTTTCAACATTTGATTAGAAAATTTTTCCATGTTTTTGAAATAATCAATTTTACCAAAGAAGCCTTCTATCATAAAAGGCATGTTTCCAAATTTAGGAATCATAAAGTTAAAGTTGCCAAAAACCTTTTGGTTAAAGTTCATAATTTCCTTTGCTCTTTCCCTCATAGACTCTGGCATAAAAATATTCATATAATTTTCTTGATACTTATTGTAACTATTAAATAGTTCTTTGGCAGCGCTACTATAATCTTCCATAAATTTTCCATTTGCACTTAACATTGGAAAATAATTTTTAAAGTTATTCATAAAATCGATATAAACTTTTTTTGGATCCTTTAAATTGTCGGCAAAAAATTTTTGAAAATTCATAAAGTTTTCGAAATATGGATTGACTTCAAAAAGTCCCTTCATGCTTTCACTAAAATTATCTTTAAAAGGATTAAACTTTGTTACTTCATCCATGTATTTTTTAGGGATATCATAAATATTATCTACCATTTTTTCATTTATTCTTGCCATTTCTCTAAAGTAATCTTCAAGGCTTAATTTTTCCTTATCATTTTTTTCCTTTCCCTGATTAAAAGATTTTAATAAATTAATCTGAGCATCATATATATCTTTATACAAATCAAACATATTAGCACCTCCTTTAATATATTAAATAGTTACCCAAAAAAAGACTTTCTAAACTCTAGAAAGTCCCTTTTAAACTAATTTTTTAATGTAGTCCCTTATATTTTTATTTTTCTCTTCTAAATATTTTTCAAGATCACTTATTATTTCTGCACCTGCATTTGGATTCATAAAATTATAAGTTCCAATTTCAACTGCTGTTGCTCCCGCCATTAAAAATTCAAGTACGTCTTTATAATTTGTGATTCCACCCATGCCAATTATTGGAATATCTACTGCTCTTGCTATTTGGTGAACCATTCTCAGTGCAATTGGTTTTACTGCTGCACCCGAAAGCCCTGCATAAGTGTTTTTAAATACAATTTCTTCTCTATCAAAGTCGATTGCCATGCCAAGAATTGTATTTATAAGTGAAAGTCCCGTTGCACCTTCCGCTTCCACAGACTTTGCAATTCCCACAATATCGCCTGCATTTGGAGACAGTTTTACAAAAACTTTTTTATTTGTTACTTTCATGACTTCTCTTACAACTTTTGCTGCTGAATCTTTATCCATTCCAAAAGCCATTCCGCCTTCTTTTACATTTGGACAAGAAATATTAAGTTCAATTGCTGCAAATTCATAGTTATTTAAGATCTTTGTAGATTCAATATATTCTTCAATGGTATTTCCACCTAGATTTACAAAAATTTCTGTCCCAAGTTTTTGCATTGAATGAATTTTTTCTTTTACAAATTCTTCAACTCCAGGATTTTCAAGTCCAATGGAATTTAATATTCCTGAAGGTGTCTCCCAAATTCTTATGCCTTCATTTCCCCTTTTTGGATGCCTAGTAATGCCCTTTGATGAAATTGCTCCGAGAATTTTTGGTTCATAAAAATTTTTGAATTCTTCGCCGTATCCATAGGTTCCACTTGCCATGATTATTGGATTTTTTAATTTTATACCTGCTAAATTTATTTCCATTCTAGAAGTCAATTAAATCACTCCCCTCAAAAATAGGCCCTTCTTTACATGCTCTCTTTCTTCCCTCTTTTGTGTCACAGCTACAAGAAAGACATGCACCAACGCCACATCCCATTCTTTTTTCAAGAGAAACATAAGCCTTAATGTGGCGAGCTTTTGCAAGCTCTACAACTTTTTTCATCATAATTTCTGGTCCACAAGCGTAAATTAATTTATGGCTTTCGAAATTAATAATATCAGTTATAAAGCTTCCCTTTTTCACTTTTATGTCGCAATTTACATCTTCAAAGCACTTTTCAAGTTCAAGTTCTTCTCTCTCTCCAATATATAATGTGATTTTTGACTTTGGTTTTAATTTTTGAATTTCTTTAATTAAATAATGAAAAGGAGCAACTCCAACGCCACCTCCAACTAAGGCAACTTCATCGACATTTGTGTAAAAAATGTTCCCAAAGGGGCCGTAGAGTTTTATATCGTCTCCAACTTTTAGTTTTTCAAGAATTTCTGTGCCAATTCCCTTCTTTTCTATTAAAAAATCTACTCCATCTGTAAAATCGTAGATAGAAATTGGTCTGGAAAGTGTTGGGTAATTATCCCAAGCTCTTATCATAAAAAATTGTCCTGGATAAACTTTAATATCTAAATCTGTTCTAAGTATAAAATAATCTTTGCATATACTTCTATTTTCTAAAATCTTTGCCATTTTACTCTCCATAAATGGTTACTGTATCACAATATTCGCACTTGTATTCCTTTTTATCTCTATTGTATAGATAAAATTTATGTCCTGCCAATTCTCTTTCGCTATTTGAAATACATCTTGGGTTTTTGCATTTCAAAACACCTTCCACAACTTTAGGCATTTCCATGCGAAATTTTTTTACTCTTTCGCCATCTTCTATGAAGTTCACAGTAGTGTGAGGTGCAATGAGTCCCAATACTGTGAAGTCTAAATTGTAATCTGTTTCTATTTTTATTAAATCTTTTTTGCCCATGGAAGTTGAAAAGATATTTTGCATCAGAACAACTGCATCAGTAACTTTTTCTAGCTCCAAAGCTTTGTAAAGTACGTGAGCACGTCCTGCTTCAATGTGATCTAGGACAATGCCCTTTTTTATTTTTGAAACATTTATCATTTTGCATCCTCCAAAAGTTTTATAATAAGTGCCATTCTTCCATACATTCCAAATTTTGTCTGCTCAAAGTAAACTGCTCTAGGATCCTTGTCCACTTCAGGTGCAATTTCATTTACTCTTGGAAGTGGATGAAGAATTATCATGTCATCTTTTGCTGATTTTAATTTTTCTTCTGTAAGTACATAGTAATCCTTTAATCTTTCATATTCATCTGATGAAACGAACCTTTCTTTTTGCACCCTTGACATATAAAGAATATCTAAATTAGAAATTGCACTTGTAAGTTCTCTAGTTTCATAATAATTTTCTTTTTCTATAAAATTTTTAAAAGGCTCTGGCATCTTTAATTCTTCTGGAGAAATAAATACAAATTTAACATTTTCGTAGCGATTTAAGGCTCTTACAAGTGAGTGAATTGTCCTTCCAAATTTTAAGTCTCCACAAAGTCCCACAGTTAAATTGTCAAAGGTTTTTTTATAATGTCTGATTGTTATTAAGTCTGCTAATGTCTGTGTTGGATGAAAGTGACCTCCATCTCCGGCATTTATTATTGGCATTTTTGTAACTACCTTTGATGCCAAAAGGGAAGCACCTTCTTTGGGATGTCTCATAGCACATATATCGGCGTAATTTTCTATTACTCTTATTGTATCAAGGAGAGTTTCGCCCTTTGTTGATGAGCTAACTCCTGCGTCAGAAAATCCAATTACTCCTCCTCCAAGTCTTAACATTGCAGTCTCGAAGGAAAGTCTAGTTCTAGTCGATGGCTCAAAAAAAAGACTGGCTAATAACTTATTTTCGCAAAAATGGGAATAGTGAATAGGATTTGCGATAATGTCATCAACCAGACTAAAAATTTCTTCGTATTCTTCAGTTGTAAAATCTAGTGGCTCTATTAAATGTTTCATCTTGACCTCCATCTAATATTTTATCCTTTTTATATTACTTCAAAAATTATAATTTGTAAAGTGTCTTGACATATATGTTATACTTGTAATAATAAAATTTAAAGGAGAAGCTATGATTTATTTAATATTTGGACATTCAGGCTCTGGCAAGAGCACTCTTAGAGAGGAACTTACAAAAAAGGGCTTAAATAAAATAATAACTTATACCACGAGAGCTCCTCGACCAGGGGAAATTAATGGAGTAGATTACAATTTCATTGATAAATCTCAATTTAAAAAAATGGAAGAAAAAAATTTATTTATCGGTTCAACTTGCTATGCTGGAAATTTTTATTCTACATTAAAAGAAGACCTAGAAAAAAATAATAATGATTTAAGTGATTGTGTAATTGTTGTAGACAAAGAGGGAATCATTGCTATAAAAAAAGAATTTAAAAATGTTATTGCAATTTATTTAAAATGTTCCAAGGAAATTTTGAAAAAAAGAATGATTAAGAGATGTGAAGATGAAAGTGTTATAGAAAAAAGGCTCTCTGTTTTAGAAAATTTAGATGAGTATGCGGATTATATAATCGACAGCGACAAAGATATGGATATAGTTTTAAGTGATGTTTTAAAAATTATTAAAAAACATAGTGTATTAAAGTGATTTTCTTTTCCTTGACAAATGCATTCATAGTGATATTATAAATTCATAAGTTAATAAAACTCTTCAGGGCGAGGCGAAATTCCTCACCGGCGGTAAAGTCCGCGAGCGAAAGCTGAATTGGTGCAATTCCAATACCGACAGTATAGTCTGGATGAAAGAAGATTAATTTTAAAATTTTTGAGCCCTGCGTGGGCTCTTTTTTTGTAGGAGATAATATGTATATAGAAAATTTTAACGACAGCTTTTATATGCAACGTGCAATAGAGCTTGCAAAGTTGGGCATTGGTCATACAAAAACTAATCCCCTAGTCGGCTGTGTAATTGTAAAAGATGAAAAAATAATTGGAGAAGGTGCACATTTAAAGTTTGGCGAAAACCATGCAGAAATAAATGCAATAGAAGATGCAAAAAATCGTGGTGAAGACATAAAAGGTGCAACTCTATATGTAAATTTAGAACCTTGCTCTCACTTTGGAAAGACTCCACCCTGCGCAATGAGAATTGTGAAAGAAGGCATCAAGCGAGTTGTAATTGGAACCACAGACCCCTTTGAAAAAGTTTCTGGCAAGGGAATAAAAATTTTGGAAGATGCTGGAATTTCCATAACAGAAGGCGTATGTCTTGAAGAATGTCTAAGTTTAAATGAGAGGTTTTTTACTTATATAAAAAAGAAAAGGCCCTTTGTTGTTTTTAAATCTGGAATGTCCCTCGATGGAAAAATTGCAACTGAAAAAGGTGAATCAAAATGGATTACATCAGAATTTTCTAGGTCCTATTCCCACGAACTTCGTGGAAAACTTGACGCCATAATGGTTGGCATTGAAACAGTTCTTGTAGACGATCCAACACTAAATGTTCGCCACGGAAAATACAGGGTAAATCCAATAAGAATTATTACTGATTCAAAACTTAGAATCCCCCTAGATGCAAAGGTGCTGTCAAGTGATTTAGATTCTATTGCAATAATTGCAACTACAAAAAATTTCAATAGAGAAAAATTTGAAAAACTAAAGAAAATGAAAAATGTTGAAGTCTTAATTTGCAGAGAAAAAAATAATAAAGTTGATTTAATTGACTTAATGGAAAGGTTAAAGAAATTTAACATCTCCTCCATCCTTCTTGAAGGTGGAAGGACTTTAGCAGCAGAAATGCTAAAAAATAATTTAGTGGATAAATTTTACATTTTCATGGCTCCAATTTTACTCGGTTCAAAGGGCATCCCTGCAATTGGCGATTTAGAAATTGAAAATTTAAAGGATGCGATAAAGATAAGGGACATGAAATGCGAAAAATTATTTGATGACATACTTATTACTGGAAGGTGTGATTAAAATTTTCACGGGAATAATCGAAGAAATTGGAAAACTTAAGGATGTAAAAAAGGAAAATGACCTATTTACACTAAAAGTATCTTGTAAAAAAGTTTTGGAAGGCACAAAAATAGGTGACTCCATTGCAACAAATGGCATCTGTCTAACTGTAACAGAACTTGGAAGTGATTTTTACAAAGCGGAAGTCATGGTAGAGACAATAAATTCCACAACTTTTAAAGACTTAAAAAGTGGTAAAAGTTTAAACCTAGAGCGTGCACTTAGTCCATCAAAAAGACTTGACGGTCACATAGTACAAGGTCATGTGGATGGAGTTGGAGAAATCATAAATATTTTAAAAAGAGGTAATGAAATTGTCTATAGAATAAAATTTATTTCAGATAATTTTAAATACATTGTCCAAAAGGGTTCCATTGCCCTTGATGGCATTAGCCTAACAGTTTCCAAGGTTGGTGAAAATTATTTTGAAGTTTCAATTATTCCAACGACAATAAAATGCACAAATCTTATAGACAGAAAAATTGGCGAAAAAATAAATATAGAAACCGATATAATTGGTCGCTACGTCTACAATTTTATAAATACAAAAAGCGAAAACAAAATAACCAAAAATTTTTTAATAGAAAATGGATTTTAATTTAAGAGGAGAAAAAATGAAAGTTAACACAATCGAAGAAGTTGTCGAATCTTTAAAAAAAGGCGAAATAATTATCGTAACAGATGAACCCGATAGAGAAAATGAGGGCGACATGATTCAAGCTGCAGAATTTGCTACTGGAGATAGTCTAAACACAATGGCATCTCTTGCAAAGGGACTAATTTGTATGCCTATGTCAAAGGCCTACGCCGAAAAATTTAAATTAAATCAAATGGTTGCCGACAACACTGACAATCATGAAACTGCCTTTACAGTTTCTGTGGATCATAGGGACACAACTACTGGAATATCAGCTTGGGAAAGAGCCCTTACTGCTTATAAACTAACAGAAGATGATGCAAAACCAGAAGATTTTAGAAGACCTGGTCATATGTTTCCTCTAGTTGCAAAAAAAGATGGTATTTTTGTAAGACGAGGACACACTGAGGCAACTGTTGACCTTTTAAAGATTGCTGGATTAAAAGAAGTTGGACTATGTTGCGAAATTATGCAAGATGATGGTCATATGATGCGAGGTGAAGATTTATTTAAACTCGCCGAGAAATTGAACATGAAAATTACAACTACAGAAGAACTTTTACTTTATAGAAAAAGACATGAAAAAATCGTAGAAAAAGTTGCCGAAGCAAAACTTCCAACAAAATTTGGCGACTTTAGAGCACATGCTTACATCGATAAAGTTACTGGTGAACACCACATCGCTCTAGTTAAAGGCGAAATTGGCAATGGCATGGATGTCCTTACAAGAGTTCACTCAGAATGCCTAACTGGAGATTGCTTTGGCTCATCAAGATGTGACTGTGGAAATCAACTTCACCTTGCAATGAAAAAAATTGATGAAGAAGGAAGGGGAATTCTTCTCTATATGCGTCAAGAGGGTCGAGGTATTGGACTTGTGAACAAAATTAGAGCCTATGCCCTACAAGATAAAGGTATGGATACAGTTGAGGCAAACTTGGCACTTGGTTTTCCTGAAGATGCAAGAGATTATTCCACTGGTGCACAAATTTTACAAGATCTTGGCGTTAAAGAACTTAGACTTTTGACAAATAACCCCGACAAAGTTTATTCACTACAAGAATTTGGAATGATCATAAAAGAAAGAGTTCCAATTGAAATTCATTCAACTGAGCATGATGAATTTTATTTGAGAACAAAAGCTGAAAAGATGAATCACATCTTATCTGAATTTAGTAAATAATATCTTATTTAAGATAATAATTTGGAGGAAATATGAAAATTTACAGTGCAAATTTAAAATCCGATGGGAAAAAATACGCAATAGTTTTGGCAAGATTTAACGAATTTATAGTTTCAAAATTATTAGATGGATGCATCGATGGACTAAAAAGACATGGCGTAAAAGACGAAGAAATAGAAATAATTTGGGTTCCAGGAAGTTTTGAAATTCCACTTGCAGCAAAATCTCTCGCTCTTACAAAAAAATACGATGCAATAATTGCTCTAGGAGCAGTTATAAGAGGTGCTACAACTCACTACGAACTTGTCTCAACAGAAGTTGCAAAGGGAGTCGCATCATCCTCACTTGAAACTGGTGTACCAATTATTTTTGGAGTAATCACAACAGAAAATATCGAACAAGCAATTGAAAGAGCTGGCTCAAAATCTGGCAACAAGGGCTTTGATGCAGCAACAGCTGCAATTGAAATGGCAAACTTGCTAGGTGAAATCCGTGGATAATTTAAGCAAGCAAAAAGATTTTAATTTTAATGAAAAAGAAGAGTTAAAAAATATTAAAAGCATAATTTTTGACTTTGACGGCACCCTTCACAATACAATAAAAATTTATTATCCTGCCTTTACATCTGGTGTTAAAATTTTAAGAGAATATGGCTTTGCAAAAGATTTTAACTTAACCGAAAAAAATGTGTCAAAATTTTTAGGAGAAAAACCAAATTTTGCCTACGATCTCATCGCAAAGGGTTCAGACAAAAATTTAAAAGAAAAAGTAATGCAACACGTTGGCAGAAAAATGGATGAAAATATGAAAAATGGCATTGGAGAACTTTATGATGATTCTATAAAAATTCTTGACAAGCTTTCTAAAAATTATGACCTATACATTTTGTCCAACTGTCGTGAATCTTATCTTGACTTAGCGTTAAAAGTTTATGGAATAAAAAAATATTTCAATAAATGTTTTGCCGCAGAAACTTTTGGCTTCATACCAAAGGATGAAATTTTAAAAAAAGAAAGGCATTATATAAAAGAAAAAATAATATTTGTCGGCGATAGACATCACGACATGGAAGCTGCCAGGAAAAATAATATTAAGAGCATTTTTTGCAGCTATGGCTTTGGCAGTCAAGAAGAAGGAAAAAACGCAGACTACAAAATAAATTCCATTAGCGAGATTTTAAATATCTTGTAAAAAAATAGTCATCAAAATTAAATAATAAAAATTTAAACCAATAATTTATTAAAAGCTTAAAATTTCACTAAAAAAGAGGACTTTGCGTCCTCCTTTTTAATTACAAGCTTCTTTTTTCTCTTTGTTCTTTACTTACTTCCCAAAGTTCATTTGCCTTTTTATTCCATGCTTTTGCATAAGGTGTAGTCTTGACTTGCAATTCCTCAGCACTTTCAGGTGCAATCATATCTGTGTTTTTAGCACCAGAATCCCTTACAATCTTAGTAAGTCTACCAGGATTTTCCAACATTGGACATGGCTTCAACAAATTTTTATTAAAAGGTTGATTATTGTGAAATCCCATAAAAAGTGGACTCATTAGACATTCCTTGATAGTCTTTTCTCTTATATTTGAATCAGAATAGTGAATGAACACGCAAGGTTCCATGTCGCCAAGAGAATTTATGTGAAAATAATTTTTGCCTCCAGCAATGCAACCATTTATAAATTCACCATCATTTTGAAAATCAATTGTAAAAATATTTTGTGGATATTCACTTGACCTAATTTCTCTAACCTTATGATAAACATACTCCCTTTCTTCTGGGGTAAGTAATAAACTTAAATCAGCATCCTTTCCAACTGGCATGTAGTGAAAGTACCAAGCAAGTCTACATCCATGATCCACGAGCATTTTTATAAAGTCATCATCTGTAACATATTTATAATTTTGACTTGTGTAACAAATTGAAGCCCCGTATAAAAGCTTGTGTTCCTTCATTAAGTCCATTGCCTTCATAACTTTTTGAAATACTCCATTGCCCCTTCTAAGGTCAGTAGATTCTTCAGTACCCTCAATACTAAGTGCAAAAGAAATATTTCCCGCTTTCTTTACTTCTTCACAAAATTCTTCATCGATTAAAGTGCCATTTGTAAAAATATGAAAAGCACTTTCATTAAATTCTTTAGCAAGTTTAATGATGTCATCTTTTCTAACAAGAGGTTCTCCTCCAGTTAAAATAAAAAAGTATGTGCCAAGTTCATTTCCTTGTCTTACAATACTTGCCATTTCATCATAAGTTAAATTATTTTTATGTCCATATTCAGCAGCCCAGCAACCTGTGCATTTTAAATTACACGCAGAAGTTGGGTCAAATAAAATTATCCAAGGAATATTACAATTATATTCTTTCTGTAATTTATTTCGAAGAGCATTTCCCTTGTAAGCAGCGTTATATCCAATAGTTCTCACAGAGGTCTTTACAATATTTTCGTCGATTCCATTTACAATATCTGTCCCAAAAGAAACCCATTTTGAATTTGGATCATTAAGTTCATTTCTTACTCTTTCCAACCCATTTTTGCCACTATTTGTTTCACTTGATTCAGGCATTAAATATTTGTCAAAAACATTTACTATCTCCACCATTCCTCTTTGTGGATCTTTTTTTAATCTCTTATAGGCAAGATTTACAGCCATTGAGAATAATTTTTCACTTTTTCTTTCCTTAATTGCAGTAGTCACTTAATACCTCCATAATTATAAATATCAAAATATTTTATATTGAATTGGTGTTTAATATTATATGTATTAAAACTTTAATTTTACTTTTTGAACATTGTTCATTTTGTTATCTATATTTTACTACAAAATTAATAAAATTAAAAGATATTTATAGTATTTATTTAAAATATAAAAATTAGGTTAATTGTATAATGAAATTGAACTAAAAAAATCCATAGCCTATCACCTTTGGTATAATTGATTTACCACAAAACAAAACCAAAAGGTGATAACTATGAAATATAATAATACTACAACAAATTCAAGAAAAAATAAACACTTAAACGATTTTGAAAGAGGACAAATTGAACTTTTATACAACAAAGGTTATTCTCCATACAGAATAGCAAAAGAACTCGGACGTGCTGCAAATACTATTAGAAATGAATTAGAAAGAGGAACTGTTTCTCAAATTAAAAATGAAAAAATGGTGTAAATAATATTATCCTGATACAGGAAAAACCGTATACGAAAAAAATAGAAAAAACTAAAAAAAAGTCATATAAAGCTTTAGAGTGCGCTGATTTTTTAGAATATGTAATAGATAAATTTATAAATGAAAAATGGTCATTGGACGCTTGCTGCGGATACGCTATTAGGCATAATCTTTTTCCCAATAAAACTCTTTGTACAAAAACTTTATATAACTATGTAGATCTTGGATTATTAAAAATAAAGTCAATCGACCTGCCATTAAAGGTAAGAAGAAAAACTTCTAATAAAAGAGTCAAAAGAAATAGAATGCAATTAGGTAAAAGCACAGAAGAAAGGCCAAAAGAAATAGAAAGTAAAACAACATTCGAAAATTGAGAAATAGACACAGTAGTTCAAAAGAAGAATAAAGAAGAACCCTCTTTAATCACTATAACAGAAAGAAAAACTAGAATGGAAATCATACTAAAAATAGAATCCAAAAAATCTAAATTAGTTAATGCTAGTTTAGAAAACTTACTTGGCAAATTAGAGGATTCCACATCGATATTTAGAAGTATAACAAGTGATAATGGATTAGAATTTGCTAGTTTAACAGAACTAGAAAGAAAATATGTTGGTGATGTTTATTATTGCCATCCTAATAACCCACAAGAAAGAGGAAGTAATGAAAAACACAATAGTCTAATAAGAGGGTTCCTGCCAAAGGGGAAATCACTATTAGACTATTGTGAAGACCACTATATAAAAATAATGAATTGGATGAATAATTTACCGAGGAAAATCTTAAATTACAAAACCCCTTTAGAGGTTTTTGTGGAGGAACTAAATAATTTAGGACTTATGGACAACTTAGGGCAACTAGTTCAATTTGATATTGCAATTTAAGAAACAAAATTAAAAATGAAATTAAAATATTTTTTATTTTTATAAAATTCATCTCGTCACCTTATAAAAAAGAGAAGGCTATTGCCTTCCCTTAATCTCTTTAAATTAATATTTGTAAAATCCTTCGCCTGTTTTTCTTCCAAGAAGTCCTGCTCTAACCATTTTTCTAAGAAGTGGATGTGGTCTGTATTTAGGATCTGCAAATTCAGTATTAAGAACTTCCATTATTGCAAGTACTACATCAAGTCCTACTAAATCTCCAAGAGCTAAAGGTCCCATTGGGTGATTTGCACCAAGTTTCATTGCTGTGTCTATATCTTCTACTGATGCAATTCCTTCAGCGTAAATTCCAATTGCTTCGTTAATCATAGGAATTAAAATTCTATTTACAACAAATCCTGGAGCTTCATCAACTTCTACTGGAGTTTTTCCAATTTCTTTTGAAAGTTCAATAATCATATCTTTAACTTTTGGATCAGTTTTCTTTCCTGAAATAACTTCTACTAGCTTCATTGCTGGAACTGGATTAAAGAAGTGCATACCAATAACTTTTTCAGGTCTTTTAGTAGCTGCACCAATATCAGTTATTGAAAGAGATGAAGTGTTTGATGCAAGAACTGTTTTTTCTTCACAAATTTCACAAAGTTCTGTGAAAATCGCTTTTTTAATCTTAGGATTTTCAGTTGCTGCTTCTATTATAAGATCGCAATCTGCTACATCTTTAATGTCAGATGATGTAGTTAGATTAGAAAGAGCAGTTTCCATTTCTTCTTTAGTCATTCTTTCTTTAGAAACATTTTTTTCGTAACCTTTTTTTATTTTTTCCATAGCTTTTTCAAGAGCTTCTGGTGCAATATCTCTAACAATTACTTTATGATATGGTGCAAGCACTTGAGCAATTCCTGCTCCCATAGTACCTGATCCTACTACTGCTATTTTCATTTTATTCACCTTATTTTCCTTTAAATTCAGTTTTTCCCTTATTTAAAAATGCCTTCATTCCTTCTTTTTGGTCATTTGTTGCAAAACATAATCCAAAGTGAGTTTTTTCGATTTGCATTGCTGTGTCAATATCTGTTTGAGATCCATTTACAATTGATTGTTTAGAATATTCTACTGCCTTTGGTGCATTCCTAGCAATTTTTTCTGCCATTTCAATAGCTTTGTCAATTAATTCATCTGGTTCATACACGCTATTTACTAGACCAATTTCTAAAGCTTTTTTAGCATCAATAGTTTCTGCTGTGTAGATCAATTCCTTTGCATACCCAGGTCCAATTGTCCTAGAAAGTCTTTGTGTTCCACCAAATCCTGGTGTGATTCCAAGGCCTACTTCTGGTTGACCAAATTTTGCCTTTGTAGACGCAAGTCTAATATCACAAGCGATGGAAATTTCACATCCACCACCTAGTGCAAACCCATTTACAGCTGCTATTACTGGAACTCTACATCTTTCTATTTCCATAAAAGTGTCCATGCCAAGTTTTGCAAAGTCATAGGCTTCACTGGCAGAAAAGTTTGCCATTTCGCCAATATCAGCACCAGCTACAAATGCTTTTCCTGCACCTGTTACAATGATACATCTCACATCGTCTTCTACACGTGCAAAGAATTTATGGAGTTCTTTTAACATTTCAGAATTTAAAGCATTAAGACTTTTTTCTCTATTAAGTGTTAAGAGAAGAATTCCATGAGGCTTTTTTTCTACAATTAAATATTTATAATCCATATTAGTCCCTTCCAACGATAAGAGCAGTTCCCATTCCTCCACCTATACAAAGTGTTGCTAAACCTTTTTTAGCATCTCTCTTTTGCATTTCGAACAAAAGTGTTGTTAAAATTCTAGCTCCACTTGCTCCAATAGGGTGTCCAATTGCAATAGCTCCACCATTTACGTTTACTTTATTAATATCAAATTTCATAACTTGGTTAACTGCACAAGCTTGAGCTGCAAAAGCTTCATTAGCTTCTATTAAGTCAAGGTCATCAACTTTAAGTCCTGCAATTTCAAGGGCTTTAGTTGATGATGGAATAGGTCCCGTACCCATGATCTTAGGATCAACACCTGCTGTTGCATAAGAAATAATATATGCAAGAGGTTCTACTCCAAGTTCCTTTGCCTTTGATTCTTTCATTATTACAAGCATTGCTGCTCCATCGTTGATTCCAGATGCGTTACCTGCTGTAACTGTACCGCCATCTTTTTTGAAAGATGGTTTTAATTTTGCTATAGATTCTACTGTTACTCCTTCTCTAATATGTTCATCTGTGTCAACAACTGTTACATTGCCTTTTCTATCTTTAACTTCTACAGGAACGATTTCGTCTTTAAATCTTCCTTCTTTTCTTGCTCTTTCTGCATTGTTTTGAGATCTTGTAGCTAGTTCGTCTTGCATTTCTCTAGTAATACCATATTTTTCAGCCACATTTTCAGCTGTAATACCCATGTGATAATCGTTGAAAGCATCCCAAAGACCGTCTTTAATCATTGTGTCAACAACTTTTTTGTCTCCCATTCTTGCTCCCCATCTTTCATTAGTAAGAGCGTATGGTGCCATTGACATTGATTCTGTTCCCCCTGCAAGTATAATTTCAGCATCTCCAGCTTTAATAACTTGAGCTGCTAAACTTACTGCACGAAGACCAGATCCACATACTGCATTAATAGTAACTGCTGGAGTCTTAATGTCAATTCCTGCTCCTAGAACAACTTGTCTTGCAACATTTTGTCCTTGAGCTGCTTGAAGAACATTGCCAATATAAGCTTCATCAACCATGTCAGATTTTACATTTGCTCTTTTAAGTGCTTCTTTTGCTGCCACTACTCCAAGTTCCACTGCTGAAACCGTCTTAAATTGACCTCCAAAACTTCCTACAGCCGTTCTTGCAGCTGATGCTATAACAATTCTATCTTCCATTTTTTCCTCCTCATTAATCGCGTGGTGGCAATACAGTAGCCACACCGTCTAAAACAATTTCTCCCTTTTGATTTGTGCAAGTTGTCTTGAGCTTCAATATTTTTTCTTTAATTATCTCAATCACTTCAACTTTAGCTGTAATTGTATCCCCGAAATAAACAGGTTTAGTAAATTTCATTTCTTGACCCATGTAAATAGTGCCTGGACCAGGAAGTTTCATGCCAAGAACTGCAGAAACAAGTCCTGCTGTTAGCATTCCATGTGCAATTCTAGTTTTAAAATTGCCCTTTCCAGCTTCAACTTCGTTTATATGGGCAGGATTCAAATCGCCAGTAATACCAGCATAAAGATATACATCTGACTCAGAAATTGTTTTTGTAAATTCAGCTGTATCGCCAATTTTAATTTCTTTAATAGTTTTTCCCATGTGATCTACCTCCTCAAGCCTTTTGTAAAACTATACCCATAATTTTACAAAATAATTAATATTTTAAAATTAATCCATCCCTTCTAAAATATTAACGATTTTTTTTGCAGCATGACCATCTCCATAAGGATTTATAGCCTTTGACATTTTTTCGTACAAATTTTTATCATCTAATAAATTAATTATACTATCATAGACATCTTGTGAATTTGTACCCACAAGTTTAGCTGTCTTTGCTTCTACTCCTTCCATCCTTTCAGTCTCATTTCTAAGAACTAAAACAGGTTTGCCAAGAGCTGGAGCTTCTTCTTGCACGCCACCAGAATCTGTAACTACAAATTTTACCCTTGCCATTAAATTTGAAAAAGGCATATAGGAAAGTGGTTCAATAAGATGAACTCTGTCTAAATCAGAAAAATATTTTTTTGCAGTACTTCTAACAATTGGATTTAAGTGAATTGGAAATACAATTTCAACATTTTCTCTTTCAAGGATTACTCTCCTAATTGCTGAAAAAATATTTTCCATTGGTTCTCCCCAATTTTCTCTCCTATGTGCAGTAAGTAATACTACTTCTTTATTATAATCTAAATTATTCAAAATTTCATCGTCAAATACAAAATCTTCTTTAACAGAATACTTCAGTGCATCAATTACAGTGTTTCCAGTAATGAAAATATTTTTGTCATCATAACCCTCTTTTAAAAGATTTTCTCTATTAGACTCTGTTGGTGCAAAATGATAATTTGCAAGTACACCTGTGAGTTTTCTGTTTGCCTCTTCAGGATAAGGTGAGTACAAATTTCCTGATCTTAGTCCAGCTTCCACATGTCCTATTTTTATTTTCTTGTAAAAAGCTGCAAGTGCTGCGGCGAATACTGTAGTGGTATCCCCTTGCACCATAAGTATGTCTGGTTTTAATTCTTCTAAAATATCCTCAAGTCCCAAAAGTGTTTTTGTTGTTACATCTGTTAAGGATTGACCTTTTTTAAAAATATTTAAATCGTAATCTGGTTTTATATCAAAAATTTCTAGCACTTGATCCAGCATTTCTCTGTGCTGACCTGTTACACAAGTGTAGCTCTCAAGATCGTGTCTTTTTTCAATCTCTTTTATAATTGGAGCCATCTTAATGCCCTCAGGTCTTGTACCAAATACAAATAATACCTTCATTTATTCCTCCTTATTTTTTAGCATTCCAGCAGCTATTCCCGTTAGGAGTATTATTAAAATAACTGCTATTGAAATAATAAGTGCAATTGATGAATGAAACTTTGAAATTACATTTGCAAGTATCCCAAATATCGCCGATATTGAATATAAAATCACAACGGTTTGTCTTTGGTTTAAGCCCATTTTTAAAAGTCTGTGATGGAGATGTCCCTTGTCAGCTTGAACCATTGACTTACCAGAAAGTTTACGCCTTACCATTGCAAAAGCTGTGTCAAATACTGGCACACCTAAAATTAATACTGGCACAAAAATCATAAGTATTGCTGCTTGTTTTAAAAATCCGGAAATGCTTATATATGAAAGCATAAATCCAAGATACAATGCTCCCGTATCTCCCATAAATATTTTTGCAGGATTAAAATTATAAGGCAAAAACCCAAGACAAGCACCTGCAACAAGGACACATACTAAACTAACATCAAATCTACCCATTTGATATGTTATAAAAAACATGGAAATGGCACATATCATTGATACTCCCGATGCAAGTCCATCTAATCCATCTATCAAGTTTATTGTATTTGTTATTCCACACACCCAAAAAATTGTAACTGGTATGGAAAGCATATTTAAAATGAGTAATGCATCCTCATAATCAAAGGGGTTTGTTAAAAATTCAATTTTCATGCCACCTGCCACAAGAATTATGGCTGCAATAATTTGATAACCAAATTTTAATTTTGGACTAAGGTCATATTTGTCGTCATATAATCCAGAAAATGCGATCACAAGAGAACTAATTATAGTAAAGATAAGTGTTTTATTTATAGGTAAAAAAACAAGCATTAAAATAGTTACACTTATTACCATTGCAATGCCACCACCTACTGGAATTGGCTTTTTATGAACTCTTCTTGTATCCTTTGGCACATCTAAAAACCCATTTTTTTTTGCAATTTTTATAACAAAGGGCATTTGTAAAAAAGTCAAAATAAAAGCTGCAAAAAAAGGAACTAAATAATTATACATATTTACCTCTTACTTTGTTCCAAATAATCTATCTCCTGCATCTCCAAGTCCAGGTACTATATACTTATCTTCATTTAATTTCTCATCTAGTGCAGCAATATAAATTTCTACATCAGGATGAGCTTCTTGCACTGCCTTTAGCCCTTCTGGTGCAGCTAATAAATTTATTGATTTAATATTTTTTGCACCATTTCTCTTTAATTCGTCAATAGCTTCTATAAGTGATCCGCCTGTTGCAAGCATTGGATCGACAATAATCATTTGTCTAGATGCTACATCTTTAGGTAATTTTGAATAATAAGTAACTGGCTTTAAAGTTTCGGGATCTCTGTACATTCCAATGTGGCCAACTCTTGCTGCTGGCATTATTGTAAGAAGTCCTTCCACCATTCCAAGACCTGCTCTTAATATAGGCACTATTCCAATTTTTTTGCCGGAAATTCTTTTTCCAATAGCTTTTCCAATGGGAGTTTCAATTTCAATATCTTCTGTTTCTAAATCTCTCGTTACTTCATAACCCATTAATGTTGCAATTTCATTTACAATTTGTCTAAATTCCATGGAACTAGTTTCTTTTTTTCTAATTATTGTCATCTTGTGATCGATAAGTGGGTGCTTTATTATTGTATATCCCATGTTATTCCTCCTCAATTTTGTTTACTCTGTTGATATGTCTTCCACCTTCAAATTTTTCATTTAAAAATGCTTCTACTATTTCTATTGCCATGTCGTGACCAATTAACCTTGCTCCCATTGCAAGCACATTTGCATCATTGTGTCGCCTTGCAAGTTTAGCAGAATAGGGCTCAGAACAAAGTGCGGCTCTTATCCCCTTAACTTTATTTGCAGAAATTGAAATTCCAATTCCTGAACCACAAATAACTATTCCAAAGTCCATTTCATTGTCTATAACGGCGTGTCCAACTGCATGCCCATAATCTGGATAATCTACACGATTATCATCAAAAGGTCCCATGTCTTTAACTTCAATATTTCTTTCTTCTAAGTGTTTTATTACATCTTTTTTTAAATAAAATCCTGCATGATCAGAACCTATTGCTATTTTCATTTTTTCTCCTAAATTCTCATGACAACTTTTCCACTGCAAGCCTTCAATAATCTATTCATAATACTAAGACCAATCCCTCTAAGTTCAAAACCCTCTGCAAAAATTATGTCTACATTTTCTTCATCACATCTTCTTAATGCGTCAAATAAATTTGATGCCACTTCTTCAAGATGTTCTCTTGATCCAAGGTTTATTAAAAGTTTTATATCTAGATTTTTGTACTGGTCATAAGTTTCATCAGTTGCAAGAACTGCAATCTTTTTGTCCTTATTTTCTCCAATATTTTTTTTGATCTCATTTACAACTTTATCTAGCCTTCCTCCAAAACAAATTGCCTCTGCCCTTGGTGCATAATGCCTATATTTTTGTCCTGGAGATTTTGGGATTACTCCACTTTTCGAATCAATTGTCGCATTATCTATTGTAATGTTTTTATCGATTTCTCTTAAATCTTCTAAAGTAATTTTCCCTGGTCTTAAAATCATTGGCGGATCAACTGTTACATCAAGCACAGTGGATTCAATTCCAACTACAGAATGACCACCATCTACTATTATATCTACTCGACCTTCCAAATCTTCTATAACATGTTCAACTTTAGTTGGGGATGGCCTACCTGATAAATTTGCCGAAGGAGCTGCCACTGGAAAATTTACTGATTTTAAAATATCATGAGCAATTTTATTATTAGGCTCTCTTATTGCAACAGTTTCAAGTCCACCAGTTGCTTCATCTGGTATAATTTCAGATCTCTTAAAAATAATAGTAAGAGGTCCTGGCCAAAATTTTTCAATGCACTTTTTTGCCACATCGGGAATTTCTAAAACTAATTCCTCAAGTTGTGAATTTTCTGCAATATGAAGTATTAGTGGATTGTCACTTGGTCTACCCTTTGCCTCGTATATTTTTCTGCAAGCTCTCTTGTTGAGTCCATTTCCTCCAAGTCCATAAACTGTTTCCGTTGGGAAAACAACTAGACCTCCATCACTTAAAGTTTCACTAATTTTCTTTAAATAAATTTTATCTTTTGCATTTCCTTTAAATTTAATAATATCTGTTTTCAAAAAAACACCTCTATCTTTTACATTATACCAAGAAGAGAAGTGTTTTTTAATAGTTAATCCTTATTTAATTTGCTGTGTGGGATAATTTTTCCACTTTTCACATTTTCTTTGAATTCTTCCATTATTTTTTCAAAGGCTTCATCATCAGTTAAAATTGTAATTCCAACTTCAACTATGGCAGCAATTACTTTCTTCATTTGGCTAAAAGCATAATCTGTCATAGTTGCATCTCTAAGTTCCACTGTATGTCCATTTACACTTTCATCTGCAATTTTAAAATATCCATGAATAGTTGGCACTTCGTGAGAAAAATTCCCAGCGTCAGTAGAACCCTTGTTGAGTTCAATATCCTTTATCTCTTCGTCGAGATATTTTTCTAATTTTTCTTTTAAAACTGCATTAAAGGCATTATTTCTAACTGTATTATCATTTCCCTTTTCGTATTCAGAAATTTTAACTTCACAACCAGTAGCAAGGGCTGCTCCCTTTGCACAATTTTCTAATTTTTCTAAAATTTCTAGTAAGTCTTTTTTCTCTGGACTTCTTGCGTAAAATCTTGAGTCCGTGTAATCTGGGATGATATTAGCAGCTTTGCCACCATCCTTTATTATTCCGTGGATCCTCGTGCCGTCTTTAGTCTCTTGTCTTAAAGCATTTATTGCAGAAAATAAGACTATTTGTGCATCTAGTGCATTAATTCCCTTTTCAGGTGCATCTGATGCGTGAGAAGTTTTGCCAAAGAATTCAAATCTTCTTGTAGAAAGGGCAAGTGAATTTGGCGTAAGTGAATTATAGGAGGCTGGATGCATTTCAATTGCAACATCTACATCCTTTAATTCATCTGAATTTGCAATTTCAATTTTCGTGCCTCCAACTTCTTCTGCTGCAGTTCCAAAAACTATTACTCTTCCACCAATTTCACCGATTAGTTTAGAAAGGACAATGCCTGCTCCCGTTGCAGTTGCTCCCAAAATATTGTGACCACATCCATGACCAATACCTGGAAGTGCATCGTATTCTGATAAATAGGAAACTGTCCTCCCCTTCTTTTTTGAATCATACACAGCCTTAAAAGAAGTTTCACATCCCATGTAGGGACATTCTATTTCAAAGCCATGCTTCTTTAATAAATCAATGTGTGCCTTTGAAGATTTATACTCTTCAAATCCGAGTTCTGGATTTTCGTAAATAAATTTTCTAAGCTCATCTAATTCCTCTGAAATTTCTTCAACTTTTTTTAATATCTCCATAATTCACCTACTCATTTATTCTATAATACTCGTACTTTTTATAATTTTCGTAAAGCTCCTTTGCTTCACCTTTTACATCTTTTCTTGGATAAGTATTAATTCCATCAAATATAAAATTCCTAGAAATAATTGGAAGTTTTTTCCTAAGTTCTGAATTGTATATAAAGAAATTGTCCACTTTATTGTAGTTTAACATATCGAGGACAATTGAAGAAAGATAATTGGCAGAAATTGCGTTGCCATCTTTAACTTCAACTTTTTCTCTATTTAAAAATCCCTTTCCACTTTCATTTGCAACTATTACATAGGGCGTTGAATAAAATTCAATTTCCTTCCCCAAATCGTCATTTGATAGTTTTATCCCAATTTCATCAAAGGCACTTGGATCATTTCCAAGTCCTGGCAAGTGATCGCCGTAAAATACCATAATAGTTGGTTCTTCTAAACTCATCATCATATCGTAAACTTCGCCAAGCATTATGTCCATATCCTTTACTCCCAGAAAATAAGAGCCAAAATTATTTGCAGCATCGTTTGACAAAGTAGAATCACATTCGTAAGGCAAATTTTCCCCATATTTATCGTAAAAATATGGCCCATGATTTTGAATATCTAATCCATAGCTAAAAATCGGCTCATCTGAATTATTTACAGCGTCTAAAAATCTATTTATAAAAATTTCTGAAAATTGTCTCTCAGAAACATAGCCACCTTTTATTTCAGGATTTTCGATATCCTCTAAAAAATAATTATCCTTAAAGCATAATTTTGGATATACATTTTGTCTTCCGTAAAACCATGCATATCCTGGGTGAAAGGCCATAGTCTTGTATCCAATTTTATCTAAAATACTTGGAAGTGATGAAACATCTCTTTTTATTGCATTAAAAGCAAAACTCTCATCAGGTGCACAATCAATAGTAAGGGCACCTGTTAACACATCAAATTCAGTATCTCCTGTTCCTCCACCAAAGGACGGAGTTACAATTCTACCATACATCACAGAGTTATTCTTTAATCTTTTAAAATTATAGTTTGGATCATTTTCTTTAGAAAAATGAAATTGTGGATTTTCCGAAAGATCTGTAAAGGCCTCTCCCATTATCCAAATAATATTTGGACGAGGATTGTATTTTATTACAGAAATTTCTTCTCCATGATCAACTCTATCTATTTTTTCCATTTCCTTTTTATTATAGCCTTCTGGCGCCCTTACAAAGGATTTTTTTAGATTAAATATAAATGCAAAATTAAAACCCTTGGAGTTAAAATGATCTATTAAATTATATTCATTTCCCATAAGTGGCAAGCTATTATATATTGTATCCTTTGAATATACAAAATTAAATAGTAAAGCCGATCCAATTAATATAGAAAGAATTGATAATAATCTGTCTCTCACTTTTAACTTTTCACTTTTAAAAAAATGTGAAATAAAAATTGCAAAAACAAAAAATGTTACAAAAATTATTATAGAAATAACATCGGGATGAAAGGAGTTTTGGGACATCTTAAAAGCTTCTAAAGATAATCCTATATCAGACATTCTAAAGGGTGCACTTCTATAAAAGACCTTTGTCCTATGTACTGTAAATAATATTAGGTAAAAGATCGTATTAAAAATTAGTGCAAATCTTCGCCTGCCAAAAATCCCTTGAAATAAAATTCCTGTTAGAAAAACTGGAAGAAAGTTCAAAATCAATACAACGGGACTTCTTACGATTTTTCCAACAACTCCCGCATCGCTTGGGGCAAGAAGTAACATTGCGAGAGTTATTATCAAAGAAAATAAAATTTGACTTACTAAATCTATAATATTAAAGCTTCTAACTTCACTATTTTTTTCTTTATTAAACAAAAAATCACCTTCTAGTGCATTATTATATAATATATCGTAAAGTTTTTGTAAAATTTTTGAAAACTTTTTATATTTAGCCATTATATTAAATATTTTTAACATAAATTATTTTACTTGATTAACTCCTTTTTAATAAATTTCACTTAAAGTAAAAAGGCTGCCGAAGCAGCCTTAGTTTCTCTTTTCAGAGTGAAGATTGGTATAATTTATTATTAATCTTAGGAGTTATGGGGTGTCCCAAAATCAAAGTATTTTGTTAAATGACATTAACTATCATTAACTGTCCTTATTATATTATGTCTTTGTTAATTTGTAAAGTCTTTTTGATAGTTTTTATCATTTTTATTTTACGAGAATTTATTTAAAATTTTTGATTTTTTAAATTTATGAAAATTAAAAGCTCATCTTTAAAATTACTGCATTCTTGCTATAAAAAATTTTGCAATAAAAATGCACCCAAGGAGGTGGGTGCAAGGGGATTCCGGTAATTGTGATATTAAGGAAAAAAGCTGGTAAACTATAAGGATTCTTAATAAAATATTTCACAATTATCTTGTACATAGTATATAATAAATTTATTATAAAATAAATTTATAAAAATTTGTATCTGTAACAAAATTTATTTGATAGGAGAAAACATGAATTTCGAAAGTATTTACTATTTTACAGAGCTAGCTAAAACTTTAAACATGAATGAAACTAGCGACAAACTTTACATATCACAACAAACTTTGTCTAATCACATAAAAAGACTTGAAGATTATTATGGCACAAAATTATTTTTTAGAAGACCAAAACTTATGCTAACTCCAATTGGCGAGGAATATTTAAAGTATGCAGAAAAACTCCTTACATCTGAATCCGATATGATAAATAAAATTAGAGATATGGAAAGTGAAAATATGGGCAGATTAATAATAGGTGCCTCTTCACCTAGAGCTGATATTTTTATTCCATCAATTATAGAAAAATTTACTGAAGAATTTCCACAAGTTGGTCTAGTGCTTCACGAGAAGCAATCCCACGAGCTTGAAGAAATGTGTGTAGAAAATAAAATAGACATTGCTATAAGCATTGACGAAAATTATAAAAATGAAAACTTAAAATCTCGCCTTCTCTTAGACGAAAAATTGTACTTATGTGTTAGTGATAGACTTTTGGAAAAATATGTTCCCAACTTAGATTCCTTAAAAGAAAAATCCTTTGAAAGAATCAACTTGCAGGATTTTGAAAAAGTTCCTTTCCTTCTTTATACTCAAGACAATAGAATAAGAGCCTTGATCAACAAAAGCTTTAAAGATTCCGGTGTCAGACCAATTGACTATATTGAGACTGCATATTCACGAATTGCCCTTTCCATTTGTAATAAAGCTCTTGCCGCAGTCTTTATTTCTCAAATGAATATAAAAAGATGGATGTCCGAATTTGATGACGACATTAATATCTTCCCTCTTTATTCAAAAAATAAGCCCGTAACTCTTGGCATCTATGCAATAAAAAATAAAAATAGATATATTACAAAGTATGCAAAGAGATTTGTAGAACTTTTAGAAGAATACTTTGATTCAATTAATTCAGAAAAATTAGAAAAAATCGCAAAAAAGTAGGTGAAATATAAAACTTCACCTACCTTTTTGTTTAAAATCCATTTTCAAATTCTTGTCTAAATTTATTAAATAAATCTTGTTGTTCCTGTTGTCTTTGTTGATATTCCTTAGCTCTCGCTTCTTCTTGAGCTTTAATATCCTTTTGTGCTTCCTTGTCATTTTCTATTGAATAATCAGAAAATTTAACTTCTGTAGTTTGTGCCTTTCCCTTTCTCACATAGCTAACTTCAGCACTATCTCCTTCTTGATATTTGTACAATATTGACTTTAGAGCATTGTTGTCACTTACTTCGTCTTTTCCAATTTTTGTAATAATATCACCAGCCTCAAGTCCAGCTTTAGATGCAGGTGACCCTTCATAAACCTTATATACAAAAATTCCCTTTTCTACATCAGTTTTTCCATTAAATACTTGTGCTGCAACATTTAAGTTCATCGTAAGCATTCCCATTGACATTTCTTTGTAACTTCCCGTTTCTATAACTTGTTTTACAATTGGTTTTATAAAATTAATTGGAATTGAAAATCCAAGTCCTTCTGCTGATTGAACTTTTACAGTGTTTATTCCTATGACTTCGCCCTCTGAATTTAAAAGCGGTCCGCCAGAATTACCACCATTAATTGATGCATCTGTTTGGATAAGTCCTGTCATGTATCCGCCGCCACTTACTGCACCAACATATCTGTCAAGTCCAGATATTATTCCTTGAGTTACAGTTTGCGAAAATTGCAATGAAATTGGATTTCCAATTGCAATTGCTGCATCTCCAATGGAAAGCTTGTCGGAATCTCCAAGAGTTGCTACATTTAATTTTTCATTAGTATTAACTTTTACAATGGCAAGATCCACATTTTCGTCTGCCCAAATAGTTTTACCTTGAATATCCTTTTCATTATTAAGTCTAACTGTTACATCTTCAACTACTTTGTTGTTTAATTTTACAACATGAGCATTCGTAAGAATATATCCCTTTGGATCCACTATTACACCTGAGCCCACACCTTGAACTTCAACTTGACCAAAGAAAGATTGTTGTACTCCCTTAGTTGTAATTCCTACAACTGAAGACATTGATTTTTTTGCAACAGCAGATGCAACACTAACATTGTCCTTTGCAGAAATTGTTATATTAGAATTTCCTTCATTTGATGTAGATGAAGTGACATTAGGCAATATTTTATAAGTTGTGATTGCTGAACCAATTATTCCACCAATTAGTGAAAAAACTAAAGCTATTATCACAATTATTTTTCCCATGCCTTTATTTTTTCCCTTTCTATTATTATCCATATTTTCCTCCTTTCTTTCTATATATATATATTAAAGTTTTTTTGTGAAAAATTAATGATTTTATTATCAAAGGTTTTTGAAAAGTTAAAACAATTTTTAAAGTTTTTACAGTTTTCATGCAACTAACTAAAAAGAGACCTCGAAAGGTCTCTAAAATTATTTTAAATTATTTTCCAAAGGCAGGAATTACTGCTCCCTTGAATTTTTCTTCGATTAATTTCTTTGCTGCATCAGAATTTAAAACTTCAATGAATTTTTTGAATTTTTCTTTTTCAGCATCTTCTTTTCTAATTGCCACTAAATTTGCATAAGGTGAATCCTTTGATTCTATGAAGATTGAGTCTTTAGTTGGGTCAAGACCCTTTCCAATTGCGAAGTTTGAGTTTATAACTGCAGCTCCAGAATCCTTATAAACTTGTACAATTGAAGGTGCATCCATTGCTGTGAATTTTAAATTCTTTGAATTTTCTGCAATATCTTTCTCTGTTGAATTAAGATTTGTCTTGTCTTTTAATTTAATAAGACCAGCATCTTCAAGAAGTATTAATGCTCTTGCTCCATTGCTTGGGTCATTAGGTATGATAATTTCTGAGCCATCTTCAATTTCGTCCACTGATTTATATTTTTCTGAATATAAAGCCATTGGTTCGATATGAACATATCCAAGTACATCAAGATTTTTGATTCCTCTTTCTTCTACAAAACTATCAAGGTATGGTTTGTGTTGGAAGTAGTTTGCGTCAAGATCTCCTGCTTCAAGTTGTAGGTTTGGTTGAACATAATCATCAAAATTTACAACTTCAACATCAAGTCCTTGTTTCTCAAATTCATCCTTTAATCCTTCAATTATTTCGCCGTGAGGTGTAGGTGATACGCCAATTACAATTTTATTATCGCCATCCTTTGCTTCTTCAGCAACAGCCTTGTTGCCCTCTGCCTTTGTGTCTTCCTTTTTTGCTCCGCCACAAGCTGTAAGTGTTAGAGCAAGCACTAGTGAAAGTGCTAAAATAACTTTTTTCATTTTTTTCTCTCCTTTATTTTTTTATTTATATTAATTCTAAAAAATTAGAAAAAACACCTATCTTTTGTCTATTTTATCTGCTATTTTATTTCCAATAAATTGTACAATTTGTACGAGAATTATTATTACAATTACTGCTGCCCAAAGTATTAATGGTTCATTTCTTTGGTATCCATATCTGTTGGCAATATCTCCTAATCCACCGCCACCCATGACACCCGCCATTGCTGAATAACCTATTACATTAATAATTGTCATAGTTATTCCCGCAACGATCATTGGCATTGCTTCTGGTATTAAAACTTTAAAAATAATTTCTCCTTTAGTTGAACCCATAGATTTTGCTGCTTCGATTACGCCTTGATCCACTTGTATAAAATATCCTTCCATTAACCTTGCCACAAAGGGAGCAGCTGAAAGTGAAAGTGGAATTATCATTGCTGCTGTTCCGTAGGATTTACCTACTATAAGCCTAGATAGAGGAAATACAACTATCATTAAGATTACGAAAGGAAAGGACCTAAGAACATTTATTATCCCATCTAATGCCGAATAAATTTTTGTTGATTCAGTTAGACCACCTGGTCTTGTAGTAGTCAAAATTATTCCCAGTGGAATTCCTATTGCAAGAGCAATGATTGTAGATGCTATTACCATTACAAGAGTCTGTGGAATTGCCGGCAAAACTATATCGATTATTCTATCCATCTAAAGCACCTCCACATTTACATTATTTTCCTTTAAATAATCAATGGCTTTAACTCTCTCTTCTTCTTTTCCAAGAATTTGAACTGTAAGATAACCAACACTTGAAATATTCAACTTATTTATATTTCCCGAAAGAATTGAAACATCTACATCAAATTTCTTTACGCATTTTGAAAGAATTGGTTTGTCATAATTATCATCTGCATAGGAAAGTCTCAAAACATCTCCCTTATAGTCATCACTATTTACATATCCCTCTTCAACTTCATCTTCCAAGTTTTTTATAAAAGACCTTGTAACAGAAGATTTTGGATTTCTAAAAAGTTCCTTAGTTTCATTTTCTTCTATTATTTTTCCATTTTGCATTACTGCGATTCTGTCGCAAATTTCTTTTGCCACTTCCATTTGATGGGTGATCATAACTATTGTCATATTAAATTCTTTTACAATTTTTTTCAAAAGATTTAAAACAGATTCTGTGTTTGCTGGGTCAAGTGCTGATGTTCCTTCATCTGAAAGTAAAATAGAAGGATTTGTAGCAATGGCTCTTGCTATTGCTACCCTTTGTTTTTGCCCTCCAGATAATTCTGATGGATAGGAGTTTTTCTTTTCCCTTAAATCAATGAAATTCAAAAGCTCCTCTACTCTCTTTTCAATTTCACCTTTATCTTTACTAGAGATTTCCAGAGGATAAGCAATATTTTCTGCTACAGTCTTTTGCATAAAGAGATTAAAATGTTGAAAGATCATTCCCATATCTTTTCTTGCACTCCTAAGTTCTTTTTCACTTAAATTTATAATAGACTTCCCATCAACTAAAATATCTCCCCTTGTAGGTTCTTCTAGCCTATTTATACATCTAACGAGAGTAGACTTTCCTGCACCAGAAAGACCAATTACTCCAAAAATTTCTCCCCTCTTTACTTTGAAAGAAATATCATCTATAGCTCTAAAAGTTCCCTCCTCAGTTTTAAATTCTTTAACCAAGTTTCTTACTTCTATCATTTTTCCTCCACTACAAATAAAAAAGCTTCCGCCCCATAAGGACGAAAGCTCGTGTTACCACCTTAATTTATCGCTTTCTCACGAAAGCAACCTCTTCAAGTACAATCATACTCTACTTCTATAACGGGAAGTCCCGTAAATACCTAATATCAGTATTTCCTAAAAAAGGCCATGTTCCCAAAAAACTCATCCACTTCTTTCACCACAACGAAGCTCTCTTTGCTCAAAATTTTAAGGTACTCTTCTTTTCAAAAGTTTATTTATGAATTGTTTATAATTATATTAGTAATTAAATTAAAAGTCAACTATTTTTTATTTCATTACAAGAGTTTTTAAATCATCTTCTACATTTGTAATTCCAGAAATTCCAAAATTATCAACTAAAACTTTCACAACATTTGCTGAAAGAAAGGCTGGAAGAGTTGGTCCAAGGTGAATATTTTTTACCCCTAGAGATAAAAGTGCAAGCAAAACTATAACTGCTTTTTGTTCGTACCAAGCAATATTATATACAATAGGGAGATCATTTACACTTTCTACCCCAAAGGCATCCACAAGAGCAAGAGCAATTTGAATAAGTGAATAGGAATCATTACATTGACCTGCATCTAGAACTCTTGGAATTCCGTTAATATCGCCTAAATTTAATTTATTATACCTATACTTCGCACATCCCGCAGTTAAAATAATAGTTGAATCAGGAAGTTTTTTTGCAAACTCTGTATAATAATTTCTATCGGACATTCGCCCATCGCAGCCTGCCATGACAATAAATTTTTTTATATCGCCATTTTTTACATTTTCAATGACTTTGTCGGCAAGTTCCATAACTTGACTATGTGCAAAACCTCCAACAATACTTCCCTTTTCAATTTCTTCTGGTGCATCACATTTTTTTGCCATCTCAATAATTTTTGAAAAATCTTTGTACCCATCTTTGTCTTCTTCAATATATTCACATCCCGGATAACCTGCTGCCCCAGTAGTAAATAGTTTATCTTTGTAAGAATTTTTTGGAGGAACTATACAATTTGTAGTCATTAGGATTGGTCCATTAAAGGCTTCAAACTCATCTCTTTGTTTCCACCATGCGTTTCCATAATTTCCAACAAAGTTTTCATATTTTTTAAACTTTGGATAATAATTTGCAGGCAACATTTCTGAGTGAGTATAAATGTCAACTCCAGAGTCCTTAGCTTGTTCTAAAAGCATTTCAAAATCCTTCAAGTCGTGCCCTGAAACTAAAATCCCAGGATTTTTTCTCGTTCCAATATTAACTTCAGAAATTTCAGGATTTCCATAAGTTTTAGTGTTGGCAGAATCAAGTGTAGCCATAGCTTCATATCCCATAGATCCAGTCTCAAGTGTTAATGAAATTAATTCATCAATAGTTTTTTCTTTCAATAGTTCTGCCATTGCCTTTATAATAAAATTATTTACCCTTTCACTTTCATAGCCAAGGACTTTTGCATGTCTTGTGTAAGCAGCCATTCCCTTTAACCCATAAGTTATAAGTTCCTTTAAACTTCTTATGTCTTCATTTTTTTCACTTAAAATAGAAACTTCCTGAGAATTTATTTTTTCACTGATTTCAGAAAAATCCACCGAAGACCATCTTGCCGCTTCGCTATAATCTTTATCTTCTCTTAGAGAATTCATAAGCTCAACAGTTTTAACAATTCTTTCTTTTATTGCAGTGTTGTCAAAATTTGCATTTGTAATAGTTGTAAATAAATTTAAAATAACTCTATCAACAACTTCACTTTCTTTATCTTTTCCTTTAACTGCAATTTCAGATAGACCCTTTGAAATCCAAATTAAAAAATCTTGCAAGTTTGCAACTTCAGATGTCTTGCCACATACCCCATTATTTATACAACCGCTATTCTTAAATGTCTCTTGACATTGAAAACAAAACATACTCATATTCTTCCTCTCCTTTGTTTGTAAAAATCAAATATCTTTCTATAAATATTTTAGTATTATAACAATATCCTTTCCGTTGCATTTGCAACAGTTTTTATAAGATTTCCAAAAAAATTTTTAATTATATTATCACAAGGAGTGAATTAAAGCACTAAAAGCAAAGTGCAAACTTACTAGATTTTTTATTCTATTCATATTTCACTTCTTCTAAATTATTATTTTTAAAGGAAGTGGAAATCGCAGATGTTGGACATACCTTTATACACTCTCCACATCTTATACACTCTAAAGCCCTTTGATTCTTTGACATATCCACATCCATCTTACAAATTCTTTTACACTTTCCGCAAGAAATGCAATTGTCATTCACATGATATTGATAAAAAGAAAATTTATTAGTTAATGCGTAAAATGCACCCAGTGGACATACATATTTGCAAAAAGGTCTGTATAAAAATATGGAAAGTATTATTATTGCCATAAGAATAATTGACTTTAACAAAAACAAATTGCCAAGTGCAGCCCTAATACTTTTATTTGCCAATGATAGAGGAATCCCACCCTCAAGTATTCCCTGAGGACAAATGTATTTGCAAAAATATGGAGAAGCTGCACCTAATTTATCTGTCAAAAATACTCCAAATAGCCAAACCACAAAAAGCAAAATAAAATACTTAGTGTACTTTAAAAAACTAAATCTTCTAGTGCTAAATTTTTTCGATGGAATCTTGTGAATGAGATCCTGAAAAAATCCAAAGGGGCACAAAAATCCACAAATCAATCTACCAAATATAGTCCCAAATAATAGCATTAAACCTGTCACATAATAGGCAAAATTAAATTTAGAAGACCCAACTACTGCTTGAAAAGAACCAATTGGACAAGATAAAGCAGCACCTGGACAAGAATAACAATTTAGTCCTGGCACACAAACACTCTTTAACTTGCCCGTATAAATAGTTCCCTTAAGAAAATTTGGAATATGTATATTTGTAATGAGAGCAAAAAATCCCTGTGTGAGATTTCTTTTATCTCTAAATTTTTCAAGGAGGTTACTCAGTTTACCCAATCCCAACACACTCCAAACATATCCTAATAGCCTTTGAAAGCACAGTATCAACTTCTGACCTATAAGATCCAAAAAAAATAAAAGCAATGGATAAAATCAACATTGCGTATGAAAATTTTCTATTCATAAAACCCTTCATATTTCACCTCAAATATAATATAACATCAATGCTTTAAAAAATATTAAGAAAAATCAATTTTTATATAATTTTTTTTAATGAATCAACAATAATTTCCTATTCTCTGCAAAATCCAGTGAGATTTAGACATGTTGTAAAATTTATTCTATAAATTAAAGTTAGTATATCTTATTAGTATGAAATCGTTATTACTATTTTCTTTATCTTTTTATTTAGTTAATAATTTAATATAAAAAATCTTCACAAAGCTTGTTATTTGGAGTATAATGAAGCTGAGGATAAATCAAGTTTTGTTTTTTATTTTTGTCTAACTTTGAAAACGATCTTATCGCTCGTTTTAAAGTTCCTAAAGGAGGTTGATATTAAATTAATTTTTAAGAACTATCTTTGTTTTATTTTTGTTTATTTTAAGGAGGCGTTTATGGAAAACAAAAATTTAAAACCTAAGGCTAATGGTGCAGCACTTCTTCCTTTTATAGTTTTTGTGCTTGTATATCTTGCTACTGGAATCATTTTAAATTCAATGGGAGTAGAAATGGCATTCTACCAAGTAGCAGCACCAGTATGTATTTTGCCAGCTATTATTTTGGCTTTTATTATGTTTAAAGGCTCGATTGATGACAAATTTAACGATTTTGTTCGCGGTTGTGGAGACGAAAACATAATCATAATGTGTCTTATCTACATATTAGCTGGAGCATTTGCAACAGTTTCTAAGTCATCTGGTGGAGTTGACTCTGTTGTAAACTTTGCACTTTCTTTAATTCCTGTTCAATATATTACAGCTGGAATATTTTTAATCAGTTGTTTTATTTCCATCTCTACAGGAACTTCTGTAGGGACTATTTCAGCAGTTGGCCCTATCGCAGTTGGCGTTGCTGCAAAGGGAAATCTTCCTCTACCACTTGTGCTCGGAGCACTTGTAGGCGGAGCAATGTTTGGCGATAATCTATCAGTTATCTCTGATACAACAATTGCCGCAACAAGAACTCAAAATGTAGGTATGAAAGACAAGTTTAGAGCAAATATTAAAATTGCCATTCCTGCAGCTGTAATTACTTTTGTAATTTTATTAATTGTAGGAAAGCCTAAAAGCGAAGTTGTTCTTGACGATTTGAATTATAATTTTATTTTAATAGTTCCATATCTTTTCGTATTAATCTCAGCTCTTGCTGGAATGAATGTATTTTTGGTATTAACTAGTGGAATTGTGCTATCAGGAATTATTGGAATATTCACTGGTGGACTAACTATGATGACCTTCGCTCAAAATATTTTTGAAGGATTTAGTGGAATGTTTGAAATTTTTCTATTATCACTATTAACTGGAGGGCTTTCCTATATGGTTTCTAGCAACGGTGGTATTGAATGGCTTGTTGAAAAAATTAGAAGCTTCGCAAAAGATGTTAAATCTGCTGAAATTTCAATTGCTCTTTTAACTCTATTGACAGATGCCGCTACTGCAAACAACACTGTTGCAATTATTATAGATGGTCCTGTTGCAAAGGAAATTTCAAGAGACTTTAAAGTTGATCCAAGAAGATCTGCTTCCTTCCTAGATACCTTCTCTTGCGTAATGCAAGGTATAATTCCTTATGGTGCACAAATTTTAATCGCAGCTGGACTTACTAAAGAACTTGGTACACTAGCTGTATCCCCTGTTCAAATAATTCCATTTTTATGGTATCAAGCACTACTTGCTGTATTTGCAATTCTTTCAATCTTTATTAGATTTGCAGATCCTAAAGATAAATGGGATTTTGAAAATGACGTGCCCCTAAGTGAAAATAATATAAACGCAAAATAATTGTAAGAAAGTAATTTTATTAAAAGAATTTAATTTTATTTAAAAAGGAGAAAATTATGAATAGTAAAGACGAACTTAAAAAAATGCATTTTGAAACTAAAGCAATTCACGGTGGATACGAAAAAAATAAATATGGTGCTCTAGCAACTCCAATATATCAAACATCTACATTTATCTTTGACAATGCAGAACAAGGCGGAAGAAGATTTGCACTAGAAGAAGATGGCTACATCTATTCAAGACTTGGAAACCCTACTAATGCACAAGTAGAAGAAAAAGTTGCTCTTCTAGAAGAAGGTGAAGCTTGCGTTTCAGCTGCATCAGGAATGGGTGCCATTACTTCATCAATTTGGCCTTTCATTAAATGTGGCGATCACATGATAGCTGCAAAAACACTTTATGGATGTACTTTTGCATTTTTAGAACACTCAGTATCAAAAATGGGCGTTGAAGTAGATTTTGTAGACATTACCAATGTCGATAATATCTTAAACTTAATGAAGGAGAACACAAAAATTATCTACTTAGAAACTCCAGCAAATCCTAATATGGATATCTGTGACATAGAAGAAGTTTCTAAGAGAGTTCACGAAAAAAATAAAGACTGTCTAGTAATCGTAGACAACACTTATTGTACACCTTATATTCAAAGACCACTTACACTAGGCGCAGATATTGTAGTTCACTCTGCAACTAAATATTTGAACGGTCACGGCGACGTTATTGCTGGCTTTGCAATTGGTAGAAAAGAGCTAATTGACCAAGTTAGACTAGTTGGCATTAAGGACTGTACAGGTGCTGTACTTGCACCCTTTAATGCATATCTAATCCTAAGAGGAATGAAAACTCTACAAATTAGAATGGATAAACACTGTTCAAACGCAATGAAAGTTGCAGAATTTTTGGAAAAAAATCCAAAAGTTAAAAGTATTCAATATCCAGGACTTAAATCCTTCAAATACTATGATATAGCTAAAAAACAAATGGCACTCCCAGGCGCAATGATTGCCTTTGAAATTGAAGGAGGAAAAGAAGCCGGTGCAAAGCTTATGAATAGCGTTAAACTTTGTACATTAGCAGTATCACTTGGTGATGCAGAAACACTTATCCAACATCCTGCTTCAATGACTCACTCTCCTTACACAGCTGAAGAAAGAGCCGCTGCAGGAATCTCTGAAGGTCTAATTAGACTTTCTGTTGGACTTGAAAATGCAGAGGACATAATAGAAGATTTAAAACAAGCATTAGACCAAATATAAAACTATATTATAAAAAATAGTTTTCAATAAATCTATCCAGAAATTTAAGGCGATGTTGCAGAATAGATAATTCTATTCTGCAACATCACTTTATTTTTTGTCCTCATGTAAACCACTTGGAACTATTATTCAATTTATTCTTTTTACAAATGTTTCCATTTTAATCCCAGTTACAGTTTTTCATCTTCTATAACCGTTGATTTTACAAGGTTTTTTGTTTTTTTGCGACTACCGAAAATCGCAGTTTCACTACTCTCCGCGCTCTGCGCTATTTTTCGGGTAAAACTCCCACACAGGGGAGTTTTACTCCCATTCTTCTTTTCCAAACGTACAGTATATACCAAACCATTCAAAATACTACATTCTAATTTTTCTTGTATCACTAAATCCATCTAATTATAGGACATTTTCAGATTTTTAGTCCCGTCCCAGTCCCAGTACCGGAGAAAAATTTATAAGTTTTTAATTCTCTCCGTTTCTCTATCATCAATCTCGAAGGAACCGTCATTTACTTCATTAAGTCTTTTTATAAGTCTCCCAATTAGATCAGGCATTTTTTATTTAACTTTTTTCACTCAATCTTTATCAAAATATATTGGATAGTTTTTATAATTTATTTTTTAATATTATAAATATAAATCTTTAATTTCAGTATTTAATTTTCAGATATACCCATTATTATTAACAATATCGATTCAAAAAAATAAACTAACCAAAAAACTCAATAAATGTTTCACTATACAATTTATCCAAAAAGTAAGTAAATAAATTTTTGCTAATGCAAAACATTCTAATTAATTACATCTTATCTTGAGATACAAACAATAAGTAAGAGTAAAGTAAATTAAATATAGGTTGATCCCCTTTATAGAATTCCTCATTAACAATACGCGTTAATCCATGAGTTGAATAGTTATATTTATCTACAAAAGTTCCTGTTATTAAACTATGCTTGTTTGCTTCGTATATGCTAGTCAACGCTCTCCTATCTCTATCATCCGTTACTTTAGAAAACAAATTATTTTTTATACCATTTTCAAAAAATATTTTTTTAAAATTTTCTTTCAAATATTCACTTTTGTCTTCATTAAGTGAATCCAAAATTTCACAACAGATTACTTCTATCAATGTTCTTATAGATGCTACTCTCAACATTTTACAGCTATCATTATCATAAACTTGATTAAATTCATTTATAAAATTTACTAAGTCTCTATCTAATACAGAAGTTTTATTTAACTTAATAAATGGATGTAAAAATCCTGTTTTATTAACCTTTATATCAACTGTTTTTTTAACACAAGGAATTGATTGATTAAAATCAAATTCTTTACTCGATATTTTATCAATAAACTTAATATTAAAGACAATATCTGAAGGACTCATTACAATAAGCTTCTCATTTTTTGAATCAAAAGATATATTCTTTGCTGGCTGAATATCTATATGTTGTGGTATTATTTGTTTAGTTCCTTTACAATCTGTGGCTTCTAAAATATCATCTAAACGATACTCCTTGGCTACTTCTAATTCATTTAAAATAAATCTCATCTTTGCATCAGGATAGTCTAGTACACTTATATTAGTTGTATCACCATTGTTATATTCTATTTTCCAATCGCCAATCTTCATTGAGTTGAAAATTTTTTCAACATTATTTTGATAATATATTGTTCTAATATTTGTATCATCTATTTCATTATCTTTTAGCGATTCTCCTTTTAGCATCTTTATATTTCTGTTTTTTGGTTTTTGTTGAATCTCTAACTCTTCTATTTCTTTTATCCTAACCTGAGAATCAGAAGAAATGTAATTCAGGAAATCCTGAAATAAAAGCTGGTTCTTTGATTCTATTAACATAGTTCTATCGGAATTAAAATCCAAAATTCCCTTTTCCATCAAAAAAGCATTAATAATACCTACTTGCTGTCGTATTACTTTGCTAGATTTCATAGATGCATTAACTTCAACATTATACAGCTCATTACTAAAATAAACATTGTTAAAATAAACTAATGGTGAAATTTTCTTTAGATTTTGATCTTTATAATAATCAGAAACATTTTTAACGCCTCCTTTACTCAATTTGAAATACGTTATTTGAAATTTAATTCCAAATTTATTATTTTTCAATATTCTATTATATTTTTTATCAATATCTATGTCGTACCATGAATTATTTATGCATATCCTATAATAAAAGCAATCATTTGCATAATTTTTGTCGCTATCAAAAAACGCTTCCGCTATAATTTTATTTTTAAGTGATAAATTACTAATATCAGAATTTATGTTTTTTGAATTTTTCATAAGATTGTTCAATTTTATTTCAAATGAATCATCAATTATTGAATTCTGCAATTTTAAAAAATTCGATGGATTATTTAAGACCTTGCAAAATATCTCCATAGTCTCACTATTTAAATTTTCAATAACTATTTTAGTTCCGTGTTTTTTCACATCAACACTTGCACTTTTAGAGATATCAACATTTGAATCATAAATATCTTTCAAGTTTTCAATCTCATTCATATCTATTGAAAAAGAATAATCTAATTCTTGCTTTGAAGTATGTACAGTAACCTTACTTCCAAATTTAAAAACAGAAAAAAATCCCAATCCCTTTTCTCCCGAAATAATTCTTCCATTTTTAATTACACCATATTCTTTATTGCTGTGACTGACAATTAATAAATCACGAATATCACTTAAGTCCATTCCCTCGCCATCATCTATGATTTCAATCATTTCATCATATATATTAATCTCAATATAACTAGCCATAGCTTCATAAGCGTTCTTTATCAACTCAACCATCGAATAAGTAGTACTCGGAATCTTTTCAGAAATTTCTTTAATTATTTTTCCAGATACTGATAATCTCATTATTACCTCCTACTTTGTGAATATTAAAATTGTTTCTTCGGATATAGATTTTACGACCTTTTCATTCTCAGTCATAGAAAGTGTAAGTGGTGTTTTTTTATATAATATATTTCTATTAAATTTAGAAACCACTTGTAATCCCATTTTACCCGCTATTTCTATCGTTATGTTATCTAAAGGTTGCCTTACTGTATCTACACTCCTATTGCCAACCGTCATTATTAAATAGCCACTCTTTGATAAGCATTTCTTCATGCATTTAAGTGATATATAATAATCTTCAAAGAAATTAATTACTTTTGCTTGCTTTTTTAATGAAATTTTGTCTAAGAAATCTTTCAATGATTTTATATCTTTAGTATTAATTATTTTTCTTTTTTCTCCACCGACACTTATCTTATCTATAGTTGTATATTTTTCTAATAACTCCTGACTGCAATATAAGTCTTTTGAGTCAATCCATTTTAAGAATAAAATAGAAGCTTGTCCGTATGTTACTGTTGTCGGATTATCACCATACGGTGGGGAAGTACATATAATGTCAAATTCCCCTTTTAATTTATTATTGATGATACTACTTGAATCACCGTATATTATATTTGAACTAGTTGTATTGCTATAATTTAAATATTCTGAATTATCGTTAATAATTTTGATGAAATATTCTATACATCTATCTTCTATTAAATCTATTTTATCCTTTGGAAGGGCGTGTAATTTAAATGTACTAGTCCTATCATTGCTAAATTTGAATATAACTTCAGATAAACAAATCCAAAAAAACTTTCTAATATCTTGATTTTTTTCTAATAGTATACAATGCCTTATTTGGCTCAAAGATCTTATTATATCCTCTCTAAACCACTTTTTAATATTATAAAAATCATATATTGGAAAATTTGATTCCTTTCCCAAATTACTCTTAACTTTTGAAATAGCATCATAAATATCCGTTCTATTATATTTATGAGTTTTTACAAACGACAATAATGTAGCGTAGGGATTTATATCGATCCCCACAGAATTAATTCCTAACTCTTGTGCGATAACTAAAGTTGTTCCAGAACCACAAAAAGGATCTAGTAAAGTAATATTTTCGTTATTCAAGTGCTCACTTATAATGCTGAGTAGTTGATACTGCATATCTGGAACCATAGTGGCAGGGTATTTGCCAATATTGTGTATGCCTGATTTAGTTGTCCCTTTGAAGTCCCAATAATCTTGAGGATATCTATTTAATTCTTCGGCTATTTTATTCATAAAACTCTCTACTTCCACTTACAATCTATAGAAATAATAGTGGTAGGCATACCTATTATTTGTATATCAAACTTTAAACTTGTTTCTACCTTTGTTGCTGCATTGTGTATTCTAAAGCTAAATTGCCAACCTCTATCAAGGTATAGTTCCAAAGTATTTTTACTTCCTGGTCTAAGTTCTAAGCTTACAATTCTTGTTGGTAACGAAGCTATTGGTAGCTTGGCACTTCTTTTTCGTACATTACCCTCTTTATTCAAAGTACCTCTCAGGTTATAGCTTTGAACTTGTGTCATTTGTTTACTGTCAATACCAATTACTTTATAAAAATCGAACTCTCCAAGAAGATACTCAACCATTAATTTTGGAATATCTTTACCATAAACATTATTTTGTCTATCAATTTCATCCTTAAAAGCATTTAGAAGTGGTAAATAGACATCGTCTTCTTTGCTAGGAAGATCTCTCCATTTTGATCCTTTTGATTTTTCTTCTTCTAAATACTCAAAAATAGGTCTTATATCCTTCCAATAATTATCAGAGCATTTAATTCCATACCATTTTTCTCCAAAGTCTAATCCTTTAGATAATCTACTGTGCTTAACGGCAAAATGATTATGCTTTACACTAAGACCAATTTCCCATTCTATTCCCTTCCTAATGATTAATACGTCCCTTACATCTCCATCTTTTCCTTTATCATCAGTTTGAATTTTTAATTCTAACTCATCTTCTCCATCGTCTAAAATTAAAGGTTCTAATTCTAAAATAGCATTAGTTCCTGCCAAAGCACTTACTTTATACATATCTTTTTCAGATTCTTTTAAAGTATTCCATGCCTTTTCAGCAGCCTTATAGCTAGAGTTTTTTTCGATTTTTGAAACTCTATATTTTGATATTTCCTCTTGTAGAGTGTTTAGATATGCAAATTCATAAGCTCTACCTTGATTATTACTTTTATTACTCATAAGAACACCTCTAAACCATTTGTAATTGTTTTGGACAAGAAAACATATTAGGTTTATTCAATGCTATGTCAATGGCTTTTGCCATTTCATATGCCAAGTTTACAGGCACAGCATTGCCTATCATCTTATAAGCATCATTTAAATTTATATAATAAAATTTAAAATCATCTGGAAATCCTTGTATTCTTGCACATTCTCTAACTGATAATCTTCTATATAATTTTTCTTTACCTGGTTCAAATATCTGTTTATTTTTCTCTTTTTTAATCATTTTTGGAGCTTGAGGGTGCAATTGACATTGACGACCTGATGCCTGCACAGTAAAAGCTTGTTCATCCCAATCTCTCACTCTATTTCTACTCATAAATATAGGGGAATACGCACCAATAAAATATTCATGATTTAAAAATTTACAATTATTCCCATTAGTTTTATTTTTCTCTAATGCTGGTATTGCATTATCTTTTAAATCATAAATGGCATCTCTAAAAGTTAATTTGTAATCATAAGGTTTAGGTGGTAAGTCAAAACTTATTTTCAAATCTTTTCTAAAACCAACATAAAAAACTCTTTTTCTATCTTGAGGAACACCATAATCACTAGCATTTAACAAATGAATAAATACATCGTATCCCGCATCTTCAAATTGAGAAATAATATTTTGAACAGCACTATTATGTCTTTTCGCCATCATTCCTTTTACATTTTCAGCAAGGAAAAATTTAGGTTTTTTATCTCTTAAAATCCTAATGTATTGATAAAATAACTGTCCTCTTGGATCTTCAATTCCTTTTAATGCACCTGCTTCACTCCATGATTGGCAAGGTGGTCCACCAATTATACCATCGCATTCTGGAAAAAAATCTGATGGAATTTTACATATATCGCCTTTTATCAATTTTGCTTCATGGTTTTTTTCATATGTTTCCCAAATGGTTTTATCAAATTCATTGGCTGCTACTATCTCATAACCAGCCTTTTGAAATCCTAAGTCAAGTCCACCTGCTCCTGAAAACAAACTAATCAATTTCATCTTTTATCTCCTCTGTTTCAAACTCTATGCATTCCATAACATCTGATATATCACAATTCAATGTATTACAAATTCTTAAAAGGACATCTGTAGTAACATTTTGTCCATTTTTTATTTTATAAAATGTACTTTTACTTATTTGTGCTTTGTCCATAAGTTCAGTACTTTTCATTTCTAAGTCTATAAGTTTTTTAAACAATTTTTTATAACTAAATTTCAACATAAGATATTCGAAACAACTCCCTATATTTATCTATATTGTCTTAATTATACCATTAAAACCATTCTTTTAATAGGCTTTTATTCTCTTATCTCGAACTGATTAAATAATTATTTTCTTAATAAAAGGGAATGTATATCCCATATTTCTTTTGCCAATTTTTCTATTTTTTCTCTCATATAGTCAATATCTTTCTTGTAAATAACACCAGTTGTATTAGTAGCTTTTGCGATCTGGTTTATATTATTTGTTGCACTTGAAAGTAGCCATTGGAGATCTCTAAATGGTTCTAGGTCTACAATATAAATTTCTTTTTCTAATGCACATTTTCTTAAAATTGGGACATGGTTTTACAATTTGCAAATTTCATTTTCTTTTCAAATATTTCTTTTTCTTCATCTGTTAAATATATTTTTAGTTGATTTTTTCTTGTTCTATTATACATGTTCTTCTCCTTTGCACTTATTTTGGGGTCTTAGGGTTCTCCCTAATAAGGTAAGATTCATAAAATTATATAGCCTTAAAAGCTATTGATTTTTTGATTTTTTTGTAAGTGTGTACTCACTTACTGCGCTTTTTAGGGAAGAGATGAGCATATCTATAGGTAATATGAATCGATTCATGTCCAACCCTATCAGCTATTGCAGTTGCAGAAAATCCTAGTTCAATTAAGAGTGAAACATGAGAATGCCTTAAATCATGTAT
>NZ_JABDSR010000007.1 GCF_012976305.1 Peptoniphilus faecalis
AATACTATAAATAAGTATCGTGAAATCTATAAATACCACAAGAAAAATCCTGAAGATAAGCAATTTGCAGAAGAATATTATAGTGAACTTTCCGTCTATAAAATAGCCGCTAAAGAGATCTTAGAAAGCTATAAAAAACTACCAAATACAAAAGAAATACTATACAAACTTGATAAATTGCAAGAAAAAAAGAACACCCTTATGCAAGAGTATTCTTTGAATAAAGAACAATTTTCTGACCTTGTTCAGTATAGGAAAAACTATGAAAATTATTATGGAAAGGAAGTAGAGAGGTAAGTTAATTTTTACCTCTCTTTTCAAGTTTTTTATACTCATTTGGTTTTAAATTTAATCTACCATCTGTTCTCATTGTTACTACATCTATGCTTTCAAGGGAATTTGAAATAGAGGATTCATATTCAGATTCGAAAGTTGGCATACCACCATCAAAAACTCTAGCTATTTCTTGAATATTAGGAATTAATGAAATCCATTCTTTCCATTTAAACACATAATTTTTATCTCTAATAATTTTATTTAATAAATCTATTTTAAAGCTTACATAAATATTATCATCTATTATAATTTTATCTATAAAATTCTCTGTTAATTTATTATCCATCACTTCGTTCCATTCACTAGGATTTTCGTTAATTTTATTAATAAATTCCTTCCATAAATCAAAATTCTCAACTTCAATAATTATTCTTTCATAATCTTCCTTCGCAAACCAATTATTAAGAACGTAATCCCTCACATTTAAACTAGCTTCATCTATGTCAAATAACGAAACATTTACTTTATACTCTTCAATTAGACGAATAGTCGAATCATCATCTAACAGTTTTTTATTTAAAACTTCAATAACTGTTTCTTTAGATAGCTTTTTAATGATTCCATTTTCATTCATAAAATCAATTAATTCTTCTGATGTTACATTCTGTTTTATTATGCTATCCATATAGTATACAATTAAATTTAGTTCTTCTATATTTAGAAATGTCTCGAAATTATCAATATTAAACTTTATTAAGTTATTTTTTAGAAGTAACTTATATTTTTCCCCACTTAAATCATTAGATAAACTATTAATACTGTTGGATACTTTGTATATAACTTTTTTAAACAAATCATAATTTAATAAGCTTGAGTTTATAAGATCTATATACATTTCATTAGGCAATTCAAATTCTAAATGATAATTTAAATTTATAATATTTATTATTGGATTTACTTTTTTTGTATTATTGTAAAATTCAAGAATATTGTTTTCGTTATACTGTATTAAATCATTATCAGCTAAATCAATTAATATTTTATCTGATTTTAGACTACTTATATTTTCAATAACTGTTTCTTCATTTTTTATAAATATTTTTTTATAATCATCATTTAAATTTGATTTTAATATTTCTAAAAATGCTAATTCCCCTGTATTTGAGTTTATCTTGTTTTTTTGAACAAATTCATTATAATTTTCAATAAAATTATCAATATTAGATATTACTACTTCCCTTAAACTATCTAACAATAAAGAATCATCATACATGTATCTGAATAACCCTTTTGAAATATCATCTTTATTTTTACTTAAATACACTGATAATAAATTAATTACATTATCAAGATTTAAATTAAACATATTATTATCCAAAATAAATTTTGCTATATTGGCATCTATTTCAATATTTGAAACATCTGTGAATTTGACATCTAAAGCCTTAATAACTCTAAGCATCTCTTGTTTTTCTTCTAAATAACTTAACTCTAAAATATTACTATTATTCTCTACATATTCCTTAAATTCTTCGTTAGTTTCTATATTTTCATTTAAACAGATTAACCCAATAAATTTTAATTTAAGTTCTTTTGGAATAACTTGATTTTTAAGATTTAACCACAATCCCGAAAAATCCGACTTTGATATTAAGAAAGTAAACTTTTTTAATATCGTATATTCATAACTATTAATATATTCAATAGCTTCTTGGTCATTATTTTGTAAAATCACTTTAAATACTTCGTAAAGTTCTTTATCTTTATCTGTTGAAATTAATAGATCTATCAAATCATAATTAACAATATCCTTCCTAGAATAATCATCTAATTTTAAATATTCTAATACAAAATTGGGCTTTTCCAATTTAAAATTGTTTTCAATATTTTTACCAGATAAAACTCTACTTATATAAATGTTGTCATTTCTTCCTATATCACTATCATAGAAAAACCCTTTATATCTCCAATAATTTTCATCTACTAATCCTGTTAATAATAGATATCTAATTAACGGAAAATAGTGGTCCTTAGTTATAAGATTATATACTTCATCATTTTCTTCAAAAAAATCCATCAAACCCTCATCACTTAATTGATTGAGTAGATAACTCATTTGACTAGAATTTCTCATATTGATTTTCTTATTTAAATTATCAATTTCATCACTTAAACTATCAATTTTAATATAAATATCATCGTAATCTATTTCTTCTAATCTATTTTTCAAACTATCATCATGTTTACATAATTCACCTATGAATGAACTATACTTATAGTTAGATCCATAATTACCATTATAAATCAAATAATCTTTATTTTTATTTCTACTCCATTCATACATTATTTTTCCATATGAATCGTTATTTGCATTATCAAATCTGTAATTTTTAGGAATATTCACTGCTAAAAAGTCAGAAACTCTTTTAACTATCAATTTTTTCAATTCTTCTTTTTCTTTAATTTTTGTCTGTAGTGATTTTTTATATATAGTATTTAAAGATTCTCGCTTATTTAAAATTTCATATAAGTATCCTCTATCTCTTTCTAATTCTTCATATTCTTTTGGAAATATATTTTTTAAAACAATTAAGGAAAAAATTTCATCAGCGTTTTTATCTATATCTATACTTTTTGAATAAATTTCATATTCATTTCTAATTGAATATAATAACCTCATATCATCTATATATAATGATAATCCTAGTAAAACTTTTTTTGATATACTAAATTTATCTTCTATATCACCAAAGATGTCCAATATTTTTCCCTTTGAGTTTTTAGATGTCATAGATGGTATAACCGGAATTATTAAATCAAAAAATTTGACTCTATCTTTCGACTCAAATAAATCATCTCTAATTACATAAATAAATCTAACAGTTTCTTCAGATTTAAAATTTATCAAGCTATTTATTTCCCTCAATCTTACAAATATAGATATATCATTAAATCTATCTAAATCCTCAAATATAACTGTTTTAACCCCAGAAGACCATATCAAATAAACAAGTTCTCTTGCTTCTTGATCTAAAATATTGGTATTGTCATTTTCTATTAATTCAGATTCTGCACCCTTAAAATTAAATTTATTTAGTTTAATCGATACTCTACGACCTAACCATATACTCAATGAAATTAGTGGAAATAATATAGAAAATATAATAAAACTGTCTATAAAAAATTTTGGTTTTATATTATTTACATTATTTAAATTACTAAAAGCTAGCAACTTATAAAAATAGCTATATATAAATTCTATTTTTAGTGACATTAATATCCCAAGAATTACTAATATTAAACATGTAGAAAAAAATGAAATGTCCCTAATTTTTCTTTTATTTTTTACTTTAAACTTACTCAAAGGTATTTTGTTTGAAGGTATTTGATAAAGGATTTGATTAATAATTTGTTTCTCAGCAGATTTTATTCGATTGGCATTGTTTAAATAATTAGTAGATAAATCATTATTACTATTATCTTCATCCTCTTTATTGTCTTTGTGATTATCATTTTTTTTACTGTTTTGATCCAAATATGAATCAAAATCAGCTATAGATACATTTATAAGCTCACTCTTTTTAAAATTTGTTGAATAATATGTTTTTAATATGCTACTTTTACCAGAACCATAAATTCCAGTTATAGCAATATTTTTTATATCATTATCATCATATGCTTGATTCAATGCTTTTTCTATTATTCTATAAGACTCTGAATTTATATCTACCTTAGTTGGCGTTAATTTATGAAATTTATAATTAATATTATCCTTCATTTTTCACCTCCAGTACTTACTAATCGACTATAAATAAAATCCATAATCAGAAAATCTCATTGTTATCTAATTTTACATTTTCTAGATAGCTATCATATATTTTCTCATGTGGTAAAAGTATTACTTCTATATCATTGAAATTGAGTTGATTATAGATTTTAAATAATTCCATAGATACTGTCCCTAACCTAATTGCTTTATCTTCTTCCGTTGGCATTAAAAAAGCATTTCTATTTATATTTAAATTATTTTCTAAAGCAAATTCTTTATAGGCTAACTCGTATAAATATTGTTTGGTTACATCTCCTACTCCTGGATTATTCTTTAATTCATCTTCATTCAAAATAATTTTATAATACTTAGCGTCGTATATGGAAAGTGTATCGTTATTAATTGAGATAATATCAGGAATTAATGTCTTCGAAGCAGTGTGTGTAACGTTTGATTCCTTATGAAGCCATTTAGGCTTTGTTATAACATCTGAGAGTAACATTGACTGTTTATCAAATCTTGAATATTGTAATCCAATTTCTTTTAATGATTTATCAAGTGAATCATCAAAAACAACTGAACAAACATCTTCTCAAACTAAATTAAAACTATTCGTGCCTACGAATGATATTTTATTTGATACAGTCTTACTTGTATCTTCTTGAATAAATCTCCTAGGTAATTTTAATATATCTTGCTTATGAGTTATAAATTGAGTAGATAGTTCTTGATTTAATTTATATAAAATATAATCTTTTGTCCCAAATTTTTCTAAGCCTTCGGAACTTATATTTACTTGATTAATTTCTAAAATCGTTAAAATATCTTTTAGTTTTTCACAAGACTCTGTCAAAATAGCGGCATGCAACCTTCTAAAATAATCCTGTTCATTGTTTTCTTGATTTGTTGTAAATGTATCTAAATATATAGGTAAATTATTAGAAAAATATGCTGTACTCTCGTTTATTGTTTTTTCCCATAATATCTCACCGTCTCCATTGTATTCAATTATTTGTTTGTCATTACTATATAAGCCATATTCATGATAAATATCAATCGTTTCCAAAACTAAGGATAGCAAATTAAATTTTTCGTTATTTAAATGGCCATCTAAACCTATTGATTGCTCTTTAGATTCATATTTTCTAATTACAGATATTAGTTTTTTTAATATTTTAAAATTATTTTTTGGATCTTTTAAATAATTATCAAAATATTTAGGATATAATATTAAACAAATATCAGATACTACAATAATACCTACAAACTTAAAAACATAAGTATTACCTTCCATTTGATAGTTTAGCTCTGAAAGATTCTCTGAATCTATTAACTCATACAATTCAACATTTGATAAGTCTTTTGAAAGTCTTCTAACTATATTCATAAGTGATAGAGAATTCAATATCTCTCTAGTCTCTTCATTTGACTTACCAAACATAGTCTTTAATTCAATAAAAGAATATGGTCTTATTTCTTTTAGTACTTGAATATTCATAACATTAACCTATTCTTTTAAATCATCTTGTATATTGTCGTCTTTATATATTTTCTCAGTCTCTACATCTAAGTTTCCTTTAAATAAACTTAAAGTATTTTCATCAAAATTTTTGCAAACTGATGAGTAAGTAGAAAACTTGCCTTCAGTAAATAAATCTGGTCTATATGCCTTAGCAGCATCTTCATATAAATACATTAAGACTTTATTCTTTATTGTCTCTGTGAGTTTATTAAGATCGTCTCCTTCTAGTATTGATTTAGAAATAAAATATGGTCTTATTAATTTATCTTCGGGGATATTAATAAGAGAAAGTTTTTCATTCAATTTTCTCCTAAACTGATCCCAATTAACAGTTTCATCTGAATTAATCTTAAATCTATAATTTTCAAATTCTTCTTTATTTGCATCGGAAGCATCATTAATTCCTAGATATGTGAATTCCCATCTTCTCCTAAATGCTGTATCCATGGGCATAACCCCCTGATCCGCACTATTCATTGTAGCCCATATATAGAAATTACTTGGCAAAAATATCTTACTAAAATCATCATCCAATTTATTTTTTATATTCTCAGATAGCTCAACTCCCTCTAACTCTTTTTTTAAGAATTCTTGTAATTCTTTTGATGTAGTAATTTCATACTCACTTTTCCCGTTAGAGTCCCTATCTAATAGTTGAAATATATCTCCAAAAACAGCAGCTACATTTGCTCTTTTAATTTCTTCAACAATTAAAAGATAATTAGTATCCTCATTCTTGTAAGCTTTAATCAATTGTCTAATTAAAACTCCAGGAATGTATTCATAAGTTATGGTCTCTTTAATATTTCCGTCTTCACCTTTCTTTATTGAACCATCTTTATTTTTTAAATAACTGGAAACGGCTTAAGAGCACCTACAAAATTTCCATACATATAATTTGGATGGAATGTGACTCTTTCATAGTTATTCCCAAAGTATTTCTGGGCTTCTCTATTTAAATTATAACTTTTACCTGTACCAGCAGCACCAAAAAAATTCGAACGCATTTTTTGTAGATTTGTACCTCTACCATTCATGAAATTGGCAATATTATATGGAGGATCTGTAATAATTAAATCAACTGTAGACGATTCTAACTTTCTCAATTCTTCTATACATTCTCCATTTATTATTTCAATCATTTTTTAATACACTCCATAATGTCTGATATGTCGCAATCCAATGCATCACAAATTCTGAGCAAAACATCAGTAGTTACATTCTCACCATTCTTTAGTTTATAAAATGTACTCCTACTTACATTAGCTTTCTCCATAAGCTCATTATGTTGCATATCTAAATCGATAAGTTTTTTAAATAACCTTTTATAACTTAATTCCATATAACCTCCAAGATTATTTTTCTGATAGCTAATCTCGTACATATATACATTTAAAATATACTTATGTTTGTTATTACACATTAATTAATTATAACATTAACTATAGGCTATTTTCAATCACTTGATATATCACTTTAAATGAGAGAAAAATAACGGCAGTCCGAAGACTGCCGTTATTTTTCTCTCTGCGCCTTTGCTATGGTCTTTCTTATTTGACTTAACTTTGTCATCTGTCTTAAAGCTTTTTTTGCCCTTAATATGGACTTTTTATCCCTATCTTGACTTTTTACTTGTTCTTTTACTTTTAAGAGCTTACAAGACAAAATACGAACATTTTTATGTTCCTTTCCGTTGTTATCAATGCTTGTTTTTACTTTCCGACGATTGTTACAAAATCTCCCTGTTTTGGTTTTCTGAATCTTTAATCTTATCGCAATATGATTAACAATTGATATAAATTCCCATTGTCATCTTTTAAAATAATTGAAAATTACCTACTTTAAAGTTTTCTATATTATAGTATTTTACTCCAACATTGATTCAATTTTAAATATCTTCTTTGTTTAAAGCAGAATTTATATAAAAGGATAATTTCTTATACCTCTTCTATGTAAAAATCTTCTAGTAATTCATATTTTGATTTTCTTACTTTACTCTTTTTATACACATATTTAGCTATGTTATCAGGATCGTTAAATAATTTTTTTCTATTTATCCCTAATAAATCTAAATCTTTTACAATTTCTATTTTATTTTCAATTTCTATAGAAATATCAGGAACTATTTTCTGTATATAGTCCCTCTTTTCTTGTCTATTCAAAATATTAAATGGTGAATATAAAATATTTTGATAAATAAATCTACCAGATTGTAATGTCATTCTATCAAAATTAATATTAGGGTAATATAATATCATTGGAAAATCAGGTACTTCATAAATATTATTACCATACTTTTTAATTAACAAATAAATAAAAGTTGTTAAATACATTATTACATAATCTTCTAATTTCTGTATTTTTAGTTCAAATGAATAATTTTTTAATTTTGATAATTGGAAAAAAATATCCCTCCACATATCCAACTCTTCATTTTTGTTTTTAAGAAATACTTGAAGTAGCCTTTGATTTAATTCATTTGGCCTATCCATAATGTATCCTTCTTTAATTCCCTTATCATACCAATCTACAGCTTTTATTATTTCAGACGTATATGCATTGTGTTTACTTTTTTTTAATAAAACTTTGATCATATTTAAATTATTAGATAATGAAATTATGAATCCTTTTCTATTATTCTTATAAAATTTTAATAGTTTATTATAAAACATAACTTTTGTTTCATTTTGTTCGATTAAATCATTATAAAAGTATTGTATTTTTCTTCCTGAAATTTCATCACTAAATTTTATGAAATTATTTTTCTTAAATACATGGATATATCCTGTGTATTCAAAGTTATCACAACATGAAAAGTATAAAGCTACTAAAGCTGAACTTGTAATATCTATTAAATTTGTAGGCAATCCATGGTGTTGTGAATAAGATATAAAATTTGACTTTTCAATATCACTTAATTGTGCACTAACCTCATAGAAATATTCATCTATCATCTCATCAATTATAGATCTATCTGAGTCATTAAAATTATCTCTATAACATGATGCTGCAATATTTGTATATTTCCTAGATTCTCCCCTAAAATATGCATCCAATAAATTTTTTTCTTTAAGAATTTTAATATAATCATATAAACTGCGAGCTCTTAATACTTCCATACTACCTCCTTATTGTTTACACTTTTTTATTATCTACTTAGGCTGAACAATTGACATACAATTTTTTAGTTTTAAATACTCTGATCAAAAGGTAAAAAAGAATTAGATTAATTCCACTTCTTTAGTCTTTAATATTTTCTTGCCTATGATTTGCCAGACAGTGTCTGTTAAATTACATCTCGTTAATCCTATTTGATAAAATTGTAACTACACCAACAACCTTATCAAAGGTCAAATCTTCAATATACTTATTTTCATTGAGGTATACTTTCCACAATGATCTTAGGTATGAATCTTCTTTTATGTCCTTGATTATTTCCTTATAGTCTTGCATTATCTCCCGGCTTCCTCTTTTCTTTGAGGTTCTCTCTATTGCTTCTTTTAAAATTTCATAATCTATCTGGTCTTTTTTTAGTTTGTAGAGGGTGTATAGGTCATAAAAGTCTCTCATTCGTGTGGTTGTTATATTTCTTCTAATTATGGTTTCGTATTTTTCAGCTAAAATTGTTTCTAATGGGTATGCCATTATTTTTATATTTTCTTTGCTAAAGATACAGGGATAGGTGTATTCTATTTCCCTTGGTGTTATTGCATCTCCTGTTGTTAGGTCTAGTTTCATCGGGTTTTTGGTCTTTCCAACATTTGCTATTAATGAAATTCTAAAGTTCTCGTACTCATCCTCTTCTCTAATATAAGAGATGTCTTTTATTTCAAATTTTATTCCATCATCTACATTGATATTTATAATTTCTTCTACAATGTCTTTTATTTTTTCTTCTTTTAGGTGTATACCTTTTATGGTTGTGTCCATGTCCATAGTCGTTCTATTTTCAATACCAATTAAGGATGATATTAGGAACCCTCCCTTTATTACAAAATTATTTTTGTACTTTGATTTAGATAGTCTATCTAAAAATCTTTCAAAGAAATATATTTGCAGAACTTCTTGCGACTTTAGATTTTTCTTCTCTGCTAAACTTCTTATCTTCCCCTTTATACTCTCGATATTAATCACGATAATACCTCCATGTATTTTCTAATTTCATTTTCTATTTTAAATAATCTACTGTATTTTATGAGTCGTCTTAGATTTTTATTTTGTGATTTAAAGTATCTTTTTATGGCTTCTGTAAAAATTTGCTTATCTATTTTTTCTCTGTCTATTATGATATCGCAAATTGTTCGATCTATATCGTAAACTGGAATAAGGTTGCCTTGTGGTGATTTTATTTCTATCTTTCCTAGTTCGTATAAATCTTTTTTTACATAGTGAACTTGTAGATCTTCGTACCTCTTTTTGATATGGCTTGCATTGTAGCCTTGGGGTACAGATATATGAAATACATTTGGAGTTCTATCTGATAGGTCGTGGAGATATAGGGCTGTTTGATTGGAAAATATTATTCGGTTACTATTGGATGATATTAAAACAAAATCGTCTATTACTTTTCCTTTTAATTGATATAGTCCTGGTCTTAATCTTTCTAATTGTCCGATTTTTGTTAATTCTGATAAATTATGCCTAGTATATCCAAGTTCTTCTGCTTCTTTGTTAGTGATTACTAAATTTTCTTGTATATATTCCTTAAGTGTATTCATAGTCCGCCTCCTCTCGTATTCGCTTTTATTATATATTATTAAAGCGAATATGTAAAGTTATGTTGTGATTGTTTCATATTTTGAAAAGGATGTAACGAATCCTTACTCCCTTTCAATAAAAAAAGAGCAGCTTTTAAGCCACTCTTGTAGAAAGTACAAAATGAGTTAAATATATTTTTGTGTTTCCTCATACTAGTCTCAAAACTACTCTTACATCCATGTAGTTTTTTTGAGTCTTTTTTACATATCCTTCTTCATCTTTTTCAAATACAAAATGCTTATAAAAGTGCTTAAAATGCAGAATTTCTAAATTTACATCTTTTGTATCAACGCTATAGCTTCCACATGAGAAGTTTTTGGGAATTGGTCGACTATTTCTAATTCCTTTATTTCGTATCCTCTTTCCATAAATACTCCTATATCACGTACTAATGTAACTGGGTTGCAGGATATATATAGAAATTTTTTTGGTGCAAAGTCAATTATTTTTTCTATTGCCTTTGGATTTATTCCCTCTCTTGGCGGATCTAAGACTATTAAATCTGGATTTTTTTCTAAATCATCTAAGACTTTTAAGACGTCTGATGCTATAAATTCTACATTATCGATTTTATTTAAGACTGCATTTTCTCTTGCTGCCTCTACTGCTTCTTCCACAATTTCTACTCCAATTACTTTTTTTGCAGATTCTGCTAAAACTTGTGTAATGGTGCCTGTGCCTGAATATAGGTCGAAGACTAATTTGTCTTTTGTGTCAATTTTTTTTCGTGCCCTTTTGTATAAAACTTCTGCTGATTTTGTATTTGTTTGAAAAAATGAGAAGGGGCTTATTTTAAATTTTAGTCCAAGAACTTCTTCTACAATGTAATCCTTGCCATAGATTAAATTTATCTCTTCTGGCACAATTGCGTCAGATAAGGCGTCATTTTTTACATGGAAAATGCTCACGATTTCTCCCTCAAACTCTAATTCAAGTAAAAATTTTATGAAATCTTCTTTGTCTAACTCACTTTGCGTTGATGTGGAAAGTAAAACCATTATCTCTCCAGTTTTTGTAGCCTTTCTTATTAAAAGATGTCGCAAAAATCCTTCGTGTTTCCTTCTGTTGTAATGGGCTTCGCCTATTTTTTCAAAATAATTTCTAACTTCACTTCTAATTGTATTAAAGTCTGCATCTACAATATTGCACTCAGTTGTGTTTATTATTTCGTGAAATCTATTTTTTACATGAAGTCCAAGGGCGAGAGGTCCTCCTTTGTACTCATCGCCAAAGGTATATTCCATTTTATTTCTGTAAAATTTATGTACTGGAGATGGGATTATTTCCAGTTCTCTTTCTATTCCCTTTTCTTTAAAGAGTTTTTCTACCAAACTTTTTTTATATTCTAGCTCATCTTCGTATTTTAGCGTTTGATAAGTGCAGCCGCCGCATTTTTCAAAGTGAGGACATGGAGTTCTCTTTTCTATTTCAGATTTTTCAATTACATTTAATAATTTTGCTTTTTTAGATCTTTTGCCTTTTTGTTTAATTTCAACTCTTTGCCCAACTATTCCTCCCTTAAATTCATATTTTCTTCCTTCAAATTTTGCCCTAGATACATTAGGGAATCTTGACTCTTCTACTTTAACAATTATGCTCATTTCCTCACTCCTTAAAAAAATTATATCAAATTATGAATTTCTCCTCAATTTAATAAGTTAAAATAATTTTCATAATATTTTTTATTTTTTATGCTACTTTAATATTTATTTTTCCTTTTTTTGGTATAATAAATTTGATAGAATTTTACTAATGGCTATCCATTAAATTTACGGAGGTTTTATATGAAAAAAACGTGGTTAGTATTACTCCTTGTAATGTTAATGACTCTTACTGCTTGTGGTGGTAATAAAAAGGAAGAGGCAAAGGCTGAGGGAGACGCAAAAGCAATTGAAACTTTAAAAATTCAATTTGTTCCTTCTAGGGAACCTGAAGAAATTGTTACTCAAACTGAACCTTTAAAGGAAATCTTAAAGGCTAAACTTGCCGAAAAGGGTTACGATGTCAAAAATATTGATATAACAGTTGGTACAAATTATGAAGCTACTGGTGAGGCTTTAAGTGCAGGAAGTGTCGACATTGGATTTATTCCTGGTGGAACTTATGCAATCTATGACGATGGTGCTGAAGTTCTTCTTACTGCAACTAGAAAGGGGCTTTCTGTCGATTCTGATAATCCTAAAGACTGGAACGACAAAAAACCAACTGAGAAAGTTGAGGATCAAGTTAATTTCTACAGAGCTCTTATAATTGCTGGTCCTTCTGAAAAGGGTAAAGAACTTGCAGCTAAGGTAAACAATGGTGAAAATTTAACTTGGGAAGATCTTGCAAGTGCTAAATGGTCTGTAATGGGATCCTCTTCTTCTGCGGGTTACATCTATCCATACCTTTGGTTACAAAAAAATTATGAAAAGGGATTGACTGATCTTCCTTCAATTGTTCAAGCTGATTCTTATCCTTCTTCTATGGCTAGACTTGCTTCTGGTCAAGTTGATGTAATGGTTGGCTTTGCTGATGTCAGAATGGATAATGCTGAAAAATGGCAAAGTGAATTTAATAAAACTGCTTCCATCTGGGACGAAACGAATGTAATTGGCGTTACTGATAAAATTTACAACGACACAATTTCAGTTTCTAAAAACTCAGAAATTATGACTGACGACTTTAAAAAAGCTCTTTCTGATTCCTTCATTGAAATTGCAAACACTGACGAAGGTAAAAAGATCATTTCAATTTACAACCACGAAGGCTATCAAGTTGCAAAAGATTCTGATTACGATAGTGAAAGAGAAGCACAAAAACTTTTAAAAGATCTTAAAAACTAATGCATTGTATTTAATATAATTTTTATTACAAAGCTTTAAAGAATTAAAAATTAAGAAGGGGCTTCAATAGAAGCTCTTTTTTATGGGGAGTATTATGATTGAATTTAAAAATGTAGATAAAGTATATCCTGGTGGATTTAAGGCACTAAAAAATATTAATCTCACTATAAAAGATGGCGAATTTGTTGCCATAATAGGGCGAAGTGGAGCTGGTAAATCCACTCTTATTAGAACTATAAATAAAATGCACGACATAAATTCTGGAACTTTAACTGTGGATGGAGTTGATGTGAAAAGTTTAAAGGGAAGGGAACTTAGAAAATTCAGGAGAAATATCGGAATGATTTTCCAATCTTTTAACTTAGTTGAAAGAATTTCTGTTATAAAAAATGTAATGTCTTCCTTTGTCCCCGATTTAAACCCAGTTCAGTCAATTCTCGGCATTTATCCAAAAAAATGTAAGTTGAAGGCTTTAGAAGCTCTAGAACAAGTTGACATCTTGGAGAAAGCTTTTGAAAGGGCGGACAATTTATCTGGTGGTCAACAACAAAGAGTTGCTCTAGCGAGGACTCTTGTTCAAAATCCAAGCATTATATTAGCAGATGAACCTGTCGCCAGCCTTGACCCTGTAACTGCAAGACAAGTAATGGACTATTTCAAAAAGATTAATGAAAAACTCGGAATTACCATCCTTCTTAACATTCACCATGTTGAACTTGCCCTTGAATATGCCACAAAGGTTCTCGGCGTCCGAGATGGCGAAATAATTTATTATGGTCCAGCAAGGGATGTTGACGACAAAATTTTAAAATCTATTTATGGAGATTCCTTTGAGGAATTAAAAATGGAGGAAATATGAACCTCTACTATAAAATTTTTAAACCAAAAAAATATATTATGCCTTCAGGAAGGGAAGTTTATGAATATCCTGGATTTACTCTTCCAATAATTATTGTTCTAATATTGTTTACAATGGTATCTGTAAAAATCACTGGGTTTTCACTTAACATACTTGTGAAAAATACCCACAAACTTTTTACAATATTATCTCCAATGTTTAGGCCAAATTTTTCCTACTTCTCATCAGTTGTAGAACCACTATTAGATACTATAAAAATGTCTTTCCTCGGTTCTTTTTTAGGTGCAGTGGTGTCTGTTCCCTTTGCATTTTTGGCTGCACATAATATGGTGAAGAATAATATAATTAATTGGATTGTAAAATTACTATTTTCAGTACTTCGTACAATCCCAACACTTGTATCTGCACTTATAGCAACATATGTCTTTGGTCTTGGTGCCTTTGCAGGTACAGTTGCGATTTTTATTTTTTCCTTTTCCTATGTTGGAAAGTTAACTTATGAGCAAATCGAAACAGTTAATATGGGAGCCTTTGAGGCGATGATTTCCATGGGTTTTACAAGGACTATGGCTTTTTTCAAATCCATTGTTCCAGAAATTTTACCCTCCTATCTTTCAACAGCACTCTATAACTTTGAGGGAAATGTAAGATACGCTGCCATACTCGGTTATGTAGGCGCCGGCGGACTCGGACTTCTAATAAACGAAAACATTAACTGGAGAGATTACAACCGTGTGGGCATGATACTTTTAACACTACTTGTAACAGTATTTATTATCGAAAATGTCAGTGCACACTTTAGAAGAAAGTTGAATTAATATGTCAGAAAAAGTAATACAAAAACTAAAATCAGAACCGAAAAATCACGGCTACATTTTTTTAATAGTTGCCATAGTTTTGTTCATGGTAATTTGGTCCTCATCTGTAATTAATTTTGAATCTGCAACTGACGAAGGAATAAATGTTGCAAAAAATATTATAAAAGGAATTTTAAATCCCAACAAAGAAATGCTCTTTAGCTTGACAAAAAAGGGCGTGCCCTACCTTTTATTAGAAACAATATGTATCGCTTTCTTAGGCACACTTGTGGGTTCAATAATTTCCATTCCTCTTAGCTTTTTAGCATCATCAAATATTGTTGCAGCACCAATCGCCTATGTAGTTAGACTCCTTATAATTTTAATAAGGACAATACCTTCCATAGTCTATGGTCTTATGTTTATTAGAGTTACAGGTCCTGGCCCCTTTGCAGGGCTTATGACTATGAGCTTCACCTCCATTGGCATGCTCACAAAATTATTTTCCGACAATATAATGAATTTAAATAAGTCCATATTAGAGTCCTTTTCCTCAATTGGAGCAACTACTTTCCAAAAAATCCGTTTTGGAATAATTCCTCAACTATGGGCAAACTTCGCCTCCACTACAATTTATCGTTTCGACATAAATTTAAGAGATGCAGCAGTCTTAGGACTTGTCGGCGCAGGTGGAATTGGCTCTCCTCTCATGTTTGCAATAAATTCCTACAAATGGCGTGAAGTTGGTGCAATTTTATTAGGATTAATAATCCTAGTATTATTTATAGAATTTTTCTCAACAAAAATTAGAGCAAAATTAGTAGGTGAAAAATGAAAATAAAAATAGTTCACACATCGGATTTACATGGATATTTTTTCCCCACAGATTATTTAGATAGAGAGAGAAAAGCTATTGGCTATCTCTCTCTTTTAAACAATATAAAAAAAGATGAGTTCACAATTTTAACTGATGGCGGCGACACTCTCCAAGGCTCATCCTTTGCATATTATGTAAAAGAATTTATGAACTCAGAAATTTTAGCAGACATGATGCAAAATGTAGATTACTACACTCTTGGCAACCATGATTTTAATTATGGCTACGATTATTTAAAAAATTACACAAAAAATATGCGTGGAAAATTACTTTGTGCCAATGTTATAGACAAAAGTGGCGAAATAAATTTAGCTAATTATGCAATAAAAGAAATTAAGGGATTTAAAATTGGCATAGTAGGAATTGTAACAGACTGGGTAAATCTTTGGGAAAGAAAAGAAAATTTAGAAAATTTTGAAATAAAAGATTCCTTTGAAACTGCAAAAGAAGCTTTAAATAAATTAAAAGAAGAAAAAACAGATTTTAACATTTTAATTTATCATGGTGGCTACGAAATTGATTTAAAAACTGGCGAGAAGCTTTCCGATACCAATGAAAATGTAGGCGGGAAAATTGCAAAAAAACTGGACTATGATTTAATCTTAGCTGGACATCAACACATGGAACTATCTGGCAAGATAGACAATACCTTTGCAATAGAAACTCCTGCAAATGGAACAAAAGCAGCTGTTATAGAAATAGACACAGAAGATAAAAAAATTTCAGCTTCCTTTATCAAACCAAAGCTAGAAGAAAATTATTTAATAAAAAAATATGAAAGCATTGAAGAAAAAGTTCAAGACTATTTAGACATGCCCATTGCAAAATTATCACGCGATTACCTTCCAGAAGACAAAATAAAAATGGCAACAGAAGGTTCCGCCTTAGCTGATTTAATAAATAAAATTCAAAGAGAATACACATCTTCAGATATTTCAATTACATCCTTTGCCAATGTAGTATCAGGCTTAAAGAAAAATTTAACTACAAGAGATGTTCTAAACACTTATAGATTTCCGAACACTGCAATTGTCCTTGAAATTGACGGCAAAACTCTTCGCAAGGCTCTTGAACAAAACTACACTTATATAGAGTACGATGGAGAATACAAAATTGCCAAAAGATTTTTAGAGCCAAAGGAAGAACATTATAATTTCGACTTTTTCTATGGCATAAGCTTTGAATTAAATCTGAAAAAAGAAAGTGGAAACAAAATTGGAAAAATTTATTTTAAAGAAAGAGAAATAAAAGATGAAGACAAATTTTCTATTGTCATGAATAATTATAGAGCCACAGGTGCTGGCGGCTTTGACATGTATAAAAAATTAAAGGTATTAAAAAATTACGACAAAGAAATATCAGAAATACTTTTAACTTATTTTAGAAATTTATAATTAAAATACTTTAATTTAGTTTATTTTAAACTGAAAATAACTTTAAATCCCGTTGCAAAGAATATATTAAGTAGAAAATATCAGCTCAACCTAATAAGGAGAGCTGATACACAAAACTTTTCACAGAACCACGCAAAACTATTACAGACTCTTATACATCTTTTAATAATCAGAAAAAGCTTTCCTCCTAGTCTACGTTAAAATTTATTGGGGTGCTGCAATAGTTTTTTACACTTAATATTTCTAATTTATTTTTTGTATTCCATTTTTTATTTTTTAATCTAATATTAAATCTTCTGTTTTTATAACTTTACCATATAATGGAAATATTTCCTTTACTATAAATTCATGCTGTTTTTCTTTTGGTGCAGATATTGCATCTTCTATAAAGTATATATTGTAGTTTAGTTGATAGCCGTCTTTAGCCGATGTATCAATGCCTATATGTGTAGAAACTCCAGCAAATACAAGATTTTCTATATCATGACGTCTTAATTCCAAATCTAAATCAGTACCAAAAAATGCACTAAATCCTCTTTTTGTAACAATATAATCATTTTGTCTAATACTTAATCTATTATCAATTTGATCAAAACTTTCTTTTACATCTGATAGGGATCGTAATTTTTTATCTGCAGGTAAGATATCTTTATTGTCAATAAAAGCAGTTCTAACAAAAACTATAAACCCATTTTCCTCTCTAAACTTATTTATTAAGTGATTAGCCTTTTCAATAATCTGTATTGCCTTGTGGGGATTCAATTCAACAGCTGTTACTCCATTTTGTAAATCTATTAATATTAAAGCGCTTTTTGAAATATCCATTTTCATATCTCCTTTTAAAATAATTTGTAAATAAAAATAATTTATTGTTTATAATATAAAATTATACCTTTTTTTTGCTTTAATTTTCAATTTAAAATAAAAATGAAGAAACTGTCAACTCCAAATTTTTGTGTAAAACTCATAGTACAATGTTTTACTTATTTTTCTTACTAATTTTTTTAGAAATTAGAATATTTTAGCATACAAGAGAATAACTTTTGTATATTTTATATATTTTTAGGTTATTTTATCCATTTTTAATGTTTATCTATTAGGATAGCTTCTATTAATCTGTTTGGTGATTTTATGCTTAGAAAGACTCTGATTACTTTTCTCTTCTTCTAATTTCTTCATTTAATCTTTCTATTAGCTTCCTTCCTACTCTTTAATCTTAAATGTGATTTGCAACTGATGTATATTTGTAATGATATGTGATATTTGCACGAGTTTTTTTCTTTTTGCAAAAAAATAAGACAGTCGCCTGCCTTATTCGTAGAGATCTCTGCTTCCAAATTTAATCTTACTATTGTTTATAGCTTTTTTTTGTGGATAATTGTAATTAGAAATCATCGACCTAAAAAGTGTCGCCACTTCCGATCTCCTAATTGATCTTGTCGGATAGAAATTTCCATCAGAATAACCTCTAAGTATTCCTGCTTCGACTAAAGCACCAACATAACCTCTTGCCGACTCAGCAATCTTCCCTCTGTCTCCAAATTCATTAGTTGCACTTACCCTTTGTTGTAGAGAATAAACGTAACCGAGAATTTCCGCAACTTCTTCCCTTGTAATTTCCCTCTCTGGATTTAGCTTTCCCGTGGTTGGAACAATGTATCCTGCTTTTATGCCCTTAGCTACATCTCCATAATACCAGTCAGAAGTGCTTACATCAGAAAAGGTAACTGTATAAGTTTTATCATAGCCAATTAAATTATTAACTGCAGCATAAAACTCAACTCTCGTCATATTATCGTTAGGTTTAAATGTATTATCATTGTAACCCGACATTATTCCCTTGTCTGTTATAAAATCAATAGATGATTCCGCCCAATGACCTCTCGTGTCTCTAAAGGATTTTGCAAATACAGTGCTTGTTAAAATCAATGTTGTGGAGATAATGATCAATGAAGTCTTTTTAAAAATCTTCATTTTTATCACCTTCAATATTATTATAACTTAATAATGTCTTTTTGAAAGAGATTCTATTTTAAATTTCTGTTACAAAGAATATATATTGTAATATTATTGAAATATAAGCTAAATTTATACTTTATGTAGTGGCTATTAAAGAATTTGCGTTATTAAAATTATAAAATGAATTTTAAAATTTAATTAAAAATTTACAAAATAAAAGAGAACAGATTATGTAATTAGATAACTGTTCTCTAAGGGAAGAAAAAAGATGATGAAGTTTTCACTTCTCTTGTATTATACTTTACTTAATTATTTTTGTCAAGCTTTTGTGAAAATATTTTCAGAGAATATTTTTGTTTATTAAAGACGTTTAGTATTGATATTTAGATGAATATTTTTAAAATTAAAAATTATTATGAATATATTTGCACAGATTACTTTATGTGCTTTTTATGGTAGAATGTAGTTGAGGTGATATTTTGTTAAAAGATATAATTTTAAAAAGACGAACAGTTAGAAAATATAAAGATAAAGAAATTGACAGAAAAAAATTGGAAGAACTTTTGATGTACGCATCCATGGGACCAAGCAACGGAAACTCTCATCCCGTTGAATTTATAATTGTCGACGACAAAGATAAAATAGAAGAATTATCTCAAATGGATTCCTTCGCAACTTTATATCTAAAAGAAGCTCCAACAATCGTAATAGTTATCGCAAACACAGAAATTTGCAAAACTTGGGTAGAAGAAGCTTCTCTTACAGCTGCTTATCTTCAGCTTTTACTTGAAGAAGAAGGAATTTCATCTTCATGGATCAATGTAAAAGAAGGTAACACTGCCGAAAAAATTTCTTACGAAGAATATTTTGCTGAAAACTTTGACGTTAAAAAACCATATAGAGCACAATGTTTAATACCATTGGGATACAAAAAATCAGGCACAAAAAATCACGAAGAATTTGATATTTCTCCAAAAGTTCACTACAATAAATTTTAATTAAATCCGGTTTTCCGGATTTTTTATTTTGTATAATTTTTATAAGCTTTTGTAAATTAATATTTAAATAGTAAAAGACATTAAATCAAAAATCAACCTTTTAACTTAATGTCTTTCTTATTTAATTTAAATTAAACCTTTCAATGCAGAAATAACAGAATATCCCCCTAAAAATATTGTTATTAAACATACCAATACTCCAAGTATAATAAGTAATTTACTGTTTCTATATTGTCCTAATTGTTTAACACTTGATGCAATAATTACAACATAGATTGCTGCTATAGGTAAAATAAGTCCATTTAAAGCTTGTGCGATTAATAGAATTTGCATTGGATTAAATCCAATAGATCCAACAACTATACCAATTATTGCAACTATTAAATTAGTATATTTAAATCTTTTGTCTGAATTATCATACTTCCAACCAAGTAAACCTGCTAGTGTATATGAAGCACCTAAAGGTGATGCTATAGCAGAGGATAAACCTGCTGAGAATAAACCTATGCTCATAAAAATTTTTGCCCAAGAACCTAGCAGTGGTTCTAATTGTTTAGATAAATCTGCGGCACTTTGTATCACATTACCTCTCATAAGAGTACCTGAAGTAACAACTATTGCTGCAGTGATCAAACCTCCAATACTTATTGAAACTATCGTATCCCACTTAGATAGAATTAATTGATCTGGAGAATCCCAGTTTTCTGCAGCTGTTCCCGTATGTATGAAAAAATTATAAGGGACTATAGTAGTTCCAATCATTGATATTATCAATATTATTGATTTTGTCGGTATGGTAGGTATCGCTCCTTGAAAAACTTCCCCCCAATTCGGTCTTGAAACAAACATAGTTGTAATAAAAACTACTGCCATTATAGCCACAAGAACAGTTAAAATATTTTCTAACAATTTAATAGTTCCTTTTAAAATTAAAAATAATACAATAATTCCTATAATTGGAACAATAATTCTAATAGGCACATTTATCAAAGTTGCGATACCTAAAGAAGTACCTGTTAAATCTCCTGATATATATGCTGCACAACCAAATGCTATAGAGCCACCAACAAAATATGCAGAAAATTTTTGTATTAAAGGTCTATCTTTGAATTCTTCAAGAATTGCTTCTCCTAAACCCCCTTTAGTTATAATTCCTATTCTAGCTGACATTTCCTGTAAAATTATAGTGGCTATAATTGAAAATATTACCGTCCACAATAGTGCATATCCAAATTCAGCTCCAGCTCTAGTTGCAGTTGTAACTGTTCCTGGACCTATAAAAGATGCTGTAACCATAGCACCAGGTCCAATCGCTTTCAACTTATCACTTAAAGTATACTTCCTTTTTTGTATTTCCATAAAACGCTCCTCCTTTTCACGGTTATATCGTTTTCATAACTATAATATAATTATAATAACTCTTTTAGCCCTTGTCAACACAAATTTTATCAATTTATCAAATTAAACTAAGGCGTTCAAACAAATAAAATTAAAACCTAAATTACAATATCCTATGGAATATTTAATTTTTTTATGAATATTTTGATAAATGAAACTAAATATTATTATGATATAATGAATCTTACAAGGAGTAGTGAAATAAATGAAATTAATACAATCTATACAAAGAGCATTTGAAATAATTGACTGTTTTGATGAAGAGAATGAAGAATTAAGATTAAATGATATTAGTAAAATGCTAGATTTAAATATAAATACAACAAGAGGAATAGTAAATACTTTGGTTTATTTCTCATACTTAGAACATGATCAGGAGAAAAATGTTTACAAACTTGGTTATATATTCTTGCCAAAATCTAAACTTTTAAAAAATAGAAACGATGATATTTTAATGGAAAACTTAGAATCTTTTTTAAAAGATATAGCTAATGAATATAATGTAAATGCAAGATTTCATAAAATTTCAGAAAATAATATAGTAAAAATATTTTCTGAAGTTCCTGATGAATCAAGATATTTTTTATACATTAAAGATTCTAAAGATTTACCATTGAATGCAACTTCTTCAGGAAAATTAATCTTAAAATATTCTGATAAAGAATTTTTAAATAACTATCTAAATAATATTCCTGATGAAAAATTAAGTGAGAATACAATAACTACAAAATCAAAAATGATTGAAGAATTAAAAGATGTTGAAAAAAAAGGATATTCCAGGGAAATCGACGAGGTCGCAATAGGCATAAGTTCCGTCGCCGTACCTGTAGTAAAATTAGATAAATTAGTTGCAACAATTAGTGTAACTGCACCTACAAAAATAATTAAAGAAAATTCAGATCAAATTACCAAGAAAATTAAAAAATTCATAGAAAAACAAAAATAAAACTATATTGTCGTTTTTATTTTTGCAATATCGTTGACAGTTTTGCTCTTATCTTTTATAATTAACTTAAAAGAATATCTTAATTACTGAAGGAGTTGTTTTTATGAAAGAAAGTAAACCTACAATATATGATCCAAATTTTTTACCAAATACAATTTATAGTGGAGTCCCATCTTGGTTAAACTTGTCAGTTATTGAAAATGACAATGATTTAAAGGGATTAGATGCTGCTGTTATTGGTGTTCCTTGGGAAGGAGGATGTACAATTGGTGGTTATTCCCCAACTACAGAAGGCCCTAAAGCAATAAGAAGCACATCTATAAGATACACTGGTTATCTTCCTGACTATGATCAAGACTGTTTCGATTATTTAAGAGTTGCGGACTTTGGCGATACACAAGTCCAAAATGGAAACTATGACTTTACATTTAATGCCATAAGAGAAAAAGTTTCAAAATTATTAGATAGAAAAATTATACCTATTACATTCGGCGGGGATCATGGTATTGCATATCCTATAATTAGTGAAATTGCTAAAAGACATCCAAAAAAAGTTGGAATATTACACTTTGACGCCCATCTAGATAACTATGAATCTTTTGGTAATGATTTATATGCAAGATGTTCACCCTTTTATAGACTTTATAAAGATGAAAATATGGACCCTACTAAAATTGTCCATATTGGGATCAGAGGTCCTAGAAATCATAGAAAGGAATTTCAAAATGCTAAAAATCATGGTGCTACTGTAATATTAGCTAACGAAATACATGAAAGTGGTTGGAAAAAATCAATAGAAAAAGCAATAAATATTGCTTTTAAAGATACAGAGTTTGTGTATATTACTATATGTTCAGATTTTTTAGATGCAGCATGTATGCCACAAGGCCCACAAGATATGGGAGGATTAACAAGTTATCAACTCAATATGATGGTTCACGAAGCTGGTAAAGCTGGTGCAAAAGGCTTTGATTTCGTTGAAATCTATCCCGATACACTTTCACTTCAAACTGCAGCTCATGTAGCAAACTGGGCAGCTCTTTATTATTTAAACGGCTTAGCAAACAATTTTAAATAAAATAATTATTATAAAATAAAATGAAATGAAATAACAATAAACGACTCTTAATGAATTTTGAGTCGTTATTTTTTTAATCTTTTTAAATTTTAAAATAATAATTAAAAAGATTAAACATTCATGAGTTTCATTTCAGAAAATGTTGTATCTTTGTTTATTTTCTAAAATTTGCAATATTGTTTTATGTAAAATTTATTAAAAATACTTTCTAGTGTGTCAAGTCCAAAATCTTGTGTAAAATTCATAGTACAATATTTTATTTCTTTTTCCTGCCTACTTTTTTAATAATTTCTCTTAAGGTTCTGTCAAGGCGAAAAGCGATAACGTGCCTTGACGGGTTCTTAATGAGAAATTAGAATCCATTAGGCAGACAAAAAACAACCTTATTTACATTTGTATATATTTTTTGGTGATGATATCCATTCTTCGTGTTTGTCTATTAGTATTGCTCCTATCAGTCTATTTGCTGACTCTTTATTTGGAAAGATCCTTATACTTTTTCTCATCTTCTTATCTCTTCATTTTGTCTTTCTAATAGGTTTGTACTTTTTAGTCTCGGATGTGAGTTTCCTACTAATGTGTATTGAAAGGTATCTTCAAATCCTTCGTCTAGTATTTGATAGGCTTTAGTGTATTTTTTATCATTTTCATATTCTTCTAATACTTGATTTTTTACTTTTCTTGCTTCTTCTATTTGCTTTTACTATTCCTTTGTGTGCGTCTGATATTACTAGTTTTACTTCTCTTAATCCTCTTTCTTTTAGGTAATTAAAGAAATTCGCCCATGTTTTTTCGCTTTCTCCTTCTTGTATTAAAAACCCTAAAATTTCTTTATTGCCTCCTTTAGATATTCCTATTGCTATGTGGCATAATTTTGAGATTACTTGTTTATTTTCTCTTACTTTTATATATATTACATCTGCCATAAGGTATGGATATTCTTTCGAGAGTTCTCATACTGCCATTGATACTCTATTTCGTCTAATTCTTTTGTTAGATTTGATACAAAGGATTTTGATACTTTTTTCCCGCAAAGTTCTTCTACAATTTTGGTTACTTTTCTTGTAGAGACTCCTTGGATGTACATTTCTAGCATATTAGCGATAAGGGCTTTTTCATTTCTTTGGTATCTTTCAAAAAGATCTGTTGAAAATTTACCATCTCTTGTTCTAGGTACATTCAAGTTTAAAGTTTCTACTTGGGTAGTATAATCTCTTTGGTAATATCCATTTCTTTGGCTCCTTCTTTGTTCTCCTCTTTCATATTCTCCTACACCTATATATTGATCTCTTTGCATTTCCATTAGCTCATTAAAGACTTTAGTGAGTATATTCTTGCTCAATTCATCTGCTACTGATTCATTAATTATGTTTTGTATATCTTCTTGATTTAGCGTAAAATGTACTTGGGTCATATTTGTCCTCCTTTGTATGTTGTTTATTTAATATATTGTACCAAAAAGGGACTTATATGACCTTTTTACTTTTTACACAATTATATGGACTTTATCGTTTGAAAAAATAATAATTAATGTTATTATAGCAGTAGATAAATAAACATTTAAAAGATTTTTATGGAAGAGTAATTAGAAATGGGACAACAAGAGAATGTGAAGTATACTTGTATTGGGGTGGTACTGGCACATATAGTAATTGGAAATTTTCAAGTATAACTGTAGATAATGGACAGGCTTTAAATTATAAAAAATTCGCAACCATAGGCTCAGGAAGTGTTAGAGTAGATCCGGCAAAAAAGATTGGTTCTGTAAAGATAGCAGATGTAAAAATCCCATATAATCAAAAAGAAGCTAGAGTTATAATAGAGGATTTAAAGGGATACAACCTAAAATCTGGTTGGCAATCCGCATATATGACTCCTGTATTAGCAAAAATAAATTAATTGAGTTGAATAAAATTTTATGAGATATGAAGAAAGTAAAAAAAAGTTTAAAAGATTTGTTAATATAGGTGTAAAAACTCAAGATGAAATGATTAAATATTTAAAAAATAAGCTAGATGTAGTAGAGGTTAGTTTTGAAAATTTTACTAAAGCTTATTATGAATGTATAGTTTTTAATATTTCTCAATGTAAAAATATAAAAGAAGAAGATATGCAATTTAAACTTTTTACAATTTTAGAAAATGATAAAAGTAAAGCCTATTATGACGATATAGAAACTAGAAATGCAAAAGATGTACATGTTATTTTTGAAAGAAAATCAGGTATAATAACATCTAGCAGTGGGTTATTATCAGTAGAATTGAATTTATTTAAAGGAGTTTCTGAGGAAGAATATTATAACGAAGGTATAGTTTTTAGACAGTTGATTGCAGACTTAGAAATTGAATATGAAAGAAAAAATCCATATATTTTTGAAGAAGTTTTAAAAGTAAATTTTAAAGATTTATAAAATATTATTGGCTCTATGTCAAATATTGGGGAGACTCGTTAATTCGAGTCTCTCTTTTTATGTAAAAATAAACACATAGACGCTAATAAAGCTTAAATACTAAAATAACAAGAAAACTATTAAAAATAAGAATATCAAACAAAACCCCTAGGGTTTTTGCAAAATTTTCCCGTTTTCATATCATTACTTACAAGCAAACATGATTCTCTTTCTAAACAAATTGAAATTTTTCATACCAAAACAATTTCTTTTTAAAGTCTTTATCTTAGTATGAGTACCTTCAAGTGGACCATTAGACCAAGATAATCAAAAGAATTACATATCTCATCAAACCAGTTATTAAAAGCAGTGATACAAGATTTAAATTCTTTTAAATCAGATTCTTCAGCTCTTCTTATCCATTCCCTTAAAGATTTAGATGCTCTAACTCTATTGGGTTGACTTAGAACATATTGGTAAAACAGTTCCTTTAACCTATATGCTAACTTCAAATCGTTGTTTAAATCAAGCATTAAAGTAACTTCCTTAGCCTGTTCAGAAGTTAACTTAGCAGCAGGTTTCGTGAGTAAACTTTTACTTCTTTTAAAATATTTTCTAAGTTTAGTAGGAAGGTTTTTTTGAATTCTATGATCATGAACCCATACCTTTTTAGAACCACAGTGAGGACAAGTATCCATCTTTGTAACAGAAGCATGAATGTGAACAAATTCCTTATCCTCACAAAAACTATCAAAAATTACATCTTTAAAACCCAACAAATTCATGTTATTATTATTTTGCACTTATATGCACCTCCTAACAAAGTTTGTTGTTATTTTAAGTTTAGGACTAAATGCGTATAAGTGCAATTTTTTTGCATAAAAATATCTGTTAGAGATTTTACTCCCCAACAGATATTATAGAGCCAAAAAAATTCACCCTAAGGTGAACTTTCTTAATTATTTAAAAAGTGAAACTATAAAGTCGATAAACTTTTCTAAAAAGTTTTTTGTATTTTCTACAGCCTTTTCTCCTTCGGGGGAATTTAAAAATTTTGAAGCCTTATCCTTGTATTTTACTGCAGTGTCAGCAACTCTATTCCAGTCCACGTCGGCATTTTTCATATTGTTAAATAGATTTACAAGTTTGTCCTCTTGATTTTTGGTCAAGTTAATATTGTATTTATTAGCTACATTTTCAATTAAAATTCTAACTTCTTTTTCGTCCTTTGGCATATTTTTTGCCATTGCGTCTTTTACTTCGTATATAATATCGTTAGTCTTATTATCGCCAAGTTCTTCAGAAAGTTTACTTTGCACAACTAATTCTTCATTTGCAACTTTTTTCAAATCTTCAGGAAGTTTCTTGCCAGTATTTTCTTCATAGGATTTTAAAATTCCAGTAAGTGCTGCTGTTCCGCTAACTTTTCCTGGTGCAGTTACATAAATATCTGCATCTTCAATTCCTACTGTATTAAGTGCATTTAAAAATGCAGCTTCACTTACAATGCGAATATTGTCTGAAAGCTCAATATTTATTCCACTACCTGCTTTTTTATATTTTACAATTGCAGAAGAAATAGCCTTGTTCCCAATTTCCTTTGAGGAAAGCACGTCCCCTAAATATTTGTATTCTTCCTTATTTGTAACTTCGATAATCTTTGCATTTTCGTCAGCCTTCATCTCACGAAGCATTTCACTTTTTTGAGTCTCGCTTAAATCAGCTCCGAGAGTTACTATCTCTTTATCTGATTTTGCAAAAACTGCAGTGGGAAGCATTAGTAAACAAAGTCCCACTATAATTATTTTATTTCTAATTTTCATAATCTCCTCCATTTTTTACATCTTAACATAGGTATATGAATACTATTTAAAATTTATGTGAAAGTTTACTTTTTTATGACAAGTAAAAAGAGCCAGCTAAGCTAGCTCCTTTATTTGTCCTCGTGAAACTTAATCATATCTTCAAAGATAAACCACATATCCTTCACTTCATTTTTCTCTGATGAGGAAAAGGGGATTATATTTTCTCTATGTTCAACGCCAAGTTTTTTGGAAATAAGAGATATTTGTTTATCTACTTGTGATCTTTTTATTTTATCTTTTTTCGTTGCAATAACTATTCCAGAAAATCCTGAATGAATAATGTAGTCATACATTTGCTTATCTAAATTTGTAGGTTCATGTCTAATGTCTACAAGTAGAATTGTCTCCAAAAGATTTTCTCTATTTTCTAAATATCTATTGATTATTCCTGCCCACTTTTCTTTTTCTGTCTTTGCAACTTTTGCGTAGCCATAACCTGGCAGGTCAACAAGGCGAAGTGCTTCATTTACTTTGTAAAAATTAATTGTCCTAGTTTTTCCCGGTGTGGAAGATGTCCTCGCAAGATTTTTTCTGTTCAACATTGCGTTTATAAAGGAGGATTTTCCTACATTAGATCTTCCTGCAAAGGCAAATTCTGGAAGATTTGAAATTGGATATTGTTTTTCTAAAACGGCAACTTTTTCTAATTCTGCTTTACTTATCTTCACTAAAATCACCTATTGCAATTTCTGCAACTTCTTTAAAAGTTGAAACAGTTTTTATATTAAGTCTTTCTACTGCTGCTTCTTCGATTTCTCTTAGATCTCTCTTGTTCTCAGATGGAATTATTACTGTATTAACGCCATATCTTTCCGCTGCCAAAAGTTTTTCTTTTAGACCACCTATTGGAAGGACTTTGCCACGAAGTGTAATTTCTCCAGTCATGGCGACATCACTTCTAACAGGTCTTTTTGTTAGTGCAGATAAAACTGATGTGGCAATAGTAATTCCTGCTGAAGGTCCATCCTTTGGTACTGCTCCTTCTGGCACGTGAATGTGAATGTCCTTTTCACTTCTAAATTTTGGATCAAGTTTAAATTCCTCTGCATTAGATGCAATGTGTGAAATGGCAGCAATAGCAGATTCTTTCATTACATCGCCAAGAGAACCTGTGAGAGTTAGATTGCCCTTGCCTGGCATTACTGTAGCCTCTATTACAAGAGTAGTCCCTCCTACTTCTGTCCATGCAAGTCCGTTTACTGAACCCACTTCAGAATTTTTTTCTCTTTCATTTATTAAATAAATTTTTTCTCCGAGAAAATCCGAAATATTTTTCGTAGATACTAATACTTTTTCTAAGTTTTCTTCCACAATTTTCAGTGCGGCTTTTCTCACGATTTTTGAAATTTGTTTTTCAAGACCTCTAACTCCAGATTCACGAGTGTAATAATCAATTATGTCCTTTAACGCCCTTTCAGAAATATTTATATTTTCTTTCTTTAAGCCATTTTCAGAAATTTGTTTTGAAACTAAATATTTTTTTGCAATATTTAATTTTTCATTTGGAGTATAGCCGCCTATTTCAATTAATTCCATTCTATCGAGAAGCGGCCTCGGGATAGTCTGAGTTGTATTTGCCGTTGCGATAAAAAATACATTAGATAGGTCAAAGGGAAGTTCCATATATCTATCTGTAAAAGTATTGTTTTGCTCTGGATCAAGGACTTCTAAGAGTGCTGATGCAGGATCACCCTTAAAGTCATTGCCAATTTTATCTATCTCGTCAAATAGAAATACTGGATCATTTTTGCCAGCTTTTTTCATTAAACTTATAATTCGACCTGGGAGTGCTCCAATATAAGTTCTTCTGTGCCCTCTAATTTCTGCTTCGTCAGTGATCCCCCCAAGACTCATGCGAACAAATTCTTTATTAAGCGATTTTGCAATGGACTGTGCAATAGAAGTCTTTCCAACTCCAGGAGGTCCTACAAGGCAAAGTATTGGCCCTCTGCTTTTGTCGCCGGATAAAATCCTAACTGCGATAAATTCTAAAATTCTCTCTTTTACATTTTCAAGTCCATAGTGCTCGTCGTTTAAAACTTTCCTAGCATCACTTAATTTTACTTTTTCTTCCCCACCTTCCATCCAAGGCAGATCTAAAATCCAGTCCAGATAATTTATTAATATTGAATAATCAGGCGACTGCGAATTTAAGTTGCGAAGTTTCTTTAATTCACTAAGGGCTTTTTCCTTCACTTCTTCAGGAAGTTTTTTTTCTTCAATTTTTTTCTTATATACTTCAGTTAATTCTCCCTCGTCTTCGCTATCGCCAAGTTCTTTGTGAATTACACGAAGCTGTTCCTTTAGATAGTACTCCCTTTGGATTTCGTCCATTTTCTTTTTAACTTGATCGTTGATATTTTTTTCGATGGAAAGAATTTCAATTTCCTTTTTCATTATCTCGTGAAAAGCAACAAGTCTGTCGTAAATATCAGTGGTTTCAAGTAGTTTTTGATAATCTTCTAATTTGAAATTTAGATATCCTACTACTGTATCAATAAATCTTGATGGATCATCTGTGTCGGCAATATTTGAAAGAATCCCTGGAAAGAATTTTTCATCGAGAGAGGCATAACTTTCTAAATCATTTAATGCAAGGCGAAGTGCTGCTTCAATTTTATCGTCTTCAGTGTAGTCAATTTCATCTTCTTCTAAAATTTCTATTTCAGCTTCTATAATTTCCTCTGTAATATCTAAACTAGAAATTTTTGCTCTCTTTTCACCTTCAACTAAAACCCTTACAACTCCGCCAGGCAATTTTAAAATTTGTTTTATAGTAGCCACAGTCCCAATTTCAAAGAGATCCTCTCTCTTTGGATCTTCTACTTCTAATTCTCTTTGTGCCACCAAAAAAATTTTTGAATCTTGCATTTCCGACCTTTCAATTGCATTTACAGAAATTTTTCTGCCACAATCGAAATGCATGACCATGTGTGGAAAGATTACTAAATTTCGAAGAGGAATAAGTGGTAATTTAATTTTTTTCATTTTTCACCTTCTAAAAAAGCCGTGGCAACCACGGCTAAATATATTTATTTTTTTATTAATTCAGCAGATGCTGTACCTTCCACTGACTCTTTAGTTATTTTAACTGCTTTGATGTCATTTCTTGAAGGAATTTCGTACATCACATTCATAATTGTGTCTTCGATAACCCCTCTTAATCCTCTGGCCCCTGCCTTTTTCTCTATTGCCTTTTTTGCAATATATTTTAGGGCTTCGTCGTCAAAAATTAATTCAACATCATCAAATTTTAGCAGCTCCTTGTATTGTTTTACAAGAGCATTCTTTGGCTTAGTCAAAATTTCAACTAGGGCATCTTCGTCTAATTCTTCAAGAGTAATAGTAACAGGAAGTCTGCCAATAAGTTCTGGTATAAGTCCAAACTTTAGCAAATCTTCAGTTTCTACTTTCTTTAAAATATTTTCTCTATTAGCTTCTTTGTCTATAAGTTCAGATCCGAAGCCCATGGACGATTTAGCAGTTCTGTTTTCTATGATTTTGTCAATTCCGTCAAAGGCACCACCAACTATGAATAAAATATCTGTGGTGTCAACTTGAATAAACTCTTGTGAAGGATGCTTTCTGCCACCTTGTGGTGGAACATTTGCAATTGTTCCTTCTATAATCTTCAAAAGTGCTTGCTGCACACCTTCTCCACTTACATCTCTTGTTATAGATACATTTTCAGATTTTCTGGCAATTTTATCTATCTCGTCGATATAAATAATTCCCTTTTCTGCCCTCTCAATGTCGTAATCGGCATTTTGAATTAATTTCAAAATAATATTTTCAACATCTTCGCCAACATATCCAGCTTCAGTTAAAGTTGTGGCATCGGCAATTGCAAAGGGAACATTTAAAAGTCTGGCAAGAGTTTGTGCAAGTAAAGTCTTGCCTGAACCTGTGGGTCCAATCATGAGAATGTTGGACTTTTGAAGCTCAATATCTGGATTAACTTTTTTAGAAGAAGATATCCTCTTGTAGTGATTGTAAACTGCTACTGCAAGGGCACGCTTTGCATCCTCTTGTTTTATAACATATTGATCCAAAATTTTTTTGATTTCAGCAGGTTTCTTTAGTTCAAAATTCCTATCTATTTCATGAGAAATTTCTTCTTCTAAAATTGCATGACATCTCTCGATACACTCATCACAAATATTTACATTAGGTCCGGCGATTAACCTATTCACTTGGTTTTGCGTTTTGCCACAGAATGAACATCTTAAAATTTCATCTGTACTTGACATATATCACCTCAAACCCTTTTTTCTATAACTTTGTCGATTAAACCATATTTTTTTGCTTCTTCAGAAGTTAGCCAATAATCTCTATCTGTATCTCTTTCGATTTTTTCAAGATCTTGACCAGTTCTTTCAGCCAAAATTTCATTTAATTTTTTTCTAATTTTTAAAATCTTTTCTGCATTAATTTGAATGTCACTAGCTTGACCTTGTGCACCACCAGAAGGTTGGTGAATCATAATGTCAGAATTAGGAAGGGCAAATCTCTTTCCCTTTGCACCTGATGCAAGTAAAAATGCTCCCATAGACGCAGCCATTCCAATACAAATCGTAGATACATCTGGCTTTATATAATTCATAGTGTCATAAATTGCAAATCCTGCACTTACAGACCCACCAGGTGAATTAATATAAAGTTGAATGTCTTTATTTGGATCTTCAGATTCTAAAAATAAAAGTTGGGCAACAATTAAATCCGCCATTACATCATTTACTTCTCCACTTGCAAATATAATTCTATCCTTTAAAAGTCTTGAGTAAATATCGTAGGATCTTTCCCCTCTATTAGTTTGTTCTACTACCATTGGCACTAATGCCATTTAATCACATCCTCTAATTATTTGTCTTCTTTGTCTTCTTTATCTTCTTTTACTTCTTCTTTAATTTCTTCTTCAGTAGTTTCCTTAGGCTCAACAAATTTAACTTTTTCAACAAGAGTATCAATTGCCTTTCTCTTTTGAAGGTCGTCTCTTACAACTTCCTTATTTTGATTTAGCATATAATCTCTCATTTTTTCCATGTGTTCATTGTCGTCTTTAAAGTATTCTTCTACAACTTTGTTAACTTCTTCTTCTATTTCTTCGTCAGTAATTTCAATCTTTAAATCTCTAACAAGTGCTTCAATAGCAAGATCATTTTTTACAGTTTTTTCTGCTTCAGGTCTCATTGCCTTTTTGAAATCGTCAAGAGTTTGACCAATCATCTTGATATAATCTTCGAAGCTAATGCCTTGAGCTCTAAGACTTTGGTCATAGTTTCTAATCATATCGTCAATTTGAGTATTAATCATTGCTTCAGGAATTTCTGCATCTACCATTTCGCCAATTTTGTCAATTGCTCTTCTTTGTTTTTCCATTTTAGAAGTTGTCTTAAATTCTTCTTCTTTTTTCTTTCTAATATCAGCTTTAAACTCATCGAGAGTGTCAAATTCAGAAATATCTTTTACAAATTCATCGTCAAGTTCTGGAAGTTCTTCATATGATATGCTATTTAATTTAATTTCAAATTTTGCGTCCTTTCCTGCAAGATCCTTTTGATGATAATCTTCTGGGAATTTAACAGTAATGTCAAATTCTTCTCCAATTTTGTGTCCGATTAATTGTTCTTCAAAGCCTGGAATAAATGTATTTGAACCAATTTTAAGGTCTTGGCTTTCAGCTTCTCCGCCTTCAAAATAATTTCCATCAACAGAGCCTTTGAAGTCGATGTTTACAGTATCGCCATCTTCTACTGCTCTATCATCAACATTTATAATTCTAGCGTTCATAGCTCTTTGGTTTTCAACTTCAGAATCAATAAGTTCGTCAGTTACTTCAAGAGTTGGATCTTCGATTTCTATTCCTTCGTAGTCCTTAAGTTCAACTTCTGGTTTAACATCGACAGATACATTTACAATTAAATCTTCTTCTTTTTTTACACTTTCTTCGTCAATGTCAATATTTGGTTGGTCAACAACTTTAAGGTCTAATTCTTTAACAGCTTTTTCATATTCACCTGGAAGAATTTCATTAATTGCATCTTCGAAGAATACGTCTTTGCCGTACATATTTTCGATCATCTTTCTTGGAACATGACCCTTTCTAAATCCTGGAAGTTGGAAGTGTTTTTTGTTTTTCTTATACACTTCAGTTTCAGCATTTTTTATATCTTCTCTTTTTAAAACAATGTCAAAAAAGACAGTGTTATTCTCTTTCTTTTTAATTTCCATTTTATTTGCCTCCTCGCTCTATGGCGTTTTTTAACATCTCTATATTATAACATAAGTTATTTTAAAAATATATTAAATACCTCTGTCCTTTAGGATTTTAGAGAGAATTTCCATTTCTTCATCATTAAGTGTAACACCCTTAGACATTTTTTCGTGATTTGAATCCCATTCTCTCAAATCGTACTTTGCTGGTCTGTCGTTAAAAGAAACTTTGTTAAGTTCCTTAGTCCAGCCCTTTGCACTTTCAGATAAAACTCCCAAGTGCTCTGTAATTTCAAATTTAAAATCGCTCATATTACCTAACCTTTTCTATTTCATTTAAAACATTTTTTATTGCTTCTTCAGAAGAAATTTCAGAATTTTCCATTTCTTTTCTAGTTGAATATTCAACAAATCCTTCAGAAGACTTCTTGCCACAAGTAATTCTTAGTGGAATACCAATTAGGTCTCTGTCCTTAAACTTAACTCCAGCTCTTTCTTTTCTGTCGTCAAGTAAAACTTCCACACCCTTGTTCTTTAATTCGTCATAAATTTCTTCTCCAAGGGCAACTTGTTCATCATCCTTTACATTTACAATAGTAATAATTGCTTCATAAGGAGCCACTGCCATTGGCCAAATAATCCCATTGTCGTCGTGATTCTGTTCGATTATTGCCGTTACAGATCTTGTAATGCCCACACCATAAGAACCCATATAGAAGTAATTTGCCTTGCCCCTTTCATCGAGATAAGTTGCATTAAGAGCCTCTGAGTATTTTGTACCCAATTTGAAGATATTTCCTACTTCAATACCCCTTGCAAATTTATATTCTTCATCAGTTCCAGGCACTTTGTCGCCTTGAGATACAAGAAGAAGGTCCTCTACAACTTCACCTTCAAAGTCTCTGCCATAATTTGCATTGATGTAGTGGTAATCTTCTTCATTTGCACCGACAATAAGATTGTCCATTTCAGCAACTCTTTTGTCAAAAATCTTTCTAACATCTAAACCAATTGGTCCAGTATAACCCTTTTTGGATTTTATAGCTTCGATGTCAGACTCTTCCATCATCCTTATGTCGTGTTCAGCAACTCCAGTGTAAGATACAAGCTTTGCCATATTTAATTCTCTATCTCCTGGGATAAATACTATAACTGGCTCATCTCCAAGCATTAAGTCAACTGCCTTGGCACATTTTTTTTCATCCACCTTTAAAAATTTAGCAACTTCTTCAATTGTGCTCGCCTTCGGTGTGTGAACTTTTTCTAATTCCTTTTTATCTTCATGTGCTGGCATCGCATATTCAACAGGAGCCTTTTCTTCAGTTGCTCCAAATTTTCCAGATTCAGAATATACAATTACACCTTCGCCAGTTTCAGAAAGAGCGATAAATTCGTGCGAACCAGTGCCGCCCATTGCACCATTATCCCCTTCGACAATTTTATAATCAAGTTCTAATCTGTCAAATATTTTTTCATATGCTTCATACATATTCATGTAAGCAATGTGAAGAGTTTCAGGAGAAGTGTCAAAAGTATAGGCATCTTTCATAGAAAATTCTCTAGCTCTATTTATACCAAATCTAGGTCTTTTTTCATCTCTGTATTTAGTTTGAATTTGGTATAAATTAAGTGGAAGATCCTTATAACTTTTAACTTCATCGCGGACAAGAGTTGTAAAATATTCTTCCGCAGTAGGTCCGAGACAAAACTCTCTGTCATTTCTGTCCTTTAGCTTAAACATTTCAGGACCAAATTTTTCCCATCTACCAGACTCTTTCCAAATTTCTGCTGGTTGAATGGCAGACATTAAAATTTCCATTGCACCAGCTTTGTCCATTTCTTCACGGACTATATTTTCAATTTTTCGAATAGATCTATAACCAAGTGGCAAATATGTATAGATACCACTAGCAGATTTTCTAATCATACCCGCTCTTAGAAGAAACTTATGAGATGCAATCTCTGCATCTTGTGGATCCTCCCTAAGAGTTGGCATATAAAGTTTTGATAATCTCATATTACCTCCATAATAAAAGTATTATAATAAATAAAATAAATTTCCACAAGTTTTATGGAAAATCTCATTGCATACTATTTTCATTATACTATAAAGGTGCCAATACTTCACAGTTTTGTGGAAAAATTTTAGATTTATAAAATTCATTAGAAAATTTTTGCAAAAGTAAGAACTAATTTAAAAAAATCATGTATAATAATTATTTATTACACAAAAACATAGGAGAACATAATAATGGAAAAAAGAAATATATCTGGCATTTTATTTTCAGCTTTAATTGCAACTTGTGCCTACTTTTTAGGCAAAAACTTTCCAGTAATTGGCGGACCTGTCTTTGGCATTCTTTTCGGTATTATATTGAATAATTTTAAAAGACCAGAGTCCTTTGAATCTGGAATAAAATTTACATCAAAAAAAATACTTCAATTTGCCGTAATACTACTTGGGTTTGGTCTTAACCTTAGCGAAATTATTGTAGTAGGAAAATCATCACTTTTAATAATTCTTTCTACAATTTCAACTGCACTTATAATCTCCTTTGCCACAGCAAAAATTTTAAAAATTGATTCAGATGTTGCAACACTAGTTGGAGTTGGATCATCAATCTGTGGTGGATCGGCAATTGCTGCAACAGCACCAGTTATTAACGCAAAGGACGAAGACATTGCGACTTCAATATCCGTAATATTTTTATTTAATATTATCGCTGCACTAATCTTCCCAACCCTTGGCGTAAAACTTGGCATGACTCACACAGGCTTTGGCATGTGGGCTGGAACAGCAATAAACGACACATCATCAGTTGTGGCAGCATCAGGAACTTGGTCAACAATGTTTAATGACGACACCGCACTTAATTATGCAACAATTGTAAAATTAACGAGAACTCTTGCAATTATTCCAATTACTCTTGGACTTGGAATCATAAAATCAAAGGAAAATGTAGACAAAGTTAGCGTGTTAAAATCTTTTCCAACATTCATTTTATTTTTCCTACTTGCATCAATTTTCACAACTGTGCTTCCACTTCCAGCCTTTTTCTTGTCAACAATGAAATTTTTGTCAAAATTTTTTATTATAATGGCAATGTCTGCAATTGGACTTAATACAGATCTTAAAAAATTAATTTCACAAGGAGGAAAGGCAATAGTAGAAGGTGCTCTTTGTTGGATAGGAATAATTTTTGTGAGCTTGGCAATGCAAAACCTACTTGGCATTTGGTAATTTATTGGATTTTTTAATTTAGAATACTTGTCTTATTCGGAATTTTTTACAAAACTTGTGAATAAGATTATTTATTTTACTTGAAGCAGCCTTAGAGCTTCCTTTTTAGTAAAAAACAAAAAATAAAAGCCCTTTCGAGCTTTTTAAGATTTATTAAAATTTAAATTATAAAACCATGGACAAAAATTCCTTTGCCCTCTTAGTTTTTGGATTTGCAAAAAATTCTTTTGAATCTTCGTCCTCTGCTATAACGCCCTTATCCATGAAGAGAACTCTGTTAGATACATCCCTTGCAAAGCCCATCTCGTGAGTTACTACAAGCATTGTAAGTCCTTCCTCTGCAAGAGAACGCATTACATTTAAAACTTCATTTACCATCTCTGGGTCAAGCGCCGATGTTGGTTCGTCAAAGAGAAGAACTTCTGGATTCATTGCAAGTGACCTCGCTATGGCAACTCTTTGCTTTTGCCCACCTGATAATGATGCCGGTTTTGCATCTCTAAAGGGATACATCCCAACTTTTTTCAAAAATTCATCTGCAACCCTTACTGCCTCTTCTCGAGATTTTTTTAGAACTTTAACTTGTCCTACTACACAATTTTCAAGAACAGTCTTGTTGTTAAAAAGGTTAAAGGATTGAAAAACCATTCCCACCTTTGTCCTATAATTATTTATAGAAATATAATCTAAAATATTTTCACCGTGATATTTTATTTTTCCGCCATCTGGTTCTTCCAATAAATTTATGCATCTAAGAAGTGTTGACTTGCCTGATCCAGATGAACCAATTATTGAAAGGACTTCGCCCTTTTCAACCTTAAAATTTATATCCCTTAAAACTTCATTAGAGCCAAAGCTTTTTTCTAAATTTTCTATTTCAAAAATATACGCCATCTCACACCTCTTCCTTAACCTCTATTACTTCTGCTGAAGATTGTGAACCGTAAATTTTATAAGTTCCATCTCCATCCATTTTCCTTTCAACGAGCTTCATAATTTGACTTACTGTAATAGTTAAGAATAAATAAATTAAAGCTGTGATAAAAAATACTTCAAAGTATCTCAGATAAGTTCCCGCTGCTGATTTTGAAATAAAGAATAATTCTGAAACAGAAATTACATTTAAAACTGATGAATCCTTGATGTTTACAATAAATTCATTTCCCACTGATGGGATTATATTTCTAACGGCTTGAGGAAGTACAATTTCTGTCATTGTTTGCCAATGAGTCATTCCTATGGAAAGTGCCCCTTCAGTTTGACCCTTGTCAATAGAAATTATTCCGCCTCTAATTATTTCAGCCATATAAGCTCCTGTGTTTACAGATACGATTATAAGTGCCGAAGGCATTGCCGCCATATTTAAATTAAAATATTGAAGGGAGCCATAATAAAACATCATAGCTTGTACCATCATTGGTGTTCCCCTAATAACTTGAATGTAAACTGTAATTATGGCATTTGCAATTTTTAAAACCGCCCTTTTAAAGGCTGATGATTTTTTATTTACCTTTATTGTTCTTATTATTGCAACTAATAATCCTATTAAAAATCCAACTAATGTGCCAATTACAGCAATTATAATTGTGTTAATAGTTCCCTCGACAAAGAGGGAACCATATTCCTTTATTAAAAATCCTATCCATCCAAAAAAACTTTCCGGCATTTTATTCTCCCATAATTATTCGCCAAGTGGTTGATTTGCTACAGCTTCTTCCATTATACTTTGTCTTTCTTCTTCAGAAATTTTTGATAGTGCATCATTAACTTTATTTAAAAGTTCATCGTTGCCCTTCTTAACTCCTACTGAAATTGATGTATCTTCTTCTGATGCTTCAAATCCCTTTCCCTTTTCAAATTCTACAAAAGTTAAGTCATTGTTTGCAGAAGTTGCAGAAAGTGCGCCCGGTCTTTCAGAAACATATCCATCGATCTTTCCACTTCTAAGTGCAACTATCATTGCTGGAAAAGTTTCAAGAGCTGTGGATTTATTTACACCTTCAATTTGATCAATTACATCGTAGTGAAAAGTGTTAAGTTGCCCTGTTATATTTGCACCCTTAAAATCAGCAAGTGATTTTGCCTTTGCATAAGGCGAATCCTTTTTAACAACTATTACAAGATCTGATGTGTAATAAGTATTTGAAAAATCAATAGTTTCCTTTCTTTCAGCAGTTGGACTCATTCCTGCAATAATTAAATCAATTTTCCCTGAAGTAAGTGCAGGAGTAAGCCCATTCCATTCAGTTTTTACTATTTCAAGCTTCTTGTCCATGGACTTTGCGATTTCCTTTGCGATTTCAACATCGTATCCGCCAGCATATCCTCCAGCTGCAATTGGATAACCATTTTTTTCATTTGTTTGTGTCCAGTTAAAAGGTGCATAATCGCATTCCATTCCAACTTTTAAAGTTCCTGAATCTGATGGAGCAGCCGCTGTGCCTCCATCTCCCTTTGAATTACAAGCAGTTAAAAACATTGTGCTAGCTAAACCTGCAACTAATAAAACTTTTGCTAAATTCTTTCTTAAATTCATAATATACCTCCGTAATTCTCGGTGGCTATAAAAAGTAATAAAAAAACAGTCTGGAAAACCAAACTGTTAAAGATGTCTAATAAAATAAGACAAAGTATTTAACTTTAGATAGCTCCCCACATATTGTGACAGTCATACAAATATTGTTTGCATGCCCAGCATATTAACTTACCCTTAATACACTTCGGCGAAATTTCCTTTCATCTTTATTCACTGCATGGCCTTGCTCCAAAAGATTACTGATAAATCCCGCTCCTCTATCGTATTTTTCAATACAATGTATTCAATTGTTTTTTAAATTATATATAGGAGATTTACAAAAGTCAAGTGCTTTTTTATTTTTATTAATTTCTCCTAAAAATTTGCAATTAATAAGGCCCCTTTAGGAGCCTCATTAAAATTATTTCCACATATCAACTTCAGAAGTTGAGTTTAATCTTTCTCTGTTGTGAGTGTTTGCTGCATCAAGAATATTGTAATAAGCCCAGAATCCTTCGCTTACATCTGAGAATTTATTAAGAGATGAAGTGTTCACATTGTTAAGTGAGTTTTTAGTTGTATTTCTATTAAAAACAGAGTTTAAAATAGTAACAGCTTCGGCTCTAGTTATTTTTGCATTAGGCTTGAATGTTCCATCGGGATAACCTGTTACATTTTTGTTGCCATTTAATTTTTCAATAGCATCCTTTGCCCAGTGATCTTTAACATCTTGAAAGTCAGAAGAACCCTTCTTTTCATTCTTAACATATCCAGAAATCATTTGTGCAAATTCTGCTCTTGTAATGCTTTCATTTGGTTTAAATGTTCCATCTGGGTAACCACTAATTAGACCCTTTGCAACAACATAATTAATTGCCTTAGAGAACCAGTTGTCATTTGCATCAGAAAACTTTGTTGCAGAGCTTGTTCCAAAATCTGCTCCTCCATTTAACAAAGTAGCAAACATTTGAGCTGCTTCTGCTCTTGTTACATTTGCTTGTGGCTTAAATGTTCCATCTGGGTAGCCCTTAATATAAGCAATTGCCTTAACTTCTTCAACTGCATTTTTTGTAACTTTGTATTCAATCTTTGTAATATCTCCTGCTTCATTTTTTGCTTCGACTTTTATAGTTTCACCAAAGATTAATGCTCTATCTAAAAATACAGTGAATACTCCCGAATTATTTACAGTAATGCTTCCAAGTTTTCTATTGCTTGCATCGTAAACTGTAATTTCGTCCTTTGCATTTGCAGTTCCCTTTACAAGTTTTTGTCCTTCAAGGGCTTCTGTAATTTTAAATTTTTTATTTTCAACTGTTTTTGAATCTGTGTAGAATTTTAAATCATCAAGTTCTCTATCATATACACTTTCGCTTAAAGTTACTGAAAAATATGAATTTTTATCAGTTCTAAAGCTTCCAAGTAGCTTTCCGTCCATGTAAACTCTTACATTTTCAAAAGGATGATTTTTAACATAACCCGTTAAAGTTCTTCCCATAATTCTTAAATCACTTGCATCAACTTTTGAACCCTTGATGTTTTTGTAATTGTCATTTTTAACTTCTACACTTCTTGATTCTTTTGATCCATCTCTTGCTATTACAGAATAAGTTTCTCCTTCTTTAAGATCTACTTTAATTTTAAAATCGCCTCTATTATCTGCATATCCTATTTTTTCATATCCTCTGTCATAGCTATATCCGTATCCATATCCTGAACTAACTCTCTTTATATATATGTCAGCTTTTGCAGAAGTATAACCTGTCAAATATGTTCCATCGTATCTCACATTTGTAAGTGTAATATTATTGTATCTATCATCATATCTATCCCTAACGTCAAAGTTAATCTTAACTTCTTTTGTAGATCCATCTTTAAATTTAACTGTTACAGTTTCTTCATGATTTCCCTTTGAATAAAATTCAAAAGTTTTATTACCAATTATTTCTGCACCATCTGGTAGAGATAGAACTTTACTAGCATCAACTCTTTCTCCCTTATTAATAGTGTAATCACGGCTTGATAGATTGCTTTTATCTGCTTCTCTTTCTTTCTTATTTTCAGCCTCTGATGGAGTTGTAGTTTCAGTATTTGGTGTAGTTGTACTTGATGTAGTTGTACTTGGTGTAGTTGTACTTGGTGTAGTTCCTGCTGCTGGTGCTGATGGTGCTGCTGGTACTCCTGCTGGTGCTGCTGGTACTCCTGCTGGTGCTGCTGGTTCTGTTTGTGCAAAAGCAGATACTGGCATTGACGATACTAATACCCCTGCTAGTGCAAGTGTTAAATATTTCTTACTATATGGTTTCATTAAAGTTCCTCCTAAATAAAATGCTATTTGTATTATATTACATTATGTCATTGAGTTTAAATCTTTTTTGTGATAAAAAAGTGATAAAGGACATTATTTCAACTTAATTAATAATTTCTTAATATTCGTAATACTACCGACATAAAAAGACCTGCCAAAAATAGCAAGTCTTTAAATCTTATTTAACTCTTACAGATAAATCATCTGCATAGACATCAACTATGATTGTGTCGCCATCCATTACATCGCCCTTTATTATCATCTTTGAAATTTTTGTTTCAAGAGTATGACCAATATATCTCTTAACTGGTCTTGCACCATATTGTGGACTAAAAGATGCGTTCAAAATAAATTCAAGGGCAGCATCGGTAACTTCGATTTTAATATCTCTATCCTGAAGTTTTCTTTCAACTTCTTTAATGCTTTGTTTAATAATGTTGTAAATTTCATCTCTTTGAAGCGGTTTAAATAAAACTATTTCGTCAACTCTATTTAAAAATTCTGGTCTAAAGGAAGTACGAAGATCTTGCATTACATTTTCCCTTGCACCTTCAGTTATTTGCCCATCTTTGCCAATTCCGTCAATTAAAAAGTGTGAGCCAATGTTTGAAGTCATTATTATTACTGTGTTTTTAAAATCCACAGTCCTTCCTTGGTTATCTGTAAGTCTTCCGTCGTCTAAAACTTGTAAAAGGATATTAAATACATCTGGATGTGCCTTTTCAATTTCATCAAATAGAATTACTGAATAGGGTTTTCTTCTAACAGCTTCTGTAAGCTGTCCGCCTTCATCGTAGCCAACATATCCTGGAGGAGAACCTACAAGTCTTGACACAGAATGTTTTTCCATGTACTCAGACATATCTATTCTAATTAAATTTCTTTCATCGTCAAAAAGTGTTTCTGTAAGAGCCTTTGCAGTTTCTGTCTTTCCAACTCCAGTTGGTCCCAAGAATATAAAGGATCCAATTGGTTTGTTTTTATCCTTTAGTCCTGCTCTTGCCCTTAGTACTGCATCAGACACAACTTCAATAGCTCTATCTTGACCAATTACTCTCTTGTGAAGAATTTCTTCCAAATTGAGAAGTTTTTCTCTTTCAGTTTTATTTAGCTTTTCAACTGGAATTCCAGTCCATCTACTTACTACATAGGCAATTTCATCTTCTGTAACTTCTTCCTTTACCATGGAAGATTCATCTTTAGTAGATGACTCCTTCTTTTTTAATTCTTCCTTTAACTTTGGAAGAATGCCATATTTTAATTCTGAAAGTTTTTCTAAATCGTAATTCCTTTCGGCTTCTTCAATTGCGTGATTAGTATCTTCAATTTGTTTCTTTAAGTCCTTTGTAGAGTCAAGCTCCTTCTTTTCAGCTTCCCATTTTGATTTTAATCTGTCAAATTCTGCCTTTTCTTCAGAAAGTTCGCCTTGAAGTTTTTTAAGTCTTTCTAAACTTGCCTCATCAGTTTCCTTTTTTAAAGCTTGATTTTCGATTTCAAGTTGCAAAATTTTTCTTCTCACTTCATCAATTTCTGTGGGCATTGAATCAATTTCTGTCCTCAACATTGCACAAGCTTCATCCATTAAGTCAATTGCTTTGTCTGGCAAAAATCTATCTGTAATATATCTATCAGATAGAGTTGCTGCTGCAATTACTGCGGAATCAGAAATTCTTATTCCGTGATAAATTTCGTATTTATCCTTTAATCCACGCAGGATTGCAATTGTATCTTCCACAGTTGGCTCTTTAACCAAAACTTTTTGGAATCTTCTTTCAAGTGCAGGGTCCTTTTCAATATACTTTCTGTATTCGTCAAGAGTTGTTGCACCAATTGCATGTAGTTCTCCACGAGCAAGCATTGGCTTTAACAAATTTGATGCGTCCATCGCTCCATCAGTTTTTCCTGCGCCAACTATGTTGTGAATTTCATCGATGAATAAAATAATATTTCCATCAGACTTTTTCACTTCATTTAAAACAGCTTTTAATCTCTCTTCAAACTCTCCACGGTATTTTGCACCTGCTAAAAGTGCACCCATGTCTAGTGAAAAGACAATTTTATTTTTAAGACCTTCAGGTACATCTTCGGATACAATTCTTTGTGCAAGACCACCTGCAATTGCCGTTTTACCAACTCCGGGAGGACCAATTAAAACTGGATTGTTCTTAGTCCTACGAGAAAGAATTCTAATAACATTGCGCACCTCTTCGTCACGACCAATTACTGGGTCAAGCTTGCCATCTCTTGCAAGTTCAGTCAAATCTTGACCATATTTTTTTAATGCATCATAAGTTCCCTCAGGATTATCTGTTGTAACATGTTGATTGCCCCTAATTTTTTTTAGAGCATTTAAAAATCCATCTGCATCAATTTTATACTTGTTGAAAACAGAAGAAGAATCCTTTCCCTTCATGTTTAATAGAGCAAGGTAAATATGCTCAACAGAAAGGTATTCGTCGCCCATCTTTTTCATAAAATCTTCCGCCTTTTGGAAAAGCTCTCTATAAGAAGAGTCTGCATAAACTTCCGCACCAGATTGTTTTGGAAGTCTTTCAATAATCTTTAAGACATCTGCCTTTATCATGTCTGGGTTTTGATCCATATATGTCAAGACTCTTGGAATAAGTCCATCTTTGTCCTTTAAAAGGGCGTAATTGATGTGAATTTCTTTTACCTCGGGATTGCCGTATTCCTTAGCAATATTGTATGCACCTTGAACGGCTTCAAGAGATTTTTGAGTAAATTTTTCAAAATTCATAAAAACACCTCATTTTTTATTATTTACTTAAATTTTGTAATTCTTTATATAATTTTAATTGTTTGTCAGATAAATTATTAGGGTTTACGATATTAAAAATAATGTAGAGATCCCCCACATTGCCCTTTAAATCTTTAAATCCCTTTGAAGGAATTCTCATTTTATTTCCTCCAACAAAATTTTCTGGTATTCTTAATTTTAATTTGCCACCTAAAGTTTCCACAGTTTGACTGCTGCCAAGAGCTGCATCCCATGGATAAATATTTTGAGTTTTAGTAATATCTAACCCATCGAGAACGAGATCTTTCTCATCACGAATATTTATTTTAAATAAAATATCGCCAGGAAGACCAAATTTTTCGCCCTTGACCTTAATTTTCTTACCACGGGTTATTCCCTTAGGGATTTTGACAGCAACTTGGTATTCCTTTTTATTATAAGTCAAATTCACATTTTTCGTAGTACCCTCATAGGCATCTTTAATAGAAATAGAAAGTTCAGATTCAAACTTATTTCTGCTCTTGTTTGACGTTCTTTTTCCCCTTCCAGACAAATCTCCAAAAATATCATTTATGTTAAAACCACCAGAGAAATTTCCGCCAGATCTAGAAGAACCAAAAATAGTTTCGAAGAAATCAGAAAAATCTGCTCCACTTCCTCCAGTAGTGTATGTGTAACCATATTGAGAAGGATCGAAATCATAGCCAGAACTAAAATCATAATTAGAGCCAAAAGTATCGTATTTTTTTCTCTTATCGGCATCAGATAAAACCTCATAAGCCTCTGAAACTTCCTTAAACTTTTCAGCAGCGGCATTATCGCCTTGATGAAGATCTGGGTGATACTTTTTAGCCAGCTTTCTATAGGCGCTCTTTATCTCCTTTTCATCTGCATCTTTAGAAACTCCAAGGATTTCATAATAATCTTTGTATTTCAAAATTAACCTCCTCATAATCTATATAAACTCATTTAACTGTCAACATAATTATATCCAAATTAAAAGCAAAGGAACATAAATTATAAATTAAATGAATAATTTTAAATTTAAAATTTTGTCAGCTATATCAAAATTATTTGACTATCTTTGACTATTCCATTATACAACATCATTAGCACTCTTGCAAGTACTCTGCTAATTATTTTTTGTTTTTTTATTTTTTAAGTCTTGATTGTTTATTTAGAATAAGGATATACTAAAAATTGTAAAACTAGTAAAAATATTTAATAAAGGAGCATTACATGAGAAAAAACAACATAAAAAATATTATAACTTATATCACTTTTTTACTAATAGCACTGTTCACATTTACAGCTTGTTCAAAAAAAGAAAATAAAAATGCACCCACAATAGGAATTTCATGGTCTACTGATGAAGTTGATAAAAATTCTAAAGACAAAGTTGATATCGATACTCAAATGTATGCCGATGCACTTAGAAAAGCTGGAGCAAAAGTTATATTTTTAAAGGAAATGAAATCCATAGATGAAGCTAAAAAGGAAATTAAAGATGTAGATGGTGTTGTTGTAACTGGCGGAGATGATTTAAATCCAAATCTTTACAACGAAAATCCAATTGAAAAATTAGAAGAAATTAATCCTAGAAGAGATAGCTCTGATGTGTTTTTACTTAAGGCTTTATTAGAAGAAGACAAACCTACATTAGCAACTTGCAGAGGAATGCAACTTACTAATGTTTTATCTGGCGGTTCTTTATATCAAGATATAATTACTCAAAGGCCTACTGATATTATTCATAGAGATCCTGAAAAAAAGGTTTTTGTAAAACATGAAATTGATGTTCTGCCAAACAATATATTGTCAGATGGATTGGGAAAATCTGGAAAATTGGAAGTTAACTCATGGCATCATCAAGCAATAAAAGATCTTGGTAAAAATTTAGACATTTTAGCAAAAGCTGACGATGGAACTATTGAAGCAATAGTTAAAACCGATAAATCCTATTTCTTAGGATTACAATTTCATCCTGAAGCAATGATTATAGAAGATAATAATAAAGATGCTTTAAATCTTTATAAAGCTTTTATAACAAAATCTCAAGAATTATCACAACAAAAATAAAAAAATAATCTAGTTTTACAAAAATTTTAAAAATTTTTCTTGTATTTATAAATTTATTATGCTAAACTAATAACAGATTATTTAATACACTTTTTTAATTAATTTCCTTTTAAACGCCGAGAAAACTCGGCATTTTTTCTGCCCTTTTTTATAAAATAAAAAAATTTGAATCAAAACTATTTTATATAAGTTTTATGCTAAAATTAAGGCCATGGATGTTTCCATAGCCTTTTTTAATATATTTTTAGTTTATATACTAGTATTAGTACATAATGAAATTTATCAAGTATTTCTCTCTTTCATTTGCCTTTATTCTTAAAGATAAATTTCACAAAAAATTTATTTTTTAAAAGAATTAAACATTCATATAATTATCAATAATTCTTATATAAGCTTCAATGAAATCTATATATTGTTTTAATGGAAGTCTTTCATCTATTTTATGATTAAGCATTGGCATACCCGGTCCATAAACGGCAAGTTCTATGTCTGATCTATCTTTCATAAACTGAGCTGCATCTGTTGTTCCAGCAACTGCCATAGGTTTAATTTCAGAAAAAGATACATCAAGGGTTTCCCTCAAATCTTTGCCCAGCACTTCTCCCATAGATTTCATTAAATTCATTGGCAAAAGATCTGGCATCTCCTTTACAACATCGATGATTGTCTTGACTAACTTGGATTTTGGATCTGACTGAACAGGAGACTGATTTGCTGTTACCTCCATATTAAGTTCAAAGTCCTTTTCTTTGTTTAGTCTTGCAAGAATCTCTTGAATTTCTTCAATGATCTGTTGATTTTTTAATTCCGGTATTGTTCTCACATTTGCCTCAAATTCTGCAAAATCAGGTATAGAATTGACCTGTGTCCCTCCCTTTACAACTGTGATGCTATGTGTCATTTTTCCAAGCATTTCATTTGAGAAATCTTCTGCCCTCTTTTCAAAGTGCTTACTTATCTCACTCATTGCTCTATTTAAGTGTTCAACTGCATTTTTGCCTATCTCTGGTGTAGAGGAATGAGCTGCAACACCCTTTGAACTTACCTTATAATTAAGTGATCCCTTATGAGCATATACAACTCCTAAATTACATGGCTCTGCAATTAAAATTGCATCGACATCCTCGACATAACCAAGGTCAGTAAGTTGCTCGGCACCAAGTTCTCCTATTTCTTCTCCCACAGTTGCAATCAGTTTGATTTTACCAGAAAAATTCTTTTCCTTAGCAGTTTCAATAAAAGCAATAGTAAGTGCCGCCAACCCTGACTTCATGTCAGATGCACCCCTGCCCCAAATCACGTCGTCTTCAATATGAGCATCAAAAGGAGGAAAGGTCCACTGAGATTCATCTCCTGGAGATACCACATCCATATGCCCACTTAAAACTAAAGTTTTCCCTGGACCATTTTCTATTTCTGCGATGAGATTGGCCCTATTCTCTGCAAACTTAACAAGTTCAGATTGAATTCCATTTTTGAGAAGTAAATCCCTTAGGTAATTTGCTACCTCAAGTTCATTTCCATTTACAGTTTTAATTTTAATTAAATCACTTAAAATGTTGATTGCATTTTCTCTATTCATTTTATTTCCTCCTTCATATTTTTTTAAATATCTATTTAAACTTCTACTTAAATATAATAGGTCATTGCTCCTAATGTGAAAAAACATTAATATATAGCAATGCCCTCCTATTAAATTGTACCACAATTGTTTTCTTATATAAATTTTTAAAGCTATAATTATTTTTATATTTTTAATGCGAAATATTTACTCCTAAATAAAAAAGACAGGCCGCCCTGTCTTAGTGTTTATGAGTTAAACTCTTTATATTCTTTTTTTGCTTCTTCCTGTTCCTCGGGAATAATTTTTATGCTTGCCTTTATTATTCTTTTTTCGGCTACTGCTAATTCTGTAAGTATACAACCCGATGTTTTTACGCTAAGTTTCTTCTTCTCATTTTCTTCTGGTATGAATCCCAGTTTTTCTATGATTAGCCCTGAAATTGTTTCGTGATTTTCTGAATAAAGCGATGTCCCTATTGCGTCATTTATGTCTTCAATATCCATAGCTCCATCTACTATATATTCGTTTTCTGAAATTTTTTCCACGCTGCGAATATCTTCGTCGTATTCATCTTCTATTTCGCCGACAATTTCTTCTACTATATCTTCCACTGTCACCATGCCTGAAAATCCACCATACTCGTCAATTAGTATTGCTACATAATTTTTTGAGGATTGCAGTTCTTTTAAAAGCATGTCTATTTTTTTTGTTTCCGGCACAAAATAAGGGGACTTGATGCAATTATCTAGGTTAATTGATTCATAATCATTTTTTGCGTATTCTACGAAGAGGTCTTTGATATAAACTGTTCCAAGGATATTATCTGTATTTTCTCTAAAGACAGGCATCCTAGAGTAACCTTTTTTTAGTATTTCTTCAACTGTATCTGTGGTAAATTCGTCATAGTCAACCATGTAAATTGATGTCCTCGGCGTCATTATTTCATAAGCCAATTTGTCATCAAAGTCCATTATATTTACTATCATTTCTTCACCAGCTGAGTTTATTACTCCCTGCTGAGTCGATACTTTTATATAGGATTTTAATTCTTCTTCTGAAATTTTTTCTTCAACATCTTCTGAATATTTTCCCATGATTTTTAATACTAAGACCGTCGATAGTGATAGCAATTTTACAAAGGGATAAAATATTTTTGAGGCAAAGGCAATTATACCACTTGATTTTAGTGCAACTTTTTCTGAGTTTTGAAGTGCAATTCTCTTTGGCACAAGTTCTCCAAATACAAGTGTTATATAGGATAGTAAAAGTGTAACAAAAATAAAGGACACTGTGTTCCCATAGGGTATTCCCCTTTCTCTCAAGAATACTCCAAAGACTTGTGAAATACTTGTTGCTGCAGAACCAGATGAGAAAAATCCCGCAAGAGTTATTGCCACTTGTATTGTGGACAAAAATCTCGTTTGATCTGCTGAGATTGACATAAGTGTCTTCGCCCTTTTGTCTCCTTCTTCTGCCATTTCTTTGATTTTGTTGTTATTCACTGAAACCATTGCCATTTCAGCTGATGCAAAAAATGCATTTATGCTCGTAAGTATTGCGATTAATATGAGTTTAGCCCACAAGGCGCCATCGTCCATTAACATCTTCCTCCATATCTTTTAGACTAATTATATCAAAGAACTCGTGATTATAACAGAAAAATGTAATGAATAACAAATTTTCAGACTTTTTTTATTTTTTATGTTATAATTTTGTGAAAAAGGAGAGTTTATGAAAAAATTAAAAAAGTTAATTATCTTGATATTACTTCTTGCCATTGCTCTTACTGCCACATTTTTCGCCGGCAAAAAAACTATGAAAAGTGAAATGAAACCAAATATTACTGCCAGTTTAATTGCTAATAAAATAATGTCGGCTAAGGAACTTACTACCCTTAAATATCATTACACAAATATGGGTCAATTTGAAAATCAAAATACTTTTTACGGCTACAAAGTTCCCTTTACATCAAAAAAGTTTATAGTATCCTATGATGGAGTTATAAACGCAGGGATAGACCTCGATAAAATGAAAATAAGCCTTGACAAAAAAAGTATTGATATACAAATTCCAGCTGCAAAAATTTTGAGTCATGAAATTTACGAAGATTCGCTAAAGGTTTTTGATGAGAGAGAATCTATTTTTAACAGAATCGACATCGAGGACTACAATAATTTTTCAAAAGACCAAAAGAAAGATGTTGAATACAAGGCAATTGAAAAGGGTTTGTTAAATCAAGCTGATGAGGAAGCTAAAAAAGCAATTGAAGAAATTCTCTTGGGCGATACAATTCTAAGTGAATACAAAATAAATGTTACAAAGGACAATTCTTTGAAATAAAAAGGGCATTCCTACGAATGCCTTCTTATTAAAAATTTGTATTTATGAGTTTTTCCTTTCGCTATAAGTTTTTTCCAGTCCAAGTAATTTTTTTACTTCGTCCATATTTACATCTTCTATGGACTTCGTACTCCAATTTGGCTTGCTACCTTTGTCTATAACTTTTGCCCTTGCTCCCTCTTGCATCTCGCCAATTTCCACTGAATAATTTAAAACTTTAAGATCAAGATCCACTGTTTCATGATAACTTAAATTTTTACATACAAAATACTTTTCAAATTGCACGGCAAGCATAAGTTGTGATCTTTCTTTTAATATTTCATAGGTTTTTCTTGCAAAATCCTCATCTAAATTATTTTCTAAAATTTTGTAAATCTCAACTACACTTTCCTCTGAAAAATATTTCTCAATTTTTTCTAAGCTTTTAGTTACAGAAGTTTCTCTTGGTTCTAATTTATATTTTCTACCTTCAATTTTTAGTTTTTTTATTAACTCCTTGCCACTATAGATTTCTGAAAATTCAAAAAGCTTTTCAATTAATTTTGCATAATTCCTTGAATTTATATAAAGATCTGCCAAACCATAGTTTACTAAATCAGAAGATTCTAAACTAGATCCTGTTAGCCCAACATATTGACCTAAAGCTTGTGGAAGAGTGGAGATAAAACTACATACGCCAACATCTGGAATAAATCCAAGACTAGTTTCTGGCATAGCCCAGATTACACTCTCATCTGAAATTATTAAATCTGAATTTATGCTAAGACCAATGCCTCCACCCATTACAATTCCAGTCCAATGGCTCACAACGGGTTTTTTATAAGAAGCGATGTACTTGTCCATCTCAAATTCAGTGGCGAAAAATTTATTTTTCACTTTGCACTCGTCATTATTTATATAGTCAATGTAAAGCTCCTTTAAATCACCGCCTGAACAAAATCCCTTTTTAGTCAAAGTATCAAAGAGAACTACTCTAATATTTTCGTCACTTTCCCATCTTTCTAAAATTTCTTGAATCTTATTTATCATTTCTAAATTTAGCGCATTTATCTTCTCTGGTCTATTTAAATAAATCACACCAACATTTTTTATAACTTTCTCTATAACCAAATCATTATTCATTAAATCACCTCGAAATATTCTACCCTTATAAAAGTTAATAAAACTAAAAAGTTCACAACTTCTAATAAAATCTTTTACTAAATACTTTACTTTCTATTATATTGCATTTTACAAAATCCTTTATATAAATTGGAAACAAAAAATCCCAACTCTTGTCGGGATTAAAATAATTTTATTTCTTATTTCTTGACATATCTACAATTAAATTTGTAATGCTCTCAAAGTCAAAGGCCGATGAATTAATTAAGACATCGTAATTTGACCTTTCTCCCCATGCTTTTCCTGTATTTCTACCGTAGTGATTTGACCTTCTACTATTTTCACGTTCTAGCTTTAATTCAAGCTTGTCTTTTTTTACATTATAAGTGTTTAAAATTCGCTCTTCCTTAAATTCGCTAGATGCGTAAATAAATACAGAAAGTTTTGGAAAATCCTCCAAAACAAAGTCACTACATTTGCCAAAAATCACTGCTTTTTTACCCTTTGCAATTTCCCTTATAGTCCTTGATTCTAAGAGAAAGGCTGCATCATTAGTCGCAATGTCCTCTTGAGAATAGGAATAATTTTGTTTGTACAAATCGTAAATAGTTCCTTGTAAAAAGGAATCATCTTTTTTTACTTCATCAGGCTTTACTTTTCCTTCAAGGCTCATAAGTTCAATTAATTTCTCATCAAAGAACTCATAACCTAATTTATCGGCAACTTTTTTTGCAATTTCATTTGCTCCACTGCCATACTCTCCGTCTATTGTAATTAATTTTTTGCCAGCCTTTTCAAAAAATTTATCAAATAGTGACATATCTTCACCTCTCAAACATTATATATCATTAATGTGAAATGTTTTTTAATTAATATAAAATTCTTGTGAAAATTTTCAATGTTTCCTCAATCTTCTATTAAAATAAACTTCAATTGGAAGTTGAGCTATCAAAGTCGCCATAAAAATGATTATAGCTCCAATTATTTCTCTTTCATTCATCCTTTGTGAAAGAATAATCCAACCAAATATTGCTCCAAAAACTGATTCAAGGGAGCTAATCATAGATGCAATTACTGGGTCAAGCTCCTTTAATGCCATAAGCTGAATTGTAAAGCCAACACCCGAAGACAAAATTCCTACATATAAAATTGATACATAGGATTTTAAAATTGCACCAATATCTATTCCTTCAAAAATAATTGCGCCGATAAAAGAAATTATTCCGCAAATTGTAAATTGAAATAAAGACAGCAAGACTGCATTTGTATCCTTGGAAAATTCTGAAAGAATTAAAATGTGGACTGCAAAAATAAAGGCACTGATAATTGTAACTATGTCGCCTCTATTAATGCTTATGCTTTCCTTTACTGACATTATATAAGTTCCCATCATCGCAAAAATTATACAAATTAATAGTTTCTTACTTATTTTCTTTCCCAAAAATAGGCTAATAATTGGAATAAATACTATATATAATGCTGTGAGAAAACTTGCTTTACCTGCCGTTGTATAAACTAAACCAAATTGTTGAAGGTTAATAGATATTGTAAATACAAAACCACATAATATTCCGCCCTTTATAGTTCTAGACATGCTAAATTTTTGTTCTCTATAAGTTTTTGATGTCTTATTAAAAAACACATATGTCAAGTATAGAAATATTATTGCCACGAGTGATCTTACTGCTGTGAAGGTTAAAGGCCCTATATGATCCATGCCGACTGCCTGTGCAACAAAGGCAAGTCCCCAAATTATTGATGTGAAAAATAACATTATTGAAGCTTTTAATTCTTTACCCATTATAACACCACCCAAAAAACACCAATCCAATACTTTATCAACTAAATTTATGCTATTATTTTATAATTTTATCATATCATAATTTATCTAAAAAAAACAATAATGTTAATTTCCTTTATATTATAATATTTTTTAATTAGACCTTTTTAAAATCTCATGTATAATGAATGTAGAGGTGAAATATGATTAAATTTAATTTGTATAAAGAAGGAGGACTCAAGGTCCACTTCATAAAGAAAAACGAAGATATCAATAGTGAATTTAAAAAATTTTTAGAATCAAAAAAATTTGATGGACAATTTAATAAAATATTATACCTTCCCATAATTGAAGGCGACTCCCATGTTTTTATTGGACTTGGCGACGATGAAATAGATCTTGAAGACATAAGAAATATTTTCTTTAAACTTGGAAACACTCTTAGAAAAAATGAAGAGCACGAAGTTGAAATAAAAATGCCAGAATTTAATATTTGCAATAGAAAAACTATTATGGCAGCTTACGAAGGACTTCGTCATGGCGAATATGAATTTACAAAAAAGACCGATGTCAAGCATAAAAAAGAAGACTTTGAACTCACTGTCAATTACTCTGCTTTTAAAGGACCTGAAGAAAAGTTGCGTGAAGGTTTAAATAAAATGGAAAATATTATGGACGGAGTATTTCTAGCAAGAAATCTTGTAAATGAAAGAGCCAATGTAATTTATCCTGAGAGCCTTGCAAATATTGCAGTTGAAAAATTAGAAAATCTCGGCGTAAATGTATGTGTTTACGAAGAAGATGAAATTGAAAAAATTGGAATGAAGGCCTTTTTAAAAGTTGCTGCTGGAGCGACTAACCGCCCAAGACTTATTGTAATGGAATATAAAAATTCTGACGCCGAAAAAATTGCCCTCGTTGGCAAGGGGCTAACTTACGATTCTGGCGGCTACAATATTAAATCTCCCTCTGGAATGAATTATATGCACTGCGACATGGGTGGCGCTGCTACTGTAATTGGCACAATGTATGCTCTCGCAAAAAACAAGGCAAAGGTAAATGTAGTGGGAGTTATTGCCGCTTGTGAAAATATGATTTCAGGCACATCTTACAAATCAGGCGATGTAATCGACTCCATGAAGGGGCTTACTATTGAAGTTGCAAACACAGATGCCGAAGGAAGAATTACCCTTGCCGATGCAGTTCACTACGCTACAAATGACCTTGGCGCAGAAAAAATTATCGACCTTGCAACTCTTACTGGAGCAGTAACAATTGCCCTTGGCGAAGTTTACACAGGTGCCGTTACAAATGACGAAGATTTTTATAGAGAAGTCCTTGAAGCTGCAGAGCTATCTGGTGAAAAAATTTGGGCATTTCCTTATGATGAAGACTTTAAAAAATTAAACAATTCAGAAGTCGCAGACATCAAAAATACTTCAGGAAGAGATGCAGGATCTGTAACAGCAGGACTATTTGTCGGGGAGTTCGTAAAAGAAAATACACCTTGGGTTCACCTTGACATAGCTGCAACAGCTTACAGAAACAAAGCTAAGGGATATCTACCAAAGAACGCCACAGGAATTCATGTAAAAACATTAAATAATTTATTAGACCCAATAGATTGCTAAAAATAAAAATTTAGGAGGAGAACTGTTGGCAAAATAGTTCTCCTCCTTATTTATAAAACCTTTATTATTTATAAATTTATCAAAATTTTTTAATTAATTTAATTATTCATATACAAGTCTATATTCGCCATCAGCAAATCTGCCAACTTTTAAAGGTTCACTTACTCTGAAAAAAGTTCTATCTAAAAGAGTTGCATCAAAGTATTCTTCTTTATAACCTGTAATATCTCTATATCTTGGGATAAATTCAATATGCGCTCTTCTATTCCTTTCGACATCAAAAGAAACACTTAAATTTTCATCAGATGAAACAGATGTATTGAACGAAAGTCTCGCAGCTTTTAATTGACTAAAACTTATATTTGCTGAAGCTGGAACACTTACACTATATTGAACACTAATAGTCCCTGGTCCTACAATAGTAGGAGATACTTTTGACTTTTGGCTTCTATCTAAATATGGGGATTCATAATTAACATTTGATACAGTACTCCACAATCCTGCATTAAAAGGTTTTATTTCTACTCCTATATTTGAAACTATATTTTCTTCTCCTATTTTTACACCTTTCTCAATTGCTTCCTCTTCTCTTCTTTTAGTTTCCCTCATTGCTTCTTTGTACTTCTTCTCTTCAACTTTTTCAAATTCTCTATGCTGACTCTCAGTCATTTGGATAATCTCTCCATCATAGACTACAACAGCAACAATTGGGTCTTCCTTTGCACTTACACTAGAAATTCCAAGTACAAAAAATAATAATGTAATAGCAAAAAACTTTAGTGCATTCCTTTTCACTTATCTCACTCCTTTCAATAATCCGCACATTTTTCTTTCACTAAAACGATATTACAAGATATTTCTTTTGTCAATGATTTATTTTGGTAACTTGTTACTAAATTTCTTGAGTGTTTATATTCTTTACTTGTTAACCAATATATTGATTACCTATTATAAAATAAAATATTTTGCAATAAAAAATCTGCTAGAGAATTTCTCTAACAGATTTGTTTTTATAAGAATAGTCCGCCGTATGCAACAAATAGTGGTGCAAATACAAGGGATACAACAGTGATAAGTTTAATTAGAATATTAAGAGAAGGTCCTGATGTATCTTTAAATGGGTCTCCAACTGTGTCTCCAGTTACAGCAGCTTTGTGAGCTTCTGAACCCTTTCCACCATGTGCTCCGCCTTCAATGTATTTCTTAGCATTATCCCAAGCTCCACCAGCATTTGACATAAAGATTGCCATTAATACGCCAGTTACAAGAGCTCCTGCTTGAAGTCCACCTAGTGCTTCTGTTCCTAGTAAAATTCCTACTATGATTGGAACTACTACTGCGATAAGTCCTGGCACGATCATTTGCTTTAATGCTGCTCCTGTGGATATATCTACACATTTTGCATAGTCAGGAGTTGCCTTGCCTTCCATGATTCCAGGAATTTCTCTAAATTGTCTTCTTACTTCGTCAATCATTTCTGATGCTGCATTACCTACTGCTGACATAGTAAGTGCAGAGAAGGCAAAGGGAAGCATGCCGCCTATAAATGTTGCAGCGATTACTTCTGGTTTAGAAATGTCAATTCCCGTAAGTCCAGTAGCATTGATATAGGAAACGAAAAGTGCAAGGGCAGTAAGTGCTGCTGATCCAATTGCAAATCCCTTTCCTATTGCTGCCGTTGTATTCCCAACGGAGTCAAGTGAGTCTGTGATTTCACGAACGTCTTCTGGTAGGTCGCACATTTCTGCAATACCACCAGCGTTATCGGCAATTGGTCCGTAAGCATCTACGGCGATTGTCATACCCGTTGTTGAAAGCATGCCAACAGCTGCTAGTGAAATTCCGTAAAGCCCAATAATTGAATTTTCAGCTCCGCCTGCTCCAAGATAAGCTGCGATAATTCCAATTGCTATTACAATAATAGGTCCTACTGTTGACATCATACCAACAGAAAGTCCAGCGATAATATTTGTAGATGCTCCCGTTTCTGATTCAGCTCCAATTCTTTTAACTGGTGCATAATCGTCAGCTGTATAATATTCTGTGAATTTAGAAATAATAAGACCAACTGCAATACCAATGATAACTGGTGCAAAAGGTGCAAAACTTCCGAAAATTACATTTGATAAAACTGCTGAAGCAACCATAGTAACGGCAGCTGATACATATTCTCCTGCATTAAGTGCTTTTTGTGGATTCTTATCTCCCTTTACAAAAAATGCGGCTACAATTGATGCTAAAATACCAACTGTTGCAACAAGAAGTCCAAAGGTAACTCCATCATTTCCATAGGCTACTACCCCAAGAGTAATAACTGATAAAAGTGCTCCTACATAAGATTCAAATAAGTCAGCGCCCATTCCAGCAACGTCACCAACATTGTCGCCAACGTTATCAGCGATAACTGCCGGGTTTCTTGGGTCGTCTTCTGGGATTCCCGCTTCAACTTTACCTACAAGGTCTGCCCCAACATCTGCTGCCTTAGTATAGATACCGCCACCAACTCTTGCAAAAAGTGCAATAGAAGATGCTCCAAGTGAAAAACCAGTAATGATTTCAGTTTGTCCACCTGTAAAGAAATATGCACAAGTAATACCAATAATTCCAAGTCCAACAACGCACATTCCCATTACGACACCACCTGAAAAGGCAACATCAAGTGCTTTACCTAGACCACTTTTCCATGCTGCGTTAGTAGTTCTAACATTTGCCTTAGTAGCAACTTTCATACCAACATAGCCCGCAGCTACTGAAAAGATAGCCCCAACAACAAAACAAATAGCAGTTGGAATTGATTTAAGTCCTACTGCCAATATAATTGCAAGTACAATAACAAATACAACAAGAGCCTTATATTCTCTTGTTAAAAATGCCATAGCTCCTTCTGAAATGTAAGAAGAAATTTCCTTCATTCTTTCATTGCCAGCATCTTGTTTTGACACAAAATTTGCCTTATAAAAAGCAAATAAAAGTGCCAAAACACCGACTATAGGAGCTAGATATAAAATATTCATTCTAATCCTCCTTAAATTTTAATTAGATTGCAGCTAAAATAACAAGCGCAAGTGCAAAAACGACGCTTGAACCAATGACAATTTTATTTTGGATGTCTTTTTTACTTGAACCCTTGTGAGATCCCCAAGTTGTAGTTTCTTCTCCTTGAAGAGTTCCAAGACCAGCTTGGTCTGATTCCATTTGTGCAACTATTGTTATTATAATAATGCTAGCAACGATAATTATAATAGATAATAAAGTTTGCAAACTATTACCTCCCTTAAATTTCTATAACATATAAATTCTAACACAGCCAGACTTTCTAATCAACGAATTTATACGATTTTTGTTGTTTTTTTAACAACTCATCTCGATTTTTAAATTTTCTTCAATAAAATCTTCTCTAGCTTGCATTGCAACAAGAGTTTTTTCTATTAATTTGTCTAGCTCCCAGCCTAAAATTTCTGCTCCCCTTTTAATAACGTCACGAGAGCAACCTTCTGCAAATTTTTTGTCCTTAAACTTTTTCTTCACACTTTTTAAATTCATGTCCTTTGTGCTTTTAGATGGCCTCATAAGTGATGCCGCATAAATAAGTCCTGTTAACTCGTCAGTTGCATAGAGGACTTTTTCCATAAAAAGCTCTGGAGAAACATTTGAACATAGACCATAGCCATGAGATAAAATTGCGTGAATAAGTTCATCGCTTCCTCCAGCACTCTTTAAGATTTCTGGAGTGTTTTTTAAATGCTCCTCGGGATATTTTTCATAATCAACATCGTGGAGCAGACCTGCTATCTTCCAAAAGTCCACATTATCCGCATCATACTCCTCTGCCAAGTATCCCATTACACTTTCAAGAGTAAGGGCATGTCTAATGTGAAACTCATCTTTGTTATACTCTTTTAAAAGCTTTAAAGCATTTTCCCTCGTAATACCGCTATTCATATCGTCACTTCCTTTTACATATATTATCACAATAAATTTTAAATTTCACTTTTTTTCTACTTTTATTATAATAAAAAGGCTAAAAATACCCTAAAGTTAAAATCTATTTTAAATAATTTAAATTTTCAATAGAGTCGGCAAGCCTAATTTTTTATTATAATTTATAAAATCATCTACAAATATTTTAAAATTTTCTAATTTCAAATTATTTCCATAATAATTTTCTCTTTGTCCTTAGAAATTTTGTAAACTCCATTGCAAACTTTCCCTTTTATTACAAATAGGATATCTATTTACTCTTCTTTAAAACAATATTAGATTTTACTTTTTACTACTTGTGTTATAATAATTATAGCATTGAATGATTACGGAGGTTTTTTATGAAAAAAAATGTTGGCATAATGGGCTTTGGAAGAATTGGCAGAGACGCTCTTAGAATTTGGGCATTAAGAAATGATGATGTTAACTTCGAAGTTACTCATGTAGCCGTTAGAAATTTAGAAAAAACTTTAAAAGAAAGAACTCACCTATTTAAATTCGATTCAATTTATAGAAAATTCCCAGGTGAGATTGAATTTACTGATGACGGAATGATTATTAATGGAAAAAAAGTTACTTTTGTTGAATCAAAAACTCCAGATCAAATGAATTGGAAAAAGCTCGGTGTTGACATTGTTATCGACTCTTCAGGTGCTTTCAAAGACGAAGACAAAGCTAGAGGACACCTTACAAGTGGCGCAAAAAAAGTCGTTTTAACTTCTCCAGGCAAGGGCGACATGCTTACTGTTGTAATGGGCGTTAATGACGACAAGTACGATCCAACAAAACACGATATTGTCTCCAATGCAAGCTGCACTACAAATTGTCTTGCTCCAATTACAAAGGTTATTTTAGAAAACTTCGGAATCAAGAAGGGACTTATGTCCACAGTTCACGCATACACCAATGACCAAAACATCCACGATGGTGTCCACAAAAAGGACATGAGACGTGCAAGAATGGGTGCAGAAAATATCATTCCAACTTCCACTGGTGCAGCAAAAGCTGTTGGAAAAGTAATTCCTGAAGTTGATGGTATTTTAACTGGTTTTGCACTAAGAGTTCCCGTTCCAACTGGTTCGCTAGTCGATGTTACCTTTGAACTTGAAAAAGAGGCAACTGTCGAAGAAATCAACGCTGCAATCAAAAAAGCTTCTGAAAATGAATTAAAAGGAATCCTAGAATATTCTGAAGATGAACTTGTTTCCTCCGATATTATTGGAAACACTCACTCTTCAATTTTCGATTCACTTCTTACAACAGTTAATGGGAAAATGGTTAAATTAATTTCTTGGTATGACAATGAATGGGGTTATACAGAAAGAGTAATTGACTTAACCGAAAAAATTGCAGAATCCCTATAATTTTAAATTATATTTTATTAAGGCTTGCTATTGCGAGCCTTTTTTGCATAATTAAAGGTATAAAAGTTGCCGTAAAATATAATTCTACAGCAACTATCAATCAATCCTTAATAATTGTCCCATGGTTTTTCGGATTATTTGTATTTAATATTTTTATTGTTATATTTTTTTCTTCCACTGGTTTTATTGCATCTCCTTGATAAACCTGTGCACCCTTATCTATTATTTCTTTTAATTCTTTAAAATTTAGTTTGTCAATAGTCTTTGCATTTGGATCTTGATTTGGATCAGATGTCATTATCCCATTTACATCTGTCCAATTTTCATAAACTTTTGAATCTAGTGCGTAGGCAATTAGGCTTCCCGTGTAGTCGCTGCCACCTCTTGTAAAAGTTACTATATCTCCATTGTTGTCGCTTCCATAAAATCCTGGCACAACTACTTTTTTGTTTTCGCCAATGTGTTTTTTTATTGCATTTCTCGATTTTTCTAAATCTACCTGTCCATCATTGTCAAAAATTATTATGTCCTTGGCATCTACAAAACTATAATTTAAATATTTTGAGAGAAGTTTTGCATTTAAATACTCGCCCCTGCTTACTATAAATTCTTTATCCACTGAGTTTTCTATTTCCTCAAATACAAATTGTAATTCATCCTTCCAAAATTCTTCAAGCTTTAAATCTTCTGCAATAGACAAAAATCTTTTTTTTATTTTTTTAAGTTGAGTATCCCTATAAACTCTCTGCACGCTTAATTCTTCTTCTAGAGATTTTATAATCTTATTGAGTTCATCTATTTTTAAGTTTTTATCTGCAAGTGAAATTAATTCGTCTGTAATTTTTGTATCACTTGAAAATCTTCTTCCCGGAGCAGAAACTACTATTACATCTCTATCTTCCTTGGAAAAAATTATTTTTTTAACCTTTGCAAATTGACCTGCATCCTTTAGAGAACTCCCGCCAAATTTAGAAACAGATTTTCCCTCAATAGTCTCGATGGCAAAGGGTGTTTCTTGGTATACACAGTAGTTGAGCCAGTTGGAAAAAAACAAATTTCCGGCAGATTTCCACCTTATTTTTATTTCCTTTTTTGGATCATTGTCTTCATAATAATTTTGAGGTGGGTTAATTTTTTTGCCCTTTGAAATATCTCTAATGTATTCATCGTGAAGTGTGTACTTGTCGTACTCCCAGTGTCCAAAATTAAATACAAAGCGCTCGTCCTTTGTTGTAACAAGAGAAACTCCCGTATCAGGTCTTGCTGCTATAACTTCTAAATCTGGAAAATCTTCAAAGTCTTCTATGTCTACATAGGTGTGCCTTGAAGTTGGAACTAAAAAGGTGTCGTCAAAGCCTTTAATGATTTTATTTTCCTTTAACTTGTCAAATTCAAATACACCAAAAATTTTCTCCTTTGAAACTTTATGCTCGATATTGTAATAATGATATAGAGCTGCTTGTGCAGACCAACATATAAACATTGTGGAATAGACATTTTCCTTTGCAAATTCAAAAATTGTCTTTAGTTCTTCCCAATATTTTATTTTTTCATAGGCAATAGTTTCAATTGGTGCACCAGTTATTATCATTGCGTCATACTTATTATTTTTTATGTCTTCGTAAGTTTTGTAAAAGGCCTTGAGCCTTTTAATATCGCTATTTGATGGATTATAGGACTCCATCCTAATAAGGTCAATATTTATTTGAAGGGCAGTATTTGACAACATTCTCAAAAGTTGAAGCTCTGTCTCTTCCTTTTTAGGCATTAAATTTACAATAGCTATGTTAAGAGGCCTTATGTCCTGCTTACTTGCACAAGAGTCTCTCATTGTAAAAATATTTTCTCTTTCTAAAACTTCTTCAACTATTAAATCCTTTGGTATTATTAATGGCATTCTTTATTCCTCTCTCATCTAAAATTTGTACTTGCAAGGAGTCTAATAAAAAAAGCTCCCGCCCTTAAAAGGACGAAAGCTTCGTGTTACCACCTTAATTCTCCCTTATCTCGCGATAAAGGACTCTTCAAGTACTACCATACTCTAGCACTATAACGGGTGCACCCGTGCTCACCTAAATATCAGCAAGCACTCGAGAAAGACCATGTTCACTTATTTTTCCTCTGCTTCTTTCACCAAACGAAGCTCTCTGTAAAAGTTCCAACAAGCTACTCTTCTTCCTATTGAGTTTAAATTTTATATCATAATAGCATCTATTTCCTAAGATGTCAACTACATAGAATTTCTAAATTTTGTAAAAATGTAGATAAGTCAAAAATTTATAACAGCATCTTTGGAAATACTCGCAAGGACATAAAAGAAATTTCTTTTAAAACTTTATATATTATCTATTTCTCTCTTGATTAGCTTTAGTATTTTATCCTAGTATGTTCTCTTGAAATGTAGATTTACAGTATTCCAATATCTATAATTAGTTTTTATGGGTCTTATTTTATCTTTTTCTTCCATAAGTCCCTTTTTTCTCTTTTGGGCAAAAATAATAAACCAATTTGATTTGCTATTTCTAAAATTGCTCTATTCAGTTAGACAAACTGTGATTTATATGATTATTTACATAAATAACGAAGCCATCATTATATTCCTTTCTTCTGCCTTATCTTTTGAAATATCACTGCGATTACAGCAACAACTATAAACAAGCCTGTATAATTTATAGAAACGTCTTTATATGCACTTTTTGTCAAAGGCTCAACAAACTGAGTTAACCATACAGTAAAAAATACACATGCTAAAGCAACCACATATGTAATTACCATTCTTAAAAATATATTTTTTATAGGTAGATGTTTCACCATTTCATAAGCTATAATACCAATAAAAACTATTAATGCTCTTGTGAGTTCATGCCCATTACCACTTGGATCATATCTAATACCTTGAATCAGGTATGCAATACTATTAATAATTGTCGCGATTGTATAGATAATACTGTAAATAAATATAGCCTCTTTTAGCCAACTATTCCAGATTTTTTTCATTCTTTCCTCCACTGATTTTCACATATCTATAACACTCAAACAAATACGAATAATCTTATTAATTTTTTACTTTATAACATCAAATCTATTTCTTAAATAATTTCTAGTTGTTTCACTTAATATTTTTGATGTTGTATCATATTTTTACTTACTTTATTGCGATATAACAACTATTATATTTAAAATATTTAAAGGCTTTGTAATATCTATTAGAGCTTTCACTCCATAATAGATATTATAAAGCCTTTTTAATTTCCGCTAAATATTATTTACCAATTTCTCTCATTATGACGACTTCTTTTGTATTTTCATTCCAGATGATATCCTTGCCATCTTTTAATCCCAATGCTCTAGCTATATTTGCTATTGGTAACATTGTTCTATCCTTTCTAAGGACTGGTTTTACATCACTTTCATAAACCTTTCCATTTACGATTATCTCCTTTGTATCTACTGGTATTTTTACTAAATTTTCTTTGTCTATTAGTATTACTATTCTATTTTCATTGTCCCATTGAACATTAAATCCTAAGGCTTCTGCTACAAATCTAATTGGCAACATTGTTCTGCCTTTTTCAATAAATGGTGCAACGTCCATCTTTATTTTTTCTTCTACAACATCTGTTGATTTTCTCATTATTTCAAGACCAATTGCTAACCTTACTTCTAATTTAACTGATTTTGCTGAGTTGGATTTATTCACTGTGTTTGTCGCATTTGCTATTACTCTTGTCGTTGACGATGAACCTGAATGACTTGACCATAAAGATGTGTGCCAATTTTCACAATCTGAGTCACTATCATCGAGACTTGGATTAGGTGTTACTGGTATTACTGCTTTTGCTTTGTAAATTGCATCAAATTTTTGTGATACTACTTTGCCATCTGTTGGCACTGTGCTATCCCATTCTTTAAATTCTTTTGTTCCATCATTGTAGATAGCTTTTACTGGAATTTCACTTATTACCTCTACATTATCCCATGTTGTTCCCTTTAGGATATCTAGTACTTTGTATCTATTTGTTCCGTCTATTTTTCCCTTTTCTGTTGCATCAAAGATTACTCTTACATAGCCTTTTGGTGTTGAAGCTTTAGGGTTTGTTACTACTTTTACTAAGGCATTTATTTTTAATTTGGCTGTTTCAGTTTGCAAGCTACCCCTTGTTAGTGTAATTGCTTTTTCATTATCGGATAGACTTAACTTAATTCCACTTGCAGGATTTGCATTAATGTTATTAGCGTCAAAATCTGCAAAGGCTATATCTTTTTTCAATCCTTTATTATCTTTTAAACTTACTACTAATCCATCAAGGTTTAAGTTTTCTCCATCTGAATATGTCAATTTTGTAGGCTGTTCTTTTACTTCCATAGACAATACATTACTAGGGTCAAATTTTATTTCTTCAAAAGTTGCCATGTATCTTGTATTGTCCTTTATCTTTGCAGTTTTGTCAAAGGTTGGTGTCCACGCTTTAAATGTTGAGCCTGCTTTTCTTGCTTTTGGTTCTGCAAAATCACTTGATTCACTTAGTGAATGTCCTTTTAACACATAGTACTTAGTTATGCCTTCTATCTCTCCTTCTCCTGCTTTGAATTCCACTTTTGCATACTCTGGGTCCGGTATCTTTGTTCCTAAGTTTTGTGGATCGTCTATCTTTGGTTCTGTCATTAGTACTACTGGTTTGTCTTTCCAAAGGGCTTTTACAGTAATATCTTCTTTTAATGTAATTTCTTCGCCGACTTGTTTTTCCTCTCCCTTTACTTCCCAAGCATTGAATCTTTTACCAGCAGGGGCTGTGAAAGTACAATCAGGTAATTTATAGCTACTATTCTTGAAAACTTTAGCCTTTTCCATTTTGCCACTTCCTTCTCCTGCATCAAAGGATGCTACAACTTTATCAGCATAAGTAACCTTTAAAGTAACACGTAAAGTATAATTATCTATTACTTTATATCTGTATTTTACAAAGGAAGGCTTTGACGAAGGAAGCTTTAGTATTGAACCTAAGACGGAAGCTTTTTCCCAGTCGCTTGTCAGTGCAGGATTAAAATTTCCCGGTAAGCTCGTAAGCTCAAAGCTCAAGTCTTTTTTATCGACTTTAATGGGATATTCTTCATCATATCCATTAAAAGAATTTATTTTTTCATTTTTACTTAAATCCAAGCTCGTTAGTTGATTGTAGTTACAATCGAGTTCTTCAAGGTTAGGGTTATTGCTTAAGTCTAAAGTGCTTATTTTGTTATAATCACAATTAAGTACACGAAGAATAGGATTCTTGCTTATGTTTAATGTGCTTAATTTATTTTTATAGCAATTAAGTTCCTCAAGAGCTGGATTGTTTTTTATGTTTAATGTTCTTAATTTATTTGTGTGGCAATTAAGCTTCTTAAGGGCTGGGTTCTTGTTTATATCTAAAGTACTTAGATTGTTTTCTAAACAGTAAAGAGCCTCAAGCTGCGGATTATTGCTTAGGTCTAAAGTGCTTAGATTGTTGTACTCGCAATGAAGTTCCACAAGGGCAGAGTTTTGACTTAAGTCTAAGGTGCTTAGATTATTTTTATGGCAATTAAGTTCCTCAAGAGCCGGGTTGTTTTTTATATTTAATGTGCTTAGTTTATTTGTATAGCAATTAAGCTTCTTAAGAGCTGGATTATTTTTTACGTTTAATGTACTTATACTATTAACTTGGCAATTAAGCTCCTCAAGGGTCAAGTTATGGCTTAGGTCTAAGGTTCTTAGACTATTGTACCCGCAATGAAGTTTCCTAAGAGTTAAATTCTTACTTAGATCTAAGGTCCTCAGAGAATTAGTTTCGCAGTCAAGCTCCTCAAGTTTCGTAAAATATTCTACTCCCTTAAGGTCTTTAATTCCTTTAGAAGCACAATCAATATTTGTAACCGCATCCAATTCCTCTTGTGAAAGAATACCATCACTATTTTTATCATGTTTTTTTACACATTCTCTAAACTTCGGATCTGGAAAGTGGACTTCGTCTATTGCAATATCAGCAGTTTCACTGCTAGTTTCTAATTCAGGTGAGGCAATTACGGTGATTTCCTTATCGGCAGTCCCTTCCATCAAGCTTAAATTATTGACTAGATCCTCTTTTTCCCTTGCAATATTTTGACTAGTTTCTTTCTCTGCAAAGGTTTGTATAGGGATTGTAGACAAAATCATTAGAAATAACAAAAATAAACATATTATTGAACTCTGTTCCTTCCTTGCTTTCATTTTTCACTCCTTATAATTTTTTATAATTTTTATTTTCTCCAGAATTTTTATAGTTTTTCTTCCAACTCACTTCAAGTATATTTCAACTACAAAACAAGTCCTCTAATTTTTAAATCTTAATTTGCAAATTTTTCATGAGCTTTTAACTTTTCATAAAACTTTATCTCGAGATTCACTCAATAAGTTTTTATAAAATCAAAAAGGGTTTGATTTTATAAAAACTTTGTATTCTGCAATTGATATTTATCTTTTATTTATTCCCTTGTCTATTTTATCATCTTGTAAACTCCATTATTGTGAAAGATATACATTCATTGTAAATTGTTTATTATTTATTACATTATATTGTATTTTTAATAAAACATCAATAAGTACCAGTGTTTAAATGGTTTTAAGGATGTAGCGTTACAATTGATGTGCGACCAAATAAAAGAAAAATAGAGAGATCCTATATAATTAAATTAACTGAGAGTTTGACAATAAATATCAAAAAATCCTTTGTAAGCATTAAATTGTCTATAATTTTTATCATTTTTTTATTCATGACATCACTATTTCTAATATATGTTTAAGATTTTTTCAAGAAAATTGTTGTTAGTTTCTAAAACATATAATACTTCAATTATTCCATATAAAATAGAATAATTATTCTCAAATTTATTTTCAATTCTAAATGATATATCACTACTAATTAATATGTTAAATAAAATATCCATAATTTCCTTTTTCTATCTATTAATTGCTTATATTGATAATTATTACAAATATTTTTCTTCTATATTATTTTTATATGCTTTAAGTTAAATTTTAATTATAATTAATTCTTCTTAGTAATCCTTTGTTAGTTGTTTTTATATCACTTAGTATCTTTGAATCTTCTGTAGTTTTGACTAAATGTGATAAAATTAGAAACTTTCATCCTAGATATGGGACATGCCAGTCATACTAAAAAAAGAGACCCGATATTATCGAGTCTCTCCAAAATTTGACATAGAGCCTTTTTTTAGTATAGTTAGTTTTTAGTTCTAATTTTAAGCTTCCTTTTTAATTACATCAATTATAGAACCATCTCTGTATTCTACAACTGCAACTACTTCCTCAGAGAATTTAATTTCTTCAGGTTTTCCTGTTAGCTTTTCTGCCATTTGTTGCAATTCTTTGATGTCTTTAACTTCAATTCCAGCTTCTTTAAATTTTTCGATTAAATCTTTTCTTTTTGGATTTACGGAGATTCCATAGTCAGTACATACTACATCTACGGATTCTCCCGGTGTGCAAACTGTTGTAACTTTATCCATGATAATTGGATTTCTTGATCTTACAAGTGGTGCAAGAATTAAGGACATTTTTGCTCCTGGTGCAGTATCTTGGTGTCCGCCAACTGCTTGGTTAATAACTCCATCAGATCTAGTCATTACATTTACATTGAAGTCTGTGTCGATTTCAAGTGCGCCAAGAAGTACAAAGTCAAGAGTATTAACTGCTGGAGTTGGATTATTTGGATTTGCATAAGATGATGCTGTTTGTTCAAAGTGTTTTGCATTTTCACGAATTGATCTTACTGCATCAAGGTCAAAGGATTGTGTATCGTAAATTCCATCGATTAATCCTTCTTCAAGCATTGTAACCATGTATCCAGTGATTCCGCCAAGTGCCATTGATGCCTTTATGCCATCCCTTTTCATCTCTTCACGGAGAAGCTTTGCAACTGCAAGAGTTGATCCTGCTGCTCCAGTTTGAAATCTAAATCCATCTTTATAAAGTCCAGAGGCTTTGATTGCCTTTACTGCATTATTTGCTATTAATAAATCTCTAGGATTGTCGTTAAATCTAATTGAGCCAGAAACAATTCCCTTTGGATCTCCTATTGCATCAACTTGAACTACATAATCAACATACATCATGCCAATTGATGCAGGAATATTTGGAAAGGGTACAAGATTATCTGTGATTGCAATTACGCAATCGGCGTATTGTGCATCTACAATTGCATAACCAAGTGAACCACAAGCGGATTTTCCTTCTCTGCCGTTTATGTTGCCATATTCATCACAGGAAGGTGCTGCAAGAAATGCTACGTCAATGTGAAGTTCGCCATCTTCAATTGCTCTTGCACGTCCTCCGTGGGAACGAATTATACAAGGTTTTTTAAGAATTCCTTGAGAAATCTTTTCTCCCAGTTCTCCTCTAAGTCCTGAAGACTGAATTCCAGTTATTACACCGGCTTCAATTAGAGGAATTAATTTGTCGTGGCATGGTGAAAGGGATGATGGTGCAAGAGTTAAATCTTTAATGCCCATGTCTGCAATAACTTGCATAACCATGTTTACAACATAATCACCATTTCTTAGGTGATGGTGGAAAGAAATTGTCATGCCGTCTTTAAGACCACTTTTCTTTACAGCTTCTTCGATTGAACCTAGTAGTTTACTTTCATCTCTATTTCCATATCTGATTTTTGGTGAAGCCTTTTTGTCTGTTCTAAGATATTTGCCTTCGCCTTTAAAGGGAACAAGTTCACCAATGCCTTCAAGGTATTCAGGGATATCTCTTCCTACTGCATTTTTATTATAGTTCATCAATATCCTCCTTTTTTAGCACTCCACTAGCAACTGCAAGATCCAATACTCTTTGTGCTCCAGCTATAATTGGATAGTCAACCATCTTTCCGTCAACAGTAATAACTCCAGAGCCCTTTCTTTCGGCTTCCTTTGAACCTGCAATAATGCGAAGAGATTTTGTAATGTCCTTTTCCGTTGGTGTGTAAACTTCATTTACAACAGCAATTTGTTTAGGGTGAATTACAGATTTTCCATCAAAGCCAAGATCCTTTATAAATTGAACTTCTTCTCTAAAGGCGTCCATATCGTCAAGATTTGTATTAACTGTATCAAAACAAGCAATGCCTGCATTTCTTGCAGCTAGTACTATTTGGCTTCTTGCTGCAAAAAGTTCCCAACCATGAGTTGATCTTTGTGTCTTTAAATTTGTAACATAGTCGGCAGCTCCAAGGGCAATGCCCATCATTCTAGGTGAAGCCTTTGCAATATCAACTGCATTTATTACTCCCGTTGGAGATTCAATAGCTGCCATCATAAGAGTTTTGCCGAGGCATCCCATTTCTTCTTCGACTTCAGTTATTATTTCATCTACATCTTTTACATCTTGTGCCGTTTCTGATTTAGGCAATCTAATTACATCTACTCCAGCCTTAACCACTGCCTTAATATCTTCACGTCCAAATGGTGTGTCAAGGGAATTAATTCTAACAACAACTTCAGTCTTTCCATAGTCCAAAGTTTTAAGTGCATTGTAAACTAAAAATCTTGCCGCATCTTTTTGGTTGATACTCGTTGCATCTTCAAGGTCGATCATAATTGAATCCGGGCCATAAATATGAGCATCAGTAATATTTGCAGGGTTGTTACCTGGAAGAAACATCATTGTTCTTCTTAATCTTTCTTTCAAAATATCAGCTCCATTTATATTCTGTACTTTCAGCTGCTCTAAAGCATGCTGCTTCTACTCTTGCTCTTATTGTGTAGTCAAGGGCTCCCTTGTCTACTGCAGTAACTTTTGCATCCTTAATATCTAACTTTTCTAAAGTTTCTCTTATAACTTTTTCAATTTGTTTGCCAAATTGTTTTTTCACTGAACTTTCAAGTTCAATAGAGATGCCTTCGCCATCGTCAACTGTTATTAAAATATCATTTGACTCGAGAGTTCCAGCCATTGCTTCCTTTTTTAGTTTCAAAAATATCCCTCCTACTACATGAGTGATCCAAAGAGTATTGAACCTATTACAAGTATAATTCCTCCACCAAGTCTTGATGAAAGTTGAGCATAACTCATAAGTTCCATTCTATCAGCTGCTCCAAGAACAGCGATATCTCCAGAACCACCTCTGTTAGCCATACATAGTCCTGCTGTAACAGCAGAGTCTACAAAGTAGAATCCTACAAGGTGACCAACAAGTCCTGAACCAATTATAGCGCCTATTACAATTAAAAGTGCCATAATAACATTTCCTATAGTTATTGCAGTTACAAGCTCGTGTAAATCAGTTTCAACACCTACGCCAACCATTACTAAAATTACAATATTTTTAGTAAAGAAAGACTGAACTTCCTTTGCAGCTTGTCTAAGTGAACCTGGAATAATTCCAAGACCATTAGCTAGGGCAACTAAAATAATCATAAAGGCAAAAGGGTGAATTGGAACTGATGGAACTAGTGGATCCCAAATTTTATCTGCAATAAGTCTTCCCAATTGATAAAAAGTAAGACCCATTAAAATTGCTCCTGTGTAGTCTTTTATTTGTGTAGTGAATTTTTCTTCTCCCTTTCCAATTTCTGGAGCAGATCTCATAAGAGTTTTTTTATCACCAGTAAGCTTTGGATTTTTTTCTCCAATTTTATTTAAAAGACCGCCAGCAATTATTGCGAAAATATTTGCAATAGTAAGAATTGAAATTGCAAATCCATAATAATTTGCTGCAGCGTCTCCAGTAACTCTTTCATAAATTTGACTTAATGGAACTGCACCTGCACCATTACCTCCACCCATTACTGGAAGAACGTATTTTAAAACAGTGTTTGCAGGAGAAACTCCAAAGAAAAGTCCTCCAATAATTCCAAGAACTGCTGCACCAACAACTCCACCTAGGATTGCTGGTATATAACCCGCAAAAGACTTAATCATAAGCTCTCTATTTAGTCCAAGAAGTGAACCAGTGATAAGCATTATGATGAAGAAGTTTAAAACTCCCATTGGTTTTGAGTTTACAGATGAAATAAGTTCAACATATTCTTCAGGAATTACTTTGTAATAACATAAAACTGCAGTACCTAAAAATGCAAGAACAAGTCCACCACCCACATAAGTGTTCCAAAATGGAATTTTCTCGCCAATTTCATATAAAATTATACCTATTGCGAACATTAGGGCAACTCCGCCCGCTAAATCCTTAGACAAAACTCCCAAATAAGTCGCTATGAAAACAATTATTGCTAAAATTAATAGCATTGGAAGATTAAGTCCAAAATATTTTTTCTTCATAAAAAACCTCCTTTTTTTCTATATTTCTATAATACCCCAGAAACATGCTCTTATTCAATAAGTAAGATTTCCTTTTAGCCTCTTCGTTGTAACAATTATGTTGTAGACTTAACAAAATAATTTTGTTATAAAGCTTTTAAATACATAATAAAATTTAAAAAAGCAAGTCCATTGCTTGCTTTTCTTTAAATTTATTAAGTTATTATTTTAAAAAAGATGCAAATTATCAAATCCAATTTTAAGATTTTTAATAAAAGTATAATAATATATTTGTAGATATTTTGCATATTAAATTTTAATTCTATTCTTAATTATATTTTTATGACAATCGAAAATTAATTAGAAAAAATACTTTTTCATTTCTTCAATAAAAACCTGTGTAGCTTGAGACTTATATAAATTTGGAATTGTAAGAATAGCCGTGTACCATATATTTTCCTTTGTTCCAATCAGATTAAAACTATCATAATCCTTATCTTGGTTAAATATACTTAAATAATCCTTAGGTATTATAGTTACTCCCATGCCCTTAGCCGCAAGTCTCTTCGCAGTCTCAAAATTTTTTGTAGTTAAAATAACCTTTGGACTTATTCCATAGGACTTTATTGTCCTTTCTTGTACCTTTCTTATTCCTTTATTTATATTTAAAAGTATAAATTTCTCTAATGCTAAATCTTTTAAGTCTACAAACTTTTTACCATTGTCTTCTTTAACTTTTTCTGAATTTTTTAAATAATCTTTAGAAGTAACTAAAAGGAATTCATCTTTTCTTAGCATCTCATATTCTATATTATCATTTATATCTTTTTTATGAACATGAGTTATAGCAAAATCAACATCCCCACTTAAAACAAGTTCCTCTAAAACTCTTGTGTTTTCTTCTTTAATTACTATTTCAATATTAGGATAATTATTGTTGAAATTTGGAAGAACTTTAGGAAGGATGTTCATGCCTAAATATCTTGCTACTCCTATAACTAGTCTACCTGATTTTAATTCATTTATATGTGTGATTTCCGATTTAAAATCATTATATATGTTTAAAATTTCTTTCGCCATTAGGTAATACTTTTCCCCTGCATAGGTTAACTTCATACCTCTTGGTTCGCGAATAAATAAATGAGTTTCTAATTCTTTTTCAATTCTTTGTAGTGCTTGGCTTAGACTTGGTTGAGCAATATAAAGTTTTTCTGCAGCTTTTGATATCGACTTAGTATCAGCTATAGTTTTAATATAAAGTAATTCTCTATCGTTCATACTCTCCTCCCATAGTTAAAATCTATATTATATATTTTAAAATAGTATTTGTTACATAGTATATTTAATACGATAATATTCTATATATAAGAAGACTTTATGTCAATTACATAACAGGAGGTATTTTATGTTATCATTAGTAGGTTTTTTATTAGTTCTAGCAATTATAGTTTTGCTTTTAAAAGGAAAGATGAGCCCTATCGTTGTTCTTATTTTAGTACCTAGTATAGCTGCTCTTTTAATTGGAACTAGTATCCCTGATTTGAAAGAAATGATTGGTGCTGGTATGAAGACAGTATCTAATAACTCTATTTTGTTTATTTTCTCAATCGTTTTCTTCTGCATCATGAGTGATGTTGGAGTTTTTGATGTTATAGTAGATAAACTTGTTGCTATGGCTGGAGAAAATGTTATTGCCATTACCATTGCAACTGGAATAATAGGTATTATTGCCCACCTTGATGGTGCTACTGCTACTACTGTTCTTATAACAATACCTACTATGTATCCAATTTATAAGAGAATGGGAATAAGACCGCAGGTTTTACTTTGTTTAACTGCTTGTGCAATGGGAGTTATGAATCTTCTTCCTTGGGGTGGTCCTGTTGCAAGAGCTGCAACAGTTCTTGGTATTGATGCAACTGGACTCTGGTTAAAATTAATTCCAATCCAAGTTTTTGGAATCGTTTCAACAATTACTCTTGCAATAATTCTTGGAACAATTGAAAAGAAAAGAGGAGCTGGCACAACTTTGAAAATCCAATCATCTAATGTTGAAAAATCTTCAGAAGAACTTGACCCAAGATTTAAGAAACTCCTTCCTTTAAATATTATTTTGACAATTGCTGTAATAGGTCTATTGATGGTTGATATTCTCCAATCTTATTATGTTTTTATGATTGGATTATCCCTTGCTCTTTGCATTAACTACCCAAGCTTAAAGGAGCAAAACGAAAAAATTAAAGAACATGCGGCATCAGCTTTAACTATTTCTGCAACAATTTTATCCGCTGGAATAATGGTTGGAATAATGGACGGAACCGGAATGATTGAAGCTATGGCAATAACTTTAACTAATATTATTCCAAGTGCTCTCGGAAGATTTACTCATTTAATCTTTGGCTTCCTTGCACTTCCTATGGGAATGCTTGTTGGTACGGACGCTTATTTCTTTGGACTAATGCCACCAATAATAGAAGTTGGCAAGGCTTTTGGTATTGAAGGAATTAACACAGCTATGGCTATGTTGATTGGAAAAAACGTGTCTCTGATGATTTCTCCACTTGTTCCTGCAACTTACCTTGCGCTAGGATTAGTTGAAAATTTAGAATTAAAGGATCATATAAAGTTCTCTTTCAAATACTTGTATTCTGTCTCAATACTAATGGTTTTAGCAGGTTTAGTATTTGGAATAATTCATCTATAATATTTATGTTTAAAAGGTCATGTTGCAGAATAGATGATTCTACTCTGCAACATCTTTTTTTATCAAGTATTTAAGTTTAGCTATTGTTTTTTTGTTTTTCCGTGATTACATTGTAAAAAAGACGAGGATTTCTCTATTTTCTCGTCTTTTTTTTAGGACTTTTGCAACAGCCACTTTTTGTTAATCTTTTCAATTATTAAAATAAAAAGCAAGCTTTCGCCTGCTATATAATAATATTATATTAATTTATCTAAAAACTCTTTTACCTTTTCTATAAATTCTAAATAATTTACTTTTACATATTCACTCTTATTATAGCTTGATATTAAATCACCAGTTATAAATCCACTTTCAATAGTATCTCTAACTGACTTCTTTAATTTTACTCCAAAATCTTCTAATTCTTTGTTTCCATCAAGCTGACCTCTTTTTTCAATTCCAGATGCCCAAGTAAATATTAGAGCAACAGAGTTTGTGGATGGAATTTCTCCCTTTTGATATCTTCTATAATGGTCAGTTACAGTTCCATGTGCTGCTTCATACAAATAAGTGCCATTGCCAATAATTGATGATTCCATTAGAGATAATGATCCATATACCGCAGAAATCATATCACTCATCACATCTCCGTCATAATTCTTTAAAGCCCATAGAATATTTCCCTTTGATTTCATTATTTGTGCTATGGCATTATCTATTAAGTAGTAATGATAATTTAATCCTCTTTTTTCAAACTCATCTTTGTATTCTTTATAAGTTTCATTAAATATTTCTTTAAAAACAGAATCGTATCCTAAAACTACAGTGTCCTTAGTTGAAAAAATTAAATTCATGTTTTTAGAAATAGCGTATTTGAAGGATACATGAGCAAAATCTTCGATTGACTTAACTTTATTATATTGAGTTAAAAAAATAGCGTCATAATCAGGTTTATAAGAATATTTGTCTTCTCCATTGATTGAAACTGTTAATTCATCGCCTTTTTTTACATTTAAAGCTTTTGAAACATATATATCTCCAAAGGAATGCCTTGCTATTGCTATTGGCTCTTTCCAAGTAGGGATTAAAATGTTTAAACAATCAAAAATAATGGGTTCTCTAAACATTACACCATCAAGATATGCTCTTATTGTAGCATTTGGAGAAGGGTAGATTTTATTTAAATTGAATTCTTTTACTCTATCTTCATTTGCTGTAATCGTTGCACATTTAACGCCTATGTGATGCCTAGCGACAGCTTTTGCCGAATCAATTGTTACTTCATCATAAGTATTGTTTCTGTTTTCTATCGATAGATCATAATAATCAAGATTTAAATCAATATATGGTTCAAGCAATTCTTTTTTTATATCTTTCCAGATGACTCTCGTCATCTCGTCTCCATCCATTTCTACGATTGGATTTTTCATTTTAATTTTTGCCAATATATTCACCTCTTATAAAATTCTATCAAAAGCTTTTATATAAGACTAATATCAAAAAACAAGTTTTGATATAGCCTCACCCTATGTAAAAATCTATTAAAAAGAAAATATATGCTAAAATTAAAAAAGTTAAAAGATGTAGGATGATTCTCTTATAGTATTTAAAAAGTTTTTGATTTATTAAATACTACAAAAAACTTTCTTTAATAAAATTGATTATAGCAAAGCATATATTAATCAAAATATTTTTTGCAAAAGCTTATTTGCCATCTGCATTAAAACAAATCCTTTACAATAACATTTTATTAAATTTTTCCAAGGTCGTATTATCTTTAAGTGTAACTCTTTAAATTAAAGTTTTAAAATTTCTAGCACTTTCTCTTCAAGTTCTTCTATACTATGCCTTTCTTCTTTTATACAAGTCCTTGCCACATCCCCGCAAATTATACACCTTCTCTCTGAAAGTCCTAAGCTTGATCTTGAAATTTGTGTAAAATCTTTGTCATAAATATCTATATCAAGAAGTCTTCCTCCAAAATTTTTTTCTTCAAGATCTATCATCCTTTTCTTTACAAATTTTCCATTACAATCGATGGCAGCAATATACTCCATTCCCGTCCTTAGATTATTGTATTCTTCTTCAAGAATGCTGATGCTATTTTCTTGCAAAATTTTTTTTATTTTTTCTATATAATCTCTATGAAATTTTACTGCTTCCTTAAAGTTTTTTTCTTCGCCGGGAATATTTAGCATAAAGGAAAGCACTGGGGAGTTAAATTTTTCCGTCAGAGCCTTTATTTTATAATATCTTTTTTCCTTTGCATCAAGCATTTTTTGCATGCGAACTATTTTAGAGTCTTTCATTTATTATTTTCTGCCCTTCATCTGATTTCAGTGCCTTTATTGTAGCAGCTGGCAAATACTTATAGGCTTCTTGAAATTTTTTTTCCTTTAGAAGTTTCCTCACCTTTGATGCAGAGATTACTTCTTCATCACTTTTTAACCTCTCGATTTCCACTAACTCAACTCCATAATTTGGCAAAATTTTTTTCATAGTCTCGTTATAATTTTTAGTTACAATGTCTATGTCTTCTGTTCCCACAAACCTTTTTTTGATATTTAACGCCTTTGCGAAGTATCTTCCAAAAATTTTCGTGTCAAGTTCTGAATATGCTTTCAAAATTGTTTTTTCGTCCTTATAAAAATATGTTGGAAAAGTATTTTTTGAAATAATGTAGTCATTACCTGGGTGCAAAATTACATCGTCAAATTTTTCCACTTCTTCTTTCACTATTTGATACCTAAACTTATAGGGGAATGTCGAACCCTCCTCTTCCACCATAAAGATGTGAAGAAGATCCGTAAACTTTCTCGCAGTCTCAATTAAATATAGATGTCCCTTAGTCATTGGGTTTGCATTTATTACAATGGCACCAGATTCTCTATGATCGCTAATGTTTTTTAGAATACACTGGAGTTGCTCTATTTTATTGTCAAGTAGTGCCACATCTTCTGTCTCTTCGACTATAGAAAATCCAAAATCAGAAAATATTTTTACATTCTTTGGCTTTGTAAAAATGAAGAGATGCTTGTTTCCCACTTCATATTGGTGATTCAAAAGTCTTGTGATTATAGCATTAGTAATGCCCATGCCCTGATAACTTTCTTCAATGGCAAAACATTTTAAAACTCGTCCAGACGATGAGCCCGTCCCCACAATTTTATCACCATCCACCGCTATAATTGTGTACTCAATGTCCCTCTCGTAATCTATATCAAATCTTTTTAAAAATTTTTCAACTTTCCCTTTCTCGAAATTCATTACTTCTTTATATTCAATCAATGTAATCCTCCAATAGATATAAATAAAGAGTTAAAATTAAAAAATCAGCACAACCTCCAGGACTTAAATTTCTCCTTTTAAACTCCTTATTTATTTTTTCAATCTCCACCATGCCCCAACTTGTCTCGTAAAGTTTATTTGTTAAAACATAGTTTGCACTTTCCTTTAAAAATTTAAATCCTTCAAATCCTCCTCTTTTTATAATATTTGAATCTTCAATAAAAGACATATAATAATAAAGAGTTCCCGTAAGAGCATAGTCAAAGTTTATATTTTTTTCAGCTTCCTTTAAAAATTTTAGACCTAGTAGAGCCTTTGAAAATCCTTTCTCTGCCTCTGCTCTTATTCCCTTTACTCCGTATTTTTTATAGTTTTCTTCACCATGACTTGTAGCAATCTTTTTATTTAGTTCTCTAGTAATTCCACGATTCAAATAGGAAACTCTTGAAATGATTTTTTCAAAGGAAAAATCTTTTCTTTTTATTTCAATTGCAGTTGCATAGACCATAAGTCCCAAGGAAAAAATAATCCCTTTGTGAGTGTTTGCTCCATGAGTTGCATCTTTCATCTTTTTTTCGTAAACAATTCCATATTTCCTAAGCTCATCATAATCTTCTCCAGATGAATTTTCGCCAAGTTCGTAAGCAATTTTAAAATAATCATGTAGTACCAAAGCTGAATTTAAAAAATCTATATAATCCATATCTTTATGTGCACCGGAATCTAACAAAGTTACAAGACCCGGTTTTGGACTAAGTGATACTTCGTAGATTAACGCATAAGTTGAGAGTCTTGCAATAATACTTGAGTTTAACATAATCCCTCCGCCTTCATTATAATAAATAAAAATTTTTTCATCTACCTATTATTTTCATAAACTCTCATTATTATATTGAGGATATAAATTATCAGAATAGGTGCAGAATGAGTAGACTTATGTTTAAGATGCAATGCTTATTTTTATGCTCCTTGTTATATATGCCAAAAGATAAAAGTGAAACATCAAGGGTCTTTTAATTTTATCATCTAAAAAATAATTTTGCTAAAACAAATAAAGATAATCTAAATTATAAATAGTAAACAAAATATATAAAAAAGAGACATCCTTTAATCTCTAAAAGGATGCCTCTAAAAAGTAGGTTTTCTTTTACACAATTACTAATTATTTAAAGTTTTTTCTGTCCTAGCTACTATTATTGATGTAGCTGCATCTCCTACAATATTAGGAACTACTCTACCCATATTTAATATCCTATCAATCCCAGCTAAAAGTCCTATGGCTTCCATGGGAAGATTTACTGAAGACAAAACTATGGTTAACATCACTAATCCTGAACCAGGAATTCCAGCTGTCCCTATTGATGCTAATGTTGCCGTTAACATTACCATAGCTTGCTCCGTAAAACTTAAATCTATTCCAAACACTTGAGCTGTAAAAACAACTGCCACCGCTTGATATATTGCTGTACCATTCATGTTAACTACAGCGCCAAAGGGAATAACAAAATTTGCAGTCTCATCATCTACTCCAAGCTTTTTAACACTTTCAAGATTTAGAGGTATTGTAGCAACACTAGAACAAGTTGCAAAAACAAAGGCCATTGGTTCCTTCATAGTTTTAAAAAATTTAATTGGATTAACTTTCCCAATTATCCCAACCATTAAAATTCCTTGAACAAAAATAAGATAGATAAGTGATGATAAATATAAAGCTGCTATTGATTTTAAATATGGTATTAATATATCCGCCCCATTTGTTCCAATAACATTGGCCATTAATCCAAAAACTCCATAAGGAGTAAATTGCAACACTATATCAGTTAGTTTTTCCATAGATTTTTGTCCCGCTTCAAAAATGTCTAATAATTTTTTTCCAGTATCTCCAAGCCTAGATAAGGAAAATCCAAAAATCAAAGCAAAAAATATTATTTGCAACAAATCTCCTTCAGCTAAAGATTTAAATATATTTTTCGGTATAATATTTATTAATGTATCAAGCATTGACACAGTTTCTTTTTGCTCAACTTTTGCGATATCTACATTTATTGAAATTCCCGATCCTATATTTATTAAATTAGAAATAACAAGTCCCAACACAATAGCTAGAGCCGTTGAGGATAAAAAAATAGCTACCGACTTAATACCAATTCTTCCAAGTCTCTTTGCATCCCCCATATCTCCTGCAGCACACACTAAAAGGCATAAAACTAAGGGAGCTACCACCATCATTAATAAATTTGTAAGTATCGTCCCCAAAAAATTAAACATGGATGCTTTTTCGCCAAATATAAAACCTGCAATAATACCTAATACAAATCCGACCATTATCCTCTTAAAAAGGCTAAGATTTTTCCATGGCTTAAAAATAAATCCCATATATTACACCTCTCTGTATTTTTCTATTTCTCTTTTTTGAAATACATCTCCATTAGTATCAATTCCAACTATTACCCTTAAATTTTCGACATACAATTTTTTTATCGACTCTGTTCCCAAATCTTCATAAGCTATTACATCACAAGACTTTACTTGATTAGAAATCATAGCGGATGCACCGCCTATGCTTAAAAGATAAACTCCACCATATTTTTTGCACAAATCAGCAACATAATCGGCTCTGTCTCCCTTTCCTATCATAGCAGTAACTCCAAGTTTTAATGTCATCTCTACATATTGATCCATTCTTGCCGAAGTTGTTGGAGCAATTGAGCCCATTGTTCTACCTGGCTTTGTAGGACAAGGCCCTGCATAAAAAATCGTCTTATCTTTTAAATCAATTGGAAGTTCCTCTCCTTTTTCAATACATGCTTTAAATCTTTTGTGTGCAGCATCTCTAGAAGTGTATACATCTCCCGTTAAATAAACAATATCTCCTATTTTAAGTTTTTTTACATCCTCTTTTGTTAAAGGTAATTCCATATTATAAGTATTCATAAAATCCTCCAAATTAAATAGTTTTACATGCATGTCTACTTGCATGACATTGAAAATTTACTGCAACTGGTAAAGCTGTAATATGACAAGGAAAATAATCAACATGAACATCTAAAGCTGTTACAACTCCTCCCATGCCAAGTGTCCCAATACCAAGTTTGTTCACTTCTTCCAATAAGTCTTCTTCTAATTTTGCATAAATTGGATTCTCATTATGACTACCTATTGGTCTAAGCAAAGATTTTTTTGCAATCTCCGTACACTTATCCATAGTTCCTCCAACGCCAACTCCAATAATCATAGGTGGACAAGCCTTTCCGCCAGCCTTTTTTACTGAATCAATTACAAATTTTTTAACACCTTCAATCCCTTCGCCAGGTGTTAAAGTTGTAAAAGTTCCCATATTTTCACTGCCTCCACCCTTAGGCATTGCAGTTATTTTAACTTTATCTCCCTTAACTATTTCTGTATGCACAACTGCAGGTGTATTTGTTTCTGTATTTACTCTATTTAAGGGATCTGCAACAATTGATTTTCTAAGATATCCTTCCTCATATCCTCTTTTTACACCCTCATTTACTGCATCAATTAAATACTCACCTTCAAACTTAACATCTTGACCAATCTCTAAATAAATTACAGCCGTTCCTGTGTCATGGCAGCAGGCTATCTGCTCTTTCTTTGCATATTCAGCATTGTCTATCAGAAGCTTTAGCGTTTCTTTACTATAAGGGGATACTTCTTTTTCAAAAGCTCCTTTATATGCTTCTAAAACATTTTCACTTAATTCATAACATGCTTTCTTTACCAAATCACTTATTATTGGAATTAATTCCTCTGTGTTTATTACTCTAACCATATCTTCCTCCTATTAAGATTAATAATAATGTTTTCCTTGATTTGATATTAGCATCCAATAGTTATATAATCAAATTAATGATATTTATGATAATATAATTAAATTTTATAAGGTGATTTAAATGGAAGTTGAAAATAAGTATATTTTAAAAATTTATGAAGAAAAAAGTTTTTCAAGAGCTGCACAAAAACTTTTTATAACACAGCCTGCCCTAAGCATAGCTGTAAAAAAAATTGAGAGTAATTTAGGAGCTCCAATATTTAATCGAGGTAAATATCCAATAGAGCCAACAGAAGTAGGAATTGTATATATTAAAGGACTAGAAAGTATATTAGAAATTGAAAAAAATACCTTAACTAAAATTAACGACATAAAGAATTTAGAGGTGGGAAGTATAGTTATAGGAGCTACAAATTATATGAATAACTTCGTTTTAGCTCCCATATTAAAAATTTTCATGGAAAAATATCCCTTTATAAAAGTGTCCTTAATAGAAAATAGCTCTCCAAAATCTTTAGAATTATTAAATGAAAATAAAATAGATCTATCCTTTAACTGCGGTGATTTAGAGCTTAATACTTATGATTTAAACCCTGTATTTGATGACGAAGTTTTATTATGTCTTCCTAATAAAAATGTAAATAAATCTTTGTTAAAATATAGGCTTACCAAAAAAGATATAATGGATAAAAACTATTCCCAAAAAAGAGTGAAATTGTCTGATTTTGAAAATTTAAAATATATTTTATTAAACCCTTACAATAATTTATATGAAAGATCTACTGAAATGCTTAAAACGAATAAGTCGAATTATGAAATATTAATGTATGTAGATCAATTATCAACAGCTCACAGTTTATGTAAAAATGAAATAGGTGCAACTTTTATTGGCTCTTATATGCTGCCCATAGAATATAGTGAAAATGTATCTTATTTTTCTTTAGACTATAATAATTCTCATAGAAAATTTTATTCAGTTAGGAAAAAGCAAGTTTATGAAAGTTATGCTGTGAAAAATTTTATAAGAATAATGCAAAATTTCTACAACTTAAAATAAAAAAGTGTTGTAGAATAGATGATTGTACTCTGCAACATCTTTTTTATCAATTATTTAAGTTTAGATATTGTGTTTTTTGTTTTTCGTGATTTCATTGCATCAAAAAAGACGAGGATTTTTCTATTCCTCGCCTTTTTATTTTAGGACTTTTGCAACAGTCCCTAAATTATTTTATTTTTTATTATTATGAATTATCTAATTTTAATCTTGAAAAATTAACTAAAAAGATTATTGAATTTCAATTTTTTTGTTTTTCTTTTCTTCAGCTCTTTTAGGAATAATAATTTCTAAAATTCCTCCCTCTAGTTTCGCAGACATATTTTCTTCGTCCACATCTTTAAAGAACATTCTTCTAACCATTTTTGAAGACTTTCTTTCTTTATGAATATAATTTCTTTCCTTATTTTCTTCATTAACTTCTTCATTCTTTTCAGCTGAAATTGTAAGATTACCTTCTTCAAAGTCAACATCAATTTCATCTTTGTTGAATCCAGGAAGTTCAGCCTCTACCTTATAATCATTTTCTTCATCGATCACATCAACTTTAAAAGTTGCAGACTTCATTGCCCTTTGAGGCGTAAAATCATCGTTAAAGAAAGAATCAATCATGTCATAAAAATCGTCAAATCTTGTATCTCTTAAATAATTTTTTTCATATGGTCTAATACTCATTTAAAACTCCCCTTTTTTATTAAATTATTAGCAGCCTATTAGCTCTTCTGCTAACTATCTTTAGTATAAACCTAAAGTCAAAGAATGTCAATACTTTTTTTGACTTTTTTTGACCTTCGTTAAAATTATTTTCCAAAGATTTTTTCAAGAAAGGACTTCTTTTTATAGGGATTTTTTAATTCTATCCAGTCAAAAAATTCATCAGTATATAATCCAATATTGACTGCACCATGAACGCTATTGACGCAAACTTCTTGTGGCAATGCGTCTGCATAAATTTGTGCCGTACTCGTTCCATAATATTTATCATTTTCATTTAATTTTTTAATATTGTAATAAATATGTCCCGTATCGTCGTCGTACACAAAATCATTTTTAGAACCTAAGTAAAGATTTCTCCAATTTTCTTTGTTGCTTTCACTATCATCATTGTATTTTTTCTCTGGAAAATATCTTGGCAGTGGCATTTCTGCTTCTTCATAAATTTCTTTAAAAATTTCTCTGGAATTATATAAAAAGTCAAAGCCGCTTTCTTCTGTATAATTATCCCATTTATAATCTGAGGAGCTTTCCAATCTCTCTGCCATTCTAAAACAAAAGTCTAAAAACAAAGTATTGTCCACATTTTCATAAATATTTTTAAAAAATTCCTTAGCTTCGGAATTTTTTGAGATCTCTCTATCAATTATTAAATAATAACTTCTTCTCCTCGCCTCTTTTGGCAGTGAATAAGATTTTGTATTGGTCGTTCCTATAAAAATTGGATAGGGTTCGTCATTTCTAACGCAAAGATTGGAAATATTTACTATAAAATCTCTTCCATAATTTGTTTTTGTGAAAAAGTCGCTATCGATTTCATCTACTAGTATGGGATTTACATTATTTTCAAGAATCCAATTTTGAATAGTATCTAGCCTTTCTCTCTTTGCCTTGTTTTGCGATTGACCTAGTAGGGCTTCCCATTGATAATAGTCGCCTTTATTTATTCCCGTAAGTTTTGACATTATAGAGAGTAAAGATGATTTTCCACTTCCTGCATCTCCACCAATTATAATAAATTGGGGTATGTCCAATCTATTTTCTTCAATTTCAAGTTTTGACCTTAATTCTTGAATAAAGGGACCAGTAAAAGTACATAGCAAACTTTCAAAAACTCTTTTTCCATAATCATCTGTATATCTATTAGAATAATTTTCAAATCCCTTTATATAATTATTTAAAACTTTTAAGGCATCTGCCAATTCTTCCTTAGTCGCTCTTTTCCCAAAGGGAATACTTATATTATTGTCGAGATCAGATATGACGAAAAGTCCAGTTTTGTTATTTTTGGTGTTTCGCAAATCAGGTCTATTGTAGAGCCCATATCTTTTTAGATTTTTATTTGCTTCTATCTTTTTTACAATAATTTTCTCTACTTTTTGCTTAACCTGATTTGTAATTATATTTTTGCTTTTTATTTCTGGATCCTTTTTCCTTTTATTTATAATTTCATTAACAATTTCATAGGCAACATCTTCTGCAATATTTTCTTTCTTTTTCTCATTCTTGACAAATTCTCTGTCGACAGAAATGTTGTCAATCTCAGTAATAATTTTATCTTTGTATACTCCTAAAGCCAATTTGTCTCTTAGGTCGTCAATAATTTCTACGGCAGCTTTTTCTTTAATCTTTCCCAAATCATCATTAGAAATTATAAAAATTTCGTCGGCGTTTATCTCATCAATATTCTTTATATTTTTAAAATTTTTTGAATTTATTTTTTTTAGTTCACTTGGAATATAATCACAAAGGACTTGAGACAAATTTTCTTTATAATATTTTTTATATATATTAAATAAATTTGAATCATCAAAAATTACAATATTTTCAAATTGAGAGCTTTCTTTGTCAAAGGCTCTTTCTGATAAATTTGCAGATCCAAGTATAACTCGATTTTCGCCTTTATCATTCCACATGAGATAAAATTTTGAATGTATTATGTAAGCTGCGGATACCCAAACTTTTAAATTTCCTTTATCTAAATTAAATTTAGACTCCATGTCTAGCTCTTGATAAAATTTAATTGGATCTCCTTCTATCTGCTCTAAAATTCTATCTTTTAAATGCTTTGCCAATTCATTAATTGAATTTTTTACCCTGTCATTGTCAATTCCAATTACAATTTCAGAAGTTTCAAATTCCTTTAAAAATTCATTTACAAATTTAGGGGAAATGGAATAAGTTATTCCTAAAAAATGTTTATACTTTTCCTTGTCAAAAATTTTTTCAATAGATAAGTCTTCTTCTTTTCCATCTTTTAATATATGTATGGTGTTTATTTTCTTTAACCCACTATCGCTATCAAAAAAACTTAAATTATTGTTTTCCATTTTTCCCTCCTTAGCTTAATACTAATTTTAATAAAAAGAGGGCAAACCCTCTTTTTGTTAAAATTGTGTATCGTTGTAATTTGCTTTAAATACGTAGAAGTTTTGATTAAGTTCTGTTATTATTTGTTCTTGATGATCCTTATCCTTTGTGTCAACTACTATGCTTACTATCATAGAATCGATTGTGTCTCCCACTACATCGATGTCTTGAGCAATTTTTACTATATTTGCTCCTTCTTTTTCCAATAACTTTGTAACACGTGTCATTTCACCAGGTTGATCCTTTAATTTAATCTTAAGTTCCATTCTTCTATTAGTCTTGTAAAGACCCTTTTCAATAACCTTTGAAACTCTTGTTACATCAATATTTCCTCCAGAAAGTACACAACAAACTTTTTTGCCTATGTGGCTAAACTTCTTGTACATTAGAGCTGCCACAGTTGATGCTGCTGCACCTTCTGTTATAATTTTATTTTTTTCTAGAAGTGTTAGTATTGCTGATGAAATTTCTCCTTCAGTTACTAAAACTATTTCATCTACATATTCTTTAACAATATTATAAGTAATTTTTCCTGGAGTTTTTACTGCAATTCCATCTGCAATAGTTGCTCCTCCCTTTACAGTTAAAATTTTACCTTCTTTAATTGATTCATACATACTTGGAGATACTTTAGTTTGTACGCCAATTACCTTTACATTAGGATTAATACTTTTTGCTGCAAGTGCAATTCCAGAAATAAGTCCACCGCCACCAATTGGCACTACTATTATGTCTACATCAGGGATCTTTTCTAATATTTCTAGTCCAATAGTTCCTTGACCTGCAATAACTTTTTCATCATCAAAAGGAGCAATAAAAGTCAATCCTTCTTCCTTCGAAAGTTTTGCTGCATATGCCGCTGCATCGTCAAAAGAATCCTTTATAAGTTCAACTTCTGCTCCATAATTTTTTGTAGCTTGAACTTTTGAAAGTGGTGCATGATAAGGCATACAAATAATTGATTTTATTCCTCTTTCAGTAGCAGATTTTGCCACACCTTGTGCGTGATTGCCTGCAGAACAAGCTACAACTCCCTTCTCAGCTTCTTCGTCAGTAAGCGTCGCAATTTTGTTGTAAGCTCCTCTTAATTTAAAAGAACCTGTGTCTTGCAGAACTTCAACTTTTAAATATACATCTTCACCTAAATTAGGTGCATAAACTACTGGCGTTTCTTTAATATGACCCTTTAGTCTTTCCTTAGCATCATAAATTTCTTTTACATCCATACTATTCCCCTTCTTTCTTGTGATGGACTATACTTACAAATTTATCATCTTCTAGAATTTTTCTAACCCTTTTTTCAAAATCCATACGACTCATCCAAATGAGCCTTTCGCAGCCAAGGCACTTTAACTTTATATCGGCACCCTTTCTAACAATCTCCCATTTATTTTCACCACAAGGATGTCCTTTTTTTAAGGTTACAATATCTCCCAAATTATAATAAAGCATCACTATCCTCCTTTTGTATCAGTTTATTTCTAACAATTGGCATTTTAATATTTTCTCTTTGCATAGTTTTTAAAATTTCTGCCCTAATTGCATATTCAAGCTCATATTGCTCTCCCTGCTTTGTATAATAAACAAGAGTCATCTTGTATGAATCCTTAGCATTTTCAGTAACTCCCCAAAGATTTGGGCCCATCACTATCCTAGCATCATCTTTGTATCTTTCTATTGTTCCTTTTATTTTTTCAGAAACAAAACTTGGATCGCAAGAATTATCAACGTAAAAATCAATTTTCGTCCTAACATTTGCCCTTTCCTTATTTGACACAATGGAGATGTTGCTATTTGGGATTATGTGAAGAATTTTTCCAAAGTCTCGAACCTTCGTTACTCTAAGACCTACATCTTCAACAATGCCTTCAATTCCCTCTATCTCAACTAAATCGCCGACAGAATATTGATCTTCAAATATAATAAAAAAACCATTGATAACATCCTTTACAAGGTTTTGTGCACCAACGCCAATTGCCAAGGAAAACACACCTAGAGTTGCAAGTATAGGTGCAATAGAAATGCCAAATACACTCATAATTATTGTAACTCCAATAAAAATTAAAACAATTTTTATTATTCTTTCAAATAATTTTGTAACTGTAACAATTCTATTATAAGATCCCTTTCCCTTTATTTTATTTGAATTTAATTGTCTATTTATAAATCTATTAATAATTTGTAAAATTATAAAAATTCCAATTATTATTGCAGCGACAACCGCAAGTCTTTGCCACGAACCAAGTCCTGCAAAGGTAGACTGAAGTGCTGCATCAGCCTCATTTGCAACAGTGTCTGTATTCTTATCTAAATTCACTCTACACCTCTTTATAAGTAGTCTCTATTCTATTCTCATCGTCTCTCACTGAATTTGAATTTACAACTGAATATAAATTTAACTCGCCATTTCGAAGTGCACCTATTAAAAGTCCGTTCATTTTTATTTTATCAAGAGAATATCCAAGCCTAGTGTAAAATTCTCCACGATTTCCTATTTCTCCACCAACATCACTAGGTCCATAAACATATATTGAACCAGAAACATTTTCCATTTTATTGACATTCGCTGCTATTATTTTCTTGTCACCAGGCTTTAACACATAATCATACTTTGTGATAATTCCTGAGTGAAGAAGATAAGTGTTTCTTCCGTCCACTAATACATCGGAAATATTTGGGACTTTTCCCTCATATTTTTTGCCTGCATCCATAAATCTATAAATTGACTTGTCAGTAAGAGCAAGGACAGATCTCTTGTCTTTTTTTACAAAAAACACTATTTCATGGTTTAACACCACACTCTTTTTATTTCCCTTGTGAAGAGAATAAAGAAGGGAACTATATCCACTAGCATCATTTTTTATCTCTGCAATAGATAGATTCTTGGGATCTAAAACATCGTGAGTTAAAATTTGATTTCCCGTCTTATAAATTTCCGTTAGTGTAGAATCATTTCCCAATAAGTATAAAATCTCATTTTTTTCATCAATTATGTGAAAAATAATATTTGCATTTTCGTAGGAAATATTAAAAACTTCGCCCTTTACATCAATTGTAGAAAGAAGTTCCCCTGTTTCAGAGTACATTTGAACCTTTCCTAGATCTTCTTCGTATAAAAAAGCATAATTATTTGCAAAAAATACCTTAATATTTTCGTCTTCTCTCTGAATTTTTTTTATAATATTGCCATCTCTATCTGTAATGTATAAAACTGGGTCCGCCCACAAAAAAACGGACTTTGATGCAATGCTAAAATCCTCTATCGGTTCATTTACACTCACACCTTTAAGTCTTATTATAGTTCTTTCCCTTGAAAAATTCTTATGATTAAAATATATAAATCCAAAAAAAATTATTAATAAAATTAAAATTATTGTGTGATTTTTCTTTAATCTCAAAATATCACTCCTAATTTTATTATACCATTTCTCCCTTTATTTTTGCATTTTTTTGCAATTAAAAAGAGGCTTTGCGAATTATCTGCCTAGTAAAATAAGACCTTTATTTATTATATCAACTTATAATACTTGTGTTTTAAAATTCATTTTCTCCTTAAATAATTTAGCTTTTATAATATCTGTTGGAGTAAATTTTTAATAGATGGCATAAATTAAAAACTCACGCTGCGACGTGAGTTTTAATCTTAGTATATATCCCTAAAAATATTTTTTAAGTTTATTTTTGTTACAAGTGCTGGATTTGTAGCTGTACATCTATCCTTAAATGCTACTTCTGACATATAGTCTATTTTCCCAAAGTATTCTTTTTCATCTATTTTATTTAGCTCTCTTAGATTTTTTGGAATGTTAAATTTTCTATTTAATTCTTCGATTTTTTCTATTAAATGATACTCATGATCTAATCCTAATTCTTTAGATATTTCTCTTAATTCTTTTCTTGCATTTTCACTTTTTTCCATATTATATTTAATTATATATGGAAGTAGTATTGCATTTAGCCTTCCGTGCGATATATGGAAGACTCCCCCTAGTATATGTGCTAGTGAATGGTTTATTCCAAGTCCTGCATTTGTAAATGCAATCCCCGCTATTGTCGATGCTTCTAGCATATTTTTTCTAGATTTCATTCTTAATCCATCTTCATATACTATGGGTAAATTTTTAAATACAAGTTTAATTGCTTCTTTTGACAGAATTTTAGAAAATCTATCTGCTTTATTTGATACTAAACTTTCTATTGCATGTGTAAGCACATCCATTCCTGTGTCTGCCGTGATAAAGTTTGGTACTGATTTAGTAAAGCTTGGCACAAGTACTGCATAATCTGCTAATAGCAAGTCGTCTATTAGTACTTCTTTCTTTTCTCCAATTGTTACTATTGAAAAATTTGTTACTTCTGATCCTGTGCCTGCTGTTGTAGGTATTGCTACAAAGGTTTTTTTGCTTCCAGTTTTTTCATAAACCTTATATATTATTGCCTTAGTTGCATCTATTGCTGATCCTCCACCTACTGCTACTACTAAGTCATAATCTTTTTCAAGTAGTTTTTTAACTCCACTATTTACTAGTTCAATTGTAGGGTCTGGTTTTATATCGCTAAATATTTCATATGAAGTTTCACTTTTAAGTCTTGAAGTGATCTTTTCAATCATTCTACTTTCAACTACAAAGGGATCTGTTATAAACAATACTCTTTTGTAATCTAGTTCTTCGAATATATTTAAACTATCTTCTGTATTGTAAATTTTAGTTTTTACTGAAAATGTCATTCTTGTTCCTCTCTAAATTTTTCATAGTTTTCTATCGGTATTAGTATTTCTGTTACAAATTCCCCTTCATTTGTTGTTGTCCAATAATCTAATACAAATCTTTCTATTGCTTCATTTTTTAAAGTATATCCCTTTTCTTTAGCATAATTTTCAGCTCTAATATATGAATCAATAATATTATTATATGCTCCTAGGTGATATGTAGATAAATAATATCCTTCTTCGATTCTTGTCATGTTTTCTATATTCTCAATTTTGCTAACAGTTTTTTGCAAACAAACTACTGGTGTTGTGTTTTTATTTTTCTCATCTTCAATTCTCTTTTTAAAAGATGGATAGTACGCCATTACTGAATCTGTTATTGTAGTGTTATTTTCACTTACAAAATTCGCAAAATCCACACTTAAAATCAATTTTTTATAATCAAAGTCAAAGTCCATATCATATTTAATTACATCTACTTTTTCATGACGTCTAACTTTTATTGGTACTTCTTTGTTTATTAAGTGAAAAATTACACTTTCATTAATTAATTTATCCCAATCTGAGATTACTGCAATTCTTGCTTTAAGTTTATTTATTTCTTCTTTTGTTCTTGCAATGGCAGTTTTAAAACTTATCATCTTTTTCTCGTAGTCTCCATTATCTATGAAATCTTTAATTTCCTTTAAATTAAAATCCATAAATTGAAGATATTTTATGACTGGTATAATAGTTGCTGTTCTTTCAGAATAATACCTATATCCATTTTCTTTAATCAAATCAGGCTCTATTAATCCTATTTCCTCATAATACCTTAATGTTCTAGTCGTTACCCCTGTCTTTGCCGCTATTTCTCCAATTGAATAAAGTTTTTCTATCATAATAATATACTCCCTTTCTAAGACAATATATTTTTTAACTCCATGGTATTCCTATAGATATTTTCTATAAAATTTTCTGATTTTATTTTTATAATTAGATTTTTTATAAGCCAAATTGTTTCAAGATTATAAAAAGAAATTTCGGAGATAAAATATCCTACTGAAGATATTTTATTATCAATTGACTTAATAGGTCTAGCTTTTTCAGTTGTTTTTGGAAGTTTTTTCTCGATATTTACCAAACCAATGTGAAATATATCGCTGATTTCCTTCAAAGCATATTGCTTTACTGGTGAAATATTAGGCAATTTTTCTTTTATTTCTTCATACCTATTGATATCAGTAAATTGCATCATCCTTGCATACTTTCCAAATACAGGATTAATTCCTTTTTCTAGACAATTTTTATAATCTCTTCGAATATATAGACAAATTTTTTCATTATATGCTAGATACTGAGCCATTCTATTTATTATAAAGTTTACTGGACTATCTTGGCATATTGCTCGTCCATGCATTCCCTTGACTTTATCAAAGAAATTCCACTCTATATTTATAATATCTTTTATAATTTCTAGTTCTCTTTTTTCAATATTAAATTCACAATTTATTTTATTTAATTTTCTTTCATCTATGTAGTCAAAAATATTATACATTAAAGTTCCCCTTCATTATTGGAATTGTTGCTATCCTTGGGTCTTTTATTCTTTTCGTAACATCCTCTGCTGCCTTTACTAAAAAATTATCTCTAGTATCTACTATCTCTCTAAGTTTTAAAATATTTAGAATATAAATCGATATTTTTTCAACTAAATAATATAGCTTTTCTTCATTCTCTTCTGTTGCTATAATTTCTAAATCTGTAAAAAGTTCAGGCGGATAATAATTTTTCGATTCTAAATACCTTTTGCGGAGTTTGTAATAAGGCATATAGTTTTCACTTAGTAAATAAAGGGCACCAAATGCTCCACTTATAAATTCATTTTTTGCAAAAAACACTGCTATTTTATCTTTCCTCTTTATTGATCGAAATAAATTATATTGACCTGATTGTGCCATTTGAAACAAATATGCTGCGAGTTTTTTGTATAATACATCCCTTGGATAGAAGTTTTTATAATATTTTCTCATTTCCATAAATAGATTATCTCTACCAAAGAAAATTTCTCCATTAGTTGCAACCGATAAATAGGACTCTCTTATGTTTAAAAAATCGACATTTGATATGGGTATGTTTCTTTTATTAGTGTATCTTTGATAAAAATTTTCTGTACATATTACACCCTTTCTAGGATTATGGATAAATTCATCTCCAAAAAATCCACGATATAAATTTTCTAGTAAATCTTTATACTTTTTATAATATTTTTCTTCTATAAATATAGAAAATCCCTTGTCAAAGTCATGATCCCTTGAAATTTCATCATCGAGGAAGAAACATTCAGAACCTTCTCCAACTAGCCCTACATTTATTTTATCAATTAAGTGCGGTGCCTTATTATTTAATTCTCCTAAACAATACTCATTGAAAAATTTCTTAGATAATTCTATACCCTTCAATATTTATTCCTCTCTATTTTTACTTTTTCAATATTTCTTTGTAATAGTTTTGTCATCTCGCAATTTCCAAATTTGTCATGGAATTTAGTATATGCCAATTTGTAAAACTCTATACTCCTATCATAATCTCGTAATTTATAAAATATATTTGCTGCTGTTGAGAGTGCATTTGCAAAATGAATGTCCCTTGGGTTTTCATTTGAGTAATATTCTATAACTTTTCTTATATCATTAAGTGCCTCTAGAAAATTTCCTTCGAGTAATTTAACTTCTGCAAGATTAATCCTTGATATTGCAATTTTATCCCTATTGTCTATAAGTCTAATTGCATTTTCTATATCCCTTCTTGCCGATTTATAATTATTAAGTCCTCTATATGCTGAGCTTCTATTGTTATACATAGTCGCCATTAAGTATTTTTCATTTAGATCTTTTAAAATCTCTTCAGATCTATTTAATCTTTCAATGGCTTTTGTGTAATTTTTATCTACTATATCTACATCAGCTAAATTTAATAGTATAGTTGCATATTCCTTAGAATTGCAACCATATTTCTTAAGAGTTAAATATTTAATTGTTTCATAAATTTTATATGAGCTTTTAATTTCTGCCATAACTCTAAGATAACTTCCCAGTTCATTTCCTATGAAAATTATTGCGTCAGTATCCTTCAAGTTTATGGCAGATTTAAGCTCATAAATCATAAATGTTAATATTTCATTGGCACTTGATTTACTAAACTTTACTTTAAGATTATTATAAAAGTTTACTAAATCATACATAAACTTATTATTTTGCCTGTGGTAGAATTGTTTCTACTTCTGCATGTGGTCTTGGAATTACGTGAACTGAGATAAGTTCTCCAACTCTTTGAGCTGCTGCTGCACCTGCATCAGTTGCCGCCTTAACTGCCCCTACATCTCCTCTAACCATTACTGTAACAAGTCCGCCACCTACATGTTCTTTGCCAACTAATGTTACATTAGCTGCCTTTACCATTGCATCCGCTGCTTCAATACTTCCTACTAATCCTTTAGTTTCAATCATTCCCAATGCTTCGTTCATTGTTATTCTCCTTTTTTATTATTTTATATTTATTATTCGCCTTTAAAAGCGTGTACTAACTCGTCCAACATTTTTTGTAAAGCTTCTAAATCAAGACCTTCTTCAGTAACACTTGGTCTCTTATCTTCTTTATTGTCTTTACATACATTGCATCCTGTACTATATTCAAAATAATTTTTTGAACTATTATATTCAGGTAATTTATCATTTTTTAATCCCGCAAGATTATCAAATGTTAATTCACAATTATTTGTACTATAGTTTGCAAATTCTTCTGGATGATACTTTTTAAATAATTCATCATTTTCTACTAAAGTATATGCATCTTTAATTCCATATACAAGTTTTTTAATATTGATTAAGTGTTTTGGTCCAACATTTTCAGATACACTTGAACCACCCATTGTTCCGCAGCCAAGTGTTAGTGCGATTGGAAGTCCCGTTGATAAACCTGTACCACCCATTGTTCCACCAGTATTAATAAGTATTCTACTTGCTGGTTTTACTGAGAACTTTCTTGCAATTTCTTTATCTTCAGTGTGTAAGCTCATTGTATGTCCAATGCCATTTTGTAAAAGTTCAATGGAAAGATCGCAAGCTTCTTCCCAGTTTTCTACTGTATAAAACCCTAAAACTGATGTGAGTTTTTCGTAAGATAGCGGAAATTCTGGACCTACTCCAAATTGTTCTCCAACTAATACTCTAGTATATGGACCTACATTAATATGTGCTGCATCTGCTATAACTTTTGCTGATCTACCAACATAGTTTGCATTCATTGAAGTTCCATTTTTGAATAGAAGTTTACAAACTTTATCAGTTTCTTCTTTGTTCATGAAATATGCACCTTGAGCTTTAAGTTCTCTAATAACTTCATCTCTATTACATGTTTCAGTAATTATACTTTGTTCAGATGCACAAATTGTTCCATTATCAAAAGTTTTTGAAGCCATTATATTTCTAACAGCTTTTTTAACATCTGCAGATCTTTCAATATATGCTGGTGAATTGCCTGCTCCAACTCCTATTGCTGGTTTTCCTGCACTATATGCTGCTTTAACCATTCCTGGACCACCTGTTGCAATGATAAGCTTAACTTCTTTTGAGTGCATTAATTCATTTGTTGCTTCCATGGATAGTTTTGAAAGTCCCTGAACAATGTTTTCTGGTGCTCCGGCGTTAACTGCTGCATCATTTACTATTTCAATTGTACGAAGTGAACACTTTGCAGCCTTTGGGTGCGGGCTAAATATAATTGGATTGCGAGATTTAATTGCAATCATTGCATTATATAAAACTGTAGACGTTGGGTTAGTTGATGGTACAATTCCCATTATTAATCCAACTGGATCAGCCACTGTTAAAGTTTGAGCTTTTTCATCTGCAGCGATAATCCCTATTGTTTGTTCATTTTTAATTTGTTCATATAAAAGCCCACTCGCCATGTGATTTTTGTAAATTTTATCTTTTACTTTCCCAAAGCCTGTTTCTTCTACTGCAAGCTCAGCAAGTTCTTTTGCATGGGCTTCTCCAGCCTCTGCAATGGCTTTTATAATTTTGTCTATTTCTTCAAAAGTGTAGTTTTTTAATTTTTCTTCAGCTACAAGACCTTTTCTAGCTAAGTCTCTAGCATCTTGAATTGAAGAAAGATCAAAATCAAATTCTGACATATTTACCTTCTTTCCACGCTATAAATTTCTAAAAATTATTTTACTTGAGGTAGTATTGTTTCTACTTCTACATGTGGTCTTGGAATTACGTGAACTGAGATAAGTTCTCCAACTCTTTGAGCTGCTGCTGCACCTGCATCAGTTGCTGCCTTAACTGCTCCTACATCTCCTCTAACCATTACTGTAACAAGTCCGCCACCTACATGTTCTTTGCCAACTAATGTTACATTAGCTGCCTTTACCATTGCATCTGCTGCTTCAATACTTCCTACTAATCCTTTAGTTTCAATCATTCCCAATGCGTCTAATTGTGCCATTTTTCTTATCTCCTTTTTTTCTTCTTGTTTTTTATTTGTGTTTTTATTAACTACTTTTTTTACTTCTTCTTTTACTTCTTGAGGTTTTGCTTTTGCCTCTGTTTCTCTTGCTTGAGCAGGATTTGACTCCACTTTTTTATTTTCGCCAAGCCCATCTTTATTTTTTTCTTCTGCCATTTACTTACCTCACAATTTCAACATAACTCTTTGAATTAAGACCTAGAGCATTTGCCTCTTCTTGATCCAGATGACAATCTAAGTAACCATTATCTCCAACTCTTACGCTTACATTATCAAGTATTGCAGAGCGGATACCTCTTGTTCTTAATTTAACTACATCTCCATTTTTTAAATTTCTCTCGCGACCTTGTTCTTCATTGAGGTGAATATGTCTTTGAGAAACTATTACACCTTCATCTAAAACCACAGTACCCTTTTTACCTATAATTGTTATACCAGGTGTGCCTTCTAAATGGCCACTAAGTCTCACAACAGGTTTTAATCCCAATTTGAAAGCATCTGATGTAAGTATTTCAACTTGTGTTTTACTCCTTACAGGCCCTATAATTCTCACATTTTCTATAACTGATTTAGGTCCTGCAAGTGTTACTGTTTCTTTAGATGCAAATTGACCAGGCTGAGTTAAATTTTTAATTGGAGTTAACTCATAATCTTTTCCAAAAAGTATTTCTAAATGCTCCTTAGATAAATGTACATGTCTTCCACTAATTCCCACAGGAATAATATTAAGTGAAGTTTTTTTTTCATCTTCTTTACCTAATAAGTTTTCTAAATCTTTTTCCGTAAAAAACTTGTTTTCAATTCCCAATTTTAAAATGTTATATATTTCATCCTCTGATAAAGCGCATTCTTTAGTTTCAACAACTTCAACTTTTTCTTTTTTACAGCTACTACCATCTTCAAAGGAAACATTGTTTTCTTTTGCAATATCTCTTGCCAAAGGTGTAACAATTGTATCTTTATCAATGTAGATAGGCTTGTTTTCTTCCTTTGCTTGGTAGATTTCTTTTGCTGTAATAAGCCTCATATAATACCTCCTACAACTTACAATCTTCATCAACTATTCCAATAATTAAAGCATCTATTGGAATAGTTGAACTTCCCTCACTAAGCCCTACTCTTGCTGATGAACCCAGTGTTACTAAAACAGTTTCGCCATCACCTGCACCTATTGTATCAACTGCTACAATTCTCTTTCCCTTGTCCACTCCTTCTGTTAATTCAACTAACATGAATTTTAAACCATTCAACGAGTCATATTTTCTTGTGGACCAAACCTTTCCGACAAGTTTAGCAATTACCATTTCTTAAATCACCACCAGCTCTGATATTTTCTAAGGCAACTTTAACTTCTTCCATATCTCCTACTATTGCTAATAGTACAAAATTTTGAGGACAAGAGCCCCTTACATCAAAAACTTCAACTCCTACTGACTTTTCTGCAATATCGGAAGCTGATATCATTTCAATTAGCTTTCCCTGTACTAGCCCTATAGCTCCAGGCTTATTTTCAATTTTGTACTTGCTTCTTTCACTTATTATCCTAAGTGTATTTTCCCCAGGTGCCTTTATAAGTCTAATATCCATATCTACCTCTTTTCAACAATTCCCATTGCAATTCCAAGAGGTGTTACAAACATTGGATTTTTTGGCTTTAATGTTTTTATTTTTATATTATCTTCAATATAATTTTCAATATTGTTTAAAAGAGCAGAACCACCAACTAAAATTATTTCGTTTACCTCACTGCCTTCAATTGCCTTATTTATTATCGAAATAATTTTATCTACAACAGGTTTTACAATTGGAAAAATTTCACTATGCTTTTTAAAATCTCTTTTTAAAAGCTCCGCTTCTTCAAAAGAAATTTTATTTGCTCCAGAAAGTACTAGAGAAAAATGCGTGCCACCTGTGGCTTCATCTACTACTTTCGTTACCTTACCCTCTTTTAGTATTGATATTCCTGTTGTTCCACCGCCAATATCTACAACTGCCCCGTCTCTTAAATTAAGTATTTTATTAGCCGCTGTCGGTTCATCAAATACATCTACTACATTAAATCCTGCTGATTCAGCAACATTTTTTACGACTCCACCATCTAAACTTTCTGTATTAGGTGGTATTGCCACGCCTGCATCAAAAAGTTCCACACCAATTTTATCTTCGATTTGTTTTTTTAACTTTTTAACTATGTCACAAGCTCCAATGTAATCTACTACCATTCCATCTTTTATTACATTTGCAAATTCATAAGCTCCACATACTGGATTTTTATCTTCATCTAATACAGCAAGTACAATAAAGGCTGTTCCCAAATCAATTCCTGTATACAGCTTTTTCTTTTTATCAATCTTAGGACTTGTAATTGATTTTTCGAATTTTTCTATTAATTCATTTGTTTTATCGAAATTAATTTCTATCACCGTCCTCATTATCTCTTATTGCCCATAATTTTATGAGATTTTTAAGTAATTTAATATTATTATCTTCTTCATATTTACTAGATAAATATTCTTCAAATCTTATAGATTTAATTATTTTTTCTGCTAATTTTAAATCTAAATTAATGTTCATAAATTCTTTCTTTAGATTAATTTCTCTAAATCTTATGCCACAATTTAAATTTTCATTACTATAAATCTTGTATGATAAGTCACATAATTTATCTGAAAAATTTTTATCTATATTCCTTATGCTCAGAGCAAATTCTTTTATATCAATGGCTAGATTAATTTCATCTATGATATTATCCTCACAATTTTTTTTATAAGCTTTCTTGATTTTATTGTTAATATTAAAATCAATTTTAAAGTCGATTAAAAATTGTCTAGCCCCGGGAGTCAAGCGAGTGCCTTGTTTTATTTCATATGATGTAAAAGGACTTTTGAAATATAAATCTCTTAAATCATCCTCTGTTATAAATTTCACTAATCTTCACATCCCTTTATAAATTCTTCTAGCTCATCTAGACCTTCATGTGTCTTATTAGAAACTAGAAAAATATTTTCTGTTCCAATCTCTAATGCCTTTTCATGTATTTCTTTTAATTTAATTTCTTCTACTAAATCTATTTTTGTAATTACTGTTGCACATATTCTTGTAAAAGATTTTGCAAAATTAGGCGGATAAATAAACTCATCATCTGCTGATACTACAAACAATGTTCCCAAGGCTTGGTTTTGAGATATCATTATAATCGCATTATTTAAATAATTCATTTCTAAATATTCACCAGGAATCTCTATAGTTTTGTCCCTATAATATAAATCAAGTGAAACCTTTTTATTATTACTATCCTTTTCTATAAAATCCGCTAATTTTGTCTTACCTGAATTGTTTTTGCCAACAATTACCCATTTTCTTTTCATGATTTTGTTACTTCGCAAACATTAAATCCTAAAATTTCCTTGAAATATCTTTGTACTTCTGCAAGAGCTGTGTGCACTCCTTCGACATCTCCATTAATTAATACTGCTCCATTAAATCTATCTACAAATGCAATATCTACGCTTGCAGCTTTTGAAGCTATGTCAGCGGCTATTATTGAACTTTCTGTCGGTGTTAAGGTTAAAATCCCAAGAGAGCCCTCGTCCACCCCTATTCTGTCATTTACATTTGGATCAGGCGAAGATATTAAATGAAGCAATGTTATTTGTTTGCCGGGAACAGTTTCTTGAATAATTCTTTGTAAATTTTCCATACCCACTCCTAATGTCTAACAAGGTTTACATCTATATTTTCACTTCTTATCCAATTTTCAATATTGTCTAAATCTTCTTCTGATAAAGAGAACTCTCCCTCCATAGGATAAACCATGTCAAGTTGATCGTATTTTCCTACTCCATATCTGTGATAAGGAAGTATATCAATACCTTCAAAATTTTTAAAGAATCTATATGGCTCTAAGAAATTGACAACTTCTTGTATTTCTTCAAAGCTATCGTTAACTCCCTTTAAGATTGGCATCCTGATTCTAACTCGGGAACCATTTTCAAGTAAATATTTTAAATTATTTAAAATTAATTCATTGTTAACTCCAGTTAACTCTTTGTGTTTTATTGGATCCATTTGTTTTATGTCAAATAGGAATAAATCAACATGTTCTTTAATTTTTTTGAGTTTTTCTATATCAGTGTAACCGCAAGTTTCAATCGCTGTGTTAATGCCTTCTATATGAGCACTTTCAAGTAGTGAAATTAAACTTTCTGCCTGTGCTGTACATTCGCCTCCACCGACAGTAAGACCGCCACCACTCATTCTGTAAAAGTCCTTGTCTTCATTTACAATTTCTATAAGTTCAGTTATTCTTTTATCTTCTCCTCTTACTTCAATTGCATTTTGAAGACAAGCTTTTTCACATCTTTTACAGTTTATACATTTTATATCTCTACGGACTTTATGTTCACTATTCTCCATATAGTGAATGTTTTTAGGACATACAGGAACACATGCTCCACAATTTATACAAGCATTTCTTTTAAGCATAACTTGATGTTCATATTTTAAGCCTTCTGGATTAGAACACCATTTACATCTCAAGGGACAACCTTTGAAAAATATTATTGTTCTAATACCCGGTCCATCGTGAACATTGTATTTTTGGACATTAAATATCCTAGCAGTCCTCTCAAGTTGTGCTTCATTTAATCCTCTGTCCATTTTAATCCTTTCTACTTCTTAGAAGTGTTCAAGCATTGTACGACTTATAATTTCATCTTGTACATCTTTACATAATTCTACGAAGAATGCAGAGTAGCCAGCTACACGTACAACTAAATCTCTGTGTTTTTCTGGATGCTTTTGTGCATCTATCATAGTTTCATTGTCAAGATAGTTGAATTGCATTTCTCCGTTTCCATACATACTTGCTGTACGAAGAAGTGTGATAAGTGCATTTTCTCCTTCTTTAGAATCAAGTAATCCCTTTTGAATCTTGAAATTATGCACCATACCCATATTCATTGAATCATTAGCTATTTTTGAAACTGATTTAATAATAGCAGTAGGTCCCTTGTAATCGGCTCCTTGAGTTGGTGAAATACCATCTGAAAGTGGAGCCCATGCTTCACGCCCATTTGCTGACGCTCCTGTCATTTGACCAAAAGGCGTGTTATTTGAAATTGAAAGAGTCCCATGACATAGTCTTGAGTAAAGTGTCTTGTATTTAGCGTGTTCTCTTTCAGTAAATATAATTACATCATTACAAATATCATCTGCATAACTGTCATCATTACCGTATTTAGGTGCATCTAAACAATCTCTTCTTACTTGCTCATATCCCTTAAAGTCTGCCTTAAGAGCTGTATTAAGTTCATTAAGCGTATATTTCTTATCATCAAATACTAATTTCTTAATAGCTGCCATTGAGTCTGCATAGGTTGCAAGTCCTGACCATACAACTCCCGGTCCGAAGTTATACATTGCTCCACCTGCTGATACGTCTTTACCTGATTCCATACATCCTTCATACATAATTGACATAAGTGGCTTTGGTGCTATATCTCTATGTGCTATTTGAGACAATGTTGTAGCAGCTGCTGTAAGTTTTGTGATATATGCTATTTGATCTTTAACCGCCTTTTCAAATTCTTCATATGTTTTGTATTGAGATAAATCCCCTTGATCTGGAGTAACTTGCTTTCCATACCATAGTGGTACACCGTGATTTAAAGTAAGTTCAATTGCTATTGGCCATTGTGTATATGAAGTTGAAGTCCATTGATATAGTCTTCCTGATTTTTGAGGTTCAACGCAGCCCATCATGCAATAATCTCTGGCATCTTCTACACTTACGCCTTTAGCAAGCATCATCTTAATGTGAGTGTCATCAAAGTGACAAGCAGGAAATCCCATACCACTTCTAACTACATCTACAATTTTTCTCAAATACTTTTCAGGTGATTTATTGTGAATTCTAGTTGCAAGTGATGGTTGATAAATTTTTACATGTCTAACTGCATCCATTAATAGGTAAGTTAAATCATTTGTTGCATCTTTTCCCTCTCTAGTTACACCACCAACTGTCATATTTACAAATGGTTGATATCCTGCGAAGAATTTAGATGAGCCTTCACTTGTTAGCCACATCATTTCACTCATTTTGATTAGCATACATCCTGCAAGGTCAAAGGCTTCGTAATTATTCAATCTTCCTGATTCAATGTCAGCTTTATAGAAAGGATACATATACTGATCGACTCTACCAATTGACATACCAGTTTGATTTTCTTCAACTACTAGAAGTGACTCAATTGTAAATACTGATTGAATTGCTTCCCAGAAAGTTCTTGGTTTATGCGCTGGTACATATGCATTTACTTCAGCGATTTGTTCAAGCTCTCTCTTTCTCTTTGGATCGGTTTCCTTTGCTGCAAGTTCTTTTGCATATTCACTCATTCTTCTTGCATAAATCATTACACCTTCAGTTGTGTCTATAACTGATTTATAAAAATAAATTTTATTAATATCTTCTGGGTTAGAATAATCTAATTTTTCTAAATGAGCCTTTGCTTCATTTTGAATATCAATCATGCCTTTTTTCATAAGGATTACATCATATCCCGGGTTAGAATCTCCACCACCATTTATTTGGTGATAAGAACAATCTGATACAAAGGATTCACCCGATAATTCCCAAACCCCTGCATCTCTATACATGGCTTCACAAGATTCATCTAAAGATCTACCTTCCCAATATGGAAATAATACTTCTCGACAATATTTTTTGTCTTCTTCTGAAATATAAAATGGATCTTGAGGTCTTGTTGCAATAGTGTCAAGTTCTTCCTCTAACCATCTCCATGAAATATCAGGTGAGAATGCTCCACTTCTTGGCGCTCCGCAAGGTGCTCCAACAATAAGTTCGTTATCTTGTATTACAAGGGGTGCAGTTTCGCAACATTTTCTAAAAGATTTTGCTCTTAATACAATTTTTGGCATTCCTGGATTTTCTTTTGCAAGTTCTGTTACAATCTTCGCTCTATGTAGAGTGATTGTTGGCACTTGTTTTAAGAAGTTTTCCTTTAATGCCACATGTCTCTTAGTGGGACCATCTGGTATTTCTGTACCACATGAATCGTCATTACATGTTGCTGTTTTGTCTTCCTTTACTATGCTATTAGTTACTTGTTCAAACATGTTTCGAAGGTTTCTTCTTTCCTCTTCTGTCATGCGTTCAGTAGCTTTAGCTAATTGTTTTGAAAATTCTTTTAAATCCATAACTTTCTCCTAACTATCTTTTATATTTTTATATACTTCCTTGAATAAATTACTTCCTTCTTTTGATTTATTTATAAAATCTTTAAATTTATTTGATCTATTATCGTCCTTCATTGCAATTTGTTTGTATCTAACAAAATGGTTTGGATTTAAACTTGTTGATTTTTGTCCAGTTATTTGTTTATTCGTAACTATAAAACTAAGTGGCAAGTTGGAACTAAGCCCTATAGTTCCAAATCCCGTCGATGTGTTTACCAAAACCCTTGCAACAGGTTTTTTCTCTATAAATTGTTCAATTACATAATTGTCATTAGAATAAATAGAAAGACTTTGTCCTTTTTCGTCATTTAATATTAGTTCCACACATTTTTCACAAGCATTTAGCCAGTCATCTTCTATATACATTGAAAGTATTGGATGATATTTTTCCTTAGAATATGGCGAGTTTATAGACACATAGGGCTTAGTTACGATTAAGACTTTTATATCCCTATCAGTTTTTATATCAGCCATTTTAAGAAGCTCTTTTGCACTTCTTCCTATGAGTTCTTTTCTAATTTGTAAACTATCATCATATAAAATCTTTTGAAGTTTTATATGCTCTTCCTTAGTTAAAAAATAGGCTCCATTACTTGAAAAATAATTTTTTGCACCATCGTAAGCTTCATGATCTACAACCACTGCTTGCTCAACTCCTGGAAGAAGTCCATTGTTGAAGCTCTTACTTGCTATAATTTCCTTTGCTACACTTTCTAAGTCAGCGTTTTTGTCAATGAAAACAATATTATTTCCCATTTCCGCTAAAAAATGATCTGCATTTTTATTCTTTATACTTAACTTTTCATCACTTAATACATTTTCTATTATTAGAGAAATCTCTTCGCTTTCTACTAAAGTCTCATTAGATAAATCTGAATTTATCTTTAGTATAGAAACTACATTTCTAAGATATAAGTTTTCATAACAAATATCAGTGATTTCTTCCACCATTTTTATAATAGTTTTTTTAACTTTTTTATTAGCCACAATAATCACTGGATTTCTTGCACTAATTGCCATATAAATTATTTGAAAAGTTGTAAGAACGCTAAGATATGGTGCAATATATGCAAGTATTGTTCCCTTAGGCAGAGCAACAAAAACTTCCTTTGTGTTTTCAGATTTTATTACATCAAAAACCTTGGGGAAATTCTTTAACTCCTCGTCTATATTTTCGAGATAAAAATTAGCAAGATTATATTCATCCATTTCATTGCCATAGCAGCTTTCTTCATAGGACATATGAGTTAAAGATTTTAAATTTTTCTTCATATATAGTTTTATTTGGTCTTTTAAACTTTCTATTTGATTATCTTTAAATTCTTTTAAGCTATCCCTTGCTATTACGGCGTCTTCTATTAAAATTCTCGCTTCTTGAAGAGACAAAAGATCATAATCAATAATTTTCATAATTCCTCCTTATGGAAGCAAATTATCTATCTCATATCTTTCTGTAATACTATATAAATCTCTGTGTGGACTTGGAATTACAAGTTTCGCATAAATATCTGCTCCCATTTCCTTTACTGCTCTTTCACCTGCAGCTACTGCAGCTTCAACTGCAGCTACATCTCCTGAAACTAGAACTGAAATATATCCACTTGCCACATTTTCATAGCCTATAAATTCTACATCTGCCGCCTTAATCATTGCATCTGCTGCCTCTAATACAAATACAAGCCCAAAAGTTTCAATTCCACCAAGTGCTCTAACTCTTACACTCTCATTTACATCATTGATCCCATGAACTGCAAGCACGTCTGCAACAGCCTTCACAGGTCTTTTCATAACATTTGCTGCAGTTACTTTTCCAATTTTTTTTGCAGCTTCAGCTCCACTTGATACAGATGATTCCACTGCAGCTATGTCTCCCTTAACCATTACAGTTACAAGAGTAGATCCAACATTTTCATAAGATACAAGCTCTACATCTGCTGCTTTTAACATTTTATCCGCAGCTTCAATTGCTGGTAACATACCCAGTGTCTCAACTAAACCAGCTGCTTCATTTCCTAAACACCTCATAAAACCTCCTATTTTATATATGAATTTATAGTTTCTTTTTGCTCAGGCGTTGCACTGTAATATACAACTAACTTATCCTTTATTAAATCATAACCATCTTCATTTATAAGCCCATTTTCTTTAGCTGTCATAAGTGATTCCACGATAATGCTTAGCTTAAAGGCTTTATGATCTTTGTACTCCTCATGAAGTGAATTATATATTTCTTCTGCCGAAACTTTGTCATGATTTGTTAAATATTTAAGGATTTCGTAATTTAATGGTCTTCTCATTATTTATTTCCTCCCTTGATATAATCTAGAGGATTCACACTCATGATAAAAATTCCAAAAGCCATTAATAGAGATGCAAACCATGTCGTAGGTGCAAGCTCGTATCCAGGGTTTTTAAGAATTACTCCAAGTATTATCCAACAGAAGAAGGGCCCAAAGAAAGCATATGTTCCGTTAAGTGCCATGCCAAGTGCTGTACCACACATTGAATTACCCTTATACCAAGTGTTGAATGTCAAAAATGTGAATAAACCACTGATTAAGAATATTAAAACTGTCTTATCAGTGAGTGCAGTTGTTGTTAGACTTGCAATTAATGAAACACCACTTCCCTCAATTATTCCTAGAATTGGAAGTACAATTAAAAAGTTAAAAATTGTACTTGTTGTTTGACGAATTGCAATACCAATCTCTGAATCAATCATCGCAGTGCCAAATCCTGCAATTGTTCCTTCAAGTCCCCATCCAAAAGCTGCTATAAATGCCATGATCATTCCAAGTATCATCCCTGGTTTGATTTCTCCACTTAGACCAGACACTCCTATAATCGCACTAGCTATAAAACAGATTAAGATACCAAAAATCATTCTTGGACTTAACTTCTGTTTAAAAATCACTCTGCCTAAAATTGCTCCAATAGACACATTAAGTCCTGCTATTGGAATTACTACTGGTCCACCAGCTACTATCGCAAGCACATATGCAACTCCTGCTATTGGCGCACCTACAATAGCTGCAAAAATCATTATAAGTCCTGGTTTAGTCTTTACAGTTTTTACAAAGTCTTCAAATTTTCCCTTTATTAAGGCATTTACTATTGCCCAGAATGCTGATAGCAAATCATTGATTCCCGTCGCTAATGTTCCAAGTATAAATGCTACTGCCATTGCTGATAGGGGAGATTTTTCTCCGTACCAGCCAGCCCATACTCCATAAGTTGTCGCTGTTGTAACAAACGCTGTGTATAAACCATATGTAACTCCAGAATAAATTCCAACTTTAATCCCCTTTTTGAAATATGTACTATCTAATTTCTTTTTCGCAAGATCAGCTCTATTTGTAGAGCCATTACTTACTACCTCTTCCATATTGTCGCCTCCTTTAGTTTCTTTTATTGCAAACATTTTCTTTACCAGTATTTTATTATTTTCCCCAGCGTGATAGTCAATATCATATTTTAAATTTTTTTATATTCTTCTGAAATAGCTTAAAACTGATTTTTTTATTTTTATTTTATTTTTTTTACACTTTTATCTTTGCTGTAACCCAATAAAACTCTGCCGCAATGTTAAACTTTTTTCATCGCTTAAAATGTACTGATTTACTGCTATTTTAGCTTTTTAATTATTTTTTTATCTTTTTTAATCCAATAAAAATAGACAAACCCATCAAATTTTGATAGATTTGTCTACACTCTGACTTATTTTTTATGAAGGAGCCTTTAAAATATTGTTTTAAATTTTATTTTTCTTGATAATACTTCATCAGTTCTATTGTTTTATATTTTTCTATTTAAAACTAATGCCCCTATAAATACAAATATAAGCCCTAAAACAATATTTATTGTGAGTTCTTCTCCGAGAAAGATTACAGATAAAATTGTTCCGAAAATCGGAATAAATAATTTGTATATGCCAAATTCACTTGAACTATGCTCCTGTAGAATACTTGTCCAAATTGTAAAACCTGTTGCCGATATAAATGCTCCATAAGATAGGAGTAGGAAAAGTGTAAAGTCAAAGTTTACATTGGATTTATGTGTTAGTGCTCCAATTACTATAAGGGGAGTTGCTCCTAGTAAAAATTGTGTTCCCGTTAGAATAAAGGGATTCTGTCTTCTTCCATACTTTCTTATTAAAACTGCCGCTAATGCGTTTAAAGTTGTTGCAATAAGAATAAATCCCTCGCCAGTAAATTTAAAGTGAAGCCCTTCTGCACCCTTTGCATTTGTAATAAGTATGCCAATTGTTCCTATTATGAGAGCCAACGCCTTTCTCTTTGTGAATTTTTCATCACTAATAAAAATAACTGAAATTACTACTATTATAAAGGCATTAGATGCTTGAATAACTGCTGCAAGTGAGCCTAATGTGTTTGAAAGACCAATGTAATAAAACATATACTGAAACATAGTTTGTATGGAGGCTAGTATTATTATAAATTTAAAATTTATTTTATCTTTTTCAACTTTTCCTTTGTTAAAAATAAAGAAATATATAAAGGTCAAAATGCCAGCCATAAAAAATCTTATCCCTGCAATTAAAATTTTCCCACCGGAATCCTTAGGCAAAATATTTGCATGAATATATGTTAACTTTATTAGGGGAATTGCAGACCCCCAAAGAAACATCGCAAAAAGTGAAAAAATTATTGCCCATTTTTTTTCTTTAATTAAATTCATCATTCCCTCTCAATGTAAAAAAGGAGGTCTCCCTCCCCTTCAATAATTTATTTTTAAAATTCTTCTATCTTTCTTCTAATATTTTCCTTTGTAAATCCAAATCTCTCGAAGACTTCCGAACCCTTTCCACTTGCTCCAAAGGTATCAATGGAAATTGCCATGCCCTTCATTCCAATATACTTGTGCCATCCAAAGGATGAAAGTGCTTCAATTGAAATCCTCTTGGTTATATTTGAAGGAAAAATTTCTTCTTTATATTCTGAACTTTGTCCGTCAAAAATTTCCATAGAAGGCATTGAAACTACACGAACACCCTTTAGCCCTTCTGTTGCATCAAGTGCAAGAGAAACTTCAGAACCAGTTGCAATTACTATTTTTTCAAGCTCGCCTTCTTCTTTTTTTATTATATAAGCACCCTTGTTAATATCTCTCGATGAGTTTTCAAGTTGTGGCAAATTTTGTCTTGAAAGTGCAAGTACAAAAGGTGTGTTCTTCGAGTTAAAAGCGAGGTTAAGTGCTGCTGCTGTTTCTCTTCCGTCAGCTGGTCTTAAAACAACTACTCCGGGAATTGACCTTAACATTGCTAAATGTTCAATTGGTTCATGAGTTGGCCCGTCTTCTCCTACTCCTATGGAGTCGTGAGTGAAGATATAGACATTTGGAAGGTTCATAAGAGCGGCAAGTCTAATTGTCGGTTTTAAGTAATCGCTAAAAACTAAAAAAGTAGCTGCATAAGTTTTAAGTCCACCGTGCAATAAAATTCCATTAGTAATTGCTCCCATGGCATTTTCACGTACACCAAAAGTTAAATTTCTGCCAGTTCTGTTTTCTGCTGAGAAATATTCTTCTTCCTTTAAAATCGTATTATTTGACGGACCTAAGTCTGCAGATCCACCAAAGATATGAATGTTTTCCTTTGCAATTTTATTTAAAACTTCTCCAGAGATGGCACGAGTTGCCATGTCCTTTTCAAAGGAATCATAATAAGAATCCTCTAAAAGTTCTTTCCTTTCAAACTTAAAGGAATTTTTGTAATCTTCGTATTCCTTTGGGTATTTTTTCGCATATTCTTCTTCGATTTTTTTCTTTTCAGAAGCTTTTTTTGTATTTTCTTCTACAATTTTTTGGAAATACTCTTTTACGTCATCTAAAACACAAAAGTCTTCGTCAGGAAGTCCAAAAAATTTTCTAGTTTCCCTTCTATTTTCTGCTCCAAGCGGTTCGCCATGAGCCTTAGCAGAATCTTCTCTAGGTGAACCATATCCGATTTTTGTCTTTACTTCAATAAGTGATGGTCTATTAGATTTTTTAGCTTCTTCAATTTTTTCATTAATTTCATCTAGATTATTTCCATCTTCAACTAAAAAAGTATCCCATCCAAGAGCCTTATATCTTTCACGAACATTTTCAGAGAAAGCTAAATCAGTTGAACCTTCAATAGAAATTTTATTTGAATCGTAAAGTACAATTAATTTACTTAATTTTAATGTTCCCGCAAGAGATGATGCCTCGTTGGAAATTCCCTCCATTAAACATCCATCGCCTACAAGAGCATAAGTATAATGATCTACGAGTTTTAAATCACCTTTATTATAAATAGCTGCAAGTTTTTCTTCTGCAATTGCCATACCAACTGCCATGGCAATGCCTTGACCTAGTGGACCAGTAGTTGCTTCCACTCCCTTAGTATGACCATACTCTGGATGCCCTGGAGTTTTTGAATCAAGTTGTCTAAAATTTTTTAAATCATCAAGGCTTAAACCATAGTCAAATAAATAGAAAAGTGAGTACAAAAGAGCCGATCCATGTCCCGCAGACAAAATAAATCTATCTCTATTTTCCCAATCTAAATCCTTAGAATCTCTTACTAAATTATTTTTAAAAAGTACATAAGCCATTGGTGCTGCACCAAGTGGTAGACCGGGATGTCCTGAATTTGCGCTTTCAATTTGATCAACTGATAGCATTCTTATAGTATTAACTGCTTTATTTTCGATATTCAAAATTTCACTCCTCATTCAACTGAATTTTTATCTCTCATAACTGCGAACAAAAACTTTGGCAAATCAATTTGTCTTTTAATCCTCGAAGGATTTTTTAAAAGTCTATATAGCCACTCCAATCCAAGCTTAATAAAAATCTCAGGAGCTCTATTTGCCCTTCCCGATAAAATATCGAGAACACCACCATTTCCAATAATAACCTTTGCCTTAATATCATCTTTAAATTCCTCTATCCACTTTTCCTGACGAGGAAAGCCAAAGCCCACGAATACAATATCAATATCCTTGCTGTTAATCTCTTCAATTATATTCTTTTCTTCACTAGATGTTTCGCCATCTATCCTAGAATTGAAATAGCCATTGTGAAATCCAGCCACATTAGCATTTTTATATTTCTCATTGACTGCCCTTGCAGCATCCTCTGCCACACCTTCCACGCCGCCTAAAAAATATAAATTTAGTCCCCTTTCATCTGCAAGTTCCAATAACTTAATGGAAGTGTCAAAGCCTGTAACTCTTTCCTTTAAAGGCTTTTTTCTCATCTTTGACGCATAAATAAGACCAATGCCATCAGCTAAGACTAAATCTCCAGAATTAACTAAATGTCTAAGATTTTCATCTCTTTTAGCTGCCATGACAATTTCAGTATTTGGAGTGTAAATTTTTTTAAGACCCTTTCCCTTTAAAAAATCTCTTAAAATATTTTCACACTCTAAATTATCAATATTAAAAATTTCAACTCCAAAAATTTTTATTTTTTCCATAAATATCTCCGCTATAAGTTTATCACATAGATCCTTCTATTTCTATAAATAAAAACCCAAAATAAAAGACTACCTCAAAAGAAGTAGTCTTTAAATATGTATGCTGTTCAATTATTTCATCGCCAAACTAACCTTTACTGCAGCGTCTATCTCGTCCATAACATCCTTGTCGAATTTACCGATTTTCTCCCTCAACCTTTTTTTATCTATGGTCCTCAGCTGTTCCATTAAAATTACAGAATTTTTTGGAAGTGGAACATCTTTAGCCCTTACATTTACGTGTGTTGGTAACTTCGCCTTGTTAAGTTGAGATGTAATTGCAGCAACAATTGTAGTAGGCGAGTACTTGTTTCCAATGTCGTTTTGAACAACAACTACGGGCCTTACTCCTCCCTGTTCAGATCCAATAACTGGCGACAGGTCGGCATAAAATATATCCCCTCTTTTTATCATCATATTTTTTCACCTTTTAAGGCAAGAGAGATTTTAAAGATTGATCTATGAACAATCCTAATATTATTTTAACACAATTTTAATTATTATACTTAAATAATAGGAATTAATTTTATTTTTTTACAAATTTTTAATAAATCTATTATAAATACATAGGCATTACAAAATTTATTGCAATCATAATCAATAAAGGAATTGTGTATCTTTTTGTTTCTTTTAAATTATATTTTGTTCCACCAGGTAAATAATGCACAATTGCCGGTGCAGAAATCATTACATACCAAAGAACTTGTACATATATCGGCCCTCTAAACCTTTGGAAAAATTTTGCCACTCCTATTATTGCAAAATATGTATAAATAAGGTCAAGTGCAAATAAAATTATAAAAAGTATCTTTCTATTTTTTAACATAATAACTCCTTAAAATAGCCCGAGAAAAACTCGGGCCATTAGCTTACATCATCATTTTAATCATTAAATAGTAAATAAAATCACCTAAGCTGCCCTTTTATACTAAGAACTCTCCTTGTGCAAAATGACAAAATAAAATTCCCATTAATAATACAATAATTAAAAGTATATCAGAGGGCAGATATTTTAAATTAATTTCGGCTCTATGTCAAATATTGGGGAGACTCGTTAATTCGAGTCTCTTTTTCCATTAAAAAATCAATATTTTTGTCTTCTTCAAATAAATTGAAAACATTATCTAGTTTTTCTATTATATCCCTTGCCCTTAGGCTAGTTTTTGAATTTTTCTTTGCATAAATATCTCCAGAAAGCCCATGAACATAAACTGCAAGTTTTGCTGCATCAAATAGGGAATAATTTTTCATAAAGGCAGAAATTATTCCAGTTAAGACATCACCAGATCCTGCCGTTGCCATGCCAGAATTTCCTGTATTATTTACATAAATTTCTTCGCCCTTTGTTACAATTGTTTTATGCCCCTTTAAGACTAAAATTACCTTATGTTTTTTTGCAAAATCAAGGGCAACTTTTTCACGATTATTTTTTATTTCTTCTAAAGATAGTTCCGTGAGCCTTGCAAACTCCCCTTCATGTGGAGTTAAAATTGTTGTAAAATTCTTCCTCTCATCTAAAAATTCTAAATTTTTTGACAAAATATTTAGTCCATCGGCATCTATCAAGAGATTTTTTTTCATCTTTATTACTTTTTCAAAGACAGCTTTGGCATATTCGCCAAGTCCCATTCCCGGACCCATGGCTATTGCGTCAAGTCCTGTTAAAAATTTTTCCATTTCCTCTAAGTTAGAAAAAGTTTTTGCAATGGGTTCAATATATTTTATAGACATAAGGTCAAAAATTTCTCGTGGCACAATATTATACACAAGACCTGCTCCTGCCTTTAATGCTGCATTTGACGATAGATAAGATGAACCTGTCATGCCAAGGGAACCTCCTACTATGGCTATTTTCCCAAAATCGCCCTTGTGTGTGTCCTCTTCTCTATTTTTCCAAAGGGATTTTATTTTTTCATCTAAAATTATTTTTTCTTCCATATTTTTAGAAATATTTTTGCAAGCTAATTTTGCAATTGCAATTGCGTAATTCCTCTCGTGGCTAATGGATAGATAAAATCTTTGGTCAAAAACTTCTGCATAGGGCATATCTTTTATGTATTTTATTTTTATGTCGTGAAAGGACATTTTGCCTATACCAGTAGTCATTGCCTTTGAAACCGCTTCCTTTGCTGCATACATACCCGCTATTCTCTCGTAGGGATTTTTTCTCTTCCTTATTCTTTCTATTTCATCTTCATTAAAAACTTTTTGGAGAAAATTTACATGCTCCTTTATTATTTTTTCTATTCGTTTTACTTCTACAATATCTATACCAATCAAAGTTTCACCCCATTTGACAATTTATTTATTTTCGATTATTATATCATAAATAGTATGTATACAAGACGGAGAAGATATACAGTAAGCGAAAGCTGAATTACAATATTGGAGTCTATTAATTTTTGAGGCCTCGGCGAAGAAAGGTGGTACCACGAATGCGTCCTTTCATCGTGGGGTTCTTTTTATTTTTTTGGAGGAATTATGGAAAATGTATTTGATGTTTTAAGCGAGAGAGGTTATCTAGATCAGTGTACCTATGAAGATGAATTAAGGGAAATGCTGGGAAAAGAATCCGTTACTTTTTATGTTGGCTTTGATGCAACTGCAGACTCTCTAACTCTCGGCCATTTTATTCAAATTAGGGTAATGCAACATATGCAAAGGGCAGGGCACATTCCAATTGCTCTACTTGGCGGTGGAACTACAACTATTGGCGACCCATCGGGCAAGAGCGACATGAGAACTCTCATGGACAGAGAAACTATTAATTACAATGCTCAAAGATTTAAGGAACAAATTTCTAATTTCTTAGATTTTTCTGAAGGCAAGGGCATTATCGAAAATAACGCAGACTGGCTTTTGAAATTAAATTTCTTGGATTTCGTTAGAGAAATTGGCGTTCATTTTTCTGTAAATAGAATGCTACAATTTGATTGTTACAAAAACAGAATGGAACAAGGCCTTACTTTTTTTGAATTTTCTTATATGCTTATGCAATCCTACGACTTCTTATATCTTTACAGAAAACATCACTGCAAGCTACAAGTCGGTGGTTCAGACCAATGGTCTAATATCCTTGGTGGCTATGAACTCGTTAGAAAATTAGAAAACGACAAAGTTTATGCAATGACTTTTAAACTTTTAACTACTGCTGCTGGAATCAAAATGGGAAAAACTATGGCTGGCGCAATTTGGCTTGATAAGGAAAAGACTACCCCTTATGAAATGTTCCAATATTTGAGAAACTGCGATGATAGAGATGTCATCAAATTTATGAAGCTTCTCACAATGCTTCCTCTCGATAAAATTGCTGAATACGAAAAATTAGAAGGTGCTGAATTAAATAGGGCAAAGGAAGTTTTGGCTTATGAAGTTGTAAAAGACATCCACGGAGAAGAAGCTGCAAAATCCGCCCTCGATGCTTCCCATTCGCTTTTCGGTGGCAAAAAAGATTCTGATGACATACCTTCAACTGAAATGACATCAGATAAATTTAATGAACCTGTTGGAATTTTAAATTTAATGACTGAACTAGGCCTTATTAAGACAAATTCTGAAGGTAGAAGACTTATAACTCAAGGTGGAGTTAGCATTGACGACAAAAAAATAAGTGATCCAAAACTTGAACTTACTAAAGATGATTTCAAAAATGGCGAAATTATTATTAGAAAGGGCAAAAAAGTTTATCACAAAGTTATTTTAAAGTGAGGTTAATATGAATATAGAACCAAAAAAAGTTTTTGATTATTTTGAAAAGTTATCAAAAATTCCTAGAGAATCTGGAAAGGAAAAAGCTGTCTCTGATTTTTTAAAAAAATTTGGAGAAAATGCCGGCTATGAAGTTACTCAAGATGAAAGTTTAAATATAATTATGGAAGTTCCAGCCACAAAGGGCATGGAAGATAGACCTAAGGTCATACTCCAAGGTCATATGGACATGGTTTGTGAAAAAGATAAGGATTCAGACCACAATTTTGCAACTGACCCCATTGAATTAATAGTAGATGGCGACAAACTTCACGCAAAGGATACTACCCTTGGTGCAGACGATGGAATTGGCGTTGCAATGTCAATGGCACTTGCCGAAGAGGAGCATGGTCCACTAAAAATAATTGTAACTGTGTCTGAAGAAACTGATATGCACGGAGCGAAGAATCTTGACGCAAAATATCTCGAAGGCAAGTATTTAATCAACATTGACTCCGAAGAAGAAGGAATTTTAACTGTTTCATCTGCTGGCGGAAAATTGCTACACTCAAAATTTAAACCTGAAAGGGAAAATTATTCTGGAAAAGCTTTTGCACTTGATCTCCATGGATTTTTGGGTGGACACTCTGGAATGGAAATTGCAAACAACAAGGGCAATATGATTAAAGTTATTGCAGAAATTTTAAATAAATTAAGTCATGTAAATTTAATCGACATAGACTGTGGCACAAAACAAAATGCAATCCCAAGAGAAGGAAAACTTTCTATTGTATGCGACGAAAAAGAGCTAAAGGATGCCATTAATTACGTTAAAGATAAATTTAAAAATGTCGATGGAGAACTTATCATCGAATGCGAAAAAACTTCTCACGAGGGAAAAATTTTGACAGCAGAATCTAGCGAAAAACTTGCAAAATATTTATTAGAACTCCCAACTGGACCTCATTCCTTTATAAATGAAGAAAAAAAAGTTCTTGAATCTTCATCAAATCTCGCAATAGCAAAATTAGTCGATGGAATTGCAGAAGTTTTTGTATCATTGAGATTTGCAAGCTCATCACTTTCTGAAGAATTTGGAAAAGTTTATCTAGACATAGCTGAAAAATATGGAGTCGAAGCTGAATTTATAAATCCATATCCTGAATGGGAATATAGAAGGGAATCTACTTTTAGAGAAATTGTAAAGAAAATCTATAAAGAAATGAAGGGCACTGAAATGGAAGAAGAATTTACTCACGGAGGACTTGAATGCGGAGTATTCTTTACAAAAAATAGGGATCTGGACATTATTTCCATTGGCCCAGACATTAGTGGCGCTCACTCACAAAAGGAAACTCTTTCAATTTCTTCAACTAAAAGAGTATACGAGCATCTTAAAAAAGTTTTGAAGGAAATTTAATAAAAAAATTATGGCTGCCACTTGACAGCCATTTTTCTATTTAACAATATATGAATATAAAACTTTTATATTTTTATATCTTTTTAGTTTCTAAATATTTTTCCTTGATAATTACAACTTAATAAAACTAAAAAATTTTTTTATCACTAAATAAATTAAATTTAATACCACTGCTGCTATTAAACATATAATATACAACAAGCCTAAATTCATAATCAATTTGAAATCAATTATACCCACTTGGCTATAATCTTCAGCTGTATATGCCGCCAAAAATATTATAAATAATAAAAAAACAACTCTATTTTATAAAATAACTCTTATATTATATGATAATTATTGTTTGTAAAATGTATCTGCATAATGAAGACTTATAATCTAAAATCTACGTCTTCAACTAAATAATTTTTTTAAAAAAAAGAAACCCCTAGAGGTTTCATATGTAAATTCAAATAGAATTTATAGATTTTTTATTGCGATAACTTCGTTTTTATTTAATATAAGTTGGTCTGTAAGTGCTTCAACAATTAGTAGCCCTCTGCCATTGCAATTCTTTTTTGTACAGTCATATAGAGATGTGTCAAAATCCACGCCTCTACCCTCGTCTTTTACAATTATCTTTAAAGATTTCTCGTCTAAAAGCAATTTTAGACAAACTTTTTTGTTGAGGTCTTCTTCATTGCCATGCATGGCTCCATTTACAACAAGTTCGTTTAATATAACTTTTATATCAAATAATTTTTCTTGGTCTTCTATAAAGGGATATAAATCCATAATTGCAGAATCTAAAAAATTTTTTATTAAAGATAAATCACTATTAACAAAGCCCTTAAATTTATATAAAGTATCCATAATTCTCACTCCATTTATTAGAAAATACCCATTACTTTCATCTTTTAAACTTCAATTAATATTTGTGATTTTATTATTTTTAAAATTTTACTGTATTATATTTAGTAATTTGTTATAATAAAAATAAGCTTGTGTAGCAAGTATTTTTATTAGGAGGAAGATCAATGAAAAAATACGAATGTACACTTTGTGGTTATATTTATGACCCTGAAGTAGGCGACGAAGAAAATGGAATCAAAGCGGGAACTGATTTTGCTGATCTACCAGAAGATTGGGTATGCCCACTTTGTGGAGCTGAAAAATCAGATTTTGAACCAGCTGAATAATTATATTATTGAAGGCATATGCCTTCTTTTTTTATGTAAAAGACCTCTTTACTTTATATAAAAAGGTCTTTTATAGATTTTAATTTAATTAATCTTCTTCTAAAATCTTTTTCCACTTGTCTAAACTTTCAAGTTCTTTCTTAGAAAGTTTTGGAAACTGTGGATTCATTTCTTTTAGCTTTTCTAAAATTACTTCTGAAACTAAGTACCTTGAAAACCACTTTTTGTCTGCTGGCACAATATACCAAGGTGCTGTTTTTGTCGAAGTTTTTACAAGCATATCGTCATAAGCCTTCATGTAATCGTCAAAATACTTTCTCTCAGTTATATCAGATGATGTGAACTTCCAGTTTTTTTCTGGTCTTTCAATTCTCTCCATAAGCCTTTTCTTTTGTTCATCTTTAGAAATGTGAAGGAAGAATTTTACAATTGTTATTCCATTGTTTGAAAGATATTCTTCAAAATTATTTATCTCTTCAAATCTTTTTTCCCAAATATCCTTAGTGACTAAATTTTTTGGAAAGGGTTGATCCAAAACTAAATTGTGAACCCTTGACACAAGAACATCTTCGTAATGACTTCTGTTAAAAATTCCAATTTCGCCACGAGGTGGTAATTCTTTTGTAACTCTCCATAGATAATCGTGATCCAATTCATTTTCACTTGGCTTTTTGAAGGAGGCAACCTTTGTTCCCTGTGGATTTACGCCAGTCATAATGTTTTTAATAAGAGAATCCTTTCCCGCAGCATCCATTGCTTGTAAAACAATTAATAAGGACTGATTGTTTTCTGCGTAAAGTTTTTCGTGATATTCACGCATCTTCTCAATGTTCTCGGGAATTAAGACTTCTTTTACTTCCTTTTTTTCTAACTTGCCTTTATAAGAAGTTGGAACATCGTATAAATTTAATTTTTCCTTTCCTTTTACCAAGTATCTCGCTGTATTCATTAAAACCCCACAATCTCTTTAGAAAAAATAATTGACGCTTCGAGCATTTGAGTAGTAACTTGATGAGATGTGGCTTCAAAAGTTTGGAAATCCAAAAGTTTTTTGTCGCTATAAAACTTTTCAATTTTCCTTGCAAAGGACTCTTGACCAGCTGGGTCAATTATATCATCGTCTTCTCCATTGTATAGTACAATTGGTCTATCTTTAAAATTTTCTGGGCTATCCATTGGATTCATATCTAGGAAAAATTCATTAATCCTAAATTCATTTTCGTCAATCTTTTCTTCCTTTTTAATCTTATTTAAAGCATCTACAAGTGCATGCCAATCGTTTATACCATTATAAACAAAGGCCATTTTCAAATCTTTTTTAAAATTATAAAGCCCTCCTGCAGTTATAGCACCCATTGAATGACCGCCTACTGCAATTTCATTTTCAGGATAATTTTCTTCTATAAATTTAAAAATTGAAGGTGCCTCTTCAATATTGTGCATGATGACTTTTAAAATATACTTCGCCTCAATGTCTTCGGCTGTATAGTCGAGATCTATATTATTTCTCTCTCCATGATATCTTGCATCGGGTAAAATTACTCTATATCCATAGCTGGCAAAAATATTTCCACGAAAGATTTGATTTTCCTTGCAAGAACCCCAACCGTGGTAGAAAACAATTGTCTTATTTGTTTTCAAATTGGGCTCAATAATTATCGCAGGAACTTCTCCTATATTTATCTTATTTATATCTGAATAATTCATTTTTAAATACTCCATAATTCACCTCAGTTACATTATATCAAAATAATTTTTTTTGCAAATTTATTTTATGCTTTTAAATTACATGATATATTATTATTGGTGATATTTTGAAATACGAATTAAATTATGAAGAAATTCATAAAATGATAAAAACTGGCGAAAAAATAAAATTTATAGACATGAGAAGTCCAAGGGAATTTAATGAAAATAGAATTCCCGGCGCAATTAATCTTCCTATACTAGATGATGAAGAACGGAAAATTGTCGGAACAACTTATGTAAGGGAAAGTGTGGAAAAAGCAAAATACCTTGGAATAAATTTTGCAAAGGATAAGCTTTTAGATTTCTATGAAAAAGTTATTGAACTCACAGGAAATTATGATCATGTGATAATTTATTGCTCTCGTGGCGGCTACAGGTCCAATGTGTTTTTTTCATTTCTGCGTGCCCTTAATGTGAATGTGAAAAAATTAATTGGCGGATACAAGGCATACAGAAAATATATTAATGAAAACCTAGATAATTTAATTGCACAAAAGGATTTTGTAATTTTGTGCGGCAAAACCGGCGTTGGAAAAACTGAAATTTTAAAAACTTTAAGTTCCAACTTTCCCGTGCTTAATTTGGAAAAACTTGCAAACCACAGAGGTTCAATTTTTGGTGGAATTGGATTAAATAATCAGCCTTCTCAAAAATATTTTGAATCACTTCTATTTGAAGCCTTGGATAATGATGAAAAAACTTTTTTCACCGAAGGAGAAAGTGCAAAAATTGGAAATATTCAGCTGCCAAAAATTTTAATTGAAAAAATTTCTTCTGGCAAAAAGATAGTTATAGAAGATAAAATAGAAAATCGCATAGCAAGAATTAAGAGAGATTACAATTTGTCCAATAAAGATGAGATCTATAAGGCTTTAATAGAAATTAAAAAATTTATTTCTCATAAAAAAGAAAGTATTTACTTAGAAAAATTTTACGAAGGCGATTACGACTTTTTGATCTGCGATCTCTTGTTAAATTATTACGACCCTAATTACAAAAAAAATTACAGCAGTGATGATTTGCATTTGGCAAATGATTCTGCTGTAATAAAAAATATTTTAAATTTTAAAAATTCTATTTGACTTCCCAGGTAGGTGGCGTAACTCCTCTTTCTCTTAAAAATTCATTTGCTCTAGAGAAGGGTTTAGAACCAAAAAAACCTCTGTTGGCAGAAAGTGGCGATGGATGCACGCCTTCTATTACAAGATGATTTTTATTATTTATAAATTTTTTGCGAGCCTTTGCGTGATTGCCCCATAGTATGTAGACAATGGGCTCTTTTTTTTCATTTATTTTTTCTATGACTGCATTTGTAAAAATTTCCCAACCAATTTTTGCATGGCTCATTGGCTGATGTGCTCTCACAGTTAATGTTGTATTTAAAAGCATTATGCCTTCGTCTGCCCACGATTTTAAATAACCTGTGCTTGGTATTGGAAGCCCTAGATCTGAATTAAGTTCTTTATAAATGTTTTGAAGTGAAGGCGGAATCATAACACCATCCTTCACAGAAAAAGCAAGTCCGTGAGCTTGACCAACATTGTGATAGGGATCTTGTCCTAAAATCAAAACTTTTAAATCCTTGTAAGATGTATAGTGAAAGGCGTTAAAAATATCTTCAGCCTTTGGAAATATTTCGTAATGTTTGTATTCTTCAATTAAAAGTTTTCTAAGTTCTTTGTAATAATCTTTTTCAAACTCTTCTTCCAAAATTTCTTGCCAGTCGTTTTTAAAAATTGTCTTCACCAAATCATCTCCTGAAAAAATCAAAAATACTTTTCTTTAACGTTGGATCAATTAGCTCTTCAAGTTCCTTCCTGCTTTCATTTGTAGAAAAAATTACAAGCCTATCGCCCTTTTCAATTCTCGTGTTGCCCCTAGGAATTACTGCTGAATTGTCGTATCTAATTATTCCTCCAATAATAATTTCTCTATGAAGATTAATTTCAGATAATTTTTTGCCAATGTAAATAAAATCGTCGGGGATTTTTATTTCATAAACTTGTGCCTTGCCTCCAAACATATAGTTTATTGAAACCTTCATATCCGTGTTAATGGATTTAATAATTTCATTTGCTACAATGACCTTTGGATCAATAACTCTATAAATGCCAAGGCTTTCTAAAATATTATCGTAGTTGTTGTCCCTTTGTATAATTACATTTCTTGAAATTCCATGATTTCTCGCCATAAGTCCAAGAACGATGTTTAGCTCGTCAGAATCCGTCATAGAAATAAAAACTGCATCCTTTGAAATATTTTCTTCCTTAAAAATTTTGTCATTTTTTAAATTTTTATTTACAACAAAGGCTCTATTGAGTTTTTTTCTAAAGTCTTCAAATTTTTCTCTATTTGGTTCAATTATTTTTAAATTTACATTTTCAAGATTAGCAATAATCCTGTTAAAAGTCATGTCTCCAGATGCAATTACTACATCTCTTACTTCTTCTTTCTCCTTTATCTCAAAATGAGAGTATTTAAAATTTCTAATATCTCTTGAAAGTCCCATTAGATACATGTAGTCGCCACTTTTTAAAATAGTTTCACCATCAGGAACTATTAAATCGCCCTCTCTAAGTATCCCAACCACCAAAATTGTCGAAAGAGATCCAATTTCCTTTATCTTTAAATTTTCAAACTCCTCATCCATGTCGATGTAGTGACCTGTAACTTCAATTTTCCCCTTGCCAAAATAATCTGCTTCATAATAGTTGGAGCTTCCAATTAATTTTGTCGCAAGTTTTGCACACTCAAGACTTCTGTTAAAAATATTTACAATATTTGGGAGAGAATTTTTTATAATTCCAATTTCAGAAATATTTTCCATTTCATCAAGGCGTAAAATTATTTTTACACTGAGATCTTTGAAAATTGATGCCATTATTAAATTTGTCTTGTCGCTATCTGTCGCTATGATAGCATAATCATAGCTTTCTAAATCCATAGTCAAAACAAAATTTTCATCTAATACATCGCCCTTAATTTTTGTCACAGTGTTTGTGATTTTTTCAAAGTTTAACTCATCTCTATCAACTACATCTATTTCAAATTTTTCTAGGCTAAGTGTATTTGCAATTGTGGAACCAACTTTTCCTGAACCAATAATTAAAATTTTCATTATAATTTAATAATATCCTTTCTATGTCTACTCCTTGAGAATAATGCTAAAATTGTAAAAAATTCAAGCCTTCCAAGAAGCATAAGTGCACTAAAATATAATTTTAAAAAGTCGCTATAAAAATAAAAGTTTTTTGTCGGACCAATTTCTCCAAATCCTGGACCTACATTTGAAAGTGTAGTTGTAACAGAAGAAAATCCTGTTATGATATCTGTTCCAGAAAGTGTAACTATGCCAGTTGAAATTATTGCAATTACAAAATAAGTCCCAAGGTAAGCATTTATTCCAAGGACAACTTCATCAGATAGAGTTTTTCCATCGGATACAACTGGAAGAACTGCCTTTGGATGTGTAGCCTTCCTCATTTCTCTTTTTATAAGTTTTAATAGAATTGAAATCCTAATGATTTTAATTCCACCGCCAGTTGAACCAGCACATCCACCAAAAATCATGAGTATTAACAAAATAAATTTTGAAAAACTTGGCCACAAATCATAATCTGCATTGGCAAAACCAGATGTAGATGATATTGATGTAACTTGAAAGGCTGAATCTCTAAAGGCTATAAAAAGTGAGTTGTAACCCTTTGAAAATAAATCTAAAGCAATTAAAACAATTGAGCCCACTGTAATTAAAATCCAAAGTTTTAACTCGTCGTTTTGAAGAACTTCTTTGAATTTTTTTCTAGAAATTAATGCATATATAGTAAAGTTTGTTGAACTCAAAAACATAAAAAACGCAAGAATAAAGTGAACAGCATTTCCTTTATAAGACATAAAAGAATCGTTATAAGATGAAAAACCACCAGTGCCAAGTACTCCAAAAGTGTGAACGAAGCTATCAAAAGCAGGCATGCCTGCAATTTTTAAACATATAAAAAGTGCAGCAGATAAAGTAATGTAAATAATATAAAGTCTTTTTGAAGATTGAGAAATCGTAGACTCAATTTTGCCTGCAACTGGTCCTGGTGACTCTGCCTTAAATATTTGAAATCCTCCTACTCCAAGTTTTGGAAGAAGTCCAACAGTAAATACAAGTATTCCCATACCTCCAATCCAGTGAGTAATAGATCTCCAAAGAATAATTGATCTTGGAAAGGATTCTATTCCTGATATAACTGTGGCGCCTGTCGTCGTAAAGCCCGATACAATTTCAAAAAAGGAGTCCACATAAGTCATTTTTGCTGAAATAAAAAGGGGAATTGCTCCAACAATGGATACTAAAATCCAAGATGCTGTTACGATTAAAATTCCATCTCGGGGTGCAAGAGAAATCTTCTTTACTTTTAAGTTGATTAAAATTAATCCCAAAAAAGCAGCAATTGCCATTGGGATTATAAAGCCATTAGCACTTCCATCTCTCTCTATTAAGCTAAGTATAAGAGATGGTGCCATAAAAGCTGTTTCTATTAACAATATATAACCGAGTATTTTTGAAATAAGCTTATAATTCATCCAATTTCCCTCGATTCTTAAAAGATTTTAGTACATCATTTAATTTCCCTTCCGATGAAAAAAACTTTTGCATCTTTGGTGCAACTTCATGTTTTGAGAATAAAACAATCCTATCACCAACTTGTAGAACTGTCTTTCCATTTGGAACTATCATTTTATTATTTCTCACTACAGCAATAATAAGGATTCCCTCTGGAAGATTTAATTCTTCAAGTGATTTGCCACAAACTAAATATTTTTCCTTTATAATTAATTCTGCACATTCAACTTGTCCATTTAACAAAAGATGAAGTGAAAGAGAGCTCTTTCCTCTGATTTCCTTTAACATTTCTGCAGCTGTTATATAGGAAGTATTGAAAACGGCATCTATGTCTAATTTATCTAAAATCTTGTCATAATTGGTTCTGGAAATCTTTGCAACAGACTTATAAATTCCAGTTTGTTTTGCAACAAGACTCATAAGTAAATTTGCCTCGTCAATTCCAGTTGCTGCTACAAAGGCATCATAAGTGTGCAACATCTCTTCTTCAAGGATGCCTATGTCAGTTCCGTCTCCATTTATTATCTCTGCGTCTGGCACAATTTCCTTTAATTCAAGGCATCTCTCTCTATTGATTTCTACAATTGTAACATTAATATTTTCTTTTAATAAAAGTATGGCAAGGTATAATCCAGTTTTCCCGCCTCCTAAAATCATTGTGCTTCTAAGAGATCTAGTTTTTTTTACACCAGTATGTTCCTTGTCAAACAATTCTATATTTTCGGATTTTCCTGCTAAAATTATTACGTCGTTTTCTTCAAGGACTGTACGACCATTTGGTATAATAGCATCACCATTTCTTGAAATCGCAGAAATCAAGAGATTGTTAATTTTTTCGATATCCATAATTCTTTTGCCACTAAAATTTGGATCCTTTGCAATATTAAATTCAACAAGGGAAACTTTTCCGTCCGCAAATTCATCATAGTAAAGTTGGTATCTCTTCATGAGGTACTTTACAATGTACCTTGCCGTAGCATTGTCTGGATTAATAATTTTATCTATCTCAAGTTCCTTTGATATGAAATCCAAGTGTTTTCTATACTCGGGATCTCTAACTCTCGCTATGGCATATTTTGCTCCAAGCTTTTTTGAAATTGTACAAACTATTACATTAGCCTCATCATTAGTAGTTGTTGCAATTACATAATCAAATAGAGATATATCAAGTTCTTCCAAAACTCCAAAATCAAGCGCATTTGCACAAATACTAAAAACGTCAAGAGAATTTGAAATATTTTCAATTACGTCCTCGTCATTATCTACTACTGTTACTTCGTAATTCTCACCTATTAGTGAAGCTGCAAGTCTATAACCTAATTTACCAGCACCTACAACTAAAGCCTTCATATTTCCTCCTAAAAAATCGGATCTAAAATTATTTCAAAATCATAGTCCTCATAAATTGATTTTAATTTATCAACTAGCTCTCTTTTCAGAGCCTCTTTTTCCTTCAAACTAGAAACAGCGTCGGCATTATAATCAATGTCGATGTATATTTTTTTATCTTCAAGCACTATATCGTGAAAAGAATAAACATTTAAACTTTCTCTAATAATTTTTTTAAGATCTTCTGAAACTGATTTAATTATGGCGCTACTGCTGCCCAGTGGATCAGCGTGAATAATTAGCTTGATTCCTAAAAGTTCAGATATTTCCCTTTCCACTTTATCTACTATATTATGCGCCTCTTCAAGTGTCAAATTATAATCAAGAGCAGCATCAATTAATACAATTATGTTGTCTGGGCCAAAATCTGTTACCATCATATTATGAACATTGGATATACCATCATAAGTTGAAACCTTTGACTTTATCTCGTGCTTAGTTTCTTCTGTAAGACCTCTACCCAATATAATTGAAATAGTTTCATAAATTAGAGATAGTGCAGTGTATAAAATAAATAGTGCCACCAAAACTCCAACATAGCCATCTAAATTTTTTCCAGTAAATTTTTCTATAATTATAGAAATAATTACCACAAGGGTAATAAGTGTGTCGCTAAGGGAATCCTTCTCCTGTGCCTTTAATGTTACCGAATCAATTTCCCTCGCCACATGAGAATAAAGGGACGCTTGCCAAAATTTTATAAATACAGTTATTATTAATACCACAATTGTAGAACTTGGATATCTTATATCTATGGGATGCAAAATTTTTTCAACAGAAGTCCTCAAAAATTGAAAACCAACTGAAAGCACAATACCACTTACTACAAGTGATATTAAATACTCAAGCCTTCCGTGACCATAGGGATGATCTCTATCCCTTGGCTTTGAAGCAAGTTTTATCCCAAAAATTGAAATAATTGAACTAGCACAGTCCGTAATATTATTAACAGCATCAGACAATATGGAAATTGAACCTGTAAAAGTATATAAAATAACTTTTAAAAGGGCCGCAAATATATTTGACAATAGTCCAAGAATAGATGTCTCCTTTGCAATTTTCGCTCTATCGTAGCCATAGGCATTAGTGCCCCTTTTTAAAATGAGTTTTGCTAACATTTATCCTCCGTAAATAAAAACAGGCACAATGCCTATTTTTAAAATTTTATTGTAATTATATTCATTATAACACTGAAATATTAGTAATAAAAGAAAAGGATCAAGAATTCAAAAGCCAACTTCAATCTAATTTATAAAAATATTAATTAAAACTTATAGGATTATATTTGCCCTCAATTCAAAATCCTATAAGTTTTTTTTGCAAAAAATGTACCAAAGCATGCTCTGGTACATTAAAAATTATTTTATTCCTTTTATCAAAAATCAAATAAATTTTTTAAGTTTATGAAGTAATAATCCTTCTGCAACTTCATCTGCCTTTTCCTTTGAGTCTAGTATCTCAACTAATTTTACTCCAAGTAAAATTGCTAGAGCAGGTCCCATTGCTGTAATAATGTTTTTTTCAACGACTACTGCTTCATCTTGTGGATCTTTTACTTTAAGTCTATTTTCTACTCCTGGATAGCAGGTAAATTTGCCATCTTTTAAAATTCCTGCTGCATCTAGAACCTGTGGTCCTGCACAAATTGCGACAACTTTTCTCCCATTGTCGTTAAATAAATTTGTACATTCAACAACTTTTTTATCCTTCATTAAATTTGTGGCACCAGGTTGTCCTCCCGGAATGTACATCGCCCTATAATCTTCAATATTTATTTCATCAAAGATTTTGTCGGCGATGACCTTTACATCGTGAGTTCCTCTAACTTCATTTCTGTCAGTAATAGAAACTGTTTCAACTTTAAGATTAGCCCTTCTAAGCACATCTACAATAGTTAATGCTTCAATTTCTTCGAAACCATCCGCTAAAAATACCAATAAATCTTTCATAATGACCTCCTATTTATTCATAATAGAATCCACTGCATTTATAATTGCAGCTCTAAAACCATCCTTCTCCAAAGACTTTAATCCCTTAATAGTTGTACCGCCTGGTGTAGTAACTTGATCCTTTAACTCACCTGGATGAAGACCAGAAACTCTAACCATATTTGCAGATCCAGCCACAGCTTGTGAAATTACTCTATAAGCCACATCTCTCTTCATTCCATAAGATACTGCCGCATCTGCTGCTGCCTCAATATACATATAGACATAAGCAGGCATACAACCGCAAACTGCTTCATAAATTTTTATATTTTTTTCTTCAACAATTTCAGTTTCTCCAAAGGAAGAGAAGATTTTTCTTAATTCCCTTAATTCTTCATCTGAAATATTTTTGCCTGGACAAATTCCTGTCATTGAATTTAAAATTTTCGCAGGTGTATTTGGCATTGCCATCAAAAGTTTTTTCCCTGGCAATTTTTCTTCTAATTTTTTTAAATCGTAACTTGATGTAACGGAAATTATTATTTGATTTTCTACGCTTTCCTTAATTTTATCCAACAATTCGTCATAAGCATAGGGCTTAACTGTAAGAATTACTGCATCAGCATTTTTCACTACATCCACCTCTGACTCGACAATATTTGCCCTCTCAAAACCCTTAAATTCATCTCTTTTGTCTTTATTTATATCATATAGAAAAGTTTCTATATTATTATCTAAAAGACCCTGTGCCATGGCAGACCCCATATTGCCAAGACCTACTATTCCCATCTTCATTACAACCACTCCTTAATTAGATTATACACGATATTATTTAATTTTTCATTTATGTGCTATAATTAATTAGGTGATTTTATGAAAAATATTTCTTTGTTAAAATTATTTTTAACATTTTTTAAAATAAATGCCATAACTTTTGGTGGCGGATATACTATTGTACCTGTTATAAAGGATATTTTTGTTTCTGACTTAGAACTAATAGATGAAGATGATATGATGGACATAGTTGCCATTTCTCAAGGTGGACCTGGTGCCATGGCAATTTCTTGTTCAGTCTTAACTGGGTATTACTTAAGGGGTCCTATTGGTGCTATAACTTGTCTAATTGCATCCTCTCTTCCCTGTTTGATAATTTTATCTATAATTTCAAATTTTTATCAAGAATTTAAAACTAACTTTTATATAAAGGCAGCTCTTGAAGGCATTAGTGGAATAATATCCGCAGTTTTATTTATTACAGTTTTTCGCATGGGAATTTCTTCCTACAAAAAAAATTCAAAATTTAGCGTCGTAATGATTGTACTGGTATTTTTAGTTGCTTTCTTTACAAAGATTAACACGGGACTAATTATTCTATTATGTGCAATAGCCGGAATTTCTTATTTTAGTGTAATGGAGAGATACAAAAATGTTTGATTTATTTTTAATTTTCTTTAAAATCGGATGCTTTGCCTTTGGCGGAGGCTACGCAGTAATACCTTTAATTTCAAAATATGTTGTAGAAGAAAACGCCTGGATAAACACCAGAGAATTTATAGATTTAATTTCAATCTCACAAATGACCCCAGGACCTATCGCCATAAATTCTGCAACTTTCGTTGGACAAAATGTACACGGAATAATTGGATCAATTATTGCAACTACAGGTTTTGTACTTCCTCAATTCGTTTTGATGACGATTCTAGGTTACTTTTTATTTAGCAAGGACAAAAAATTTAAAATTATGGATTACTCCCTTCTTGGAATAAAGGCAGGAGTTGTATCACTAATTTTTATAACTACTCTAAAATTATTCAAGTCCTCAGTTTTCCCAGAGGGAATTAAACTCGAAGGCATGAGCATAGCCGCACTGATTTCCTTTGTACTTGGTTTTATCCTCTATCTAAAAAAAGTAGACCTATTTAAGTTAATAGGTCTTGGTGCAATAATTGGCATCGTAGTAAAACTTTCCTTAAATTATATTTAAAAATGATGGTGGTGTTGCAAAATAGATAATTCTATTCTGCACATCACTTTTTTTTAATAAGGATTCTTCACTAAAATAAACAATACTCTATTAACTTTTTATTTTTTAACTTTTCAATCCACTCTCTCAAAATAGCATTATAGCCATAAATTATTCCAGCAAGTCTACCTGTAATAGCTGTAGTTGTGTCTGTATCATCTCCAAGGTTTACTGTTTTTAGAAGGGATCTTTATAATTATTAGTGTTTAATATGCACCACAAAGAAGCGTCCAAAGTATGATATGCGAAGCCAGCCTATTTAACTTAGTCTATACTTTTATTTCCTACATTTAATTTTTCGCCTTTAATTAAATTCCTCGCAATATGCACATAATTTACGCAAGCTTTTCATGAAATTTCATGAACATGAGTAATACTAGAAACTTCTTTTATTTTTTCATTACTAAAAAGAAAAAAGTTGCTCCAATAAAAATAGCATGGCAGAAAAATCTTCTTTTACGCAAACTTATATACAGTTTACATAACTCTCTATTATCTAAAAGTATTATTATGTGTTTTAAAAATCAATTATTCCCTTTATTTTTCTAAAACTATTTTTGTATAAACTTTTTCTGCAAATTTGTAAATTATCAAATAGAAAATCATATAAATTATAAATACAAAAATCATTGATTTTATAAATAATTTTGTATTCATAAGCCCTACCAACATTAAAAATTTTTGCAATATTGGCAGAGCAAAGCTTGTGTGAACTATACAAAAAACTATTGGGAGAAATAGAAGTATCAACATTTGTTTTTCTATAGATTTTTTTGCTTCAAATTCTCTTAATCCAAGTTTTTCTAAAATTTTAAATCTTTCAATATCTTCATATCCTTCTGTTAAAAACTTGTAATATATAGCAAGACCCATTGTTATTAAAAATGCAATAGAAAGAAGTATTCCGACAAAGAATATTACTCCATAATAGCTTAAAAATTCCATTTTTGTTGCATCTCTATCGATTATAGTGAGTTTTTGATTGGGATCAACTTTTAAATCATCTATGTGTTCGCTTAAATAATTTTTAAAATCCTCTGGAAATTCTCCTCTTATTAAGGTTTTTACTTCAGGTTTTAGTTCTATATTACTTCCTTCAAGCTTTAATTTCTTTAAAAGTCCATATGCTCTTTCATAATCTCTAGCTATTATTTTGTTTTTTTCAAAAACTGTTATTACAGTTTCTAAGGGAATATCATTTTCTTCATTAGATATTACCCTAGCACTATATCCCAAACTTTTTATAAATTCTTCGTTATTGTCTTCTTTAAAATAAATAAAATCCTTACCTTTAAAATCTAATTTCGTGTCGGGAGTATAAATTATGTCCAATACAATAAAATCTTCTTTGAAATTTACCCCTACCTCTTCTCCATTATTTAAAACTCTTAATTTATTTCTATCCCTTATCAAAGGAATAGACCACTCAAATGTTGTTGAACTTTCTCCTTTAATATTATTCTCAATTAATAAATTGTTAATATTATTTCTATACTGCTCTATTTTTTCTATCTTTAATGATTCTGCATCTGTTTCTATAGTATAAGGTGCCGGAAATAATCTATTGGTAATATCACCAATGCCCAAATATAAACTTATGCCTGATGTCAAAACTATTGTAAAGGCTGTGGATAAAATTGCAATATTTGCAAGAGATTTTGAATTATTTTTAACTCTATATAAAAGTCCGGATATTGCAAAAAAATTTTCTTTCTTATAATAAAATTTTTTATTATTTTTTAATATTTCAAGCACTAAGCTTACTATTGCAGAAAATGCAAAATAAGTTCCAATTATAACTAAAATAGCTGCAAGAAAGAATTTTAAAAAAGCTTGCATTGGATTCTTTGTAGTCAAACTAATTGTATAACCTGTTCCAATAAAAATTATTCCCAATAGTGCAATTAGTTTTATAAATTTATTTTTCCTCTCTCCAGCTTTTGATTCCTTTACCAAGGCAATTGGAGAATAATTTTTCATTTTTATAATTTGAATTAAGTATACAAGTGTTAAAATTAAAATAAATATAAGAGCGACAACAAATACTGCATAAAAATTGTTAAAAAATCCTTCATTAAAAATATTTATTGAAAGATTTGTTACTTTTACAAAAATCCCAAGGGACAATTTATACAAAACAAGACTTAAAATACTCGCTGGCACTACAGAAAAAATAATGATATATATAATTTCACAAAACAAAATTATTCTAAGATGCTTTTTCTCAAGACCTAGTATTAAATAAAGCCCCTGCTCCTTTAGCTTTCTTTTTTGAATAAAAGAATAAACCGATGAAAGCATTATAAATGAAAAAATCGACAAAATTATGAATCCTAATGAAAGGATGGACTTCATCGTTGCCATTCCACCTGCTTGTGCCAGTGACTTATCTAAGAAAAGACTTAAACAAACTGAACATGTTACCATTAAAAAAATTACAGTTCCAATAAAAGGCATGAAAATTTTTTTATTTCTTTTAATTCCTGAAAGGGCAAGTCTATAATAAAGTGATTTCATTCTATCAGTTCCTTTGTAGCATTTGCATTGTATCTGCAATTTTCTTTTGCATATCCATAGAAGATCTGTCGCCACTATAAATTTGATGATAAATTTTTCCATCTTTAATAAATAAAACTCTTTTTGCCTCTGAAGCTGCCAAAATCGAATGAGTTACCATAAGTATAGTTTGTCCATCTTGATTTAAGTTTTTAAAAACTTTCAAAAGTTCTTTTGTACTATTGCTATCTAGGGCACCTGTGGGTTCATCTGCTAGTATTATTTTCGGTTTTGTAATAAGAGCCCTTGCTATGGCAACTCTTTGCTTTTGACCTCCACTTATTTCATAGGGATATTTATTTAATAATTCCTCAATGTTTAACTTTTTTACAATTTTTAACAATTTTTCTTCCATTACAGAAATTTTTTCATCTGCCAAAACTAAGGGCAATAAGATATTTTCTTTAACAGTAAAAGTATCAAGAAGGTTAAAATCTTGAAATACAAATCCTAAATTTTCTCTTCTAAACTTTGCCATTTCACTGTCTTTTATTTCTGATAAATTCTTGCCCTTTAAAAAGACATTTCCAGAAGTTGGTCTGTCAAGTAATGCCAATAGGTTTAACAAAGTTGTCTTTCCACTTCCCGATTCGCCCATTATGGCAATATATTCACCCGATTCGACAGTAAAATTTATTGATTTTAGAGCCTCAACTTCATTCCCGCCAAATCGACTTTTATATATTTTTTTAATGTTTTGAACTTCTAGCATAATTACTCCTCGTTTACAAAAATTGGCTTAGCATAATACACGAAAATCATCGCATCATATAGATCTTTTGGAACTTCTTTTACTCTATAACTTGTTGGAATAAATTTCATAACCGGAGAATATCCTTCACCTAAGCTTATCATGTTAATCTCCTTATTTATAACTTTAAAAGTTTCTCCATCTTTAACTTTTGAAAAGTCTAAATAATATTTTCCTTCGAATTTTTTTGCACTATACGCAAGAGGATTTGCTGATACAAAGGTATGATTTGATCTCCTATTATTAGGACCAACTTCATTAATATTTACAATTCCCTTGTAGAAATCCGTTCCAATAATAAAGTATCTATCGCCAAAATTTTCCTTTAAGTGAGCACCCATTGGCTTATAAAATTTTTGAATCTTTGCAACATGACCATTGTGTCCAGCAATTAAAATCAAATTATTTCCTTTTGAACTTTCAAAATCACTGATCCATTTAACATTGTCAGCCATAAATTTATCTCTTTCGTCATTAACCTTTGCATAATCATTAAAGTCTAAAGCATAATATTTTATGCTATCAAGTACATTTACAATAGATCTGGAAATAATTTTCGCATAATCAGAAGAAAGTGGATCAACATAACTTTTTATCTCCCTCAATAAATTTTCTTTCTCTTTTATTTTTGTAATTTTAAAATTTTTGTCTTTCATAAAGGAAAATTCTTTTTCTAGGTTTTTATCTTGTAAAATATTTTTATCTTTGCAAAAATCTAAAATTGCTTCAATTGACTTTTCTGGGTTTTGCATATCAAAACCATAGAAAGATAGCTTGTCCTTATCTTCAGCCCTTTGATTGTAATCAAACATAAAATTTATAAGTTCATTCATTTCCTTTGTGTGATAAATATTAAAGGAAAAAATCCTCGAAATATTTTCATCCCTCTTATTACCATGAATGTAATTATTTATCAATATTCCTTCGCCAAAATCTGATTCAAGGCAAAAAATTTTCAAATTGTTTTTTTCGACTAAGTCTTTTAATAACTCTAGTTTTAAATATTGAAAATTAGAATTTCCATGTGTGGCTTCACCTAGTCCCACAACCCTTATGTCTTCACCTAGTTTTATTTCACTTACTTTTTTACCATAATCTTCAATATCGACGATATCTTTTCTTGCCTTTAGTTTTGGTAGATTAATCCACAAAAAATCTCCCACAGCTGCCATAAAAATAATAGCCAATAAGAAAATTACAATTCCTTTAAAAAACTTTTTTAACATTTTCTTGCCTCCTTTTCTAATTATAATTTATGTAAAAAATTAAATCCTTTATTCAAGATTACAAATTCAACTTTAATGTGACATTTTTGTAAGAAAAAAGAGTGCCACGCACTCTAGCTCAAAATATTTTTTAAATTTATATAAATCCTAGTTCCTACATTAACTTCTGATTCACATCTTAAAGTAATTCTTAAAGATTTTCCAATATTTTTGGTAAGATTAAGACCTAGTCCCGTTGACTTTTTTTCTAGTCTTCCATTATAACCTGTATATCCTGCGTCAAAAATTCTAGGTAAATCTTCAGGCATTATTCCTATTCCATTATCTTCTATTACAAGCTCATTGTCCCTTAAATAAATCGAAATTTTCCCATTTTCAGTGTATTTAATTGAATTAGAAATTATTTGCTCAAGTAAAAAGGAAAACCACTTTGCATCGGTTAAAATAATTTTTTTAGTTTCACTAAAATCAACGCTGTTGTTTTTCCCAATAAACTGAATTGAATACTTTCTTATTACACTCCTAATAATAATATCTAAATCATGCCTTCCAAAAACATAATCTGTGCTATCTACATTCATCCTTACATAGCCTAAAATATTTCCAACATATTCTTCAATTTCAAAAATTTCTTTCTCACAATCGAGCCTATTTATTTCATCTTTTTTAAGAAGTAGTTTTAATGCAAAAATTGGAGATTTGATTTGATGAGTCCAAATTGTTAAATATTTTTTTACATCTTCTCTTTTTCTCTCTTCCTCATCCCTATAAACTTTATTTTCTTTTATTTCTTCATATAAAGCCTTTGATAAGGGAGAAGCCTTCATTTCAAATATTTTTTTGTAGTCCCTTTTATTTATAATATAAGTTTCTTCGATATAATCTCTATTACTTTCAAAATAAAGAAAACAAATATACATAAAAAATAAAAATAAATACAAGAAAGAAATATAGATGCTCTTATTTTTTTCAATTTCAAAAATTAAATGAACTCCCAAAATATAAAAAAATATAATCAATCCAAATATAATTGTAATTTTCTCTTTTTTTAAAAAACTTCTAATTGACAGGTGGGACATAGTATCCTACTCCCTTCTTAGTCTTTATGAGTCCAAAAATCTTTATATCCTCTAGCTTTTTTCTCAAACGCATAATATTTACAGTTAGGGTATTGTCATCTATGTAAGAATCAGTTTGCCAAATTTTATTGATGATCTCATCTCTACTGATAATTTTCCCTGGCTTCTCCAATAAAACTTCTAAAATTTTAAATTCATTTTTTGTAAGTTCTACTTCACTATCTTCCCTAGATACAATCATGTTGTCGCATTTAAGAATAATATCTTCATAATAAATATTTTTAGTTTCAAAATATTCATAAGTTCTCCTCAAAAGAGCCCTCATCTTTATTTGAAGTACTTCTAAATCAAAGGGCTTCGTCAAGTAATCATCTGCTCCAAGATCCATTGCCATTATTAAGTTTAAATTTTCATCAGCAGCAGAAATAAATAGAATAGGAACCTTAGAATTATCCCTAATTACTTTACACCAATGATATCCATTAAAAAAAGGAAGAGTTACATCCATTAAAACTAAATCTGGATGAAAATTTTTAAATTCATTAAAAACATTTTGAAAGTCTTTAACTCTTTTTATTTCATAATTCCAAATTTTTAAATATCTTTCAATTTCTTCTGCAATTACCTTATCATCTTCAACTAAAAATATTTTCCACTTTCTATTTCTCATTTTTCACAACCTACTATTTATAATCACAGCTTTCTTGAATTGATTATATATATTTACAACCAAAAAATAAAGACTCCCCGAGGAAGTCTTTGTCAAATTTATTTTATAGCACTGCTTGTGCTGCTGTTATAATTGCTAGCGAATATACTTCATCTTCTACACAACCACGAGATAGGTCGTTTACTGGGGCATTAAGTCCTTGAAGAATTGGTCCAATAGCTTCAAATCCGCCAAATCTTTGTGCTATTTTATATCCAATATTTCCTGCTTCAATGTTAGGGAATACAAATACATTTGCATGTCCTGCAACCTCTGAACCTGGTGCTTTTTTCTTTGCAACTGACTCTACGAAGGCTGCATCAAATTGGAGTTCACCATCTATTGCCATTTCAGGATTTTTTTCCTTTGCCATTTTTGTTGCTTCAGCTACCATTGTTACTCTTTCGTGAGATGCTGATCCCTTAGTTGAGAAGGAAAGCATTGCAATCTTTGGTTCTAACCCAAATTGTTTAGCTGTTTCATTTGAAACTACTGCTACTTCCGCAAGTCCTTCTGCATCAAGGTCAATGTTAATTGCACAATCTGCCATTAAATACATTTCTTCGCCTCTTAGCATAATAAATGCTCCAGAACATCTCTTGTAACCTGGTTTTGTTTTTATAATTTGAAGTGCTGGTCTAACAGTATCTGCTGTTGTGTGGGCTGCTCCTGATACTAATCCTTTAGCTTTTCCCATGAAGATTAACATAGTTCCAAAATAATTGTGGTCCTTTAAAATTTCTTCTGCTTGCTCTTTGGTAACTTTTCCCTTTCGTCTTTCTACAAAAGCTTTGACCATTTCATCTTTTTCTTCGTAGTTAACTGGATTTAAAACTTCAAGACTTCCTAGTTCTACACCTTCTTTTTCTGCTAAAGCTTCAAGTTCTTTTTTATCTCCAAGAACTATTGGTTTAATATCACCATCTTCATTAAGTCTAATTGCTGCCCTTAAAATTCTTGTATCATCGCCTTCAGGAAATACAATTTCTGGTCTAGATGATCTTACTCTACTTTTTAAATTTTCAATTAATGACATAATGTCCCCCTTTATTGTTAATAATTACATTATATATCTTCTAAAAATTTTTTTAAAGTGAATAAGGTTTGAAATTTACATCTTCAATTAATTCATTTAGCCTTACTGAATCTGCAACAAGCTTTGCAAGAAAATGATGTTTCATTGTGTGGACTCTTAAAACTTCAACACCCTTATAGGCAGCTATTGTCGTAAGTGCTGCTGATGCTTCATCTCTATTTTCAAATCCTTCTTCCTTACTTGCATCTACATCAATACTGTTTTCAGTCAAAATATTTGTAATAAATCTTTTTCTTGATACTCCCAAAAATATAAAGCATCCCATTTCTCTTAACACGTCAATTTTATCAATTAACTTTAGATTTTCCCTTTTTGTCAGTGCAAAGCCAATGCCTGGATCAAGCATTATTCTTTCTCTCTCTATTCCATTTTTTTCTGCAAGAGAAATTGACTTTGAAAGATATTTTTTCATTACTTCGACAATATCCATTTCTTCAAAGGATTTTAATTCTTCATCAGTAAAAGCTCCAACACCTCCAAAAGGCGGAAAGTTCGCACTGCTCTTGTGATTTGGCCTTGCAATCTTTGGATTAAACATTAAAATTGCTCCCACATCACTTTTCCCTACGACCTCTGCCATCTTTGGATCGCCTATAAATCCTGTTATATCATTTACAAAATCAACTCCTGCTTCTATTGCAGCTTCTGCAACATCAGCTTTCCATGTGTCAATTGAAAGAGGCACATCAGTCATTTTCTTTAGTTTTTTTATAACTGGTACAACTCTATTTTTTTCTTCTTCAATCTCAACATAAGTTGAACCAGGTCTAGTGGATTCGCCACCAATATCAATCATTTTTGCACCAGCTTTAATAAGCTCCATTGCCCTATTTACAGCTTTGTCTGTACCATACCACTTTCCACCATCAGAAAAGGAATCTGGCGTAACATTCACAATTCCGCACAAAATTGTTTCCCTTCCGCTTTCTAAAACTTTGTCTTTATACTTACAAACTAAATTCTTCATTGTTCACTCCATTGCTATGTTATCAAGTTTATTTTATGTCTAATGTCTTATTAAATCAAATAAATTTAAAGAGCATAATACCATAAAACTCCATCTTCATCTTTTTCAAAATTTACCTTGCCAATAGCCCTTAAATGCTCAAGATGTGCATGAGCTTCTCCTGCTGCGAAAAACTTTTGTGTATTTGGAAATTCGGAAAAATCTTTTGCCCGCATATCCCAGTTCATGTTCATGGCAATATCTCTTACTGTGCACTTTCCCTTACTTTTTAAAGTTTTTAGTGCCTCATCAATTCTATGATTGTGATGCTCTTTTAACTCGTCAATTCTCTTTGGCACATCTTCTATTAATGCTCTATGAGATGAATAAAGATGATCAATTGGAAGATCTCTCAGTTCCTCAATATTTTTAAGATACATGCCCAAACTGTCGCCCACAGTGAAATCCCAAAAAGTAATATTTGGAGTAATATCTCCCAAAAGATGATCTCCGCAAAATAAAATTTTTTTACTTTCTTCATAAAGACCAATCATACCAGGAGTGTGCCCAGAAAAATCCATTCCCTTAAAAGTAAAATCCCCAACTCTTAAAATGTAGTCAGGATTAAAAGAAACATAGGGAAACTCTGCCTTGGGTCTATAACGAAAACCAGCATGCTCTTCAATTTTTAAATTGTCTTCATCCAGCCCTTGAAGATGAGTAGTTTCCATAACACTCTTCCATCTTTTTGAGTTAGCGTCTGTCATAGAAGACATAATTCGATAGTCAATATCACCCATATAAATTTTAACACCAAGTTCTTTGTGAAACCATGTAGCAAGACCTGTATGATCTGAATGAAGATGAGTTAAAAATAAAATTGTCTTACTTAAATCCACTCCCATATCTTCAATAAAAGAAAGCATTTCCTCTCTTATCTCTTCAGTGTTAAAACCAGTATCCACTATCATTGTATATCCCTTAGACTTAACCATATAAATATTTATGCTCTTTAAAGGATTGCCCTTTAACGGAATAATTTTCAAATAAACGCCATCTGAAAGTTTTTTAATGTTAGACATATTACCTCCCCTGCTCATTTCATGTATAATAAATACGAGGTGAATTATGAGCGATTTTTTATTAAAATTATTTAAAGTTGAAACAATTAACAAACTGCCTATTGATAAATTATACCCTATTATAGAAAGTTTAGACCAAGATCAGAGAAGACTCATTGCAAATTCCTATGATTTAGACCTTGACGGATTAAGCTTAACAGAAGAAGTTGATGCAATACATAATAAAATAATATCAGAATTTAAAAACACTCTAATGAGCTTTGACGAAAAAGAGCACAAAAGTTTTTATGATTTTTACAATGGTGCCGTAGATTATTCCGACGAAAATGTCTATGTAAATATGAAAAAATTTACATCTCTAGGTCTTATGTATCTCTTCTTATCAAAATCTGGTACCTACTTTAACTTCGTGATACCAATAGAATTAATAGAAATGTATGAAAAACTACTACAATCAAGCTAAAAATAGACCCGATATTATCGACTTCCAAAAATTTGACACAGAGCCAAATTATTCTTAAATGAAATGGAGAATTTTATTCCGCAATAGAAAATAAAAATCTATTCCCTTACAAGATGTAATACATTATACAAAGCATTCATTGCTTTTAAATAAGTTCAATTTTGAAAATGTATGAATACCTAACAATTTACTATCTTATGGAAATAGATATAATGATATATTGATTTTATAACCTTGTAATAAAATTATGAACCTATAACAGTTTCCAAACAAGGTCACAAAAATATTCTAATACTTGGTCAAATGGTCGGAGTTTATTCAAAGAGATGTAAATAGAGGTGTTAAAAGAATGAAAAATGAAGAATTATTATCAAAGAAAGGTTCAATAGAACTCTGGGACAGCAATTTAATAAATGAAATTGAAGTAGGAACTACAAGAAATTCACAAATATTTATTTCAAGATATATTTGATTTTGCTGGTCAAATAAGAAATGTAAACCTTTCAAAAGGCAATTTCAGATTTGCACAGTTTTATTTTTAAATGAAAACTTAAAAATAATCGAACTAATGCCCGAAAATACCTTTGATGAAATAATAGAAAAATATGTAGAAATGAATGTTGCACATCCCTTTAGAGAGGGCAGCGGTAGAGCAACAAGAATATGGCTTGATTTGATTTTAAAGAAAAATTTAAAAATTTGTGTTGACTGATCAAAAGTTGATAAATATTAATATCTTAATGCAATGGAAAGATCTCTAGTAAATATACTTGAGATAAAACATTTATTAAAATCAGCTTTAACAAAAGATATAAATAACAAACAAGTTTATATTCGTGGAATACAAAATTCTTATTATTACGAAGGCTTATACAATTATGATATAGAAAATTTAGATAAATAATATAAGGAATAATAAAATAAAAGTGTATCCTCGAAAACCGTTTAAAATACAAATAAACGATAGTTAACGATAATACACAATAATATAAATGGTGGAGGCGGTGGGAGTCGAACCCACGTCCGAAGACTTTTTACAGAAAGATTCTCCGAGTGCAGACTCCTCTTTAAATTTCCCATGTATTACTAGAGTGTCAAACTCATACACAGTAGCGCCATTAAACCCCTCTGCTATGACGCATCACAGAGTTCGTTTGCCCGCTAATTTGAAACCCGGTTACAGTTCGCGGCGTCTGGCCGGATTGCTACCTAATTAGGCAGCTAGTGCGAAATTATTTTCGTCGTTTATTTTTTATGGACCATTTTTACGTTGTGTGATCCATCAACGACTCGCTACTTAAAGCTCAAAATCCCCGTCGAAACCATTTTCGCCCCCATATATTAGACTAAGATTATACTAAAAATTGTGTTTTTTGTCAATTTTAGCGTATCTCAGTCCTTCTCGTCTTTTTCCTTCTCTTTTTCTTTGCAAATTTAAAGCGTAAAATTTCCTTCCACATAAAATACCCTATCGCTGAACCAAGTACATTTAAAATTAAATCATCAATATCCACAGACCTTCCTATAAAGAATTGTATAAATTCAACAAAAAAAGAAGTTACAGATGTAATCCCAAGGATCTTTAATAGACTTCTCGTCTTTGGAAAAATTTCTGGCAATAAAATTCCAAAGGGCACAAAAATTATTATATTGCCAATTATATTTGTCATAGTGTGCAAAAACCCCGAATATTTTATGTAGTTTTTTATAGTCCTAAAGGGAACTAAATTTACCCCCCATGCTCCTGACGTAATTCTATCCTTAAAATTTCCAACGAAGTCAAAGTGCTCGTTAGTTAAATTTATTCCTGAATCAGAAATATAAGAGTTTGGCATAAAGAGCATTATTGCCAAAAAAGCAATATAGCCAGCAAATATACTCAATAGAAACTCTCTAAATCCATTGGAATTTATTTTTCTGTGTGAAAAAAATTTTACTCTTAATATAGAAAAAACTACAAAGGTAATTATAAAGGCAGGTATTGTTCTCGCTGCAAAAAATAAAAATAATCTCATATGTTTTTTAATTCTATTAAATTTGTAATGGCGTATTTGTTTTCCTCTACTACTATTTCCCACTTATCCTTAGAATTTTCGTCATAGACTCCAACTGTTTCTAATCCTGCACTTCTTGCAGTTTTAAGAGCTAAATAGGAATCATCAACTAAATATACATCCTCTGGATTTTCACATAAAGAATCTGTTATTGATGTAAAAAATTTTTCTTCACTTTTGATGTATCCCACTGAATCTGCGGTATAAAGCCCATCGACTATTTTGTCAATGCCGTATTTTTTTATGACAATATCTGCGAAATGCTTTGCCGTAGATGTTCCTATTACAACTTTTATGCCTTTATTTTTAAAATATCTTAAAATTTCTATGGCATTATCCTTTAATTGAACTTTATTGTAATAAAAATCTATAACCCTTTCACTAAATCCATGATATAACTCTTCAAAGCTTTCATTTAAATTGTAATAATCCTTTAAATATTTAAGAGAAGTTTTAAGGCTCATTGTAGTCATTTTATGTTGTAAATCATCTTCTATGTCTATTCCCTTTGTCTTCATAAAGTCTTTTGATACACTTCGCCAATATCCCATAGAGTCCACTAATGTTCCATCTAAATCAAATATAATAGCTTTCATGTTACCTCCTCGTATAGTAATTATATTTTAGTTGTAATTTTTTTATAAATCAACTATAATGATTTTCTATAAAGTCTCTATGAAAATTTTTTAAAAAAAGCTTTGACAAAACTTTTTTTCATGTTATAATAATATCTGTTCAAATTATGTATAAAAAAATTAAATTTTTTATCGTCGGGGTGTAGCGCAGTTTGGTAGCGCACGTGGTTTGGGACCATGGGGCCGGGGGTTCGAATCCTCTCACCCCGACCATTTTCTATTTATTTTTACATTTCTTTACAAATGGCTAAAAATACAAAGTTTAAGCATGTACTCACTTATTAAAGTACATGCTTTTTACATGTTTTTACACCTTTTTACTCTTGCGTTACCAACTCGTTGTCAACTTTTATAATCCTTATATTTATCTAAATACCTTTATTGGTTAGTATTTTAAAATTTTTTATATTTCTTCAGCTCTTTTTATAAATGCTTTATCAGCTTTTACATTATATAAATTTTTATATATTTTATCCTGAATATAGTGTTTTTTTGAAATATGTTTTATAAAAACTTTTGGGAAAATCGCTATATTTAGAAAATACGCAAACGATTTATACAGGTTGAAATTCTTAATCGTTATATATTGTATTTATAAAGTATTTGTTCTATAATTTATATATAAGCAATATATGTAAAGGAGGATATTATGTTATTATTTATTATTGGGCTTATAATTTTAATTGGCGGCGGATTTTTCTACTCTAAATATGTAGAAAGTCAATTGGCGCCAGATGACAGAGAAACTCCTGCTGTCAAAAAGGCAGATGGAGTTGACTATGTAGTAATGAGCGAAAAGAAAAACTGGCTCATCAATCTACTTAATATTGCAGGCACTGGACCAATACTTGGACCTATTCAAGGAATTCTTTTTGGACCTATTGCTTTTCTAGCAATTCCTATTGGTTGTGTTTTCGCAGGTGCAGTTCACGATTACATGACTGGATTTATTTCAATGAGAAACGGCGGATCTCAAGTACCAAAACTAGTTGGTAAATACATTGGCGATGGAGTTCGTAAATTCTACAATATTGTTATTGCAATCTTACTTCTTCTAACTGGTGTAGTTTTTGTCTACACTCCTGGGGACTTAATCGCAAATGATGTTCTTAAAATTGGCGTTGATTCAAAGGCTATTTGGATCATTTATGCAGTAATTTTTATTTACTACATTCTTTCAACTGTACTTCCTATTGATAAGTTAATAGGTAGAATTTATCCAATTTTTGGTGCTTTTCTAATTATCTCTGCTATTGGAGTATTTATTGGAATCTTTGTCAAGGGATCTGGAGACTTATCTTTCGCTAATGCTGGACTTCTTGCAGAACACCCTCTTGGACAAAAATTTATTCCATCATTCTTTATCACTGTTGCCTGTGGTATTCTATCTGGATTCCACGGTTCTCAAGTAACACTTATTTCTAGAACTATTAAAGCTGAATCTGAAGCTAAAGTAACTTTCTACTCAACTATGATCGCTGAAGGCTTCATCGCAATGGTTTGGGCAGCTGGTGCAATGGTTATCTTCTCTTCTGGACAAGCTCCACTTGATACAGCTGGAACTCTTATGGTTGGTAAAATTTCTAAATACTTCATGGGAAATGTTGGTGGACTTCTTGCAGTTCTTGGTGTTATTGCACTTCCTATCACTTCTGGTGATACTGCCTTTAGATCTCTTAGACTTATCATCTCTGAAGAATTGAATATTGATCAAAAATCTCCATCAAAGAGAGCTGGCCTTTCTGCCGCTCTATTTATTCCAGCAATTGCAATTTTATTCTTTGCAAAATCAAATCCTAATGGATTTAACATGCTTTGGAGATACTTTGGTTTTACAAACCAATTTGTAGCAACCTTCGCACTTGCAGTAGCTACTATTTATTTAATTAACAATAACAAAAACTATATTATTACTTTAATTCCAGGTGTTTTCTATGTATTTGTAGTATTCTCATTTATTATAAACATAAAAGGCCTTGGACTTGGAATGCCATTCTCAATTGCATACCCTGCAGCTGCTGTTATTGCAGTACTATATGCATTCTTTATAGTAAAAATTGGCAAGAAAAATAAAACTAGAATCGAATCTATAATTTTAGATTAATTGCTTATTAAAAGGGTGGTTAGATGCCACCTTTTTTTATTTAGGAGGTTTTTATGAATTTTATATTAAAGGATAAGGCTTTAGCATATCTTAAAAAGAAAAATATCAATAAAATTTTTATAAATCCAGATATTGATGTAAAGGCATCTTGTTGCTCTGTGGCTACTTATGATTTTAATATAAGTACAAAGGATGATGATACAAGTAGATATAAAAAAACAGAAGTGTCTAATATATCTATTTATTATAATCCAACTATTGAGCTTTATTTTGAAGAAAAAGAAGACCAAGAGATAATTATATCTGCAATAGGGCTAGGAAACTTTAAAAAGCTATATGTTGCAAATGAAATAAATTCCATAGAGCAGTGATAAAATGAAAAATAAAATTGAAGATTTTATAAAAAATTATGAATTAGATGAAAAATATACAAATAGAATACCCAAGCCTCACTTCTTTTATTCTGGAGATGAAATTTTAAAGGAAGCAATCTCTGCAATTTTAGCCGGCAAAAACATTTTATTAGTTGGCGACAAATCAACTGGCAAAAATGTTTTGGCAGAAAATCTCGCTTACATCTTCAAAAGACCTCTTTGGAACTTGTCCTTTCACATAAATATTGATAGCTCTGTCTTAATTGGCGACGACACATTGAAAAATGGCAATGTTCTCTTTCGCAAAGGACCAATTACTAAGGCAGCAAATTGTGGCGGTTTTGTAGTTTTAGATGAAATTAATATGGCAAAAAATGAGGCTATGGCTGTACTACACTCTATCTTAGATTACAGAAGAATAATTGACATACCTGGTTACGACTTGATTAAGCTTCATCCTGCCACTAGATTTATTGCAACTATGAACTATGGCTACGAAGGAACAAGAGAATTAAACGAGGCACTTCTCTCTCGTTTTGTAATCATAAAAATGCCACTGATCTCTCGTGAAAGACTTGTAGATCTTATAAAAAAGGAATATCCAAATATGAAGAATGAACACGTGGGTAACATTGCCTTTTTCTTTTACGATTTGAAATTAAAAGCAGAAGCAGGAGAAATTTCCAGAAACGCACCAGACCTTAGGGGGATCTTTGATGCAATTGACCTTGTAAAAGAAGACCTTAGCTTAAATTCAGCATTAGAGCTAACTATTGCAAATAAGCTTTTCGATACTTATGAAGAAGAAATTTTAAAGGACTTGATAAAGACTAGGTTTGATGAAAACTTGTTTTTTAAAGATATTTTTGTAGAATAATTATGTTAAAGAAAAATTCAAGACTTCAAGAAAATAAAATAAAAAATATCATTTGGAATGGATCCATGGACTATGCAAGTGAGCCCTTTATAACAGGCGAAGACCTCTCTGGCAATCCAGATTTTTATATAAATTTAATTATTGGCCTCGCTTCAAAATATTTTGGCAGCCATAATCTCGAAAGATTGTTTTCAAATTGGGAGTACAATCTCTACCGAAATAAATTTGATATGTTCGCAATTTTTCTATTAGAAGATTTTGTCTACAAAAAAGAAGTCAATTCTCGAAAAGTTTTGAAAACTCTACGCAAAAATTACGCAAAAAAATTTTTAGAAGACAAATACGACTTGCAAAGGAAAAATTTAGCACTTAAAGAAAACTTATTTTTTGATATGCAGCTTAAAAAGACACATTCTATATTGGGGAGAAAGTATGAATTAAGCTACAAAAGAGAAAAAATTTTTGAAAATTTAAAATTAGATAGCGACACAGATAAAAATAATTTCGAAGAAAGAATCTTAAACATCTTTATCGAAAATCTAAATTACAAAAAAAATGAAATTTTAAAATTTTCTCCACTAAAAAATATTAAACTTTTTGATAATATCGGCTTTGTAAACCTCGAAAGATCTAACAAGCCCACAATATTTGGTGATTTCAAAAATAAAAAAACCAAAAATATAACAAGTTTTTTGTACTCCTTTGCCGCAAAACGCAGAAGGGAAAAATATAAATACATCGAGGATACTTTTGGAAAATCAATCTATTCCGAAGATGAAATGAAAATAATTGAAGAAAAATATTTATATGGTGCACATAAAAAATCAAAACTTCACTATACAAGAGGTCTAAATCACAAAAATATTGGCGAAGAAAATTTTAATGACGATGCAATAAATAGACACCTATTAAAGTTTAGAGAAAATAAAAATTTTTATAACACACAAATAAAAAGTCTTTCCAAAAAAATTAGAATGGCACTTTCAAATCATCTCAGTACAGAAGAAGTAGTAACAAATAGTGGTAAATTAATTTCAAAGCTCGCTTACAAGTCAATGATATCTGACAATGTAAATATCTTTTCAAAAAAATTTTTAAATCTACATTCTAACCTCAAGGTGGACTTAGTCCTCGATGCCTCTGCATCTTTAATGGACATAGAAAGCGACATTGCCATAGAAGCATACATTGTATCTAAGTCCCTTGAAAATAACAAAATACTTAACCGTGTGATTTCCTACGAAACTGTTGGCGACTACACCATTATCACAATCTTAAAAAACTATGAAGAAAAGTCTGACTTTGAAAAAATTTTTAAATACAGAACACAGGGCTGGAATCGTGACGGACTTTTTTATCGTGGATACCTTAAATTAGTAGATGAAGAAAATAAAAATCACATGATGATCGTCCTCACAGATGCCTTCCCACGAGACATAAAGCCTATGATTAGTAAAAACTTTTTTGGTTCAAAAAAATATTCTGATAAAGCATCTCTCGATGATGCAAAAAAAGGATTAGAAAAACTTAGAAAAATAGGCATCCACACCTCAGCAATATTAAATAGCGACAAAATAGACAATGCAAAATATTTATTTGATAGAAATTTTATAAAAATAAAAAGTGTAAAAGAAATCGCAAATGTTGCCGGTCGTTTTATCCAAAGAGAAATCGCAAATATAGAAAGAATGTAAAAACTGCAGCCATAAAATTAGCCGCAGTTTTTTTGTAATTCGTAAATTTAATTATAGTTTTCAAATATTTGGATTTCATAAAATTTATTTGTAGAAATTTTTTATTATTTTACTAATTCAAAGGCTTTTTGTGGTACATATACTGATCTCGTACTGTAAATTGTAAGTCCTCCAAGGTCTACTTTTTCGCCATTTTTAATTGCATAATTTTTTGATACAGGGAAAATAATTTTGTCATTGTCCTTTGTTACAATTGCTTCATAATCATTTGCACCTTTTGCATTAAATTCAACTTTTGCACCTTTATCTTCGAATCCCTTTCTAATTGGTTGGTAAAGTTCTTCTGTTAGTTTATCTAGGTCAATGTCAAGTAAATCTTCTATATACCTTCCTATTTCATAATTGTGGACCGTTCCAATTAGTCTTTCTGCACCTTCTGCTGTTGAGTATGAATATAAACCCACATCTCCACCTACATGTCCACCAGTTGTCCATGCTATGTGACTTCTTGCTGAAATAATTCTTCCCATTGCTGATGCTGTGTCTTTTTCATTTTTTACTAGATTTAGTTCTTCTTCATTTAGATCTTCAATCCCAAAATTCTTAGACATAACTTCTTTAATATTTGATTTGTCCTCTTTAACTTCTTCGGCTGCCTTTGTTACAGAAACTTTTGCAGATGAAATTATGTTTGTAAATTCATTTAAAGGTGCTTTGTCGTATCCTTTAGTTATATTTCTATGTCCAAAAGTTATTCCGCCAGTTCCGTGGTCTGCTGCAATCACAATTACTGTGTCCTTATGTTTGTCTGCAAAGTCCTTTGCAACTTTTACTGCATCATCAAAGGCTTTTATCTCGTGAACAAGTGCAACGGGATCATTTGAGTGAGCTGCCCAGTCGATTTCTGAACCTTCTACCATCAAGAAAAATCCCTTGTCATTTTTTGAAAGAACTTCTAAAGCCTTGTCTGTCATTTCTGCAAGTGATGGTTTATTAGCCTTATCTCTTTCTATTTCATAGGTAAAGGATTTATCTTCGAATAGTCCCCAAATTTTGTCGCCCTTTGAAGCTTTCATTCCTTCTAGTGTATCAAAATAATCATAGCCTTTATTTTTGATTTCAGAAATAAGGTCTTCTTTGTCTTTTCTACTTTCTTTAGATAAATACATACTGCCTGCACCTAGAACAACTTCCATTCCTTGATATACTTGTTGTTCGCCAAGGTCTTCGTAATTGTTTCTATCAGGATTGTGTGCAGAAAAATCAGCTGGTGTTGCGTGTTGAATATTTGAAGTTGAAACAATCCCAGTAGATCTTCCACTTCTTTCAGCACCTTCAAGTACATTTGCTATTGGTTGTTTTTCTCTATCTTTTTCGATTTCAATAGCCCCTGGCATTCCTCCCTTAGTTGGGTAACATCCCACGAAAGGTGATTCCGTCTTTATACCAGTTGCCATCGCTGTACCTGCCGGTGCAGAGTCGGCAATTGGAGTGTTTGAGTTATTAGTTCTTACAAGACCAGTTGCCAAATCATCCATTACAAATTTTTTGTCCTCAGTCATCCATCTTGCAGTGGTAAGTGCTTCAACACTCATTCCATCTGGTATCATCATGATTACATTTTTTGCACTCCCATAGTCTTTCTTATCAGCAAAGACAAAACTTGGTACAAGAGTTGCTACTACAAGTGTCGCCGCTAAAATCTTCTTTAACCTTTTCATTTATTCCTCCTATAAGATTATTTAACTATAATTTAACAGAGGATTGTAAAATTATTATTTACATAATGTAAATTATATAATTATTTTTTACTATAGCTTTGTTGTTTACGAAATATTTTATTATTAAATCTTTAATTCCAAAGGTTACTCCATAAAAGTCCTGTTAAAGAACACTAAAACCTAATTGAATTAGGATTTGAGAAAACTAATTTGATGGATCCTTAGTGGCAAAAGGCTATGAGCATTCAAACTCACAGCCTTTATAATACTATTTAATTAATTTAATTCCCTTGATCATAGCTACGATATCATCATTTTTAAGTTGTTTCTTAAATACAACATTTAAACCTTCTTCCTTCAATGTTTGGAAGAATTTCTCTGCCGATTTAATCCTGTATTCTTCTCCACGCCTTAGTCCTTTATCATCATCCATATCCTTGGTTTCAACAATAAAATTAATTTCATAATCCCCCTTTTCTGAATTGATAACATACATAAAGTCCGGGCTTGTAGTTCCACCAGTAAATAAAGGTATTTGAATAGATCTTCTAGGAATCTTCCCAAAGACAAGGACTTCATCTATATCACTTTTCAATAAAGTTTCTCTTTCTTTTGGACTATCATACACAACGCTATCATAAATAAAGCCTTTAGGTACAAGGGCAGTGTCGTCTCTGTGAATACCTAAAACACCTTGAGAGACCTGATCTAGTACATCTCCATTATAATCTGTCAAACTTGTTTTTCTTGAATCAACATCCAATGCTTTGTATGAGAACTTCTTCAAGAGTTTTTCATCTAACCACTTATTAAATTCTCTTACCGCTAAAGTAATTCCAGTCCTTGTAAATAAGCGATTGTCAATTTCCCCTTCTTTGTAGTTAAATTTACACAAAGTCCTGTGAATAGTGTTTATAGAAATACCTGTCTTTCTATTCATTTCTTTAAGAAAATCTCCATAGGCTATTTTGTCATCAACAATGTAATAGTTTGCCACATACTCACGAAGTACAAGTTTCCCATCAACAGATTCTGTTCTTCTTGCTTTTACATCTATGGTCGTGTCTCTATAGATATCAGAATTTAAAACATCATAAAGAGCCTTGCTTAACTCTTCTTCAGGAATATCTTCAAATTTCAAATAATATTTTTGATTAATGCTTGTCCAGAGCTTACTAATATCATTAAACTTATCTTTTCTAACCTTAACAAAATTTTTCTTTTTATTGCCATCAATAACCTTATTAGGTTTAAGTCCAGCCACTGCTTCAGGATAATCTGCATATAAATCATCAATTTTTTCAGTTTGAATATTTCCCTCAAAGTCAATGTAGCCTTTCATAAGCATCTTGCTAAATATTTCGTTTTCTGAACTTCCCCTAATCTTTGCAATTTCAGCAAGAGATTTTTTAATATTCATGCTTTGTTCCGGTGTATCCGCTTCTATTTCTCCAAGCAGCTTACTTGCAAAACCTTTTTCAGAATAGTCGATTAAATACTTTAGATAAAACTGCTCATCTGCAATTCTTCTTCCCTTTTCATCGACAGGAAGCCTAAGCCCTCTTCCAACCTCTTGAAGTTTGCTAATTTCTGAACCTGAAGACCTTAACTTTACAATCTGAAATACATTGGGATTATCCCATCCTTCTTTTAAGGTCCATTTTGAAAAAATAAAACGCAGGGTATTCCAATTGCCTTTTTCATCATGGAAATTCAATAAAAAGTCTTTATCTCTTAAAATCTTATCCACTTCATTTTGAATATCTTCTTCTGAACTGGCGTTGTCCTCACTAAAATATCCTCCATTTGTTCTTGAAATATCCTCTAAAGAAGATTCAAGATAAGATTTATATTCTTGCAACCTCTGATCTTTCCTATTAGTAATCGACTTAATTTCCCTATTAAGAGCAGCCGATAACATATTTTCAAATTTAACTCTTAAATGTCCCGGCTCGCCCCCTTCGTCTCGGTAAGACCTGACAGAATCAATAAAATACAAGCTCAAAGTCTTTATCTTATTGCCTCGTAAGAAATTTTCTTTTTCTGTCTTAAGGTGATTGATGATGGACTGCTTCAACATAAGTTCTTGGTAGGTTTCAGTGTAGATTCCCCCATAAACAATGTCACCTTTTGCGAGTATTTGACCATTAGATAGAGTTACTCCGCTTTTTATCGAATCATCAGATGTAGAACCTATTTCTTCAAGGGTAATCCCCGAGAACTCTTCACCAAATATGGAGAGAGCATCTCCTTTGACTAGTTCTTGAGATTTCTTTGTTTGCTCGTCTCTAAAAGTACAAACTTTAGGACTTCTTTTGAAATCCATCAGCTTTAATTTAGTTTCCTTTTCCTTTTCTGCATCAATCATAAAGGTCTCCACGCCCTTAACTAAGTTTTGATTAAAGGCTTGGCTTGCACCTAAGTTAAAAATAAGATTATTATAATCTTTTTCCTTGCTTTTCTTTTTGTCGGGAAAAGTAGCTCCAAAACGAATAACACATTGTGGCTGTAGCTCTTCAAGGATTCTTTTATAAGCCTGATTTTCTTTTTTAAATCGATGTGGTTCATCAATGATTACAATGGGTCTTGTTGCTCTCAAGGTCTCATAGGGCTGGGTGAAATTTCCTAAAATAGTTTGATCATAATCATCTTTAGCCATAGTTGCATTAGACAAAAGCATACCAGAGGTCATGAGTAAAACAGAAAAGCGATTTTTCTCTAAACTACTTCCCCTAGCAAACTCAGATATGGCTGCTGGAAACATCTTCCTGCCCCTTGTCTTTTTCTGTGGTTCTAATACCGATAAATTAAGAGCTTTATTAGGATAAAGATCAGCAAAATGCCTTTTACTATAATCTGCTTGTAGAAAACTCTTGCTGCCCTCTTTAATTGGAGTTGAAGGGACGAGAATAATAAACTTATTAAATCCATACATTTCATTAAGCTCATACATCATTCTTGTATAGCAATAAGTCTTCCCCGTACCCGTTTCCATGCGAATATCGATGCCTAAATAGTCCTCATCATCTCTTGTTCGCCAAATTCTTGGAATTGCTTGCAGATCTTCATAACCCTTCCACAAGTCATTAATGTTCTCTTTGATTTTGTTGTCCGCAAAATCGATCACCGGACTTTGATGGATATTTTCACCTGCCACTACACGAATATCTTCAAAGGCTTTCCTGACAGCTTTTAAAAAGTCTTCTTGATGAGGTAAAATTGATAATTCAATGCTCATAATTAAAACCTCTCAATGAGTGAAACATTTTTATTATTCCTTAAAACCTTAAGATTCTTTCTCAGTTCATGAAGAACATTGAAACGAAGTGAATGGACATATACAACAACCCTAGTAATATCCAGTTCTTCATTCTCAATTCTTTTAATCAAGGTCATAACATCTTCATCTTCTAAACCTTCATCTATAATATAAAGAGATTTTTCAATTAAGTCTGCTGAATAATGTTCAAGTATATAGGGGCTTGAACTCTTCGTTAAACCATAGCCATCTTCATTAAGCCAAGTAGTGAGTATACTTCCTTTTCCTGAAGAGTATTCATTATCAAATATTTTTATCATGTCCTTCGTAAGGAATTTAATTTCCGGTTCAAAATTTTCAAGATCAATCAGAGTTTTCTCTTCAGGAGTTTCAAGATAGTAGAGTTTGTAGCCATAGTCCATATTTGCACCTGTTTCTTCTTTGATTTTTTGTGCTGCTTTTTCAATTCTCGCTCTGCCGATTTCATCAATAGTTCTATAGCCAGCTTTATAGGCAGGCTTATTTTCTTCAATCTTTTCCGGAAGCTGGACCATAATATATTTACGCTTTCCATTATCTTCGGCATTAAGTTCCATAACAGCGTGTGCTGTTGTTGCAGAGCCTGAGAAGAAGTCAAGACAAGTAAATTCATTCCCTGTTATCCTATTAATTAGATATTTAATTAGAAATGTAGGTTTAGGGTATGAAAAATATCCGTCCAATCCTAATTTTGATAATTCCTTCGATCCCTGTGTACTAGAAAATTGAGAAATTATTCCCATTGGAATTTGCGTTCTTTCTATTAAATTCCCATTATTGTCAGCATTTAGATATTGCTTAGTGTATAAAACCCAGTTCCCTTCCTTATCTTGTTTTGATACAATATAATCATTTTCAATCCCCCATTGGTATTTTTCTTTTGACCAACGCCAAATGGCTCTTCTACCGGAATTATTATCTGCAGGATATAGAATAGTACCGTCTTCCATTGTTATTGGATAATCCATGGATTCTGAATATTGTATTGAACCCATTCCAAGTTTTTGTAAATAATATTTTCCACGTGTATGTTCATATTCATCAGATTCCTTATATCGTTCTATGTTTGATGGTGGTAAACCTCTAATTTCAAAATTATTTATTAGTTTTCCATATACTAATATATGTTCATCTTTTACTCTAAATAGTTTCGAATCCGAAGAACCCCCACCTTCTTTGTTTGCCCATTTTAAATCTACAATAAAATTTTCCTCACCAAAAATCTCATCACAAATTAATTTCAAATTTGCTTGTTCATTATCATCAATTGAAATAAAAATAGCCCCGTCATCTGATAATAAATCTCTCGCCAATACTAATCTTGGATACATAAAGGTAAGCCATGCAGAATGAGTACTTTTTCCGGCTAAATCAAGGATTCTTTCTGCTTCTTCTTCTGTAATTCCAATTTTTAAAGAAAGTTCTTCTACACTGAACTGAAAATTATCAGGGTAGATAAAGCCGTCCGAACCTGTATTATAGGGAGGATCTATATAGATACACTTAATTTTTCCTGCATATGAGTTTAACAAATGCTTTAAGGCGTCAATATTATCTCCGACTATGTAGAGATTTTCGCTATTCTTATTCTCTTCTTTAGATTTATGTTCTACATCTGGAGAAATATAGGTTTCTGATTCCAAGGAACTTAAGTATTTGGCATAGGACTTACCTAAAAATTTAAGTTCATATCCTTCTTTGGATATATCTATTTCTTCTTCTGACAAAAAATCTTTAAATATATTAAGCTTGAATGCACCTTCTTTTGAGAAAAATTGTGGAAAGTCTTTTTTAAATTTTTCCATTTCTCTACTATTTGGTTTTTTCTCTAGATTATCTTTTATTTTTTGACCAATCATTATTTTCCTCCACTCTATATTCAAGTATCTCAGATATATCACATTTAAAATATTTACAAATTCTACCCAATATTTCCATACTCACATTTTCATCTCGTCCCATTTTTGCCATGGTTCGAGGTGTTGTTTTTATGGCTTTTTGTAGGTCTTGTTTATTCATTTTTTCATCAATTAATTTTTTCCATAATTTATCATAGGAAAATCCCATAATCCACCTCATAGTACATTTCACTTTGTATAGTTTTTCTATAAAATTATATCACACATTCAAACTCAATATTTACAAATTTATTGAGACTGATTTTTACTTTTTCTAATCAAGATCATCCCTTTTGTCTTATTCAAGTAGAGGAGAAATATATTTTTTAAATAACTGGAAAACCTCATTTTAAATTTCCTATTTGGATAGGATAAATAATTAATCATAAGTATTAAAAATGTCCTGAGTCTATTAGGAGAAGTTATTTATAAAAATCATGTACTTCTCTTATCCTATAAATATTCGTGGACTTATATTGATTTGGAAAAATTGACATATAAAAATCGGCACAAAGGTAAATGCCTTCATGCCGATTAAATTTGGTTCTTTGTCAAATAGTGTTGGTGAATAAAAATTAATGATATATGGTTTATGTCTTATGGCTTAAACCATATATTTTTTTATGGTAAAAACATAAAAAAATTCTCAATCTAAAATTATCAAAGGAA
>NZ_JABDSR010000008.1 GCF_012976305.1 Peptoniphilus faecalis
TCCTTTGATAATTTTAGATTGAGAATTTTTTTATGTTTTTACCATAAAAAAATATATGGTTTAAGCCATAAGACATAAACCATATATCATTAATTTTTATTCACCAACACTATTTGACAAAGAACCATTATTATCGAAGAGCTGTCTTTTTTTGCAAAAAATTAATAATTTTATTATTTAAAACTTTAAAAATTTTAAACTAGAAAGAAAAGTGTGAACAGTAGATACAAAATTTAAAGTGTGAAAATTCAAATAGTTTGCCGATTAATATGAAATATAAAATTAAAAAATAAATCTTAATATAATTAAATTAAAAATATACTCAAATTGATTTAATTTTTCAATTAGCTATGGTATAATTAATTGAGAAATTGATAATCAAATTCAAATATTGAAAAGTATTTATAAAAGTAGGTAGGTGTTAAGATGCTTAGTTTAATAATGGCGCCTCTAAATATAAACTTTAAAGTTTTTAAAGTTAAAAGTTTAAGAAATAGTGACGTAACTGAATCACACCTTGCAAATCTTGGGTTTGTTAAAGGGGCGATTATAAAAGTTATAAGCGAGAATGATGGCAATTTAATAGTTTCTATTAAAGATGCAAGGGTTGCAATTGGTAAAGACATTGCAAAAAAAATTTTAGTAGAGGAGATGTAGAATTGCAAACATTAAAAGATGCAGTTGTTGGTAGATATTATATTGTAAAAAAAATAAATGGTTCTGGGCCTTTAAAAAGAAGAATAATGGACATGGGCATTACAAAAAATTCGAAAATCTACATAAGGAAGGTGGCACCTCTTGGCGATCCAGTTCAAATTAATATTAGAAATTATGAACTTAGCATAAGGCGTGCAGATGCTGAGTTAATTTTAATTGAAGAAATAGAAAAGGAGGAGATCTAATTGGCTATAACTATTGCACTTGCCGGGAATCCCAATAGTGGTAAGTCTACTTTATTCAACAATTTAACTGGTTCAAACCAATACGTTGGAAACTGGCCTGGAGTAACTGTTGAAAAAAAGACTGGTAAGTATAAAAAAGACAAGGAAGTACATTTTACAGATTTGCCGGGTATTTATTCTCTTTCTCCTTATACTTTGGAAGAAGTTGTATCAAGAGATTACCTTGTAAATGAAAGACCTGATGTAATAATTGACGTTGTAGATGGTACAAATATTGAAAGAAATTTATTTTTGGCTACACAACTTGTAGAACTTGGCATTCCAGTTGTAATTGCACTTAACATGATGGATGTAGTTAGAAAAAACAATGACTTCATCGACATTAAGAAATTAGAGAAAAACTTTGGATGCAAGGTTGTTGAGATTTCTGCACTAAAAAATGAAAACATTGAAAAATTAATTGAGACGGCAAAGGGAGCTGTTAATTCAAACACAAATTGTTGCTATGAATTTAACAGTGAAATAGAAAAATATATTACAGAAATAGAAAACTTTAGCGTTATAAAAGACAATCCTGCAAAGAGATGGCTTGCCGTTAAATTTTTTGAACAAGATGAAAAAATCTTAAAGGAATTTCCTCTCTATGGAAAAGAAATTAGAAGATTAAATGAGATTATAGAAGAAGCTGAAGAAAAATACGACGATGATGGCGAAGGCATAATCACAGATGAAAGGTATAATTTTGTATCAGAAGTTACAAAAGATTCTGTTAAAAAAGGTAGAAAGGGAATGACCACTTCTGACAAAATCGACAGAGTTGTTACAAATAGATTTTTGGCAATTCCAATTTTCGTTGGAGTTATTACCCTAGTTTATATTTTAGCAATAAATTATGTTGGAGGACCAGTTACTGATTGGGTCAATGATACTTTCTTTGGAGAAATAATTGGAGAAAACTTTAGGGGATTTTTAGAAAATGCTGGCACATCACCTGTATTGACATCATTATTAGTTGATGGAATCATAGGAGGAGTTGGAGCAGTATTAGGATTTTTACCAGTAATCGCTGTACTATTTTTATTTATAGCAATCTTAGAAGACATTGGTTATATGGCAAGAATTGCCTTTATACTAGATAGAGTTTTCAGAAAATTTGGTTTATCCGGTAAATCCTTTATTCCAATTTTAATGGGAACTGGTTGTTCAGTACCTGCAATTATGGGAACTAGAACTATTGAGTCAGACAATGACAGAAGAATGACTATTATGACTGCATCCTTTATGCCATGTGGTGCAAAGCTTGATATAATTGCAATGTTTGCGGCTTTCTTAGGTGGCAGCTGGTGGTATGCACCTCTATGGTACTTTGGTGGAATTATTGCAGTAGTAGTATCAGGAATAATTTTAAAGAAGACAAAATATTTTTCAGGAGATCCTGCTCCTTTTGTAATGGAACTTCCTGAATATCACATGCCAAGTGCTCACAATGTTTTTAAAGCAACTTGGAATAGATGTAAGGCCTTCGTAGTAAAAGCTGGAACAATTATCCTTCTTGCAACAGTTGTAATTTGGGTACTAAAGAGTATATCAGTTACAGGACAATTTGTGGACTTTGAATCAGATGCAAAGGACTCAATTCTAGCAGCAATAGGTAGAGCCATTGCACCAATATTTGCGCCTCTTGGTTTTGGAAATTGGATTGCAAGTGTTGCTACAATTCTTGGACTTGTTGCAAAGGAAGTTGTCGTTGGAACTTATGGAGTCTTAGCAGGAATTGGAGAAGTAGGAGCAGAGGATAGCAACATGATATCACTTGTAGCTTCACAATTTTCCGTTGCATCAGCTTTTGCCTTTGTATTTTTCAATCAACTTACAGTTCCTTGCTTTGCAGCCATGGGAGCAATAAAAGAAGAAATGGGATCTAAAAAATGGTTTGGATTTGCCGTAGGGTATCAAATTGTATTTTCTTACACAATTGCTTTTATGATTTATCAATTTGGAAGATTGTTAGAAGGAGGATCCTTTAATATAATGACAGGAATTGCAGTACTTGTTTTATTGGTATATATATATCTTTTGTTTAGAAAAGATAGATCAAAATTACAAGGTGGAGAATTTAAAAAGAAAAGGGACAAGGTGGTAAAGTATGAATCCAATTAATGTTGTAGTTGCCCTTGTAATAATTTTAGCAATTGTCTTTGCTGCAAAAAGGGTAATAAGTAAAAAAGGTGGATGCGATTGTGGATGCAATTCATGTCACAGTGCATGTTCATTAGGTGAAAAGAAAAAATAAATTTTAAGAATACCTCTTAGCAGGTATTCTTTTTTTGTGATTTTTTAATTAAAATCTTTCCTTAAATCCTTAAATAAATTTTAAAGTTGTAATAAAAATTTAGCTTTTTATAAATTCCTTATTACAAATTTTAAAACAAGGAAAATTAGAATAAAAAATATATTTTAATAGAAAATTATTTTTCGAATCATTGGAAAAAATTTATAAATAATGATTTTCACTATATAAAGGTTTTATTCATCATATGAAATGTGAAACTTTAGTGAAATTTGTAAATCTAAAGCAAATCCCTTGAATTAGAATTTCAAAGTAATATAATGAGAAATGCACAAGGTAATGAAAAGAGTGGTGATATTTTTGAAAGAAAGTATAGATAGTATTTTAGCAATAGATAAAAAAACTAGAGAACTTGTCGACAGCACTGAAAAAGAAATTGAAAATATTAAAAAAGACTTGAGAGAAAAGTTAACTGATATTGAAAATGAATCAATAGAAAGGGCGAAGGCTATTGGAAAAGAAAAAAGTGATGAAATTTTAGCTGATTTTGAAAAAAAAGCTGAAGATTTAAAAAAAGAAAATGAAAAGAATTTAAAGAGAATTGAAGAATTTTACAGTGAGAATTCCGATAAACTCATTCAAAATGCCTTTGAAATGGTGATTGGAAGTAAATCAAATGTTTGATGGTTTAAAGGCTTTAAATGCTAAAATCTCAAAAATGTATTCAGAATTTTTAGCCTATGAGGATTTTGAAAAAATGGCAGATGGTGACAATGTTAGATTCTGCCTTTCCTATTTAAAAGAAAAAAAATTTCCTAATATAGATTCTTTTTCGGATATTTATGAAATTGAAGTCTTTTTGGAAGAGTACAGAAGAAGTGAAATTGCAAAACTTCGTGGATTTTTGCCGCTGAGATATGCAGATTTTTTGAAGGCCTACTTGGAGAGAATAAATATTGAAAAGATCGTCAAGATTTTGAGGTCTTTGAGGATGAATAAAGAACCAAAGGTTGATAAACTTGTCATTTTAGGTAAAAAAATCAACTTTAAAGAGGAAACCTTTGAATCTTTTATAGACAATTTAAAGGACACACATTATTATGAGTATCTAAAAAACTATAAGTCATCTAAGGACGAAGATGCTCTTTTTTCTATTGAGATGAATTTAGAAAAATTTTATTACAGAAATTTAACTGAGACAACAAAATCTTTTTCCAAAGAGGATGTAGAAGAGTTTAAAAAAATTTTTGGTGTAAAAATTGATTTGCTCAATATTATTTGGATTTATAGAGCAAAGAAATATTATAATATTTCACCTGAAGAAATTTTCAACTTCACTATTTTTGGTGGAAATTATAATTCAGAAAAACTTCTTAAACTTTCTTATTTAGATGAAAGGGAATTTGAAGAAGAAATAAGAAATTCAAAATATGGAGCCCTTTTTGCACAGGGAAGAGTTATTGTTACTGGTAGAACTGCTAAAAAGATTATGTATTCTATTGTAAGGAAAAATTTTAGAAGAACCGATGGTATAGATAAGTTCATGAGTTTTTTGGTTCTTTTAGATTATGAAATTGCCAATATCGAAAGAATTCTTGAAGGCACTAGATTTGGTCTTAATAAAAAGGAAAAGTTAAAATACATGATTGTTGATAGAGAGGGAAGTGAAGAAATTGGCCGTTGAAAAAATGAAGGTCGCTAATATCATTGGCAATATTAGTGATATGGATTCAGTTGTTCTAGACATTTTGAATTTAAAATGTATGCAATTTATGTCCACTGAAGCGAATATAGCAGAAAATAAATTCACCTTTAGTTTGGACAATGAAGAAAACTTAGAGAGAAATCTTGAACTTAATTATATTTCTCCTATTGAAGAAGATCAATCCCATAAATCCACAGCTAAGAAAGCCACTGAAATTATGGATTTCTTAGGCTTTGACAAGATTGATGAGTATTACTTTGAAAAGGTAAATGTAAAGGAAGACATAGATTCTTTCGTAAAAAACATCAGTGATAAAATCAATGAGTACGAAAAGACTAAGGAAAATTTAAAAATACTTGATACTTTAAAAGAGAATTATGAATTATTTAAAAATGTTGATATTGACTTAAAAGACATTGCAGATTTAAAATATTTCAACTCTAGATTTGGTTTCTTGGACAAAGATGCTAGACAAAGATTAAAGAAAAACTATGGCAATATCCTTGCCATGATTTATCACACAGGTACTGTGGATAATCGTGAACTTTTCCTTGTAATCTATCCAAGGGAAGCTGAAAAAGATGTCGATAGACTGCTAAATAGCTTAAACTTTACAGAAGTGGAACTTCTTGGTGAAAATGTAGAGGGTACTGCAAACTTAATTTATAAGAACCTTGAAGAAGAAGAGGAAAATGTAAAGAGAAAGATTTTTGAAATAGAAGAGTATAAGAAAAATCTTTTGGAAAGTAGAAATGAGGAGTTAAAGACTACCCTCGCTCACATGCTTAGCTATGAGGGAATTGAAAAAGCTAAGAGATACATGCTTAAATCAAACAAGTACTTCTATCTTTCAGGTTGGATTGGTGACTCTGATAAGAGCAAATTAGAAAAAAAATTATCCAAATATAGGGACCTTGATATTAAGTATTTCGACCCAAAAAGCGAAAACATGAAGACACCGACAAAGTTAAAAAATGCAAATTTTTTCAAGCCCTTTGAGCTATTAATAAATATGTACGGAACGCCGAATTATGGCGAATTTGATCCAACTGTAATTTTTGGAATTACCTACATGATTCTTTTTGGAGCAATGTTTGGCGACTTGGGTCAAGGGGCTGTATTTGCAATTGCCGGACTAATATTAAGAAAGAAAAACAAGGATTTTGGCGGACTTCTTCTTAGGATGGGTGCATCTTCAATGTTTTTTGGTTTGATGTATGGATCAGTTTTTGGAAGTGAAGAAATCATTCGGGCAATGTGGTTTAGACCCTTTGAGAATATAAACGACACTCTTGTAATTGCAATATATTTTGGCATTATTCTACTTGCCATAGCTTATGGTATAGGTATTTACAATAGATTAAAAAGTGGAAAACCTGATGAAGCCTTTTTCTCTAAAGAAGGTTTTTTGGGAGTTCTAATTTTTGTAGCGATGATTAATATTGGAATGAATGTAATGGGAGCAAAATCACTTATACCTATGAATATTTCTTTAGGAATATTGGTGATAAGTCTAATAATTATGCTACTAAAAAGACCTATTCTTAAAATTTTATTTAATAAAGAGGCAGAGGGTTCTGCCGCAGATTATTATATTGAGTCCTCCTTTGGACTATTAGAGGCTTTATTATCTACCATGAGTTCAATTATTTCTTTTATAAGAGTTGGTGCCTTTGCCATAAACCACGTTGGTTTGTTCTTGGCATTTAAGACCCTTGGAGAAATGGTTGGTTCAAGTGGAGGAAATATTGCAGTTTTAATTTTTGGAAATATTTTGATTTTGGGACTAGAAGGTCTAATTGTATTTATTCAATCTCTAAGACTTGAGTATTATGAAATGTTTAGCAAGTATTATAGTGGTGACGGCATACTTTTTGAAGCCGATAGAATTTATTAAAGAGGAAGAGGAGTTTAAAGATGGAAAAAATTATTATTTTCGCAGTGTTGACAGTTTTTTCAATGGTAGTTTCAGGTTTTTATTTTATTTACAAAGGAACAGATGCAAATAGAAAGTTTGCACGTGCCTTTATGAAATTAAACCTATTTGTTTTCGTACCAATTTTTGTTTTTGGATTAATATCTCTTGTGCCACAAATGGCATCTGCAGCAACTGCTTCAACAGGTGGTAATGGACTTGGATTTTTAGCAGCAGGTCTTTCAACTGGACTTGCATCACTTGGCGCTGGTGTCGCTGTATCAAATGTAGGCTCTGCAGCAATAGGAGCTGTATCAGAAGATCCAAATATTCTTGGTAAGTCAATGATCTACCTAGGACTTGCAGAAGGTATTGCTATTTATGGTCTTATCATTTCAATTATGATTCTTGGAAGACTATAATGAGATCAATTCTTTTAACATCCAACGAAGATATTATTAACGGCCTTCGCCTTGCAGGTGTAAGGTCTGTTAAATGTAATGACAGATCTGAACTTTTAAAAAATTTTAAAATATATACAAAGACTGAAAATATAGGAATAATTATTTTGACATATTCTTCCTTCAAAGAAATCAAGGAAGAAGTCTTGGAATTTAAACTTAGTGGAGAACTTCCACTAGTGGTAACTATTCCCGATTTAGATGGACAAATGGAAGATGATTTTATTTTAAAATATGTCAGAGAAGCTGTCGGTGTGAAAGCTGTAGGTGATTAAATGATTTTACTTGAAAACAAAATTGCCATATTTAACAAAATTGTTTTTTTAAAGCAAAAGGAAGAATGTGAAAAGAGGATTCGAGAAGAAAAAGAAAGGGCTGAAAAGATTTTATCTGAAAAAATTGAATCTCTAAAAAAAGCTGAAGAAGCTTTTATAGATAGAAGAATAACCCTTGCAAATAGGAGAGGATATGAACTCATTGCCTCTGTTGAGGAGCAAAAGAGAGTTTTATTTTTAGAAGAAGATGAAAAGCTATTAAAAGAACTCCTTGAAACACTTTCACAAAAGCTTTTAGAATTTACTAAAACAGAAGAATATGTGAATATGGAAACTGAAAATTTTAAAAATATTTTAGAAGAAATAGATGAAAAAAGCATTTATCTCTATGTAAAAAACAATGAAAATGAAGAACTCATTAAAAAATTTAAAGAAATTGCAAAAAAAAGGGGAGTTGAGTTAAAAATCGACGAGCTTTTTGAATATCATATTGGCGGATTTATAATTTCTGATATAGAACAAACTTATAACATCAATATGTCTTTAAAAAATAAATTGGAAGACATGAGATATGAAATTGGATCAATGCTACACGAAAAATTAAAAGAAAGAGGTGAAGTCATTGGAAAGGGCAACAATTAAATCAGTTGACGGACCAGTAGTAATTGGAAAGAACATGGCAGATTATAAAATCAGAGAAATGGTTCTTGTTGGCGAAAAAAAATTAATTGGTGAAGTTATTTCAATTGATGGAGATCTTGGTACAGTTCAAGTTTACGAAGAAACTGAAGGACTAAAAAGAGATGAAGACATTATTTCCACTGGTGCACCTCTTTCTGTAAAACTTGGGCCTGGAATGATTAGAGGAATATTCGATGGGATTGAAAGACCCCTTGAAGTTATAAAAAAAGAACATGGATCCTTTATGCCAGAAGGTATTGGACTTATTTCCCTCGATGAAGAAAAACTTTGGGATGTAAACTTTAAAGTTTCGCTGCACGATAAAGTTCACCAAGGACAAATTTTTGCAGAAGTTCCAGAAACTGATATTATAACTCACAAAGTTATGATTCCACCAGGAGTAGAGGGAGAAATTGTAGAAATCCTTGAAGATGGTAAATACAATATTGAAACAGTTTTATTAAAGGTAAAGGATGAATTAGGAAAAATCAATGAAGTCAAGATGTACCAAAACTGGCCAGTAAGAATTCCTAGACCCGTTAAGGAAAGACTTCCAATTGATAAATTACTTGTAACTGGACAAAGAGTCTTCGATGTATTTTTCCCAATTGCCAAGGGAGGCACAACTGCAATTCCAGGAGGCTTTGGCACTGGAAAAACTATGACACAACATCAAATCGCAAAATATTGTGATGCCGACATAATCATATACATTGGATGTGGTGAAAGAGGTAACGAAATGACAGAAGTTTTGGAAGATTTTCCAAAACTAATTGACCCAAATACGGGCAAGGCTCTTATGGATAGGACTATTCTCATTGCCAACACATCTAATATGCCAGTTGCAGCTCGTGAAGCATCAATTTACACAGGCGTAACTATGGCTGAATACTTTAGAGATATGGGATATCACGTTGCATTAATGGGAGATTCAACATCTCGTTGGGCAGAAGCACTTCGTGAAATTTCTGGTCGTCTTGAAGAAATGCCAGCAGAAGAAGGATACCCCGCTTACCTTCCATCAAGGATTGCAGGTTTTTACGAAAGGGCTGGTTATGTAAAGACTTTATCAGGCAAGGAAGGTTCTGTAACTCTTATTGGTGCAGTTTCACCAGCTGGTGGAGATTTCTCCGAACCAGTAACAGAAAATACAAAGAGATTCGTAAATGTATTTTTAGCATTGGATAAAGAACTTGCCTATTCAAGACACTATCCTGCAATTAACTGGATGAATTCCTATTCAGGTTATATACCATTACTAAAAAATTACTACGACATGAGACTTGATGGAGATTTGCCAGAACTTAGAATAAAATATTTAGATTTACTTCACAAAGAAGCTAAGTTAAATGAAATTGTAATGTTAGTTGGAGAAGATGTGCTTCCTGACGAAGAAAGGCTTGTTCTTGAAATTTGTCGTGTTGTAAAAGTTGGATTTTTACAACAAAATGCCTTTAACCCAATTGACACTTTTGTGCCACTTGAAAAACAATTTGAAATGTTAAAGACAATAGACAATCTTTACGAAAGAGGCAAGGAAGCTTTAAAACTAAAAATTCCAATTTCAGTAATAAAGAACGATGCTATTTACGGAAAAGTAATTAACATGAAATACGATATAGAAAATGAAGATTTAAAGAAATTTGTAAGCTTAAACAATGAAATCAATGATTTTTATTTAGAGCTTAGCACAACTTATGGTGATGTAGAATGAAAAAAGAATATTTAACACTTGATAGAATTGAAGGATCATTGCTAGAACTTTCAAATCTTCACAGAGTTAGTTATGGTGAAGTTGTAAAAATAATGTCAAAGGATGGCAAGAGTTCAGAAATTGGGCAAGTTATAAAAATTGACGAGGATAAGGCAATTGTTCAAGTTTTTGGCAATAACTTAGGTGTTTCGACAAAAAATACCAAGGTAGAATTTTCTGCACATCCCTTTGAAATTCCACTTTCAGAAGAAATTTTAGGAAGAGTATTTAATGGAACAGCAAAGCCCATTGACAAGGGCGGTGCAATTTATTCCAAGAATGTATATAACATAAATGGCAGACCGATTAATCCGTCAGCTAGAGAATACCCAAGAAACTTTATCCAAACAGGTATATCCTCAATTGATGCACTAATGACTCTTATTAGAGGTCAAAAGTTGCCAATATTTTCTGGATCAGGACTTCCTCACAACGAAGTCGCTGCTCAAATAGTTAGACAAGCAAAAATTGTCGATGAAGGTGGAGAAAATAACTTTGCCATTGTCTTTGCAGCCATTGGTGTAAAGCATGACGAAGCCGATTTCTTTAGGGAAAGCTTTAAAAACTCTGGAGTAATAGACAAGGTAGTAATGTATATAAATTATGCTGACGATCCAATTATGGAAAGACTAATTGCACCAAAATGTGCTCTTACAGCTGCGGAATATTTAGCATTTGAAAAGAATATGCAAGTTCTTGTAATAATGACTGACATCACATCCTATGCAGAAGCATTGAGAGAAGTTTCATCATCGAGAGAAGAAGTGCCTTCAAGAAAGGGCTATCCAGGACACTTGTACTCTGACCTTGCATCACTATATGAAAGAGCAGGTATGATTAAGGACTCCAAGGGTTCTGTAACACTTATACCAATTTTAACAATGCCAAATGACGATATTACACATCCGATACCTGACCTCACAGGTTATATCACAGAAGGTCAAATTGTAGTAAGTCGTGATCTATTCTCAAAGGGAGTTTATCCTCCGATAGATGTACTTCCATCACTTTCAAGACTTATGAAGGATGGCATTGGAGAAGGATATACTAGAGAAGACCACCCAGATCTATCTTCACAACTTTTTGCATCATACTCAAAGGTACAAGAAACTAGAGCCCTTGCACAAATAATTGGCGAAGATGATATTTCCGATGACGAAAAATTAGTTTTAAAATTTGGAGATGAATTTGAAAAAAGATTTTTGACGCAAGACCAAAATGAAAACAGAGATATAGAAGAAACACTAAATTTAGGTTGGGAATTATTGAAGATTCTTCCACCTGAAATGATTGATAGAATTGATCCTAAGTTAAAAGAAAAATATTTAGGTGATAAGAATGGCAATTAAAGTTACTCCAACTAAGGCAAATTTAATCGCATCAAAAAATGCACTTGTCCTCGCAGAAAAGGGTTATGACCTTCTCGACAAAAAGAGGACTGTCCTAATTAAAGAAATGATGGACTTAAATAAAAATGCAAAGAAACTTCAATCTGATATAGAAGGTAAATTCGCAGATTCCTACTCTGAACTTGTAATGGCAACTATTTCCATGGGAGCACTTTCCTTAAAAGACATGGGAGAATCTGCTCCCTTGGAAAAGGAATATGAAATAATATCTCGTTCAGTCATGGGACTTGAACTTCCAAAAATAAAATATGAAAAAAAAGTAGTTAAGGCAGATTATTCCCTTCATCAATCTAATGCAGCCTTTGACAGGGCAAAGATAAATATTTCAGAAATTCTGCCAGTTATCTATGAGCTTGCAGAGATTGAAACATCAGTCTTTAGACTTGCAAATGAAATAAAAAAGACTGCCAAGAGGGCAAATGCCCTTGATAAAATTCAAATACCTAAGTATAATCACATTATCAAGGAAATTGAAGACACTTTAGCAGAAAAGGAAAGAGAAGATTTCTTTAGACTTAAAAAAGTAAAGAATAAAAAGAATAGAAAAAATAAAGAAAAAGTTAATAAATAAAAAAGCTCCTAAAGTTTTAAAGCTTTGGGAGTTTTCTTTTTGCAAAATTTTTTAAGTTCAATAAAATATTTTGTCTTCCATATATTTTTAATATATTTTTAATCAATTCCAATAAGAAGCGCAATTATTTGTGGTAAGAATACCATAAAAATTGTTGCAGTTGGTTGAGTTGCAGCATAAAAAGAAGATACTCTATCATCTTCTGTAACTGTTAAAAGAGCTCCAAGAGATGGTGCACTTGTCATAGCTCAAGTAGTTGCTCCCAGTGCTCCAAACAAAGGAAGTTTAAATACTTTATATGAAAGTAAAAATGACACGATTGTAGTAATAAGAGTCATGAGAACTCCTACAAAGAAAAGTTTTATACCATATTGACTTACAACTTCAATAAATCCAGCCCCAGCTTTTAAACCTGAAGGGAGAAGGAAAAATGCAAGTCCTAAGTCACGAATAGCAGATAATATACCCTTATCAGCACGAAGATTAATTTTACCAATATTGCCAATATGTCCTAAAATAAGACCACCTATTAAAGAACCTCCACCACTTCCAAGGGAAATTTTAGCAGAGCCAGCTTTAATTTTAATCATTCCAATTAAAATAACAAGAAATGCTGCAATTGCAATTGAGAAAAGTCCACTTTTTTCAATTGTGATGAGTTTAGAAGCATCAACGATTTTTTTGTTGGAAGATTTAGAACTATGAATTTCAAGTTTTGCATTTTCAACTTCTCTATCTGCACCTAAAAGTTTAGGAACAATTTGAACGAAGAGCACAACGCCAACAACTCCAAAAACATAAGCAATACCATAACCAACGCCTGGTAAAATAGAATCTGTCAATTCATTTACTGTTCCCAACATAGAAGTTGAAGTAAGAGCTCCTGTTGCTAATCCAAGAGAAAGAGAAACAGGGAGTTTAAAAATCTTAACAGATGCTATAATTGTAAGGCCTCCTACTATTGCAGCGACAATAGATATTAAAAGAAAAGATACTCCATTTTTTTTAATATTTTCTACAAAATCGGGGCCAGCCATAAGACCAATAGGCGTTAAGAATAAAACAAGACCAATTTTAGATAAAAAAGCAGGTGCTTCAAATCCATAATGACCAAAGAATAGTGCGACAATCAAAATCGCTGAAGCTCCAAACTTAATTCCAAAATAATACCTCCTAAATAAATGATTTTAGTATATTACCATAAAAGCATTATACATACAAATTATATTTATCCAAATAAAAATTTATTTAATCACAATATTAAATAAAGAGGGATTGTAAAATAAAAATTTTAATTTTTTAAAATTTCTATTGCAATTTTAAAAAGGTAACTATATAATAATTATTGTATTAAGGAGTTGATACAACAGTACAAAAATTATTTTAATATTATTAAGTTTAAGATTTATCTTTGATTTAATTAAACTTAAAATTATAAGATTAAAAATAAGAAAATTTATGGAGTCAAGACTAAAGTAAAATCAATAACTCTACATATAAGGAGGGTTTTATGGAATTTGATAACAACAGACCTATTTATCTACAACTTCTCGAAGACTTTAAATTAAAAATTTCAAGTGGTCAGTGGAAAAGTGGAGAAAAGATGGACACTGTAAGGAATTTGGCAAAAATTTATGGCGTAAATCCAAATACAGTGCAAAGAGCACTTCAAGACCTAGAAAGAGAAGGACTAGCAAAATCAAATAGGACTATGGGAAGATTTATAACTGATGACGAGAGTTTAATAGAAGAAATTGCAAGGGGAGCTTTTTATAAATCCTGCGATGAATTAATTGAAGTTGCAGAAGAACTCAACTTGACAAAGGAAAAATCACTTACGCTTTTAGATGAATATTGGAGGGAGTCATGAGCAAATTAGAAATAAAAAATTTAAATATTAACTACAAAAATAAAGTACTTGACGATTTAAACCTAGAGTTAGATAAGGGACAAATAGTTGGACTAGTTGGGCCAAATGGCACGGGAAAATCTACATTACTTAGAATACTTGCAGGACTCGAAAAAACTTATAAAGGAGAGGTATTGATAGATGGCGAAGAAATATCACATAAGACGGCAGACATCTTGTCTTATCAACCGGACAAATTTGCATTAAGTGATAGACTATCAGTAAAAGAAGTTGTCAATACTTATAAATTATTCTTCAAAGATTTTGACGAGGATAAGTTTTACAAAATTTACGAAGAATTTAAATTGCCAATTAAGTCTAAAGTAAAGGAAATGAGTAAGGGAATGAGAGAAAAGATGCAAATTGCCCTAAGTCTTTCAAGAAATGCTGAAATATTTCTACTAGACGAGCCAATTTCTGGCGTTGATCCATCAGCTAGAAAGATGATTATACAAACTATACTAAATAATTTTAAAGAAGACAATTTAATAATCCTGTCAACTCATCTAATAAATCAAATTGAACCACTTCTCGATAGAGTATTATTCCTATCCGATGGAAAAATTACGATAAATAAAAGAGTTGACGAGATAAGAAGTGAAGAAAACATGAGCATAGAAGATTATTTTACGGAGGTATTTTAATGGGAAAATTATTAGGACATCAAATAAAAAGTCATTTTAAAAATAATTGGTTCATACCAGTTTTGCCCCTTGTACTCATAGTGTTTGGATTGCTATTTAGTAGTATTAATTATTATAATTTAGCAATGCATTCAGTTACTATTGGCATTACGGCATTGTTCTGTGGATACATTGTAGCAGCAGTAACAGTAATAGTTGGCGACTACAATATGTTTTTTGGCGACAGTGCATTATTTTATGAATCAATACCAATTAGTCCTTTGGCAAAGACATTTTCGAGATTTATATATTACTTTGTGATGTTTACAATTTATTCCTTGTATCTTGGAGCAATTTTTGTAATATTAACATTAGCTAGCACAGGAATTTCTACAATTCCGTGGAAGGAAATATCAAGTGTAATAAATGAGATTGGAGCAAAGAATTTATTAATATCAATAGGCATAGCAATAATATTCTTATTTAATTGCATTGCGAGAATAGTATTTTCAATAAGCCTTGGTGGTGGCAAAAAACTAAGAAGATTTGGATTTGGCGGTTCAGTTCTAGCGTTTATAATTCTAGGAGTATTAGAAGGATTTGCAATTAAATTGCTAGACACTTTTGACCTCTTCACAAAAATGGAATTAGTTATGAATAATGGAGATGTATTTGTTAATTTTAGAGGAGTAGGATCTTTAATGCTATTAGTAGTAGAAACTATATTATTTCTCCTTGGAGTGTACTATTTTCACAAAAATAGAATTTCAGTAAGTTAATAAGAATTTTTTAAAGTTCATGGGATTTTCTCATGGACTTTTTTATTGTATGACGGCATGTCTTAATGCTGGATGAATTCCCTAAGGAGCATAGTTGTCGACGAATACCATAGCGACTAGCAAGTTTTACATGGCGATATGCAGGAGAAAAGAAGGTTATTCTCATTATGTGGTGATAGAGCTATTAAATTAGTCCTACTCAATTTATAAAAAATTAAATATAAATATATTTACTCCACCCCCTATGTAATTGGAGAAGAAGAGCTTATAAAAGTCATGAGGACTATGAAAGAATGGTTTGAAAAGAAATAATACAAATATTTTATTACAGCTGATTTTTGAACTGATACTGAGAGTTAGACTTATAAACTAACTAAGAAGGTCAGTTCATTTTATTGGGAATTTTTATTTTTAAAATAATTTCTCCACTTTACAAGTTTTTTACTCACAATACATAGCTTTTATTTAATTTATAAGTAAAATAGTTGGAGCGAAAGGAGGAGGAAAGTTGTCCAAAATCAGCTTAAATAATATATGTAAAAAATACGAGGAGAATGAGGACTATTCAGTAAAGGATTTTTCTATAGAAATTAATGAAAGTGAATTTATTGTTTTCGTTGGCCCTTCAGGTTGCGGGAAGTCCACTAGCCTTAGGATGATTGCAGGTCTTGAAGATATAACTAGTGGTGAGCTTTACATCGACGGAAAATTATCAAATAATGTGCCACCAAAGGATAGAAACATAGCAATGGTTTTTCAATCCTATGCACTTTATCCTCATTTAACCGTTTACGACAACATAGCTTTTGGGTTGAAAATTAGAAAACTAGACAAAAAAACAATTGATTATAAAGTTAAAAAGACTGCAGAAATTTTAAATTTGACTAATTACTTAAAGAAAAAGCCAAAGGAGCTATCTGGTGGTCAAATGCAAAGAGTTGCCCTTGGAAGAGCAATTGTAAAGGAAAGTGATATCTTCTTAATGGATGAACCACTTTCAAATTTAGATGCAAAACTTAGAGTTGAAATGCGAAAGGAAATTTTAAATTTAAAAAATAAATTAGGTTCCACAGTAATTTATGTAACTCATGACCAAACAGAAGCTATGACAATGGCAAGTAGAATTGTCTGTTTAAATAATGGCATAATCCAACAAATTGGAACACCGAGAGAACTTTATACTAATCCAATAAATGCTTTTGTGGCAGGATTTTTAGGTTCACCATCTATGAATTTTATTGAAGGTAAAGTTAAGGATAAAATTTTTTATGATGATGACAATAATAAAATTATAAGTGGAGTAAATTCACATGACGGAAGGGTAACTCTTGGAATTAGACCTGAGTCAATTGAACTTTCTAAAGAGGGGGATCTTCCCTTTAATATAAATTTAATTGAACTTTTGGGGTCTAATTATGATATTTCTGGGAAAATTTTTGAAAATAAAATTGTTTTAAAATGTGATCTTGAAAAAAATCCAAAGAATAATGGAGAATTATTTGTAAAAATTCCATTGGAAAAAACTTATTTATTTGATAGAGATTCAGGAGATAGAATTTTTGTAGGTGAAAAGCATGAAGATTAGTGCAAGAAAAAGTTACGAGAGAAAGCTTGGATTTAAGGAATTTTTAATTTATTTTTTAATTCCCTTGGCTCCACTGATAATTTTTTGGTTTTTGCCAATGATTGCATCATTTCTAATTTCCTTTACGAATTGGAATTATGTAAGTCCAAACTTTGATGTAGTTGGCGTAGATAATTACAAATATATTTTGCGAAGTAATTTCTTTTGGCAAGCTTTAAAAAATACAATTGTCTTTGGCATTGGCACAGTTATTCCTGTATTATTTTTCGGCTTTGTCTTTGCGCTTTTCTTGCAAGGAAATTTCAGGGGTAAATTAATTTATCAAGGATTTTTATTTTCACCGTGGGTTACTCCCATGGTTGCGATGTCCATTGTGTGGTCTTGGATGTTAAGGGGCGATGTTGGTTTAATAAATAGATGTCTTGCCATGGTGGGAATAAATGGCCCCGAATGGTTATCAAATGAAAACACAGCTATGATTGCAGTAATTATGGTAACTATCTGGAAAAACTCTGGATGGGCGATGTTATTTTACACAGATGCCATGAGCAAAATCCCAAGTAGTTTATTTGAAGTTGGCGAGCTTGAAGGGATAAATATTTTTGAAAAAATAAAATATATTTACTTTCCAATGACTAAAAACACAACTTTTTTCTTATTGATTATGAATTTAATAACATCAATTCAAGCTTATGATCAGTTTTCAGTTTTGACGAGAGGAGGGCCTGCTGGTTCAACTAGAACTCTTCTATATATGTTTTATCAAATGGCCTTTGAAGAGTTTAACATGGGAAAGGCAAGTGCAATATCCCTAATTATAGTGATAATCACTGCAATGCTTTCACTATTTATGATTTTTATGAGAAGGAAGATGGAATCATGATGAAAAAAATAGGAAGACATTTTGTGCTAATAATTTTATCGGTAATTACTTTTTTTCCACTAATGTGGATGATGTCAAATTCTTTTAAAAGTACAGAATCTATTATGCGTAAGCCTCTTAGTTTTATGCCGGATTTTTTAGATTTTAGGAATTTTGTGGGAGCATTGAATTTAGCACCCTTTGACTTATACATCATAAATTCCATTGTAACATCAATTGTAATAGTTATTTTGCAAATTATAACAGGAGTTCTGCTTGCCTATGGAATGTATAGATTTTCCTTTAAACTAAAGGGCTTTATGTTTAAGGCAATTTTATTGACTTATATGCTTCCAGCTGCCACAACTTATGTGCCAAGTTATGTAATAATTGCAAAATTAAATTTAATCGACACCCTTTCAGGGATTATAATTTCCAATGCAGTGGCAGTTTTTACAATTTATATGCTCTACAACACCTTTAAAGAAGTTCCAAAGGAATTAATTGAGGCTGCCGAAATGGATGGTGCAAGTGATATGGACATACTTTTAAAAGTTGTACTTCCAATCTCAAAATCTACAATACTTACAAATGCGTTGATCCAGTTTGTTACAATGTATAACAATTATATGTGGCCATCACTTATCACAAATTCAAAATCAAAGTATCTAATAAGCGTTGGTCTAAATAAATTTTTCACATCACAGGGCAATTTTGGCGAGAATTTACCACTTCTAATGGCAGGAAACACCATATCAGTTCTTCCACTTTTAATTTTATTTATAGTTTTACAAAAGTGGTTTATAAAGGGAATTTCTGATAGCGGCATTAAAGGTTAAAATTTTAATTTTAATAAAAAATATTTAAAGGAGAAGAAATGAAAAAAACATTTAAGACAGCATTAATTATGCTATGCGCACTTATACTTTTTACAGGATGTTCAAGTTCTGCGAAAAATGCAATGAAGACAGAAGAAAAAACAGAAGAATCCAAGGGCAAAACTGAAATTCAATTTTGGTACGGACTTGGCTCAGTTGCCGGCGAAACTATGGAAGAAATCATCAAAGAATTTAACGAATCACAAGATAAAGTAAAGGTAGTTGGAGTTCAACAAGCTGACTATGACGAAACCTTCCAAAAAGTACAAGCAGCTATTGCAGCTAATGAACCACCAGCAGTTTATATTGGATCAAATATTGAACTTAGAGTTAAAGATGGAATGTTAGCTGATTTAACAAAATACATGGACGACAGAACTCCAATTGACGACTATCTAGATGTATTTATGAAACCAGCAATGATTGATGGAAAAGTTTACGGCTTCCCAGCTTATGGAACTACACAAGTAATCTATTATAGAAAAGATCTCCTTGAAAAAGCGGGCATGGATCCAAAGGAAGTTTACAGCACTTGGGAAAACACATTTAAAGCATCAAAGGAAATACAAGACAAGAAAATTGCAAAATGGGGACATCTTGTAATGTACAATCACGAAAATTTAAGAGATATAGCTCTATCAAATGGAGGAAAAATTTTATCTGACGATGGCAAAAAAGTTTTAATAAATAGTAAAGAATGGGTTGATTCTTGGAATTTTATAAGACAACAAATTTTTGAAAACAAAACTACAAAAATCGAATCAGGAGGACAAGGTTGGGAATATTGGTATAGAACTATTGACAATGTAATGAATGGTGAAGCGATGTCCTACACAGGTTCATCGGGAGATAAGGGAGACCTTGACTTTACAAAAATTGCATCACTTCCACAACCTGGCTTAAATGGAAATCCAGCAAGACCAGTTGCAGGAGCTCACTCACTTCTTGTGCCAGAAGCTGCAAGTGAAGAACAAAAGAAGGCAGCTTACGAATGGATTGCATACTTCACAAGCCCAGAAGTTTCAGCAAAATGGTCAGAAAAGATTGGATATATTCCTGTAAGAAAGTCTGCAAAAGATGTCGATGAATACAAGAAATTTATAGAAGAAAATCCTTATGCAAGAGTTCCCTATGAACAAGCAATGCACGCTTCACCTGCTTTTATTGACCCAACAGATGGAAAAATCACAGACGCACTTTCAATTGCAGCGGATAAAGTCGAACTTCAAAATGTAGATGCAAAAACTGCTCTCGATGAAGCAGCAAAGACTGCACAAGCAGCACTTGATGAAATTAACAAATAATAAAATTAAAAAAAGCTTTGGGTTAAAGCCCAGAGCTTTTTTAAGGAGAAAAATGAAAAGCATTACAAAAAATTTAAAAGATGGCTACAATGAATTGATTTTAAGAATAAATTTAGAAGATTTAAAAGAAAATTCACTAAAGTTTAGCATAAAAGGAGAAGATTTTTTTATAACTTTATTTGTATATGCAGAAGATGAAATTGTGGGTAGCATCACTACAAATAGAGATACCGAAAGATATATGTCGAAAAATATTTTAAAATCTTCAAATGGCTTTAAAGCCTTAAAAAGTGGCGACTACAAAATAGCCTATATTCTTCATAAAAAAAGTGACGTAATTTTAAAAATTGAAGAAAAAAATAGCGACCTAAATTCAAAGGATGAAATTTCAATCACAGAAGATGAAGTTAAGTGTGAAGAGGAAAAATGGTACGCAGGAGATTTTCACACCCACACTTTTTACTCTGACGGAAAACTTTCAAGAGAAGAAAATATAAAAATTGCAAAGGATAGAGGACTTTCCTTTTTTGCTCCAACGGATCACAATTTTAATCATAGCAAATTTCCAAAAAGTGATTTGCTAATTATCGAAGGAACGGAAATCACGTCAAAGTTTGGGCATATAAATTTATTTTTCACAAATGAATCCATTTTTTCTAAATTTTCAGTCAAAGGTCTAAATACAGAAGATTGGCTAAAGGAAGTTTTAAAAAATATTAAAGGGGAAATTTACTCTATAAATCATCCCTTTATGGAGACCTTTGAATTTTTAGTTTCTGATTATAATTTGTCTGACTTAAAATTTATGGAAATTATAAATGACCCAACATATTTGACTTCAATTGACGCAATGGAAAAAGCACTTCTTGCTTGGGATATTCTTCTAAAAAATGGCTACGTAGTTTATGGAATTGGCGGCAGTGATTCACACCTTTATCCCTATGAAAAATATGAAAATTCAAATTATCCATCGCTTCTTGGAGATCCAAAGACCTTTATATTTGTAAAAAATCTTTCAAAAGATGAAATAAAAAAAGCCATGCTTCAGGGAAAAATTTCTGTATCTCGTGAAAAATTAATTGAACTAAAAAAAATAGGCAAATATGAATTTACTATGAAATTGGAAGAAAACACTTTTCACAATAAAAAAATTCATATAGAATTAATAGTAGATGGAGAAATTTATGAAACTTACGAAGATAATTTGCATGTAAAGCTAAATTTAGATAAAAATTATCACTATGTGAGGGCAAATGTAAGATGTGAGGATGGAGAACTCTACGGATTCACTAATCCCTACTTCTATAATTTAGAAAAAAGTGTTAAAAAGATAAAAAGGTGGAAGGAACTTCAAAAATTAGTATGATCAAGGCAATTTTATTTGATAAAGATGGAACTCTACTTAAATTTTCTAAAATTTGGGTGGAATCAATTGTAGAATTTTTAAAGGTGAAAAATTTAAGCGAAGATTCAAAGAAAAAACTTTTAAAAAAAATAGGAGTAAAAGAAAATAAAAAAGTAGATGAAAACTCTATTCTTTCTTCTGAAACTGTAAAGGATTTGGCGATTATATTTTCAGAATTTATGGAGGAAAGCATAGAGGAAATTTACAAAGAAATTGACGATTTTCTGCTAGAATTTTTAAAAAACAATAAAGATGGAATAAAGGAAACTTGCGACCTAAAAAGTTTATTTGCGGACTTAAAAGAAAGAGGAATTATTATAGGACTTTTCACTTCCGATAATTATAGGCAGGCGAAATTTTCTATGGAGTATTTAGAACTTGACAAATTTATTGACTTTTATGCAGCAGCAGATTTATATGAAAAGAAACCTAGTACAGAAAGCCTAGAAATTTTTAAGGACAAGTATTCCCTTAAAGATGATGAAATTATAATTGTTGGAGATTCAAAAGTAGATATGATTTTTGGAAGGGACACCCTAAAATTAGGAGTACTATGTGGCACTGGCTCCAGAGAGATGTTAGAAAAATACACTGAAAATATTTTAGAAGATCCAAGGGGAGTTTTAAAATTTTTATAGAGTAAAAAACTAAAAATTGACAAAAAAACAAGGGCTTCTCGAGCCCTTTTAAAATACAAATTATTATTCAGCGTCCTCTTCAGTTTCAGAAACAGTAGGAACTTCTGCAGAAACTTCTTCCTCACCTTCTTCAGGTTCTTTTTCTTCTGTTGGTTCAACAAGAGTTGCAACAGTTTCTTCAGCATCAATGTCAATTTTAATATTTTCGTCGCCGTAAATGTCAAGGTCAGCAACAGTTTTAACATCGCCAATTTGCATTTCAACAACATTTACAATAGCTTCAGAAGGAAGATATTTTGGAAGGCAAGTTACTTCAACTTCGTTTAATACTTGGATTAATGAAGATGGTTGAACCTTAACTTCTTCTCTACCTTCAAGAACAACAGGAACTGCAACAGTAAGTTCAGTGTTCATATCAACTTCAAATAGGTCAAAGTGAACCATTGCATTTTTAATATGGTGCATTTGAACTTCTTTAAAAAGAACGGAAACAGTTTCTCCATCAACTTCGATTTCAAAAATATTTGAAAATCCCTCATCAGAAAAAACCTTAAGTAAATCTTTTTCAAGACCAGATACTAACTTTGCTTCCTCTCCCTTTGAATAAAGAACTCCAGGAACTTCACCCTTAACTCTAAGTTTATCAACTTTGTTTTTGCCCTTTGCATCTCTTTTGTTTAAAACTAATTTCATATATACCTCCAAAATTATTTTATAATACCTGAACCAAGACATACATCGCCTTGATAAAAAACACATACTTGACCAGGCGTAACACCCTTGAGTGATTTTTTCAATTTAACAATATATTTACCATTATTATTTTCAAGCATCGCATCTTCATCGCTTGCCCTATATCTTATTTTAACAGATAAATCAATGGGAAGAGAAGGAATTTCTGTAATCCAAAAAACATCTTCAACTTCAAACTCATCTTTATAGAGTGCAGGGTTATTAATTCCCTGTGCTACAATTAAAAGATTATTTTTCAAATCTTTGTCGGCAACGAAGAAGGGTTCACCACTTCCAACGCCACCTATGCCAATTCCACGCCTTTGACCAATTGTGTAGTGCATAAGACCAGAATGTTCTCCAATTACATTGCCCCTTTCGTCCACAATCTTGCCAGGTTTAGTAAAAAGGAATTGGTCTAAAAATTCATTAAAATCTCTTTCGCCAATAAAACAGATTCCAGTAGAATCCTTTTTTGAAGCAGTAGAAAGATTATACTTTTTTGCAATGCTCCTTACCTCGTCCTTTTTTAACTCGCCAACGGGAAAGAGAGTCTTTGCAAGTGCATCAGACCTAACCCTTGACAAAAAATAAGACTGATCCTTATTAGGATCGGCTCCCCTTAAAAGATAAGTTTTACCATGGATATTTTTTGTACGAGCATAATGACCCATTGCAATATAATCAGCATCAAAATCCATTGCATAGTCGAGAAATGCCTTGAACTTAATTTCAGTATTGCACATTACATCTGGATTGGGAGTTCTGCCCTTTTTGTATTCACTAAGGAAGTAAGAAAAAACTCTATCTCTATATTCTTTTTCAAAATTGACAGTAAAGTATTTTATATCAAGTTGAGAACATACAGAAACTACATCAATGTAATCTTCTCTTGCCGTGCACATTCCGTCATCTTCAGCCCAGTTTCTCATAAAAACAGCTGTAACATCGTAGCCAGCTTCTTTTAAGAGAATTGCAGACACAGACGAATCCACGCCGCCACTCATTCCTAGAATGACTTTTTTGTTTTTTTGCATCAATACCTCCAATCCACTTAATAACAATACATAATTATACAATAGTTGAGTTGAAAAATCTAGACTTATTTAAAAAATACAAGTTCTAGGGGCTTTTTGAATAAGAAATAAAAAAATTATAAAATAACTTTGGAATAAAAATTATTGTTATAGAATAAAAATTAGGGAAAAAAAATATTTCAAAATTGTTGAAATATTCATTGACAAAAAAATTTTTATGGAGTAAAATAATAAATTTATTTGACATAGTTAGACTTTTATAATATAATAAATTAGTATTAAAAGTATTTGGAAGGAATGGATATCAAATGAATCAAATGCAATTAATCAAGAAAGAACTTGAAAATCATATTGGAAAGAAAGTTATTGTACAAGCCAACAAGGGCAGAAAAAAAATTGTTACTCGCAAAGGAGTATTAAAAGCAATTTATCCAAGTCTTTTTGTACTTGAAGTTTTTAACGGAGAGGAACTTGTAACTGCAAGCTACACATATTCTGATGTACTGACATCAACTGTGAAAGTTACAGTTTTAGACGAAGATGTAAGCTATAAAGATGCAAAGATGATTTCATAAAATATTAGCTGCTTAGGCAGCTTATTTTTTTGCCTAAATTTATCGAAAAATTTTAAGAGAAGATTAAATTTTATAATAAAAGAAAAATAAAGCAAGAAGCCTTAATATACATTGATGCAAAAAAATAAATTATGAATTATAATTAATTTGAGGTGTATTATGATTAAAAAAAATGCCCACGCAAAATTAAATTTATCACTGGATATAATTGGCAAAAGGGAAAATGGATACCACGACATAAAAACCTTAATGGTAATGACAGATCTTTACGATGAGATGAATTTTTCAAAAAGCAATAAAGTAGAAATCTCACAAGACTTTAGCTTTGACATAAAGGACAATTTAATTTACAAAGCTTATGAAACCTTAAAAAATAAAGCTGGACATGACCTTCCCTTTAAAGTTCAAATAAATAAAAAAATTCCAATTGCAGCAGGGCTTGCTGGCGGCACTTCCAATGGAGCAGCTACTTTTTACGCACTAAATGAACTTTATGACTTAAATTTTCAAAGGAAGGAGCTAATAGAAATGGCAAAGGATCTTGGAGCAGATTTTACATATATGATGACTAGTGGGACAAAAATTGCCAGTGGCATTGGCGATATTTTAGAAGATGTAAGGCCAATATATCTTGAAAATATTTTAATCATAAATCCCGGATATGGAATCTCAACACAGGAAGTCTACAAAAAAGCAAAGATAGATGATGAGCGAATAGATTTTCAAAAAATTTTAGATGCAATTTATAAATTAGACATAGAAAAACTAAATTTTCTTCTGAGAAATAAAATGGAAGATGTAGTTTTTAATGTGCACAGAGATTTATTGGAGATTAAAAACAAATTAATTGACTTTAAATCTGCGGCACTAATGAGTGGAAGCGGCGCAACAATTTTTGGAATATTTGAAGACAAAAAATCTTTAGAGGAAGCATATTTTTATTTTAGTAAAATTTATAAACAAGTATACAAAGTGAGAGTAGGTGAAGAATTTGGCAGTTTTTGACACGGGACCTGGCATAGTAGGTCTATACCAAGAACATCGTGACTTTTTAAACTATTATATTGACGACAAGTTTGAATACTACGGGCTTTACAAAAGGGACGCCGTAAATGAACGAATTGAATATATAAAAAAATTTTTTAAAAAGGACAAAAAAGTCTATGTCATGGACTTTGACGCCATAAATTATTTTAAAGATTTTAAAAATGCAGAATTTGGAGAAAAAGCTTTAAAAAATAAACTTGCCCACAGAAAAATTTTGTGTCTTTCATCAAAGCTTACCTTAGAAGAAAAAACTCTAGATAATTTCACAAAATCCTATGTAAAATACTTTAACGCTCCACTACTTATAAACGCATGTAATGACACAATAGCAGATGAAATTATAAAAAAAATTTGCGATGAATATTTCCAAGATTTTGATTTTAATGGCTACGATTTAATTTTTCTGGCGTCAAGTGGACTTCACCTAAAAAAAGATTTTTTCAAAAAATATTTTAAGGGAATAGAAATTTTTTCAAACACAGATGCCCTTTTAGAGGATTATAAGTATAAAAAGGAAAATTACATAAGAGATTATTTCTATGTAACAAATTCAAAGAGAGGCTTTTATTCTAGAAGTGAAAAATACTTGAGAGAAAAAGGGGTTTTGAAGGATAAAGAAATCTTAAATGTATCAAAATTAAAAAAGAAAAAAGTCCCAAATAAATGGGACTAATATGTAGCCATGCACCCTATGTCGAAAGTTAACCTCATCCGTTACCCATACAGTTAGCTCAAATCAGGCGACCCTTGCGGCACACAAAAGATCTTACTTAGTGCTGCTTCGATCAAGATCTGACACGGTTCATAAGTTTCTGTTGCGCAGGACCCAATCATCAACACCACTTATATGGGGCAGGCGATAAAGTTAAAATCCTAGATAGGGAATTCAGCCCTGCTGTAGCGAATTGCAGGTACAGGACATCGCTAATTTCCCGCTTAGCATGGCGATGGCGGAGAGAGGGGGATTCGAACCCCCGATACACTTTCATGTATACTCGCTTTCCAGGCGGGCTCCTTCAGCCACTCGGACATCTCTCCATAGCCTAGAAAATCATTTTACAGTAGATTTATAAAAATGTCAAGAAGGTGATATATTGAAAACAAAGGATATTGTATTAAGAGAATTAGAAAAAAACAGAGCAAATTATATTTCTGGTCAAGAGTTGGCAGAAAAATTAAATATTTCAAGAACGGCAATTTGGAAGGCAATAAATAGCTTAAAGGAAAGCGGATTTCAAATTGAAGCTCAAACAAAACTTGGCTACAAACTTTTAGAAACAGACGATAAATTATCTGAAGAAGGAATAAGAAAGGGACTTCGTGAAGAATTAAAGGACATTGACATAATTGTATTTGATGAAATTGATTCAACTAATACCGAAGCAAAGCGAAGGCTATATTCTAGAGAGGTCAAGGATTTTACTGTAATTGTATCTGATATGCAAAGGGGAGGACGTGGAAGAACGGGCAAAACTTTTAAATCGCCAAAGGGAAGCGGAGTTTACTTTAGCATAATTTTACATCCAAAGGAATTTTTTGATTTTTCTTTTTTTGATTTAATCACAGTGAAGGCGGCAGTTTCCGTTCTTCAAGGTATAAAAGAGTCTACGGGGAAAGAACCTCAAATAAAATGGGTCAACGATTTATTTTTAAAGGGCAAAAAGATTTGTGGAATTTTATCAGAACTTGATGCAGACTTTGAATCGAGGAGCGTGAAGTCTGTAATTGTTGGCATTGGGATAAATGTCAACAAACCAGAGGACGATAGTTTCAAAGAATTAAAGGACATTGCAGGCTATATTGAAACTGATACCATAAGAAATGAAATTTTATCTAGCATCTTAAATGCCTTTTATGAAAATAATTATAGAAAAAAAGACCACGAAATTATAGACTATTACAAAAAACATTCACTAGTAATTGGAAGGGAACTTTCCTTTGAATTAAATGGCAAAAAATATTCGGCAAAGGGGATCGACATAAACGAAAAGGGCAATTTAATAGTGGATACTGGAGAAGAAAAGATCACCCTTTCAAGTGGCGAAGTTTCCATTAAGGGAGATTTTTATGAAAAGGGCTAACTTTTAAATGATTATAAATTATAGTATAATTAAAGGAAGTTGAGGAAAATATGAAGAGCCCTTTAAAAAATGAAATCAATAAAATTAAAGATGTAATCTCTTTTGGAATGCCCGCTCACAAAGGCAAGAACTTTTTTGATTTGGATATAAAAAGTGATTTGACTGAGATATTAGACACAGACAATCTCCTAAATCCAAGGGGAGCAATAAAGGACTTGCACTTAGAGATAAAAAAAATATTTGGCTCAAAAGAATCCTTTATGATTACAAATGGATCTACGGGAGCACTTCACATTGCAATTTCCATGGCTACATCCTCGGGCGACAAAATTTTAATACAGAGAAACGCACACAAGTCCATTTACAACGCCCTTCTTTTAAATGACTTAGACCCAATTTACTTAAATACAATTTACGATGAAAATCGTGCCATGTATTTTGGCATAGACCAAGAAGAACTAAAATATAAAATCAAAAAAAATAATATAAAAGCTTGCGTACTAGTAAGCCCAAATTATTTTGGCGGAATTTTAAAATTAAAGGAAATCGTAAAAATTTTGCATGACAATGACATTGCAGTGATTGTCGATGAAGCCCATGGAGCACATTTATATTTTTCAGACTTAAAAAAATATTCAGCAATAGAAGCAGGTGCCGACTTAGTTATAAATTCAACGCATAAGATGATACCTTCGCTTACGCAGACTGCATTAATTCACAGAGGGACAAATAGATTTTCTCACGATGAACTTTTAAAATATATAAATATTTATAATAGCACATCGCCCTCCTATTTATTTATGCTTTCCATTGAAGCGGGGTTAAAATACATGGACGAAGTTGGACGATTTGAGTTAAAAAATAGAATAGAAGATATTGAGAGCCTAAAAAGAGAAATAAATTATAACTTAGATTTAAGCCACGACTCTATAATAGCACTAGATCCAATGAAATTTATATTTAGAATTGGCAACATGAGTGGCGAAGAAGTCCTAAAGGACTTTTTAAAAAACAAAAACATTAGGCTTGAAATGGGCGATTTATACTATGCTCTTGCCCTAATTTCTCCAATAAATTCTAAAGCTGAAATAGAAAAATTAAAAGATGTAATTTTAAGTTACAAAAACAATGAATACAAGGAGATTTCGCCCTTAAAAATTGAAATCCCAAAAAGAAAAATGATGCCAAAAAAAGCTTTTTTAGCAAGGGGCGAATACCTTTCATATAAGGATGCAAAGGGCAGAATTTCCAAAGAGATAATAGCAGCCTATCCACCAGGAGTACCCCTAGTGAGTTTTGGCGAGATTATTGACGATAAAATTATAGAAAGTATAGATAGGTTTTTAAATGAAGGAATTGAAATAATAGGACTTCACGAAGATAAAATTGAGGTAGTTAAATGAGTGCATTTATTACATTTGAAGGACCAGACGGGTCTGGAAAATCAACAATTTGCAATTTAATTTATGAAGAACTTTTAAAGAAGAAAGTAAATACAATAAAGACAAGAGAACCCGGTGGCACGAGAATTTCTGAAAAAATAAGAGAAATTATCTTAGACGAAGATTTAAGGGAAATGGACATGAGGACAGAAGCACTTTTATACTCTGCATCACGAGCCCAGCATACTTACGAAAAAATAATTCCCGCTTTAGAAAGGGGAATCACAGTTCTCTGTGAGAGATACGTACTCTCATCTCTTGCCTACCAAGGATATGCAAGGGGACAAAAAATAGAAGACATTTTAAGCATAAATAATTTTGCAACGGGAAGGATTAAACCCGACATTGTATTTATCTTTAGAAGCAGTGGCGTAACTCTTCACAGAAAAGATAAATCCTGCTATGACAGATTAGAGAGAGAACCTGACGAATTTCACAAAAAAGTTCGAGACTACTACAATAATTTAGAAAAAGAAGACAATTATTATTTTATAGATGTAAATAAAAGTATAGAAGAAGTTTTTTGCGACTGCATGAAAGTTCTAAAAGAGAGGATGGTTGTGTGAAACTTGTAATCGCAATAATTCAAGATGAAGATAGCGAAAATTTAATAAAAACTCTTAACGAGAATAATTTTAAAGTTACAAAAATAAGTTCCACTGGCGGATTTTTAAAATCGGGAAATGTTACAATCCTTTCAGGGATTGACGATGAAGACAAAGATAAGTTCATGAAAATTTTAGAAGAAAACTCAAAAACAAGAGAAGTAAAAAGAACTATCCAACCAATTAATATTCCTGGTCAAGCCATGATTCCAGTGCCAATAAGCGTAAAAGTTGGTGGAGCGACAATTTTTGTAGTTGAAGTATTTGATTTTAAAAAGTTTTAGGTGATATTATGAAAATGATAATAGCAATAGTGCAAGAAAAATACACAGATGCACTAATAGATAAATTTTTAGACGAAGATATATATGTTACAAGGTTAAGTTCAACAGGTGGTTTTTTCAAATCGGGCAATACCACACTTTTGTTAGGCTGCGAAGAAAGGGAACTAGATAGGATTTACGCAATTTTTAAGGAACTCACTGAACCCGAAGACATTCACATAAAGGAAGGGGACTTCAAAGTTTCTGGAGCCACAATATTTGTAGTTGACTTGGAAGACTCAAAGAGAATTTAATGTTTTTAGAAAACCCAGAAATAATAAATAGCTTAGAAAGAGATTTACAAAAGAAATCTTATAGCCACGCCTATCTTTTTTGCGGCTCAAAGGGAATAGGGAAATTTTCACATGCAAAAAATTTTGCAAGAGCAATCTTAAAGGACAATAGCGAAGCCCTCAGATTTTTTAGTGGAATAAATCAATACGAAGACTCCGACCTTTTCATAGTAAAGGGAGGAGGCATAATAAAAAAAGAAGAAATCGAAGAAATCATCGAAAACTCCTTCTCAAAACCCTATAACAGTAGCCACAAAGTTGTAATCATAGACGATTTTGACAAAGTAACAGTAGAAGGACAAAATGCACTTTTAAAAACCTTGGAAGAGCCAATGGATTACTTGATTTTAATATTAATTTCAAGCAACATGAAAAAAATTCTTCCCACAATTATTTCAAGATGCAGAATTTTAAAATTTGCAGATGTAACAAGAGATAGAATAGAAGACTTTTTGATTAAAAAAAATATTACAGAAAAAAATGCAAAACTTTTCTCACGACTTTCCAAGGGGAGTGTAAGCCTTGCCCTTAGATATTACGAAGATCCTGAACTTCTCTCCAAGAGAGAAGATGTAATAAAATTAATTGACAAAATTATAAGAAATACAGAATTTATTTTTGACGAAATAAAATTTTTCAAGGATAATAAAAATGAATTTGAAAATATTTTGAATTTTATGCTCACATGGTACATGGACTTAATATATATAAAAAGTGGCAGAGAAGAAAAAATTGCAAACATAGATAAAATAGACTTATTAAAATTAGAAGATGTCAATGTATCGCAAATAATAAAATCCTATGACGCAATTATAAATGCACTTAAACGCAATGAAAATAATATAAATTTTGACTTAAATGTAGAAACACTTTTAATGGAATTAGGGGGAATTAGATGATAGAAATAGCTGGAATTAGATTTAAAAGAACTGGCAAAATCTATTATTTTGATCCCATTGATATAGATTTAAAAATTGACGATTATGTAATAGTAGAAACTGTGCGTGGACTTGAATTTGGCACAGTAAAACTTTTAAAAAAAGTAGAAGAAGAAAGCATTAAGGGCGAGCTTAAACCAGTAATACGAATTGCAAATCAAGAAGACGAAAATATCAATGTGGAAAATAGAAATAAAGCAAAAGAAGCAATTATAATTTGCGAGCAAAAGGTAAAAGAACATGGACTTGATATGAAACTAATCTCCTGCGAATACACCTTTGACCGCTCAAAACTATTGTTTTATTTCACATCAGAGGGCAGAGTGGACTTTAGAGAATTAGTAAGGGATCTAGCCGCAATTTTTAAAACAAGAATTGAACTTAGACAAATTGGAGTTCGTGACCAAGCAAAATTCGTTGGTGGACTTGGATGCTGTGGCAGACCAACTTGTTGCTCCACATTTTTAAGCGAATTTTCACCAGTTTCAATAAAAATGGCAAAGGACCAAAATTTAAGCTTAAATCCCACAAAAATTTCTGGCATTTGTGGCAGGCTTATGTGTTGTCTAAAATACGAACAAGAGGGTTACGAATGTATTAACAAGAAAATGCCAAGAGCCGGCGAAATTGTAAAGACAAATAGAGGCAAGGCGACAGTAGTTTCAACTTACACAATACAAGAACTTGTAAAAGTCATGTATGAATTTGAAGAAGAAAAAGAGATAGCCTATTTAGAACTCGATGAAATAAAGCGAACTCGTGAGTTTAACAAAACTTTTATAGCTGAATCAATATCACTTAATGTCGAAGAATATGACGAGAGTGAACTTGTAGAATTAGAGAGGGATTAAGGATAAGTGAGAGCTTATCCTATTATTATGAAAATAAATAATTTTTTAATAAAAATATCAAACAAAATAAATAATTTTTTCAAAAAACATTTTGGAAGGGCGAGGGGATTTAACCTAATAGTATTGGCGATAATGTCTTTCTTTTCAGCAATGTTTTTTTATTACTACATAGAGGACTTCAATGTACCAAGGTTGCTAGCTCTTCTTATCTTTATAGCATTATTTTTTATAATTTACACCATAGCAGAAATTTTGCTAAAAATTATAATTATCTTGATAAAAAGAATTAGAGCCAAAAATCTAGCTCTTTATGCAATATTAATTTACGGAATAAAATATTTTTACGACCAATGCCTATACTATGTAGACCTAAAACACTTTGAAATAATATTCACACTAGGGACTTTTTTAACAATTCTGGCCTTTTCAAAGTCCCTAATTAGCTTAACAAAAAACAAAAAGAAAAAAGCACTACTATTTCTAATGCCTAGCACAATAATAATTCTTGCATCCCTTTACTTTATGTTTTTTCCGGGATTTGACAGCGGAGAAATATATGAAATAAAGGGCGAAAAAAATAAAATTGCATCAGAACCAGAAAAATACAAAGTAGAAGTAATAGATTATGAAGGCAAGCCCGTAAATTTACGTGACTTTGTAAATTATAGCGGCAACACAAAAAAAGTTAGAGATAAATTTTTTGGCAAAACTTTAAAAGAAACAGAAGTCAAGGGCAGAATTTATGCACCAAAGGATTTAAAGAGAGCACCACTTTTATTTGTCCTTCACGGCAATCACAGATTTACAACAAAAAATTATTTAGGCTACGATTATCTTGGTCATTACCTCGCACAAAGAGGTATTGCAGTAGTATCAGTGGACGAAAATATGTTAAATGGATTTTTAAAATTTGGACTTTCCAACGAAAATGACGCAAGAGCAGTCCTATTACTTGAAAACATAAAAAATATTTTGACGAGAAATAAAAGAGAAGATAGCATCCTCTACAATAGATTTGACCAAGAAAATATTGCATTACTTGGACATTCTCGTGGCGGAGAAGCAGCAGCAATAGCCTATAATTTTAACCAGCTCCATTTTCACCCTGACGATGGAAGCATTTCCCACAAATATAACTTTAACATCAAGGGAATAATAACAGTTTCGCCAACTTACGACCAATACGAACCATCAGACAAGAGCATAATCTTAAAGGATGTGGACTATCTCACAATTGGCGGCAGCAACGATGCTGACGTAGATGGCTTTGAAGGTATGTTACTCTACGACAATGTGTTTTTTTCGGGAGAAAAGGACAAATTTAAAGCAGCAATATATCTCGGCTATGGCAATCACGGCAACTTCAATTCACTTTGGGGCGACTACGACATAGACCCAGTTGAGGGATTTTTCTTAAATCGAAGAGAACTCTTAGACGGAGATGACCAAAGAGAAATTCTTTCAATATATACTCTAAACTTTTTAGAAAATGTCTTTGAACAAAGTTACAACAGAGAAATTTTTAGAGAAGGACCAAAGGATTACGGAGATTTGCCAAAAACAAATTACTACAATAGATACATGGACTCAACCTTTTTGAAAATCGCAGATTTTGAAGAAGACTATGACTTGACCACAACATCAATAAGGGGCGGAATAATAAATTTTGACAACTTAAAGGATATCTATGAACACAGCCACGAATATGGCGAAAGCAAATCCAATACAACGGCAGTTTTTTTAGAGGGCAAAGAAAAATCAACCTATGGAATAAGATTTACAGAAAAAATACCAACTGGAAAGTTTTTGCAATTTGACATAGAAAATTTAAACCTAATAGAGAATTCTGAGTCAATTGACATAGAAATTCAGGACACTTGGGGCAGCAGTGCCTTGCTAAACCTATCAAAATACAAAAATATTACACCAATGACAAAAGCCTTTATCTACAAGACAGATTATCTCACAGATGACTATCTAAAGAGATATAGCCCACAAACAGTATTAATCCCAATGGAAGATTTTAAAAAGCAAAATAGCAACATAAAATTAGATGAAATAAATAAAATAGAATTTCAAATTAAAGACAATACAAAAATATCAATAGATAACTTGGGTATTTCCAACTAATTGTTTAAAAAGGGAAAAGAAGGGTAATATAAAAGCATGAGTAATAGAGTTGAAACTAAAACAATATAAACATAGGAGGTTTTAATATGGGAAAACTATTAAAAAAATTAAACGAACAATACAATTTTGAAATATCTTCAGGATATATTTATTATTCAATGGCTAATTACATGAAGGACAAGGGCATGGACGGCTTTGCTCACTTCTTCAACAAACAAGCAGAAGAAGAATTTGAACACGCAGAAAAATTAAGACAATTCTTATTTGAAGTAGATGTAAGACCAGAACTTGAAAGCATAGAAAAACCTCAAGTAGAATTTGGAAGCTTCACAGAAACTTTCAAGACAGCCTATGAGCATGAACAAGAAGTAACAAGAAGAATCAATGAACTTGTAGACTTAGCAGCAGAAGAAAAGGACCACAGAGTAACATCACTCCTACAATGGTATGTCGACGAACAAGTTGAAGAAGAAGATAACTTTAGAGGAATTATCGAAAGACTTGAAAGAATTGGCGAAAGTTGGGCAGGACTATATATCTACGATGGAGAACTTGGCAGAAGATAATAATATAAATAATTTGAAATCAAAAGGTACCCTAGGGTATCTTTTTTTATTATTTTTATAGAGTATTTTATTAAAAATAAAGACAAAATATTTAAAAAAATCCTTAAAATTACCCCTTTACAAAAAAGAAATTGCAAAAAAGTAACCCTTTTGTTATAATTTTACTTACGGTCGAAGGACCCTTTTTATTATCGCTAAAAACAACTAAAGTAAAATCAATATTACATAAATATTTCAGAACAATATCACGCACTAAATTTATGTAATGTAATTGTAATTTTACAAAGGAAGTTTCTAGTGTATAATAGAAACATAAGAGGAACATGACAATTAAATAAAACCAAAAGTAAGGCGATATTTATTTGTCACCTCTGAGTCGAGATTGTTCAGTCTCGGCGACAAAAGTTTGAGACTTTTGTAGAATCTACAAAATTTTTAAGGAGGTCGAAAGACAAATGAACAAAAAAATTATTTCCTTAGTACTAGCACTAGTAATGGTACTAGGAACATTCACAAGTGTCTTCGCGGCTGAACCAACAAAGAAAGAAGAAGCTAAAAAACCAGAAGCTTCTGAAAAAGTTGAAAAAGTAGTTGGAAAAGATAATAAAATCCAATACGTTATCGACAAAAAACTTGTTGAAGGCTACGAAGATGGAAGCTACGGACTTGATAAAAACATCAAGAGATCCGAAATTACAAGATTACTTGTACTAGCTAATGGTAATGAAGAACTATCTAAAAAACTTCAAGGTTCAATGAAAATCTACTCTGACGTAGATGCTAAACACTGGGCTAACGGAGTTATCACAGTAGGTACAACAGTTCCTTCTGATGCTAACGGAATCGCTATGCTAGCAGGATATCCAGATGGATCTTTCAAACCTGAAAACGACGTAACTTATGCTGAATTAGCAAAAATGTTAGTAGTTCTTGCTAAAAAAGATTTAACTGCTGACATGGTTAAAAATGCAGTTTGGGCATCTTCTTGGATGACTTGGGCAGCTGAACTTGGAATTCTTGACGATGTAACAATCACTGATTCTAACAAAGCAGCTAACAGAGCAGATGCATTCACAATGGTTTACAATGCTCTTTACAAAATGCAAGAATTCAAGAGAGTACCTGCTAACGAAACTAGAGGTATCATCTCTAACTTAACTAAAGATGTACTTCAACTTAACCAAGATTCTAAAATGGAATACAAGGTTACAGCTGATACAGTATTTGTAACTGGAAAAGATGCAAAAAGACAACAAATTGTTAAATTAAGCGATATTAACTACAAGTTAGATAATTATTATCTAGGATCACTAGTAAGAATTATTACTAATGACAAAAACGAAGTAACTCACATTATTGAACTTGGTAACCCAGCAGAACTTGCTATAAACAATAACCCAGCAGAAGTTAAACGTGATAACTCTGTATGGAGAGGTGTTGCTGATAACACTGTAGAAACATTATATCTTGGTAAAACAAGAGACATAAAAAATGATAATTACCAAGGAAAAATCAAAAATAATGATGCTTATGCAACTATCCAATTCAAAAACAATGATGTAGATGCAAAAACTATTACATTTAACAATGTATACGATAAGAACGAAACTAAAGACTTAGTTCTTAAGATCAACGACAAAACTGAATTTTATGTAGCTAACCCTGGTAACAATATCATGAAGAAAGTTGCTAATGTAAACGAAGCACTTTCTCTTATCGGATTTAAAAACTATCATAACTACAAGATAGTTGACGTATATGCTGGATTTGATACTGACGGACTTGACAGAAACTGGAAAGCTATCAAATATGATGATGCTAATAGAAATACTGCAAAAGTTGTAGTATTTAACCTTGTAAATAAGTCATTTGAAGGCGAAAAATTCAGAGTAATTGAATCTTCAGGATCTAATTATAGTACAACTCTTGAAAAAACTGACGGTACATTAGTTGACAGAAACAATGTAAGAGATACTTCAAGCTTCCCACTAAACTATGGTGATAAACTTGATGTTATTGAACTTGACGATGTAAGAGCAGGATCTAACTACAAAACTTTAATTGATCACTCTTCATCTGATTACCCAATCGTTAAGATTACAAAAGTTGACTCTGATAAGAAATTCATCGAAATTGAAGACAAGAATGGTGAAAGATCAATTCTTGATATTAGAGATGCTGACATCTTCTCTGCTAAGAGATATGGTAAACTTGAAGTTGGTAATACTATCCAATTTAAAGTAGAAAACAAAAACAGCAATGAAGCTAAAATTATTTCACTTCTTGGTGATTTCAAACTTAGAGATTCTATCGTAGGAATTCTTCCAACAGCTGACAAAACTCAAAGAGTTGGAGAACTTGTAAGAGTTGAAAAAGTAAATGGTGTATGGCACATGGTTGTAAGAGTAGATTACAACTTATTTGATGAAGCTGACAGAAGCGGATATGCAACTTATATCATTTCAGACACAAATGCAGAAGCTCTTAAGGATCTTGCAGGAAAGAAAATTGCTTTCAAAGTATTTGAAAGAAATAACAATGGTCTATTCTATGCAAGTGATATTGTATTAAATGACAATCAAACTCCAGTAACAGCTAAAAAAGTTGAAACTATTAAAGATGAAATCAGAAAGCTTGATGCAAAATATCCAAATCAAGAAGCAGTTAATAAAGATTTTGAAAATGCAAAGAAAGCAGTAGAAAATATTCAAAAAATGATTGACGATCTTAAGTTTGAAGATAAAACTGAATGGGCAAAGGTTGACCCAAGTTATAGTGAAGCTTTAAATGCTGTTAAGGGATATGTTCAAACAAAAGAAAATGCTATTAAAGCCGAATATACAGAACAAATTACAAAAGTTAAAGAAGCAGCTGATAAAAAACTAGCTGAAGTTAAGGTAGCAAAAGATACTTTAACTCAAGAAACAGCAGTAGCTAAAGTAACAGAATTAGTTAAAGCAGAACTTAAAGATGGAGTAACTGCAAAATATGAAGTAACAAGCTTTTCTAATGAAACAAAGCAAGCAAAAATCAAAGTTACTTTTGAAAAAGCTCCAGCAGAAGCTCAAACTACAGAGGTTACAGTAACTGAAGAAGCTTAATTAGCCTAACTAATTAAAAAGAAAAAACTCGAGGGAAACCTCGGGTTTTCTTTTTTTACATATTTTGCTCTTTTACTTTTTTCATTTTTGTAAAAATTAATAATTTTATTTTTACTTAATATTATCTTCAATAATCTTTTTAAAATTTGTTTTGTCCATTTCACCACTTGCAACTTTCAAACCTATCTCAATCAGATCTTCATTAGTTAAGTTATGTTTTACTTCATTTATTTCTAATAAATACAATAAAATCATTATTCCAATTCTCTTATTTCCATCTATAAAACAGTGATTTTTTATAAGAGAATAAGAAATTTGTATTATTTTATCTAATATGTTTGGATATAATTCTTCTCCGTCAAAGGTTTGAAATACACTTTCTATTGATGAATTTAATAAATTCATTTCTCTAATGCCATAAGAACCCCCATATCTTTTAATTAATTTTTCTTGGATTTTTATAACTTCTTTTACACTTATATACCTCATTTTGCTAATTCCTTAAAGGCAAAATCATACTTATCCATAATTTTTTCAGAAACTTTTTCTGTGTCTATAAAATTTTTCTCTTTCTCATTTAGCGATAAATTTAAGGGCAGTCTTTGTTCTCTTATAGCTTGTTTTATAAACATATTTATTGCCGAAGATGTATTTATCCCAATTTCTGCAACTAATTTGTTAAAGGACTCTTTATCTTTATCGTCAATGCTTATTGTTAAATTAACTTTGCTCATTTCATCACCTCTCAATGTAATTATATAAGTATTACACATTATTTTCAATATTTTACACATTTAATTAACATAAATCCTTTGCATGTACCTGTCTTTATCTTTTTGAAAAAATTTTTTTATTCTATTATCTCTATTCCAACAAAAATTTTTTTAGTAAAAAACGGGGAAAATTAAAAAAAAGTTTAAATATTCGTTTGACAAAGTGTAAGAAAAGAATTATAATTACATCATAGATTAAATAGGAGGGAGCTATGATGAATGATTATAAAGATTTTAATAGAGTTTTGAGGTCTGCCCTTGTGGGTGAAGAGAGGTCAAAGGTGAAGCTTCTTGATATGCTCGATCCTCTAATTAGATCTTCTATTAAAAGGTATTGTCCAGTGTTTAATGAGTTTGAGGATCTTTATTCTGATGGGAGGGCAATTGTGCTTTCTTGCATCGAAAGTTTTGACAACAAGAGATCTTTTTTAAGATATGTAGAGTCCTATCTCAGATATTATTATCTCGACACTTATAAATATCTTTTGAAGGTGAATAGCGATGTCCACGAGGGTGTTACATATGATGAGGAAGAGAGTTTAAATATTTTCGATTCTATTGATGCTGGTGTGGATATTGAGGGCGACTATTTGGAGGGTGAGAGGCTTGGAATTTTGAAGAAAGCTATGGATTCTCTTACTCCAAGGCAGGAGACTGTGGTTAGGCTTTTTTTCTACGAGGGATTTGGTCTTTCTGAGATTGCAAATTTTCTAGGTATTTCTAAATGGACTGTGATAAATCTCAAGAGAAATGCTATTAATAATATGCGTAATTTTATTTCTTGTTATTATAAGTAGGGATATTTTAGTTTTATTAGGATTATATTCTAGGAGGTGAATTATGTTAATTGAAAAGCGACTTATTAGTTTTAATTATTCTAAGAGAAGGGGCATGGTAAAGCCTATCTATATTGTGGTGCACGATACTGGTAATGTCAACGCTGGTGCTGATGCCATGGCTCATTATAGGTATTTTAATGGTGGCAATAGAAAGGCCTCTGCTCATTATTTTGTGGACGACAAGAGGATTGTGGAAACTGTGGAGACTACTAATGCTTCGTGGCATTGTGGCGATGGCTATGGCAAGTACGGCATCACTAATTCTAATTCCATTGGTGTGGAAATCTGCGTGAATAGTGACGGCAATTATGAGAAAGCTCTTGAGAATGCACGCATTGTCATTAGGTTTCTCATGGCTTTTTATAATATTCCTGTGGCGAGAGTGGTAAGGCATTTTGATGCTTCCCACAAGATTTGTCCTCGTTCTATGAGTGATAATAATTGGAAAAAGTGGTGGGAATTCAAGGAAAGTTTGTAGTTTAAAATTTTTTATTTTTGTCATAGCAACTTTTGACTATTTTTTCTATATATATAGTAGGAGGTGAAAATAATGGCAGTTGGAGTTAGTGAAAAGAAAGCAATGTTAAAGACTGTTACTACTAAGACTAATGATGACGGTAGTATGAAGAAGAGAAGTGTTACTATTAGAAATATTAATGCTGATGCTGCTAATGAGGTTCTTTATGATTTATCTAAGGGTATTGGCAATTTAGTTGATGGTGCATTTGCTTCTGCTTCTAAGGTTACTGAAGAAGTTTTTGAAGAGCAAGTATAATTTTATTTATTGAGAAAGGAGAAGGTCAATGAAAAGTACAAATACACTAAGAATTGCTTTTGCTGATGAAGGTGGCAATCCTTACAATCTTTCTATTTTAAATCCTAAAGCTGAGGTTACAAGAGAGGAAGCAAAGAAGGTTGGAGATGTTATCACTAATAATGATCTCATCAATGGCAAGCAAGGTTTTGTGAAAACTTTCAATGGTGCTACTATGATTACTAGAACTGAAAGAGATCTTTAATTATGGAAGATCTATTGACTAGTATTTCAAATATTGGTTTTCCCATTGCTATTTCTTGTTACCTTTTAGTTAGGTTAGAGAAAAAAATGGAGGAACTAAGGGAAGTTATTGTGAAGTTAAGTAATGCTATTGAAAAGTTTAGCAAGTAATGCTATTTAATTTAATTGATTTATTTAATTAAATTTTTACATAGGCGAAAGCCTTATTTTTTTGTGCAAATATAAGGCTTTTTTATTTAGTTTCTAATTAATAGATGGTCGCCAACTAGTGCTACTTTAAAGGTTTTGTAAAAGTCGGGGTCAAAAAATATTTTATAGCAGTTTTCGTCCTTGGTTTTTGCTATAAAATTTTTATAAATTATTTTTATATTTTCTTTTTTTAGTCCAAAGCATATTGCGAGGAGAAATTCTTCTTCTGTATCTCCACAGGATTTTAAGAGTTTATTTTCTATTTTTTCTAGTTCTCTAAATTTTTCATTGCCAAGTTCAGTCATTTTGGAAAAGCTCGTTATTAATGTTGCGTAAAAAAATAGTGATAGAATTATGCTTGCAATTCCAAAAAAGTTTTTATTATAGACTGTGATAATTCCAAGGAAAAATAGTAGGGAAAAGATGACAAAGGAAAGTAGAATTTTGAAGGTTTTCTTTTCTCTTGTAAAAAGTTTTTTTGCAATCATTTCATCTTCTAAAAAGCAAATAAAGTCGTTAAATTTTTTGTTGTAATCGTCTGGTTCTCTTCTCCTTACTTTGTCGAGGGTTCTCGTTGAGATTTCATCCTTGCCAAAGGATATAAGTATGTCAAAAAGTTTTTTTTCTGCAATATCAAGGGCAGGAAAGTTTATATTTTTAAGTTTAAATTCTACTTTTTCTTCGTTTTTTTTATTTTTGTAAAAATTTTTTTCGATTTCTAAATTTCCATTTTCATAGGCTTTTAGTATCATTGCGATAATTGTGTTGTAAATAAAATTAGGTCCTTTGTAGAGGTAGCCCTTCTCGTAAAATTTTAAGTCGATGTTTTTGTTTTCTGGGACTTTGGCTTTTTTCTTCATGAGGAGATAGCTCATGATAAAGGATAAAATTATTAGTAAGGTATTTGTTAGTAAAAAGTATGTGCTTGATAAATTTATTTTAAAATCCATGTAATCACCTATTTATATTATATACAAAAAAAATATTTTGGGTATAATAAATGTAATGGAGGGATATAATGTACGATATTATTATAATTGGCGGAGGTCCAGCAGGTTTATCTGCGGGTCTTTATGCAGCGAGAAGTAAAAAGAAAACTTTAATTATAGAAAAGGGAATCGAAGGCGGTCAAATAGCTGAAACTACTAATGTGGAAAATTATCCCGGCATTGATTCTATTACTGGTGTTGAACTTGGAAAGAAAATGGCAGACCAAGCTAAAAAGTTTGGTGCAAAAATTGTCATGGATGAAGTTGTAGATATTGAGTTAGAAGGCGAAGTTAAAAAGATTAAGGGTTACATCGATACTTATGAAGCGAAGGCAATTATTATTGCGACAGGTGCTTCTCCACGAGAAATTGGTGCACCTGGTGAAAAAGAATACAAGGGACGTGGTGTAAGCTATTGTTCTACTTGTGATGCTGCTTTTTATGAAGATGAAACTGTTTATGTAGTTGGTGGAGGGGACTCTGCTATTCAAGAGGCACTTTTTATTGCTAATTTTGCAAAAAAAGTTTACATCATTCACAGAAGGGATGAACTTAGAGCGACAAAGGCTCTTCAAGAAAAGGCATTTAATAATGATAAAATTGATTTTATTTGGAATTCAACTGTTAAGGAAATCAAGGGCGACAAAATTGTCGAGGAAATGATTTTAAAGGATACTAAAACTGGTGAAGAAAGGTCAATTAAGTCTGATGACCCCTTTGGAATTTTTGTGTTTATAGGATATATTCCTAAGACTGAAATGTTTAAGGGAAAGCTTGAAATCACTGATGATGGCTACATTAAGACTGACGATGAGATGAGGACAAATGTGAAGGGAGTTTTTGCGGCAGGCGACATTAGAGAGAAAAGCGTTCGACAAGTTGTAAATGCTGCGGGCGACGGTGCTGTTGCCGCTATGAATGCTCAAAAATACATTGACGAAGAAGAAGGAAACTTATACGAAGGTTTTAAAGAAAATAAATAATAGAAAAAACATTGGTTGAATTCAATCAATGTTTTTTTTATGCAATGCTTTACAATTTTTATTTTTTAATTTTTTATTTCAAAAATTTTTTTATAATACATCAAAAAAATGTAATTTAATAAATTTGTGCTATTTACTTGATATTAATTTTATAAGTATTATAATAGATTGTGAACTTTTTAACCAAGATAGGATATTATGGAAAAAATACAAGAAATTTGCAAAAACTTTTATAAAACTAAAAATATTTCCTTTGATGATTTTTCTTTTTTGATGAATTTAAAGGATGAAGATGCAGAAGAGCTTTACGCCTTTGCGAGAAATTTGGCAGTAAAAAACTTTGGCAGGGAAATCTACATAAGAGGTCTAATAGAGATAAGCACTTATTGCAAAAATAATTGCTTTTATTGTGGCCTTAGAAATGCAAATAAAAATGCTACGAGAATTAGATTGTCCAAGGAAGAAATTTTAAATTTGGCACAGCATTCTGTTTCTCTTGGCATTAAGACCATTGTCATGCAAGGTGGCGAGGATGATTTTTATACTCTTAGCTATCTAAAGAAAATTATTGGAGAAATCAAGGACAGGTTTGGAGATGTTGCAATTACTCTTTCCCTTGGAGAGAGAGATTTTTGCGATTTTGAAGAACTCAAGGACATGGGTGCTGATAGGTATCTTCTTCGTCACGAAACTTTTTCTAAAAGTCATTATGAAAAACTGCATCCAAAGTCCATGAGTTTTGAAAATAGGATTAACTCTATTTTTAAATTAAAGGAACTGGGATTTCAAACGGGTTGTGGAATGATGATTGGTTCGCCCTTTCAAATTTTAGAAAATTTATATGACGACTTAAATTTTATTTTAAAGTTAAAACCTCAAATGGTTGGTCTTGGGCCTTTCATACCACAGCAGGACACTCCCTTTAGAAATTATGAGAGGGGAAAGATTTCCGATGTTTTAAAAATGCTCGCTATTATTAGAATTTCAGATGAAAAATTGCTTTTGCCAGCTACTACTGCTCTTGGAAGCATTGATGATTTTGGAAGAGAAAAGGGAATACTAGCAGGGGCAAATGTCTTGATGCCAAATGTAGGTGCAGAAAAGCTCAGGAAAAATTATAAACTTTATGATAATAAAATTGGGACACAAGTTGAAAACTTTGATGATTTTAAAGGTTTAGAGGATAAATTAAAGAGGATTGGTTATAGGATCTCTTCCTCAAGGGGAGATTATAGGTAGAAAAGAAAGAAGGCAGAAATGTATAAGGTAGATTCAAGAGTTGCAGAAGAATTTATTAATCACGATGAGATTATGGACACTATTGCTTTTGCTGAAGAAAACAAAAACAATAGAGAGGTGCTTGAAAAAATTCTAGAGAAGGCAAAAAAGGAAAAGGGGTTAAGTCATAGAGAGGCGGCTGTCCTTCTTCTAAGTGAAGATGATGCTATACAAGATGAAATTTATAAATTGGCAAAGAAAATAAAGGAAGACCATTATGGCAATAGAATTGTACTTTTTGCGCCACTTTATCTTTCAAATTATTGCATAAATGGTTGCACTTATTGTCCCTACCACTCAAAAAATAAAAATATTAGAAGAAAAAAATTAACTCAAGAAGAGATAAGAAAAGAAGTAATTGCTCTTCAAGACATGGGACACAAAAGACTTGCCATTGAACTTGGAGAAGACCCTGTGAACAATCCAATAGAATATGTTTTAGATTCTATAAAAACTATTTATTCTATTAAGCATAAAAATGGTCAAATAAGAAGAGTCAATGTCAATATTGCAGCGACTACTGTGGAAAACTATAAGAAGCTTAAGGATGCTGGAATTGGAACTTATATTTTGTTCCAAGAAACTTACAACAAAAAATCCTACGAAGAGCTGCACCCAACGGGGCCTAAACACAATTACGATTATCATACTGAGGCAATGGATAGAGCTATGGAAGCTGGCATAGACGATGTTGGCATGGGAGTTTTATTTGGGCTTGAAACTTATAAATATGAACTCGTGGGACTTTTAATGCATGCGGAACATTTGGAAGCGACTTTTGGAGTGGGACCTCATACTATTTCTGTGCCGAGGATACAACCAGCTGACGACATCGACCCTCATGAATTTAAAAATCAACTTTCCGATGATATTTTTGAAAAAATAGTTGCACTTATAAGGGTTTCCGTTCCCTACACTGGAATGATTATATCTACAAGAGAGTCAAAAAGGGTAAGGGAGCGTGTGCTTCAACTAGGGGTAAGTCAAATCTCTGGCGGTTCAAAAACTTCTGTTGGTGGTTATGTTGAAGAGGAAAAAGAAGAGGATAATTCACAACAATTTGATGTTTCCGACAATAGAACTTTGGAGGAGGTTATAGACTGGTTAATTGAACTTGGTTACATTCCAAGTTTTTGTACAGCTTGTTATAGAGAGGGAAGGACTGGCGACAGATTTATGAAACTTTGCAAGTCAGGTCAAATTTTAAATTGTTGTCAGCCTAATGCTCTTATGACTTTAAAGGAATATATGCTAGATTACGGAAATGAAAGGACTAAAGGGCTTAGCGAGAAGTTAATCGAGGAAGAGCTTAAAAAAATTCCCAATGAAGTTGTGAAGAAAAGGGCGACAGAATACATCAATGAAATGGAAACTGTGGGAAAGAGAGATTTTAGATTTTAATGGAGCTTAACAAAACTAATTCTGGAAATAGAATTCACATTGGTTTTTTTGGGAAAGTAAATGCGGGGAAGAGTTCTGTAATAAATGCCTTTGCAAATAGAGATATATCTATTGTGTCAAATAAAGAGGGAACTACAACTGATCCTGTGTACAAATCTATGGAAATAAAATCTTTAGGACCTTGTCTTTTAATGGACACAGCTGGCATAACTGATACAACGGAGCTTGGAGAAAAAAGGCTAAAGAGGACTGAAGAGGTAATTTTAAAGACTGATATAGCAGTTGTGGTAGTGGCTGATACCGATAATTCAAGGGAAAAAGAGCTGATAAAAAAATTTAAGGACACCCCCGTTATTATATTGATAAATAAAATTGATATTTTGCGTGAGGGTGAAGTTAAAAAAATTAGAGAAAATTTTAGGGGTTTTCCCGTGGTGGAAGTTTCTGCAACTGCGAAAATTGGCTTTGATATATTTTTAGAAGAACTTTTAAAATTCAAACCAAAAAAAGAAGAAAAACTTTTTGATGGAAGGGTGAAGGAAAAAGATTTAGTACTACTTGTAATTCCTCAGGATATTGCAGCACCAAAAAATAGATTGATTTTGCCACAAGTGCAATCAATTCGTGAACTTTTGGACAGAAATGCAATTGTAATGATGGTAAAGCTAGAGGAACTTCCCGATGTACTTTTAATTTTAAATAAAAAACCGGACTTAATCATTGCTGATTCTTCCGTTTTCTTGGAAGTTTATGAAAAGAAACCTGAGGATGTAAAACTCACTTCATTTTCAGTTTTATTTGCAAAGTTAAAGGGCGACATTGAGGAGTATTTAAGGGGAGTAGAAGCCCTTAAAGCTTTAGATGAAAATTCAAAAATTTTAATCGCCGAATGTTGCACTCATGCTCCAGCAGAAGAAGATATTGGAAGGATAAAAATACCAAATATGATTCGTAAAAAAGTTGGAGAAAATTTAAAAGTTGATGTAAGTAGCGGATCGGCTTTCCCTGAAAATATTTCAGATTATGATTTGATTATTCAGTGCGGCGGCTGTATGTTAAATGCGAAAAATATAAGAAATAGGATAAAAATTGCAAAAGAAAAAAGTATTCCCATCACAAATTATGGCATTGCCATTGCATATTTTAAGGGGATACTTGAAAAAATAGATTATTGATTTAGGAAAAGTTAAAGTAATGTATTGTTCCGTGGTTTTATCTTTGCTCTGGCTCTGCTATAATGCCAGAGTTTTTTTGTTGGCAAATTTTTATTTATTTTGCTTTTAATAAAAACTTTTGCTTTCTTAACTTTAACACGATAATATATTGACAAAATATTTTATATATTATAAAATGTTTTCACAAATAAATAACAACTGCTTCATTTTGCATGAGCTATTACAGTAGCTCAAGAAACAATTTGAGACCCAGTAAATAAATAACTTTTATTTTGCTGGGTCTTTTTATTTAGAAGTATAATTTTTTAAATTTAAGATGAAAATTTAGAAGGAGGTAAAAATGAAAATAACGAAAGTAAAATTGGGGATTTTATCAGTACCACTACGAGTACCCTTTAAGACAGCACTAAGATCTGTAAATAGTGTTGAAGACATAATAGTGGAGATACATACAGATACTGGGGAAGTAGGATATGGAGAAGCACCTCCAACAGGAGCAGTAACAGGCGAAACACAAGATTCAATTATTGGTGCTTTTAAAGATCACATAATAAAAGCAATAGTTGGAAGAGATGTAGATGATTTTGAAAATTTGATGAAAGATTTAAATTCATGCATAGTAAAAAACACAAGTGCAAAAGCAGCTTGTGACATGGCACTTTGGGATTTATATGGACAACTTTATAAAATACCAGTTTATAAATTAATGGGTGGATCAAGAAATAAAATAGTAACAGACATAACAATTTCTGTAAACGATCCCGAAGAAATGGCAAGAGATGCTATAGATGCAGTAAAAAGGAAGTATGATACTTTAAAAGTAAAAGTGGGGATAGATTCAACACTTGATGTAAAAAGACTTGAAGCCATAAGAAAAGCAGTTGGACCAAATGTTAGAATAAGAATTGATGCAAATCAAGCATGGAAGCCTAAAGAAGCAGTTAGAATTTTAGACTCAATGCAAGAAAAACAACTAGATATAGAATTAGTAGAACAACCAGTAAAGGCACATGATTATGAAGGATTAAAATATGTAACAGATCACTCAATAGTGCCAGTATTGGCAGATGAAAGCGTATTTTCACCAGAAGACGCAATGACAATACTAAATATGAAGGCAGCAGATTTAATAAACATAAAATTGATGAAGTGCGGAGGACTCTACAATGCGTTAAAAATAATTAGCATAGCAGAACTTTGCGGAATAGAATGCATGATAGGATGTATGTTAGAAGCAAAAATATCAGTGAATGCAGCGGTTCATCTAGCATGTGCAAAACAGATAATAACAAAGATAGACTTGGATGGACCAGTGCTTTGTTCGGAAGATCCAATAGAAGGCGGAGCAATTTTCAATGAAAAAGAAATCACAGTTTCAAAGGACATTGGACTAGGAATAAAATCTGTAAAGGGTATAAAGTATTTAGATATTTAAAATGTTTAAGAATAAAATTGAAGGGGGAAAATTATGGTAATAACTAATGGATTTACTTATATAGCATTTCTAATGTTCATTGCAGGATCATTACTAGCATTAGAAAAATACACAAAATGGAAAATATTTAACGTAATTCCACCACTAGTATTCATTTACGTATTAAATATGATTTTCTGTACAATTGGACTATATGCATCAGAAGAATGTTCCAACGCATACTCAGCATTAAAAAACAACTTACTTTATGCAATGATTTTCGTAATGTTACTTCGTTGCGATTTTAGAAAATTAGCAAAACTTGGCGGAAGAATGATAACAATATTTTTAGGATGTTCACTAACGCTATTTGTAGGATTTGTAGTTGGATATCCAATATTTAAGCATACATTGGGAACGGACACATGGGCAGCAGTAGCAGCATTATTTGCATCATGGGTGGGAGGATCAGCAAACATGGCAGCTATGCAAGCCGCACTACCAGTAGATGCAGGAGCTTATTCTTGTGCATTAGCACTTGATACAGTATGTTATTCACTATGGATTGCATTACTATTACTTGCAGTAAGATATGCACCAAAGTGGAATAAATCAACAAAAGCAGACACAACAAAATTACAAGCAGTAGCAGATGCAGCAGCAGAAGAAGTATCAAAGGACAGAAAAACTGCTAACTCAGCAGATTGGATTTTTTTAATAGGGTTATCGCTAATGGTATCAGCACTATCTCAATTAGTTGGAGAAAAATTATCAGATTCTTTTACAAATATTGGGTTAGCAATGTTCGACAAAGGGACAATAACAACATTGTTTGTAACAATATTAGGGCTTATTTGTGCATTATCGCCAATAGGAAAATTGCCCGCAGTAGAAGAATTATCAAACGTATATCTATACGCAGTAGTATCACTATTAGCATCAACAGCATCAGTTGTAGATTTGATTTCTGCTCCAATGTGGGTAGTGTACGGATTATTTATCCTAACAATTCACGTAATACTTATGTATATACTTTCAAAAATTTTCCACTGGGATCTATGTATGGTATCCACAGCGTCACTTGCAAACATAGGCGGTTCAGCATCAGCTCCAATAGTTGCCAGTGCTTATGACGCATCTTATGCAGGTATAGGAGTACTAATGGGAGTACTGGGAGCGGCAATTGGAAATTTCTTTGGGATAGGAATGGGACAAATATTAAAGCTTTTAAGCTAAGTTTAATAGAAAAGAAAGAAATGATATGATAAACTATAATAAATTAAAAGATGAAGTAAAAAATATTATAAATGAAAGTTTTTTTAATGTATCTATAAGTTTTTGTGACTTGGATAATGGAGAGCGTTTTTCTGTTGAAGGAGATAAAAGAATGCAATCAGCAAGCATGATAAAACTTTTGATAATGCTTACTCTTTTGAAAAAGGTTGAAGAAGGGGAAATTTCTCTTGACGAAAAGATAAAACTTGAAAAAGAAAAAAGAGTAGAAGGATCTGGAATATTAAAGGAACTTTCCTATGATCATTTATTTTCTATAAGAGAGCTTTTGACGCTTATGATAATAATAAGCGACAACTTTGCCACAAATATTTTGATTGGAAAAATTGGAATGGACGAAATAAACAGAACTGCAAAAGATTTTGGACTAAAAAAAACAATACTTCAAAGAAATATGATGGATTTAGATGCCAAAGAAAGAGGACTTGATAATTATACATCTTCAGATGATATTTTGAAAATCCTAAAAAGTATTTATGAAAAAAATTTTTTAGGTGAAGACATGTCTAAGCTTGCTATTGATATTCTTTTGAAACAACAGGAAAGAGATCGACTACAAAGGTATCTAAAAGAAGATCTAAAAATTGCAAATAAGACTGGAGATTTAGATAATTTGGAAAATGATGGAGGTATATTTTTTACAGAAAATAAAAATTATATTCTCGTAGTTTTGGTAAACCAAGCAAAATCCAATGTTCTTGCAAAAGAATTAATTGGTAAAATTTCTCTAAAAATTTATAATAGTATTGGAGTATAAAATGAAAAACACATTGTATCTCACAGGAGAAGCTAGGACAAATTTAGACAATGCCATTACGAAGATTTATGGAACTTTTTATATGGCTTTTGAAATAGAAGAAAATGGAGTTATTGTCAATATGGACAGTAATGCTACTCTTAGACTTACTCGTGATTTTATAAGGGGAATTTTCATTGGCAAAAATATTGCTGATGAAGATTTAATTACGGATGAAATTTTAAAAAGATATAATGCGTCTTCTACTAAGGCAATAATTACAGCTTATAAAGATGCCTTGCAGAGATATAAAAAGTTAAAATAATGGATTGCCCTCTACTTTTTGTGGAGGGTTTTTACATCCTATTATTTAAAGTAAAAAAGAGGGCGACCCCTCTTTTTATTTTACATATCTTTTTCAATTAATTCGCCAGATGCTATGTCATATTTGTAGGAAATATCATTGCCATCTTTTTCAACTTCAACTTCAACTACATATCTACCGTCGTCGTAATCAACTGAATACTCTTTTGCAATATAGCTTTCGCCTGCTTCTGCTACTGATTTTTCTATTAATCCGTCAACTGATGATAATAGGTTTTTTTGAAGGTCAGATACATTGTCCTGTTTCTTTTCTGCTTCAAATTCATCTTTAATGATTTCTTTAGTTTCTGCATTAATTGTAACTTCGTATTCTTTTTCTGCATCGTATCCGTCAATTTCATAATATAAATTTGTACCTTCAGTTTTTAATTTTAGAGATTCGATTTTTGCGTCAGCGTGCAATTTTTTAAATTCGTCAAAGGCTTCTTCTTTTGTCATTTTTGCATCTGAAAGAGATTTCATTTTGCTATTGCTTGGAGCTGCTTTTGTGTTATTTTTGTTAGCATTTTCTGTTTTTTCATTTTTTTCTAATTTATTATTAGTGTTTACTGCTGCGTTATTTTTTGCTTCTCCTGTAGTTTTATTTTTTCCGCCAGAACATGCTGATAACATGAGCAGTAAGGCAAGTCCTAAAGTTGTAACTAAAAATTTCTTTTTCATATTATTAAATTTCCTCCTATTGTTAATATTTTTATTTTACCCAATAAGTAAATTAGTAAACTTTTTGTAAATTTTATAATTATTTTAGTTTAAAAATACATTTTTGTGATATAATTAAAAAAAGTTATATCGACATAAAGAAAAGCATTTTAAGGAATGGGAGAGTGAATTTTTTGGATCTTCGAAACAATAAAAAATCTCTTAGCAATTTGGTCTATAGAAATTTAAAGGAAAAAATTTTAAAAAATATATTACTTCCAGGGGATAAGTTAATAGAAATGGAAATTGCTTCTAATCTTGGTGTCAGCAGGACTCCAGTTAGAGAAGCGTTAAAAAAATTAGAGGAAGATGGCCTTGTAACAAGTTTTCCGAGAAAGTCTTTTATTGTTTCTAAAATTTCTGTAAAAGAGGCAAAAAATCTTTATATTGTCAGAAAGTCATTGGAACCTCTTGCAGTGGAACTTCTTGCGAGTAAGGGTTTTAATGAAAAAACTGAGTATTTTCAAAAGGTTAATGAGGATCTTAGAATTGCAATTGACAATGAAGATGATGAGCTAGCTCAAAAATTAATTATCGAGTGGAATATGGCACTTGTTAGTTCTCTCAACAATGAAGTTTTAATTGAAGTCATGAATATGATTAACAAGCGACTTTATAGATTTGGAAATTTCATATTTAAGGAAAATAAAAATTATAGAAAGCATTATGATAATTTACAAAAAATTTATAAACTAATAGAGGAAAAGAAGCCTGCTGAGGCGAAAAGGGCAAGTGAAAAAACTATTGAGAATTTATATTGCATGTTTGAAGAACAAGCAGATTACAAAATGTTTAGAAATTAAAAAAACACTTGACAATGTAAATTTTTTTATTTATAATTATTTCTGTTGCATCGGCAATGTAAAAATTCCATAGTTGAATTGTAAATTTTGCACCTTTAGCTCAGTTGGTAGAGCAACTGACTCTTAATCAGTGGGCCTACGGTTCGAGTCCGTAAAGGTGCACCACTTAGAAGTCTGTAAATTCAATGTTTACAGACTTTTTTTAAAGAAGAATTATATATTTTAGCAATTATTATATTATTTTTGTTTTTCATCATTTATAGTATTATAATAAAAGAGTTGGTGATTCAATGAAAAAAGATTTGATTGGCTTTTATGATAGTGGCGTAGGTGGTCTTTCTGTTTTAAAAGTTGCTTTGAATAAAATAAAAAATAAAAATTTTGCCTTTTTTGGCGATACCTTGAGAATGCCCTATGGTGCGAGAAAAGATGAGGAAATAAGAGAATACACGATTGAAGTTATGGGTTTCTTTGAAAATTTAGGCGTGGATCTTTCTATCATCGCTTGCAACACTGCTACAAGTTATGGACTTAAAGAGGCAAATTCTATTTATAATTATCCAATTATTGGTGTGGTTGAACCTGGAAGCGTGAATGCTATTGAAAGGACTAAGAACAAAAAGGTTGCTTTAGTGGCTACAAAGTCTTGTGTACAAAGTGGAATTTATGATAGGGTTTTAAAAAATATAGATCCATCTATTGAACTAAAGTCAGTCTACTGCCCAGATCTTACCCTTGCTATTGAAAGAGGGGAGCTGGAAGAGGATCATATAGATGAAATTGTTAAAAGTTATTTAAGGGAGTTTGGAGATTATGATTTTGATACTATGATCCTTGGCTGTACTCATTATCCCATTGTTGAAGATTCTTTTAATAGGATTTTTAAAAGGCAAGGCAGAGAGGTTTTTGTGGTGGACCCAGCTTACAAAACTGTTTTAGATGCTACTAATATTTTAAATATAGATAATGATAAGGAAGAAATTCAAAATAGGACTATTGATTTCTATATTACTGGTGATGTCGACAAGTTTCGCTTCACAATGGATAAAATAGCAGATTTAAGTGATTTCGATGTTAGTTTTCATCATGTTAAAATTGAAGATTTAGAAAAGTATAAAAAATAGGCTTCCCTTTTTTAGGAAGCCCTTTTTTTGTTTAGGTCATAAATTATTTTTAATCCAACAATTCCAAGAGTCTGATCTTCTTCAAAGAGATAAGTTTCATTTTTTAATAGACTGGCAAAGGAACCTGTGATTAAAAATTTTGTGTTTTCTTTTTTTAGGGAATAGTTGTTTACAATTTCGTCGACTATTCCAAGCACAGCCTTTTTATATCCAAAATAAATTCCTCTTTGGATGGCTTTTTCTGTGTTTTTGCCAATTATGTCTTGGGGTTGTTTTATTTCTACATGAGGTAGTTTTGCGCTGCCCTTAACTAGTGATTCTTGAAGAAGATTTATGCCTGGGAGAATTAGTCCGCCGAGAAATTCTTTTTTTGAATTGATATAGTCAATCGTAGTAACTGATGAGGCAGAAATAATTATAATATTTTCTTTATACATATTAGTAGCAGCCACTGCTTTTATAATTCTGTCTGTGCCAACTTCTCTTGGACTTTCACATTTTATATTTAAGCCAGTTTTTACTCCGGCAGAAATAACTATTGGACTTTTGCCAAGTAGGTCCATGGAAATATTTTCGTAGTTTGAGTTGAGTTCAGGAACTACTGTTGAAAGAATCATGTCTTTTATATCAGATAATTCAATTTTTTTGTCCATTAATATAAGTTTAATAGTTAGTTTAATTTCTTCAGCAGATCTATTTTTGTCAGTCATTATGGAAAATTTCGTAACAAGTTTATCTTCATCGAATATGCCAAAGTCAGTATTTTTATTATCTATATCAATTGCAAGTAACATATTAACACCTTCTTGATTTTAATGCTTTTATAACTGCTGTAGTGATTATAACAGATAGAATTGCTTCAGGTATTCCTGATGTTACAGATACTCCAAGTATTGCTGATTTTGCACTTTCCATTGGAATGTTTAGTGCTTCTACATATTTTTTTGCATAGATTAAATAAATTCCGCCAAGCACTAAAATTGTGTTAGTCATTGAACCTACAAAGGCTCCTATGGCGATAGGAAAGTCCCTTTCGCTTGACTTAAAGGAATAGATTAAAAATCCTAGACATAATACAAGTAGTATTATTACAAAAGTAATGTTAAGAGTTGTTCCACCAGTTTTAATATTTTTATAAAGTAGATATGCCAAGAATAGGGTAACAAGTCCCCACAAAACCTTTGTAAGAGTTCTCAAATTTTTGTCTTCAAGTTTTTTCATTGCAGTGTAACTGTAATAAGAAGTTATCCCAATTAAAACTCTAGGTACAACTGAGATGAGTGGATTGTAGAAGACAAAGGCAACGGGACTGGCATTTCTTAAAATTGCATTTAATAGTGAAGAAACTCCAAAGATAAGTCCAACAAGTGCACCAACAACAGGTCCTTCTGCGATAGCTGCAATAATTACTGGTATGTGCATAGTCGTTGCGTTGATAACGCCAAGGGGAATTAGTCCAAGTGGTGTCATACTAAGCACAACAGTTATTGCACCGAGCATAGCAGCTATTACTAGCTTTCTGTTACGTTCAATACTTTTATTCATTTTTACCTCCAGATAGGGTTCAAAAAGATACCCTTCACGCATCATTTGATGCTATTATAACTTACAAGCCCGCCTGCATCCTTTGCAGAATAAATTGCATTTGCAATAGATCTTGAAATAGTTTTTGCAGCAAGTATGCCAACTAAATTTATATCTGCTTCGATTTCACCATTAGAAAGTGTAAAAATAGTATCTCCATCGTTCATTGTATGCACTGGATTTATGCTCCTTGCATAGCCGTCATGAGCCATTTGTGAGATCTTATTACAATTTGCTTTAGTGAGTTTTGCATTTGTTGCAATTACAGATATTGTTGTATTGGCTGGGCTAAATAGATTATAGTCTTTAAATTTGCTTTCGTAAAGAGTATTTGTGTTTAAAAATTTTTTATTTTCTTTGTCGTAAACTCCTCCAATTCTTTTTCCCACTTCATAGTCAAAAATATCTCCCAAGGCATTTAGTGCGACTATGGAGGATACGACAAGCTCGCCAACTTTTACAGAGGATTGACCTATGCCCGATTTCATTACAAAATCATTGCCTAAGATTTTTCCAACGCTTGCACCACAACCTGCACCAAAGTTGCCCATTGTTTTATCTTTATCCCTTGCCTTTTTTGCTGCAACATAACCCATATTAAAGTCAGGGCGGACTTTTGCATCGCCTATTGCAAGATCAAATAAAACTGCACCGGGAACTATGGGCACGACACCTACTCCAACATCAAAGCCACAATTTTTTTCTTCTAAAAATTTCATAATACCGCCGCCAACATCAAGTCCGTAGGCAGAGCCACCAGTTAAAAAAACTGCGTGAACTTGTTGCACTAAATTTTCTGCACGCAAAAGATCAGTTTCACGAGTGCCTGGCCCAGCGCCACGAACATCTACTCCTGCAGTAAAACCATCTTCACACAAGACCACGCTTGTGCCAGTAAGAGCATGATAATCTTCTGCGTGGCCAAGTTTTATTCCCTTGACATCAGTTAAAAATCCATCGTACATATTTTTCCTCCTAAAAATTATAAATATTATAAAATATTTTAACATAGAAATGAAGTTATAAAAATTAATGATTTTATTTATATGAGTTCTCTTCTTAGTTTACTAATAATTAATTTTTTATTTGAAAAATAAACTTTAATATATTAAAATTATAATTAGATAAAAAAATTTTATTATATCTTACTTATGTGGGTACGAGCACATGTAAATGGAAATAGAATATGGACTGAAACAAGAGGAGGACTCTAAGTTGTTTATTTTCTACATACCAATTATTCTTTTAATATTAAAAATAATTGTAATAGTGTTAATAATAATTTTTTTAGTAAAAAAAATACGTGAAAAATGATATTCTAAGTAAAAATTATAATAAGAAATATATAAAACCGAAAAGTGTTGGTCTTTTGCCAACACTTTTTTAAAGTACATAATCTAATTTCTTCTCTTTTCATTTACAGACTTTACTTTATCTTTAAAGGTATAATTTTTATCACGTCTGTCGTCAATTTTAATAACAGAGTAAACTCTATTTGCTCCAGCTTCAAAAACTGATTCTTGCATTCTTCTTATAACATCATAAAGAACTGATAGATCGCTATGAGATATAACTGTTCCCATTGGGTTAAGTTCATAAGTAAGCCCTTTAATTTCACCAATTGAATCAAGGGCATTTGCAATGTACTTACTAACAGATGTGGTATTTGTTCCTATAGGTACAAGGGTTAATTCTGCTACTGCCATTTTTTCCTCCTAATCTACTATTCTGGGCAAATTCCAATTTTTCTTCACGGCTAAAAGTCTAAATATTAAAACTGTGAAAAAACAAATTATCATTGAAATTTGATAACTTAAAAAATGCCTTGCTATTAAAAAAACTGTGGCACCTAATATGCAGGCACCGGCATAAATTTGTTCACGAAAGATAAAGGGAATAGTCCCTGCTAATACATCGCGAATCATTCCGCCACCAACGCCAGTTATTGATCCTACAAAAATCAAAAGAAATTTTTGATGGTGGCCAAGGGAGATTGCCGTAGCCATTCCCGTTATGGTAAAGGAGGCAAGTCCAATGGTATCTGTAATAATCATAAATTTATTCATTATTTTAATCCAGTTTTTGTTTTTAAATCCAGATTTTTGTAAATAAAAAATAAAAACTAAGATTGAAAATAAGGTGGATATAATAGCGTTAGTGGAGTTTTGAAACATCTTTGGCGGCGTTATTCCAAGGACAAGGTCGCGAATAAATCCACCTCCAAGTGCCGTAACAAGTCCCAAAACGATTACACCAAGAATGTCCATTTTCTTTTTGCATCCAAGTATGGCACCTGAAATTGCAAAGGCAATTGTGCCAATGATGTCGAAAAACACATTAAATTCTAAATAATTTCCATTCATGAAATTATTATATCAAAGTTTATTTTTATAGGGCATAAATTTCAATAAATTAAAAAATTTTTTTAATCTTTGTTATAATAATACTATTGGAGGAATTATGAGCGTATTAATAAAAAATATTTCCTATTTAGATCTAGAAGGGGAAAAAATAGTAGACAATGCAGATGTTTTTATTGAAGGCAATAAAATAAAAAAAATCGGCGAAAATCTAAATTTAGATGTAGATGAAATAATTAATGGCGAGGATAAACTTTTGACACCTGGATTTGTCAATGCACACACTCATCTTGGCATGAGCTATTTTAGAAATTATGCCGACGACTTGGCGCTGATGGACTGGCTTGAAAATAAAATTTGGCCCATTGAAGCAAAATTAAATAGAGAAGACATCTATTGGTCGTCAATGCTTTCTATTATAGAAAATATAAAGTCAGGGGTTACAACTTTTTGCGACATGTATTATGAAATGGATAGAGTTGGAGATGCGGCAATTGAATCTGGAATTCGTGGAGTTTTAACTCGTGGAATGACAGATGTGGATGGCAAGGGCGAAGAAAAGTTAAAGGAATTTGACGACCTTTACAAAAACTATCAAAACAAATGTGGCGGTAGAATAAAAGTCGTGCCTGCACCTCACGCAATTTACACTTGTTCCACAGAATTTTTAAAAGAAATTGCAAAAAGAGCAAGGGAAAATTACGACAGTTTAATTCACATTCACTTGTCGGAAACAATAACTGAAGTAGAAAATTCAAAAAAAGAATACGGAATGACGCCAATTGAATATGTAAACACGCTGGGACTTTTGGACAGTCAAGTAATTGCAGCCCACTGTGTCCACATAACTGATGAAGAAATTGAACTTGTAAAAAATAAAAAATTTTACCCAGTTTACAATCCATCATCAAATTTAAAACTTGCAAGTGGATTTACGCCAGTGGATAAGATGCTAAAAAATAATATGAAATTGGCAATGGGAACTGATGGTGATTCATCAAATAATAATCAAGACTTTGTAGAAGAAATGCACCTTGGTGGGATTGTAAATAAAGCCGTTACCATGAAGGAAAAAGCTGTTCCAGCAATTGAAATTTTAAAAATGGCAACAGTAAATGGGGCAGAGACCCTTGGCTTTGAAAAGCTTGGACTTATAAAGGAAGATTACCTTGCCGACCTTGCGATTTTTGATTTAGAATCAAATTCCTTCACACCGAGAAATAATCTCATCTCAGCCCTTGTCTATTCAGCAAACTCTCATGATGTTGAGTCAGTAATTTGTGACGGAAAATTCATTATGCGAGATAGGGAGCTTGTAAATGTAGATGAAAAAAAGGTTAGAGAAATTGTAAATAAGAGATGGGAAGATATAAAAAGAAGATAAATTATGGAAGAAAAAAATAAGGTAAAAAATTTTTTAAAAATTATTTTAAAGCTTTTGATTCTGATTGTGATGATTGCCATCTTCACTGTTGGCATTATGCTTGCCCTGTCATTATTTTTTTATAGACAGACCTACTTTAACAGCGACTATAAGAATGCAAACCTAGTAATGTTAATGGGAACTACGGGTCAGTTGTTTGCAGCAATATTATTTGTGAGATTTATTTTAAAGAAGAGGCTTGATTACATCTTTTTCAAAAGAGATAAGCTTGCAAAAAACATTGCTATTGGCTTATTTTTTGGATTTTTGCAAATTTCTATCTATGTATTAGTAGATTTAGGAAGGGGAGTCCTTGGCTACCAAGGCATGAATCTGGGAAATCTTAACTTGTTTTTCTTAGCCTACTTCATAGCCTTTTTCATCCAATCAACATCAGAAGAAGTTTTGGTGAGAGGTCTTTTAACAAGAGCCTTATTTGATAAATTTGGAAAGAAAATTGCAATAATTTTGCCATCAATTTTCTTTGGACTTTTGCATCTTGGCAATGAGGGCGTGACAGTTTTATCTACCTTAAATACAATATTAGTGGGAATATTTTTTGCAAAATTATTATTTTACACAGACAATATCATGGTGACCTCTGGAGCCCACGCAGGCTGGAACTTTTCCATGGCAATGATTTACGGCTTAAATGTAAGTGGCTTTAGTGGCTTTGACAGCCTACTTAATTTTAAAATTTTAAGTTATAACTTGTACGACAAAACCTATGGGCCAGAGGGCAGCATAGTAGTAACTTTTATTGAAATCATAAGCATTTTTATTATATTTTATTTAGAAAAAAGAAAGGGAGTTAAAAATGGATGAGAAAAAAATAGTTTATTCTGGGATTCAACCTTCTGGTTCTTTAACAATTGGAAATTATATTGGAGCACTTAAAAATTTTATTGCGCTTCAAGATGAATACAATTGTTTATACTGTATAGTTGATATGCACGCAATAACTGTGGCACAAGAGCCAAAGGAACTTAGGGAAAATACCCTAGATGTTCTTGCACTTTATCTTGCAGCAGGGCTTGATCCTAAAAAGAGCATAATTTACATTCAATCTCATGTGCCAGCTCATGCTGAACTTGGTTGGGTATTAAACACAATGACAGGGCTTGGACAACTTCAAAGGATGACACAATTTAAGGACAAGGCAAAAAAATATACTGATGTGCAAGCAGGTCTTTTGAATTATCCTGTGCTTATGGCTGCAGATATTTTATTATACCAAGCATCTTATGTGCCAGTGGGAGAAGATCAAAGGCAACATATTGAGATTACGAGAGATTTGGCACAAAGATTTAACTCAAGATATTCTGAAACTTTTACTATTCCAGAAATTTTGACGCCAAAAGTTGGTGCTAGAATTATGTCCCTTAAAGATCCCTCATCAAAAATGTCTAAGTCAGATTCAAATAAGGACGCCTTTATTTTAATTTTAGATTCAGAAGAGGACACTAGAAAGAAAATAAAAAGAGCAGTTACAGATTCCTCTGGCGAATTTAGATATTCTGACGAGCAAGCTGGACTTAAAAATTTGATAAATATTCACGCATCCTTTTCTGGCATGAGTCCTGAAGAAATCGTAAAGAAATATGAAAATATTGGATATAGAGAATTTAAAGAAGACCTTGGCGAAGTTGTGGTAGAAGGATTAAGACCACTTAGAGAGAGATTTAAAGAAATTAGAGATGACAAGGCTTATCTTGAATCAGTCTACAAGGAAGGAGCAGAAAAGGCATCCTACCTTGCCAACAAAACTCTAAGAAAAGTTTATAAAAAGGTTGGCTTTATCCCTAAATAATCGAATTTTTATTGATTTCAAAGGATTTTTGTGGTATCTTTTATATTAATTGGGAGGTGCTCAATGAAGAAGAAAATTATAATCTTATTGGGAGTCCTTATTGTGGGAGGAATTTTTGCCTATCCACAGATTCGAAACAAAATGCTAGAAGCAGAATTTAAGAGGCAAAACCCTGGAGTAGAAATTATTGGCAGGGCAGATGGCCCGACAGCTATTTTTACCACAAAAAATAAAAAGACAGACAAAGATAAAGATGGAGAAAAAGATAATAATCAAAAAGCAGACCAAGCAAGTGCAATAGGAATAATTGGTGGAGCTGACGATTCTAAGGTCTTATATCCAAAGGTGGATCCAGATACTGAACTTACCTTCCAAGCTTCTGATTTTTTAAGGGTCAAGGATTTTATTTTTGAATCTTCATCAGTAAAAAGTGACCTTGAAAAAGATTATGACAATGCAGCAAGAGCTTTTGGCTTTGGAAGTGAATCCAAAGAACCAGAAGAGGCTGACAAGATAGAAGATGCGACAATTATTGGAGCAGTCATAAACTCAAAGGGGTTTAGTGGTGACAAATTAGTCTTAGATATTAACACCTACTCCAATGTTAAAAGTTTAATGAAATCTACTTACATCTTAGGGTTTGAAGATGAAAATGGAAAAGAAATCAAAGAACTAAAGGTGAGAATAAATTCTTCAGAGCCAGAAGATCATCAAAATGTAAGAGAAGAAATTGGCGGGATTGATAAGTACGAAAAGGTAATCATATTTTTCAAGCAAGTAGAAGTTGTAGAAGACAATGATTGCACAAGTTACCTCACTCCTATACAAAATTTGATAATAGAAAACAAGCAATAAAAAAGAGGATTGTAAAAATTTATATTTAGAGAGAGACTATTTGGTGAGAAGTCTTTATAAACTTTACGATTGTAGCTTTTTTGCTTCTTTGGTAAAAATAGTAGCCAGAGACGGTTTATCGCGTTAAAGATAATAGAGAGTTTATTGAAAAATAAAAATTAAGGTGGTACCGCGTCTTTCGTCCTTATGGATGGAAGGCGTTTTTATTATATAAAAATTAAATTCACAAATATAATTTAGGAGGAAAAATGAAAGAGTTAAACAAAACTTATGATCCAAAGGATTTTGAAGAAAAAATCTACGACTATTGGATGGAAAATAATTATTTTAGAGCAGAGGTAGACGAGAATAAAAAACCTTATTCAATAGTAATGCCTCCTCCAAATGTAACGGGAAATCTTCACATGGGTCATGCACTAAACAATACAATTCAAGATGTTTTAATTAGAACAAAGAGAATGCAAGGTTACTCTACACTTTGGATTCCTGGAACTGACCACGCATCTATTTCCACAGAGGCAAAAGTTGTAGAAAAACTAAGGTCTGAAGGAATTAATAAGGAAGATATTGGAAGAGAAAAATTCTTAGAGAAAGCATGGGAATGGACTCACGAATACGGCGGAAACATTGTAAATCAACTTAAAAAGTTGGGGATTTCTTGCGACTGGTCTAGGCAAAGTTTTACCCTTGATGATAATTTGTCTCACGCAGTGGAAGAAGTTTTTATTGAACTTTACGAAAAGGGACTTATTTATCGAGGAAATAGAATTATAAACTGGTGTCCATCTTGTGAAACTTCAATTTCTGATGCAGAAGTGGAACACATTGAAACAGATTCAAATATTTGGTATTTCAAATATCCTTTTGCAGATAGAGAAGGCGGAATTGAAATTGCAACTACAAGGCCGGAGACAATCCCTGGAGACCTTGCCATTGCAGTAAATCCTAAGGATGAAAGATACACTGACTTAGTTGGTGAATATGTAATGATTCCAGTAATGGATAATAAAAAGATTCCAATAATCGCCGATGAATATGTTGAAATGGACTTTGGATCTGGTGCAGTAAAAATCACTCCATCTCACGATCCTAACGACTTCGAAGTTGGAGCTCGCCATAATCTTGGTCAATTAGTCATTATGGATGGAAAAGGACATCTAAATGAAAATGCAGGTGCTTATGCAGGCATGGAAAGGTATGAAGCGAGAAAGAAAATAATTGAAGATTTTGAAAAACTTGGCTTCTACATTGGCAAGAAACATCATCACAATTCTGTTGGCCATTGCGAAAGATGTAAAACTGTAATAGAACCACTTATATCAAAGCAATGGTTTGTAAAAATGGCACCACTTGCAAAGCCGGCTCTTGAAGAATATAGAAAGGGCAATTTAAATATTATTCCTGAAAGATTTGGAAAAATTTATGAAAATTGGCTAGAAAATATTCGCGACTGGAATATTTCAAGACAACTTTGGTGGGGACATAGACTTCCAGTTTGGTATTCTGACACCGATGATGAAATTGTAATTTCTAGAGAAGATCCATCAAATACTAAGGGACATGAAAATAAAACCTACACGCAAGACCAAGACACATTGGACACTTGGTTCTCCTCTGCACTATGGCCTTTCTCAACTATGGGTTGGCCAGAGAACACACCTGAATATAATTATTTTTATCCAACAAATGTACTTGTAACTGGTTACGACATAATTTTCTTCTGGGTAATTAGAATGGTATTCTCTGCACTTGAACAAACTGGCAAACTTCCATTTAAGGATGTACTTTTAAATGGACTTGTAAGAGATGATCAAGGAAGAAAAATGTCAAAATCTCTTGGAAATGGAATTGATCCACTTGATATCATAAGAGATTATGGTGCAGATGCCTTAAGATTTACACTTGTAACTGGAAATACTCCAGGTAATGACATGAGATTCTATACAAAGAGAGTTGAAGCAAATAGAAACTTTGCTAATAAATTATGGAATGCTACAAGATTTTTGATGATGAATATGTCTGATGAAATTGATGATTCAAACTTTGATGTGGAAAAACTTCATTACGAAGACAAGTGGATAATTTCAAAATTACAAAAAGTCATAAAGCAAATTACTGATAAAATAGAGAGATACGATATTGGACTTGCTGCCGATGACATTTATGACTTTATTTGGTCTGACTTCTGCGACTGGTATATCGAAATTGTAAAGCCAGTTTTATATTCTGACGATGTTGAAGAAAAAACAAACACAATAAAAGTTCTATTATATGTACTAGAGAATATTTTAAAACTTCTTCATCCATTTATGCCATACATTACAGAAGAAATTTGGCAAGCACTTCCTAATAGAAAGGATGCTTTAATTATTTCTAGCTGGCCAGAATACAATGAAAAACTTGTATTTGAAGAGGAAGAAGCAGCAACAGAATACATTGAAAATGCAATTAGAGAAATTAGAAATGCAAGAAGTGAAATGAATATCGAAAATTCAAAGAAATCTAACACAATTGTCTACACAAAGGACGACGAAGTGAAGAAAATCTTTGAGGAAATGAAAGGAATTCTGCTAAATCTTGGCTATTCAAATTCTGTTGAAATAACTGACGATGAAGGAAGAAAAAATTCAGAAAATATTGCCATTGTTTTAGATAAAGCAGAAATCCAACTTCCGCTAAAGGAACTTGTTGACTTTGAAAAAGAATTAAAGAGACTTCAAAAGGATAAAAAAGAAGCAGAGGCTGAATTAAAAAGAGCAAAGGGCAAACTTTCAAATGAAGGATTTGTTTCAAAAGCTCCTGAAAAATTAATTGAGCAAGAAAAAGAAAAAGTTACAAAATACGAAGAAATTTTGAAAACAATAGAAGCACAAATCTCAAAGGTAGAAAAAAACCTATGACATATCTTGAAGTTGTAAAGAATATTGAGCATAGAATTGGCAAATTTAAGTCAAAGGGCAATGTTAGAATAAAAAAGTTTTTGGAAAAAAATGGGTCGCCTCATAAAAATCTAAAAGTAATTCACGTTGCAGGTACAAATGGCAAGGGTTCAACAGTTAATTTTATAAAGGACGTTTTAAAAGAAGATTATAAAGTTGGTTCTTTTGTTTCGCCTCACTTGATAACCTATTGCGATAGAATAAAAATTGGCGACAAAGAAATTTTACAAGAAGATTTTGCAGAAATTGGCGAATTTATAATTGATAAAGAAGCAGAAATAATTGATGAATATGGCGAACTAAACCTATTTGAATTCTTGACAATTATGGCGATAATTTATTTTGAAAGAGAAAAAGTTGATGTAGCAATCTTGGAAGTCGGCATGGGAGGTCGTGCCGACTCCACAAATATTTTCACAAGCCGTGAAAAATTAATTTCAATAATCACATCAATTTCCATGGACCACATGGAATATTTAGGAAATACAATTGAAGAAATTGCAAGTGCAAAGGCAGGTATAATTACAGAAAAGGGACTTGTAGTAACTACAAATAGAGATGAGAGAGTCCTCAAAGTGATAGATAAGGAAGCAAAAGAAAAATCTGCAGAAATTTATTATACAAAGGACCTTGAAAGTGAGGTTGTAAAATCTAATTTAACAGGCATTGACTTTAAATTAAAGTTAGATAATTGGGAAGAATTTTCCCTTACTCAGATTGGTGATTATCAAGTGGAAAATGCTATTGGAGCAATTTATTCGCTCTATCTTTTAAATAAAAAAGGGATTTTAAAAATTGATCTTAAAAAGATAAAGGAAAGAATAAAAAATTCAACTTGGAAGGGAAGAATGGAAATTGTATCAAAGGACCCACTAATTATTTTAGATGGTGCTCACAACTTTGACGGCATAAAAAAACTAGTAGAGGCAATTGACAATTTTAAATTCAAAAAACTTTTTCTCATAATGTCAATTTTATCCGACAAAGAGCATAAAAAAATGCTTGAGGAAATTTCAAGCTTTACAGATGAAGTTATTTTTGTAAATTTAGATTACAAGAGGGGAACAAATCCAGAGGAACTAAAAAAAGAGGCATCTGATTATGGACTAAAAGCAGAAGTTATGAAAGTGGAGGATGCAATAAATTATTACAAAGAAAAATATGAAGAGGGCGATTTAATTTTAATCACAGGGTCTCTTTACTTTGTAAGCGAGGCAAGAGCAAAAATTTTAAATTATGAATATAGCATTTAGAAAATTTGTAAGAACTTTGAAATAGATTTTTAAAAGTGATTTTATATAATGACTATGGTTATAATATGAAAAAGATTAGAATCATAGTCATTATTTTTTATTTCTTTTGCTATCACGAATATATGTATATGTAAAAACACATAAAACGAAAACATCAAGAAGATAATTAATAGTCCGGATATTATTAAGCTATTATATAAGATAGAAAAAAAGAGATAAGCAACACAAGACAATAAATATTTCCGAAAATCACTTTTAATAATAGCTTCCTTAGTAAAATTATTAATAAATATAAAAAAATAAAAACCTGTAAATTCAAGTAAAACAACTTGACTTACAGGTTTAATTTATCCTATATATTTCGTCCGGAAATCCCATGATTTAATTTTCTATTATTTTATAATCTATCACTTTTGAGATAATATTCAAGTTTATGTTGGAACTACTATAAGAGTTTGTGACGAATTTAATTATTATAAATTTAGGGGTTTGAGGATATTCAAAATAAGTAAAATGGATAAAAATAAGTGATATATTCGTGGTATTCTTATTCAATTTTTAGTAAATGCATATGCACTTACTGTGCTTGCTATAATAGTTATATAACAAAATATTTTCAAGTATTTGATTAAAATTGACAAGTTATTATATCTACGATATCATTTACATATAAAAAAACAAAGGAGGGTTTTTAATATGAAAAAAAATATATTAATATTAATAGCCATTTGTTTTTTAGGTGTATTCATATATCTTTTAAATCAACCAAAAAAAATAAATGAAGTTAATGTGAGGGCAGTTTATACATATATTAATGATGATGGCGACTCTGCGTCAAGTGTTGGAATTATAGGGGGTAGTGATGGAGATGATAATACATCAGTACCGTTAGACATAGCAGAAGGAAGGATAGTTCTTTTCAGTGATGGGACTGCTAAAATAAACTACAGTATAGTACTTGGAGAATCAAAAGTATTTACTTCGAGAGGATTATTAAAGTTTTATGATGATAGTTCTAATATAGTAGATGAAATACAATTAAATACAAGTAGTGACCAAAAAGAAAACGCTCATAAACTTGAAAAACGAATAAAAATTAATCAAGAAGCACAAACTGTAGAATTAAGTGTAGAAGTTATAGATGAAAATACAAATTATGTGTTAGAAAGTTTAGGCGGAGCACAGAAATTAAAATAAAAAGTAGGGAGAATTTAAATTCTCCCTATTTTTTATAGAATGAATGACTTAGGAAATAAGTTTTTTATGTGCTATAAGATTTATAATAATCTAAAAACATGAAAAATACACTAAAGTAAATAATATTTCATAGCATCTTGTATAAAAACAGCTATTATTGTGAGGCTAAATTTTCTTTTTAAATTCAGAGATTTCCATATAAAAATTTTAATAGTGAACATAGACATTTATTGAAACTTCTTGTGTCGAATTTAAATTTACAATCTATAATGAAGATAGACATTATAATTATTACATAGGTAAAGAAACAAGAATTTTTGATGATATCATGTAAAATAAAGATAGTAGTGGATTTAAAATAAGAGCAAAAATTTTAAATTACGATTACAATATTTAGTAAATTTGTAAGAACTTTATAATAAAGTTGTAAAAATGATTTTATATAATGATTATGGTGATGATATGAAAAAGATTAGAACTGTAATCATTATTTTTTTAATAATTTTTCTTGCAAGGGGAATTTATTTAAAAGAAAATAATTCAAATGAAGTGAATCTAAAGAGCGATGAAAATTTTGAAAGGTATGATGACCTTTCTAGCAGTATTAAAGTAATAAAAGATAGGGCAAAAGACAATAAAGATTATGCGTATATCTATGAAAATATAAATAAATTGCCAGACGATTTAGTCAAACTTGCAGCAAAAAGAGAAGAAGCACTGGGTTTTATTCTTGGATATTTAAAGGACGACAAAAGTCTTGCAAAGAAAAGTGAAGAATTTGGCGTCAATAATCCTGTAAAGTTTTATCTTCAATATGATAAGCGTTGGGGCTATTCTAAATATGCAGGAGGATTAATCGCTACAAGAGGATGTATGCCAACTACTTTATCAATGGCTTTAAGTGGATGTGGAATAGATAAAAGTCCAAAAGAAATTGCAAAGTATGCGGAGAAAAATGGATATGTGGATGATGGAATGAGCTCGTGGAATCTTGTTTGTGATTACCTCAATGCTCAAGGTGTAAATGTACATGGAATTATGAAAAGTGAAATAACAAAGGAACTTGGGAAGGGGAATTATGTAATTTTATCTCTAGGTCCCGGATATTTTACAGATAAGGGACATATACTCTTGGCATGTGGCTTAGATGATAGAGGTAGACTCATTTTAAATGATCCAAATTCAGTTTATAATTCAATAAATAGATGGAATTATGAGAAAATAAAAAAACAAATAAAGGGAGCATGGGCTATTAGCAAAGAATAAATTAAAGGGAGTATGACTTTATTATTTTAATCGAGAATATAGTAGCAACTTTAAATTTTATGTCTATAATTTTTGAGACTTAGTTTTTATAATATAGCTTTATTGAAGGAAATTAACATTACACATTTAAAAATTTAATAAAAATAGTATATAAAAAGCCATGAATTTTCTTTGAATCCATGGCTTTTTGCAAAATATTAAAAATTACACAATGTGGACAATGTCGGATTTTTTATTTATTAAATCGCAATTTAAGCGCCGTAATTAAACTCGTCTTTGTCGTATTTTTTATATTCATCGAACTTTCACCTTTTTTCTTGTCATATCGCAATACAAACGGAATTTCGCCGATTTTCGCGCCGATTTTATATAATTTGTAAATGAGCTCCATCATACATGCAAATGAGGTATTTTCGATTATGTCGCCTTTATATGTATCGTCTGCAGATTTTAAAATTTCGTATTTATATGCTCTGTATCCGCACGTATAATCTCTTATGTCTTTTATATTTAAAACGATCATATAATAAATCTTTGCACAAAATGTCATAAAAAGTCTGAATTTCGGAACGCCATACGTCTTTGAACCTTGTTGATATCTTGATGCTATTGCAATGTCAAAGCCTTCGTTTAATTTTTCAATCAAATTTTTCATATACTTGGGGTCGTGTGAGTTGTCGGCATCCATAATTATCAAAATGTCGCCCGGCTCATAATTTTTTAAAAAATAATTTATAAGCGTGTTCATTCCGCCGCCGAGATTTTTGTTTTTATCGTGAAAAATAGGAATGACGTTTCCGTATTCGGCTTTCTTTTTTATCATCAAATTTTTCGTTTCGTCGGTTGAGCAGTCGTCGAGCGGTACGATTTCTAATGAAAATCCATAATCTTCCGCCAAAATTTTTGCCTCTTTATTTGCACAGTTTATCAACAATCCTATGTTTTTTTCTTCATTGTATGCGGGCAATCCCAACATTATTTTTTGCATAATCTTCCTCATTCAAATTTTTTATACAAATTTAGTCTCAAGACATATGTGATAAAAAATGTCGACACTATCGATAAAGTTTTTGCTATATAAAAACTCAATTTTTCCGAAAATCGCAGCAAAAATGCGTTATATGCATATTTTATGACGATATTTGCAATTAAAAGTCCGAATAAAAATGTGCTAACGTGGATTAGAAAATTTTCTTTTGAATATGCGTTTTTAAATGCAAATTTCAGCGTCAGAATATATTGAAAAATCGACCCCGTAACCACTCCCAATGTGTTTGAGATTACTATGTTAAGTCCAATTTTCAATGCAATTCTTCCGACTGCGATATCCAAAATCGTTATAAAAATCGTAATCAATCCATATTTTATCAAGCGCTCGTATTTTTTTAACAATTTTTTTATCATCATTCTATCCTATAAATAAACAAATTTTCATCTTCATAGATTATTCTACCATAATTGTCCAAGATTTTTGAAAATTCTTCAGTGCTACCCCACGGTTTTAAAAGGACGAAATTTTTTATGCCTTCGTCAATCCAATATTCTATCTCCAATGTCTTGTCTTTTGGCACATTGTCAAAATGATTTAAACCAATCCTTGCGCCTTCCGTTTTTAAGGCGTCGATATAGACGGGACTTGCATAATTTATGCCAAACGGAACATCTGCATCTTTGTGCATCCTGATTGTATTTATATTGTGGTCTAAATGTTCGTCGACTTTCATATATTTTTCTTTCGTCATAAATGCTTCAATTATCAAAAATGCGATTGCGATCGACATCAGAATGTATTTTCCTTTTCGCCTTTTAAAAATCTCGTTGTATATTATACCCGAAAGCATCGCCGTAACGGGTACAAAAAAAATATAATAATATTCAAATTTTATGATTGCGCAAATTGTTAAAACTTCCAACGCCATTGAAATAATCCACGGCAGAAGATTTCGATATTTTTTCTCCGCCAAGACGAATAAAAATCCGAAAATTGCAAGTATTACGACGATGATGCCGAAAAATTCCATAAAAATGTTAAAGTGAAGTTTCAGTGTTTGAATATTAAATATATCGCCAAGCTTTGCAGAAAATATGTGTTTGTTCGCAATGCCCGAAACGAATTGCTGATTTGAAACGGATTTTACTTTCGTATATCCGAAATAGCAAATCGCCGGCAACAAAGCGATAATTCCGTATAAATAAAATTCTACACTCTTTATCGCTTTTAATTTTTTTTCTTTTAAATAATAAAATATGACCGCCAATCCGAAAAACGCCGTCGGAATTTTTTCAAGTATCGCAAATGCCATAAAAATTGCGGAAATATATGCGTAAGATTTCTTTTTTGTTTTAAAGCGCATAAAAATAAAATACACGCCGCCCAGATAAAAAAACAACGCCGCCGATTCTGGCATAATCGCCCGTGATAAAAACAGTGAAAGCGGTGTCAGCATATAAACCGCCATCGAAAAAATCGCAAACGTACTCTTCATATAAAGGCTCGCCGTCAAATACATAAATATCGCCGAACCCAGAAAAAATAATACTGAAATCAGCCTGAGTGAAAATATTATATCGAATTTGAAAATGTTTGAAATTAAAACACCGAGAGCTGGCAAAATTTGCAGTTCGAGTTGAACTATGTTTTTTTCTGCGCCGTCATAAAAAAATTTGGGCTTCGAAAGATTTATGCCTTCTTCTTTATAAATTTCGGCGATTGAATATGTATCGGACTGTCGCCACGACAACAGCACTTCCCAAGGTGCATTGTTAAGTGTATCAAATAGCAATAAAACAAAGCACAGAAAAATAATTGAAATTAAAATTGTATTTTTAAAGGACTTTTTCAAAATAATCCTCCTTAATAATTCATAATTAAAAAAACAGTAGTATGAAAAGTTTTGTGTATCAGCTCTCCTGATTGGGTTGAACTGATATTTTTCTCATTAAAAATATCTCTTTGTGGATATCTATATCTTAATATTGTCATAAGCAAACTAAAAAGTCAAGATTTTCTTCTTAAAATTACCTTTTTTGCTAATTGGTATTCAAATAATTTACTCTTGAAAGGGCAAAAAGGGGTTGTTTTTGCTCTTCTTTTATTCTTCCTTCAAAATATATCTCGAGTTATGAGAGTATTTTGTCCCACCCTCTTATTCTGCTCGTCCATTTACTTGAAGCATCTACCATCGCTAGATACAGGCTTTTTTGTAGGGCGTAGTCGCTTGGAAATATTGTCTTGTTTTTAGTTACTTTTCTAAGTTGTCTATTAAAATTTTCTATGCTATTTGTTGTATATATTAGTTTTCTTATTCCTTCTGGATATTTGAAATATGTTGCTAATTCAGCCCAATTATTTCTCCATGAATTTACACACATTGGGTATTTTTTGCCCCATTTTTCTTCAAATATATCTAGATTATTTAATGCTAGTTCTTCTGTTGATGCTTTGTATACTGTTTTTAAGTCTTTCATTAGCTCTTTTATATCTCTATATGATACGAATTTTGTTGAATTTCTTATTTGATGGATTATGCATTTTTGAATTTCTGTTTTTGGATATACACTTTCTATTGCTTGGCTAAATCCTGATAAATTATCTGTTGAAACTATTAATATATCTTCTAATCCTCGTTCTTTTAATTGATTTAATACCAATAGCCAGTATTTACTTGATTCATTTTCTCCAACCCACATTCCAAGGATTTCTTTGTATCCTTCGGTATTGTATCCTAGGGCTATATATACTGCTTTTTTTACTACTATGTTATTTTCCCTTACATGATAGTGTATTGCATCTAAAAATACAAATGGATATACTTTTTCTATGGGTCTATTTTGCCATTCTTCAATAGTTAGTAGTATTTTATTTGTTATTTTGCTTACCATGGATTCTGATATTCCAAATCCATAGATTTCTTTTATGTGAGTTGATATGTCTCTTGTTGTCATACCTTTTGCATACATGGATATTATTTGGTTTTCTATGTTTGATATATCTTTTTGATATTTTTTTCAATGCTTGTGGTTCAAAAGATCCTTCTCTGTCTCTTGGAATGTTTAGGTCTATGTTTCCATATGATGATTTAACTGTTTTCTTACTTGAACCATTTCTTGTGTTTAAGGATAGTGGCTTTTCACCATATTCATAGTCTAGATGTTCATCTAACTCTGCTTTTAACATTTGCTCCATTGTGTCTCCTAGAAGATCTTTCAAGGCTTCTTGTAGGTCTTGTACTGTTTCTGGTTGATATTCTTCAATTAACATCTTTGATATTTTGTTTAATCTAGTTTCCGGTCTTTTTCTTGGCATTTAAAAATCCTCCTGATTAGTATTATTTTATCAGGAGGATTCTTCATACACAAACTCTTTCACAGTCTCCTTTTTGACAAAATCATTAAAATATTTTGCAATGTTTCTTATTTAGTTTCTTCTTTTGCTGTCTTAGTTTCTTCTTTATTAGCTTTAGTATCTTCCTTAGCTGCTTTAGTTTCTTCTACTTTTTTATCTGATTTAAAGCCAAGTTTTTCCTTTGCTTCTTTAAGATTAAAAAGTTCGTTTTCGAATTGTTCTTGAGTAGCTTTATCGTCATCAAGAAGTGATTTTCCAGCAGCAATTGCATTTTCGTAATTAGATTGAACTTTTAAATCTGATTTTTTGTATTCTTCAGATTCACGAACAGTTTTTTCTTGAGCAATTTCTTTTTTTATAGCTTCTTTTGTTTCTTCAAGTGTAGGAGTAGCTTTTTCTTCTTTAGTTTCAGAAGCTAATAAAACAGTGTTATTTGTTTTATCAAAATCAACAGCAAATCCAAGAGCTTCGCCAAGATCTCTCAATTTATAATAATTGTTATCGTCAATCTTGTAAGCAGTAGCAGTAAGAGCTTTATCTCCAACTAAAACTTTATCATTAGTAAGCATACCCTTAGATTCAGATTTAACTTCTTTTTGGTCAGATTCAGCAACTTTGTAGTCGCTACCCTTAGTTAAAGTAACAACGCCATCTTTGTAAGTAACGCCGAATTTTGCTTTAGTATCTTTTAATACGCTAGCTAAATCTCTTAGTTTGAAATAATTGAAACCGTCGATATTGTATCCATATATAACAACATCTTTACCATCAAGTTTAACTTTTTGTGTAGTAGCTTTAACGTCAACAGTTTTAGTTTCTTCTACTTTTTTATCTGCTTTAAAGCCAAGTTGTTTAACTGCATCTTTAAGATTGAAAAGTTCATTTTCAAATTGTTCTTGAGTAGCTTTATCGTCATCAAGAAGTGATTTTCCAGCAGCAATTGCATTTTCGTAATTAGATTGAACTTTTAAATCTGATTTTTTGTATGCTTCAGATTCACGAACAGCCTTTTCTTGAGCGATTTCTTTTTTAATTGCTTCTTTTGTTTCTTCAAGTGTAAGAGCAACTTTTTCTTCTTTAACTTTTTCCTTAGCATTATCTTTAGTTTCAGTCATAGCTTCTTTTGCGTCTTTAACTATTTTTTCTACCTTAGTAGGTTCTTTAACTTCAGCTTTAGCTTCAGTAGTTGCAAAAACAGGACTAGCTGTAGATAGAAGCACAACTCCTGCTAAAGATAGTGATATAATTTTCTTATTCATTTTTATTCCTCCTAAAAATATAAGTTAAACTTATTATACAAGAAATCTATTGGAAATCAATTACAAATCAATTACAATCCGGTAAATGTAGACTTATTTTTATAATCTTAATAAATTTGTAATAATAATTATTAGTAAAATCCAAGGGAAAATAACAATAATAAACAGCACTAATTTCAAAAGTACATCTATTATTATCAGTAAAATAGCCGAATATTAGTTAGAGTTTTAATTTTACTAAAAAATCCATTTATTTATCTTAGTGTGATGTATAATTTTGAGATATAATTTTTAATAATATTGCTTAAATTTTCTGCAATTGGTTTAAAAGACAAGTCTTTGTAGATTACATTTATAGTTGCATAATTTCCGTTTATTTCTATGAAATTACAATAAGAAGTTGAATTTATCATTCTAATAGATGAGCCATAAATGAAGGTAACACCCTTATTTGCTCTTACAAAACTAACAGAATCCATAATGCTCGAAGTTAGTTTGACTTTTTGAGGATAGAAGTTAGTAACCTTAAAGATATCTTCAACAGATTTGCGTAAATTTTTTTGCGGTTTTAATAGGAAGAAAGTTTCATTAGAATAATCTTCTAGTTTATCTTTGCCCTTGCAGTAAATTGCTTTCGGTATCATGAGATATATTTTGTCATTTAAAGAATGAATAGAATTTAGCTTGCTATTATCTATATTTCTATTAGTTATAAATAAGTCAATTTCATTTTTTATTAGTGCGTCTTCAAAGGATGTAGAATCATATTTTGTAAGGCTTAACTCCAAATTTGGATAAAGGTCCATCAATTTTGGAACAATGTTTGGAATAATATATTGAGACATAAAAGTTAGTGCGCCTATGCGAATATAGCAATTTTTTAAATTATTTGATTTATTGATTTTTTCCTTCATTTCTATTTCAAGTTCTTCAAACTTTTCGATGTATTCAAATAAAATTTTGCCTTCCTTTGTTAAATAAAGGGGAGATTTTGACCTTTCAAAGACTTTAAAGCCAAGTTCATCTTCGATTTGTTTTAGGGCTCTACTTAAATTAGGTTGAGCAGTGTATAATCTTTCAGACGCTTTGCTTATGCTGTTGTATTTTTCTATGGTTTTCAAAATATTAATTTTTTTATTATCCAACATTATATCACCGCAAACATTATATCATAAATTATATACTGGATATAGTATATTATGTATTTGCTGTGTTAAAGCAAAACGTGATAATATCAATTTAAAGATGATGAAAATGTTTACTTATAATTTTCACATCTAGTTGTAATTGGTTTTATATTTTATTATTAATGAGGTGTTTTATGGAGAAAGTAAAGAAAAAGAAAGTTCCTCACACATTAGTAATTCTTTTAGTAATTATATTGTGTGCAGTTGCATTAACTTGGATTATTCCAGCTGGTGCTTATGAAAGGGTGAAAAATGCTCAAGGTGTAAAAGTAATCGATCCCGAAACTTTTCATTATGTAGAAAAAAGTCCAGTAAATCCTTTAAAGATTTTTAATATTGGACTAGATGGATTTAATAAAGCTGCAACTTTAATATTTTTAATATTATTTTCAGGAGCGTCTTTTAACATCATTACAATGAGTGGAGCATTGCAATCACTTATTGGAGCAGTATCAAAGAAGACTAAAAGTAAAGAATATCTATTTATTCCGATTTTAACTTTTATTTTTGGGCTTATATGTACTACTCAAGGCGTTAATACTTTTATAGGATTTGCTCCAATAATGGTTATGATTTCTTTAGCAATGGGATTTGATTCCATTGTGGGAGCTTCAATAATTTTGCTTGGAGGAGCAGTTGGATTTTCAACAGGAACATTAAATGTAAGTACAACAATAGTTGCGCAAGAAATTGCAGGACTTCCACCTTATTCAGGATTAAGTTATAGAGCATTTTGTTTCCTAGTGTTTTATATAGTAACAAATTTGTATTTAGTAAAATATGCTCTAAAAGTTAAAAAGAATCCAGAATTAAGCCCTATGTATGAAATAGACAAAATAAGGATTAAAGACACTGATTCTCACGATGAATTTAACTCTCCAATGAATGCAAGAAAGTGGTTAGTTATTTTAACATTATTTGCAGCCTTAGGAGTTATAGTCTATGGTGGAGTAAAATTAAAATGGAAATTAGAAGAAACGGCAGTAGTATTTGTTTGGTTATCTATTATCGCAGGACTTGCAGCTGGATTTAGTCCATCAGAAATAGCAAAATACTTTGTAGAAGGTGCTAAAAAGATGGTAGGAGCTGCTCTTATAATTGGGCTTGCAAGAACAGTTTCAGGAGTTCTTGATGCAGGGAAAATTATGGATACAAGTATTCACGCAATGACAGGTTGGCTTAACTTTTTCCCACATCTATTAAAGGGACCTGTTATGTTTATTGTAAATATAATAGTAAATATGTTTATAACATCAGGTAGTGGACAAGCGGCAGCGGTTATGCCAATATTTGCACCACTTGCAGATACAATTGGAATTACTAGACAATCTGCAGTTCTAGCTTTTAACTTTGGAGATGGATTCTGTAATTACATCCTTCCAACTTCAACGGCTTTAATGGGAATTTTAGGAGCAACAGATATTCCATACGACAAATGGATGATTTTTATGGGTAAATTATTTGGTATTTGGGTTTTAGTTGGATCAATATTAATGATTGGAGCTCAAGTCATTCATTTGGGACCTATGTAAAGGAGAAAAATGAAAAATTTAATAGTAAAAGAAATAGATGAAATAAAAGAAAAATTATTTGAAATGTCAGATAAAATCTATGACAATCCAGAATTGTGTTTTGAAGAACACTTTGCAAGCAATTTACTAGAAGACTATCTTGAAGAAAATGGATTTGTTGTAGAAAGAGGTTTGGGAAGTCTTGACACAGCTTTTAGAGCAAAATATTCTAATGGTGATGCAAAATACAATATTGGACTTTTATGTGAATACGACGCACTTCCCATGGGTCATGGATGTGGACATCAAATGCAAGGACCTTCAATAATTGGTGCCGCAGTGGCAATAAAAAATGCTGTAAAAAATCTTCCCTTTAATCTAATTGTTTATGGAACTCCAGCCGAGGAAGGCGGCGGAGGAAAGATGATAATGTTAAAGGAAGGATATATAAAAGATATTGACATAGCCCTTATGATGCACGCTGGTCCAGCTACACAAGTGGATGTAAAATCAATGGCATTGTCATCAAGATTTGTAAAATTTTTTGGGAAAGCATCTCACGCAGCATTAAAACCAGAAGCAGGTAGATCAGCCTTTGATGCATTGCTTCTAACCTTTCAAGGACTAGAATTTTTAAGAGAGCACGTAAAAGAGGACACGAGAATGCACTACACAGTACAAACACTTCCAGGACCTGCAAATGTAGTTCCAAGTGAAGCGGAGGGGCACTTCTCTTTGAGATCTTATAACTCAAAATATTTAGATGAAGTTGTAGAAAGATTTGACAATATAGTAAAAGGGGCAGCCCTTATGACTGGAACAACTTATGAAATAAAAGAAGATAGAAGACTGGAATCAAAAATACCAGCTTATATTCTAAACGACTTGATAATGAAAAATGCAGAAGAACTTGGAGCACCAAGAATAAAAGGGGCAAGAGAAAAAACAGGATCAACAGATTTTGGAAATGTAACATATCTAATGCCTGGTTCCTGTGCGAGAATTGCCTTTGTACCAGAAGGCACATCTTCACACTCACAAGAATTTTTAGACTTAGGTAAGGCTAAAGAAGCACATGATTGTGTAGAATATGGTGCAAAAATTATTGCGACAACAGTTTATGATTTAATTGAAGATCCAAAGTTGATTGAAAAATCAATTAAAGATTTCGAAGAATACAAATCAAAAATGTAATAAAAAAGCTTCCTAAGGAGATCTTGGGAAGCTTTAACTTTTTACTACAAATTTATTGCCACATTCTTTACAAGTAACTCTAATTTTACCCTTGCCTTTTGGGACTTTCATTTCTAATTTGCAATTTGGACATTTTATGTACTTGTAAATTTTTCTATTGTCATATTTACTTTTTGATGAGAAAAACTTTTTTCTCAGAGGTTCAATGCTGTCTAAAAACTTTTTATTTTCAGAGTACCTTGCATTTATATCTCGCGAAAAAGTTCTATAATAGGAATAAGCTATTAAAATTAAAGCTGCAAAGGAAAGGGCAGCAGTTTTTGTGAATAAATTAATTATTAAAAGAATTAAAGATAGAGACAAAATAAATTTGCCCAACTCATCTTGTCCATATCTTCCAATCATAAAATTCCTCATTTTTTCTTTAAAATTCAAAAAAATCACTCTTTCTAAATCACAAATTTAAAACTTCTATATGTTTTTTTATTACATCTGCCGTTTCCTTTAACCTACCCATTTCTTTATCAGTTAAACTTAATTCTAACTTTTCTTCGATTCCATCTTTTCCGATTTTTATTGGAGTTGAAATATAAAGATCATTTAGTCCATATTCACCACTTAGAAGACAAGAACCCTTTAAAATAATTTTCTCGTCATTTGCTATTGCTTGGATAATGTTATTAACTGTATTTGCTATACCATATTGTGTTGAACCTTTTCCTGTAAAGATATCCCAACCACGATTACGTGTTTCATCTTCTATTTCATCTCTATTGAAATTTTTAAAAAGTTCTGGATGTATTTCTTCGTACTTATCAATAGTAAGGGAATCTATTTTTACTTGAGACCATGGGACAAACTGACTTTCGCCATGTTCGCCTAAGACAGTTGCATTTACAGATTTTGGAGAGATACCAAGTTTATTTGCAATTACAACTTCTAATCTTGCGCTGTCAAGAGCAGTACCAGATCCAATTACTCTTTTTTCATCAAAACCGGAAACTTTATAAATTTCATAAGTAATAATATCAACGGGATTTGTAACAACTACAAAAATTCCTTTGAAACCTGCATTAACAATCCTCTTTGTAAAATTTGCAACTTCCTTTTTATTTCCATCAAGTTCTTGGAGTCTGTCTTTTTCAGGAATTTTGCCAGAACATACTACAACAACATCCCTGTCTTTCATATCTTCATATTCTCCAGCTCTAAATTTCACATCCTTTGGGTAAAAAGGTCTTCCGTCATTAAGATCAATTGCCTGAGAAATGGCTTTTTCTTTTATTACATCATTTAAAATAATATCAGTTGCTATTCCTCTTAAAGCAGAAGTATAAGCAACAATTTCTCCAACAGATCCTGCTCCTATTATTCCTAGTTTCATCTTTTTCCTCCTTGATATAGTCCCATTGTGGATTATAGATTGTATATTTTAAAAAATCATACAAAATTTATCTAAATTAAAAAACCATTTATCTTTTGATTTAATATTATAATACATTAAATTTAAAAATAAAATTAAATTTTATGTAAATTGTAAAAAGCTTTATAAAGTTTTTGTAAAAAAAGTATTGACAAAGTTTTATTTGGTGCGTATAATATATTTTGTTGTTAAAACTTCATGCGGGAATGGCGGAATTGGCAGACGCGCTAGACTTAGGATCTAGTTCCAACGGAGTGGGGGTTCAAGTCCTCTTTCCCGCACCATAGATATCCGCACGGTCTAACATTTTTAGTTGGACCGTGATTTTTTTGTCCTTATAAGTGATTTTGTCGATAAAATTCTTTAGAATTACTGATTGTTCCTGTGGTGTAAAGTCATAGATTGAGTTATTTTTATTTAAAAACTCTTTGATCTCATCGATTAAATTTGAGGACTTGTAAGATATAATATTACATCTTGAGATACTAGCTTTGAGTGTCTCTTTTTTTGTTTCCAATTCTTTTAATTTTTCATTTACACTTGGAGATGATATACCACTTATAATTGCATCTAAAATATTTTCTATTTGCTTTTCTACTGTTGTCAATTCTTTTTCTAGGCTTTTCTTTTGATCCGTTGTATCAGTTTCTTTATCTAAAAATTTAAGCATAGATTTTATAACTGCATCTTTATTAGTTTGTGTAAAAATCACATCGTCAAAGCAGTCTAATACTTCTTTTTCAATTTTTTCTGCTCTTACTACTGGAGCGTGACATTTGTGTGTCCTTGATTTTTTATTACACTTATAGTAATAATATCTGTTGCCTTGGTTGTTACTTTGCATATGTCCACTCATAGGTGAGCCACACTCACCACAGAAAAGTAGTCCAGTAAGCAAATAAAATCTACCATTTTTATTTATGCGATTTAAGTTTTTATTATTTTTTATTTTTTCTTGTGCCTTTGCCCATGTATCTTTATCAATTATTGCTGGCACACCATTTTCAATTCTAATCATTTTACTTTTATCCCTTTTCTTATGATAATTTCTTTTTCCCTTAAATCCATCATAGTCCTCTTTTGAGTAGAAATAGGTACCAATATACCTCTCATTGTTTAAAATCTCGTAGAAACTATTCCTGGTAAACTCACGACCTCTTTTAGTCTTATACCCTAAGCTATTTAATGTCCTCATCATGTCAGAGTAGCTATAATTTTTTGTAAACATATCAAATATTAATTTTATAGCTTCCGCCTCATGGGCATTTATAACATAATTTTTATCTTCATCGATGTCATAACCAAGTGGGGGAGTGCCACCATTAAATTTACATTTTAAGGCATTTTCCCTCATGCCTTTTTTAACTTCCCTTGATAAGTTCCTGGAGTAATACTCCGACATACCCTCTAAGACTGATTCCAAGATTAAGGACTCTGGAGATCCGTCTAAGTTTTCTAAGACTGACAGTAACTGGACATCAAGTAGTTTTAATTTTCTTTTATAAATCGCACTATCGTATTTACTACGGGAAAATCTGTCTAGTTTATGGACTATGACATAGTCAAATGCTCCTAACTCAGCATCTTTTATCATTCTCTGAAACTCAGGTCTATTGTCTGTGGTCCCAGAGATACCCTCATCTGCATAAGTGCTTACTAATTCAATTTTGTTTCTATCGCAGTAATCTCTAATTGCTCTAAATTGAGCATCGATACTTTCTTCTCTCTGCATATCAGTCGAGTATCTGCCATAAGCGACTGCTCTTTTCAATGTTTTATACCTCCTTATTTTGTGGTATAATACAAGAGATTGGAACTGGTTTTTATACCACTTTATTAGGGGATGTGTTTTGCACGTCCTCTATTTTTTATTTTATTGTATCTAGGAATAAAGATTCATCCATTATTTGTAAGTCTTGACCATCCAAGATTAGTTTTTCAGCTTTTTTTAATTTTATTGATTTGTCTTTAACCGTCGCATTATAATCAAAGCTACCTAAAACTAATATATTAGTTTTTTTAGTAACACTATTCTCACAACTAGCACCTAAATTAACACAGATTTGAGCAGCCTCTTTTCTAGTAAAGTGTTCTAATTTTCCAGTAAAACAAATATTTTTATTGTAAAAATAATTTTCGGGATCTATATCATCCTCAGTAGATTTAATTTTTCTTAAATCAACATCTTCGCTTGGAAGAGTTAAATAATTAATGTTATTTTTTTCAGCATACTCTTTTAATAAATTCATTATTTTTAATGTAGTTTTACAATCATTTACTGCCCTGTGTCCTTCATAATTATAATTAAAATATTCAGCTAAGTCTTTTAATCTATGGTGTTCTAAATTTTTTAAGATTCTTCTAGATAGTTTTAATAAATCCCAATAATCATTATTGAATTCTTTTTCATAATTTTGTTCATAAAAATCATAGATAAAATTAATATCAAAATTCACATTGTGACCAACTATTATATTTTCTCCAATAAACTCAATAACATGGTCGAAAACTTCTTCTAGCTTTGGAGCAGTTTTTAACATTTCATTAGTTATTCCAGTTAATTCTTCAATAAAATCATCTATATAATAAGAAATTCTATTTCCATCATCATCAGAATAATTATATTCTTTAGGTTGAATTAAAGATTCAAAAGAATCAATTATTCTGTTATTTTTTATTTTTAATATTCCTATTTCAATAATTTCATCAAACAATGGATTTAATCCAGTGGTTTCTAAATCTAAAACGCAAAAATCTGTAGGAAATTCATTCAAGGATTTACCCTTGTTTCTTATTGCGTGTTTGAGCATTCCAGACTCTATAATAAACATAATACACCTCCTGATTAAAGTTAAGAGAATGCTTGCGCACTGCACTCTCTTATTCTTTTTTACTATATACACCTACTAATTTTCCTAAAACCCGTATATTGCCACTTGTATAAATTCTTGGCCAATCTGTCATGCTTGGATTTTCAGCCTGAAGTATTACACTATCATTTGTTTTGCTAAATCTTTTTAAAGTTGCCTTATCATCAATAAGAACCGCAGCTATTGTTGTTTGATTATAAATCATCATAATAAATTCTTCTCCAGGTAGGAAGTGATTGTATTTTGTTACAAATGTTATTAATTTCTAAAGAAAGTTCATTTTGAAAATACTTGGATATAATTTCATCTTCGTTAATATTAGGATATTTTTCTTTGTATTCTTTTATAATAATTTCAGAACTTTTATTCCAAAGGAGATTTGCTTGCAGATATCTTTCAATAAGTTTTTTATAACCCAAAAGAAGTTCATCAAAATGTTTTGTTAATAGGATTGTATCCTTAGGACTTTGAAGCTTATCAGTTATCCAACGTAATACACCATTAAGATGGGTTTTCATCATTTCATTAGCCTTTGTGTAAGGAGCTCCAAACTCAGTTCCTATAATTTTATTTAGATTACTATTATCTTCCCAACCCATTAAATGTGCTGGAGTAGTTTGTAAAATTTTAGCTAAAGATTCTAGTACATTGGCTGGCATATTTTCAATTTCATTACTTTCATACCTATAAACAGTAGCTCTATTTTTATTTAAGGCTTTTGCTAAATCGTCAACGGAAAGATTCAATTCAATCCGTCTTTGTTTTATTCTTTGTCCTATATTCATGATAAAACCTCCGTAAATAAGATACCTATATTATATTATAAATTCGCAAAAATGCAAGTAAATTTATTTGAATTTAAAAAATAATTGCATATTTTGCGAAAAAATATTGAAAATATTAATAAGCATGATATAATTAAATTAATCGCAGATATGCGAATAAAAATAACTTTGAAAGGAGATGTAATTATTTTATGGTTAATGTAGATAAATTAAAAGGTAAAATTGTTGAATCGAATCTTAACATTAGTAGTTTAGCTAAAAAACTAGATGTTAATCAGGCTACTCTTTATAGAAAAATCAATAATTATGGAGTTAATTTCACAGTTAAGGAAATTGAAATTATTGGGATGACTCTTAATCTAACATTAGAAGAAATGAACGAAATTTTTTTTAAAGATTATGTCGCATATAATGCGAAAAAAACAAAAAACAAAGAAAGGAGCAGTAATGAAAATAAAGATAAATAAATTTTTAATTATCTAAAATATTTGAATATTCTTGGTATGTTGTAAAAAATAAATGATTTGATAAAAAACGAAATAATGGAAGGTTAAATAAAAAATGGAGGTTTAAAAATGAAAGATGAAAAATTGATTTTAAAAATTGAGAAGAATTATAAACCATGCACTGATGTTATAAGAGTTAATCCAGCTGTTGCTGAAAGAGTAAGGGCTATCGCTAGTGAAGTTAATAAGGATTATTCAACTATTGCATGTGAATTATTGGAATTTGCACTTGATAGAGTTGAAATAATTGATTGATGTAAAAGGAAGGTTTGATTTATAAACTTAAATATGGGTGGCTTAAAAGCCGATTTAACGATTGATGGACTTGATGATTCATTAGAAAAATTGAATCGATATTTGGAATTATTAAAAGAGGCAAGGTCAATCGCTTATGAACTTGCCAACATAGAATTGAATATGAAATTTACTAAAGACGGCTCACAGGAGGATTAAGTATTTTATACTGCGTGTCAATTTGTCCTATGAAGATTTCTAAATAATTTTTTAATTTTGGAAAATCTATATCTTTATATTTTCTAAGATAGTGAGTGTTGTCATTACCTAGAATTCTTACAACATCAGCTGTGTTTAGAAGATCCTTAGGCAGATAATCTTCAATTGCTTTAAAAAGTGATTTTTTAACTACTTCTTCAGGGTTTTCTTTAAGAACTTTGATTGCATAGTCTTTTATAAGGATTTCTATTGAATTTCTGTATCCACAGGCGGCTAATTCAAAGTGATTATTTCTTTCTGATGCTAAAGCTTGTGAATACATTGAAACAAATCTTGGAGATATATTAGCAATATTTTCAGGAAGTGGGTTTGGATTTTGGCTAGGATAAAAATTCAAAAAAGTAAATTGTTGGGTTTTATATTCAAATAAATAGCTAGCTATATAAATTTTATCACAGCAATTAGATTGTAAAGCTATTATAAAATATTTGGAATTTTGGTCAAATTCAAGGCTTGCATTACTTATGTAAGATGAATGGGCAATTTGACCACAATATGGGCAGTTTGATGGAACTAAGAGCTTATGCTCATGATTATTATAAAAAAATTTGGTTTGAGACGTTTTCACAAAATTACCTCCTTACTTTAAGTATACCATCAAAAATGATTTTAATGATTATAAAAGATAAAAATGTAAGAGTGTGGAAAATTTGAATACAGAAGAAAATATTGAAGTAGCTATGAAAATAAAAGGAAGGTGAAAAAATATGAAAGTTAAAGTAGAGGTAATAGGCTTAGACGAATTAATGGACAAATTAAAAGAGCTCCATAATTTATTACAAGAAATAAATAGTGAAGCTCTCGTAATTGCAACGGCTTGTAATGACAAAATTGATATCGATAAATTAGCCAAGCAATTAGCAGATCGTTTGAAAGATGCTAAAGCTATTCTTTATTAAGTTCTTCTTGGTACTTTTGAAGAACAAGGATAGTTGTATCTAAAGCGGTAGTTTCAATTAATTCAAGGATTTCCAAACTTCCGCAATTAGAATTTTTATAGCGGTTAGCAATATCTTGCAATACATCAGATTTAATTTTTTGCAAGTCAACAATCACAATAGTCACCTCGCTTTCTAGGGTGATTATAACAAATAAAAGGAAGGTGAAAGTAATGAAGTTAGAAGATGAAAGAAAGCTCCCTTTAAGAGAGCTTGTAAAAAAACATGGACTGATAGTGGCAATAGATATCAAATATCCTTTTTTGTGGATGGATTTAGAAACTTACACTCCAATTATATCTTTAGCGTCTTTATTAATATCGCTTATAGCTTTGATTATTGTTACAAAGTCCTAAGTATAGCAATTACAGAAAGAATTAAAGATAGGGTTGAAATTATGTAAGGATACCAAGTTCTTAAGACATCTCTTTTAGCAAATAAAGAGTAGTTGTAGGCTTGGGGATCTAAGGAATACAAAAGGATGGTTTCTAACGAACCTTTGTAAGCAAGTTCTTGCTTTATGAAGTGCAATTTAACTAGAAAGTCTATATCTTTGTCGTCGAATTGTTCTAATTGTGAGTTGGGGTTATTAGCTAAATATTTAAGTATTTGTTTTTGGCTAGGGCTTAAAACAATTTCAGAATAATTCATATTAATCATCTCCTTATGGAGATTATAACAAACAAAAGGAAGGTGAAAGTAATGGAAAAAGAAAAAATAAAAAATCTTTATCTTCAGGAATTTAAAAAAGAAAATGATCCAGCTGAAAAATGTTTTGATGTTGATGTTAAAAATATCTCTGAAGAAGTCATCTCAATTATGAGAAAAAAAGGACTGACATATGAAGAAGCATACGCAGTCCTACAGTATAGTTACAATAAATTAAAATTTGAGTCAAACTTTATTCATTTGGAAGAACTAAACTTAGAAGTTTAAAAAGGAAGGGATGAATTTGGAATTGTTAATAAGCGTAGTAACATCGATATGCGTTTGTAGCATATTCATGTACTGGTACGAGAAAAAGCTGGACAATGATATTCGAGATTTGATTGAAGAAATGGAAAAGATTTCTATTGAAGCCATTGAACAAGCTAAGTCACAAAATATTAATGAGATCTTAGATAGATTTGGAAAATTTACAAACAATAAAAGGAGCAAAAATGAATGATTTAAGAATTTTTGAAAATAGAGAATTTGGGAAAGTCAGAACATCGATTATAAACGATGAACCTTATTTTAATTTAACTGATGTGTGCAGGATTTTAGAAATTAACAATCCTAGTCAAGCAAAGACAAGACTAAAAGCAGGCGGGGTCATTAGTAATGAGGTAGGGGTAGTAACTGGTAAAAGAGCAGACGGAACAGAGGCTGTTCAATATGTGAAGATGAATTTTATCAATGAGTCAAATCTCTATAAATTGATTTTTCAAAGCAGAAAACCAGAAGCAGAAAGATTTGCCGACTGGGTTACATCAGAAGTATTACCAAGCATAAGAAAGCACGGAGCATATATGACGGAAACAGTCATTGAAAGAACTCTTACAGATCCCGATTATCTAATACAACTTGCAACAACTTTAAAAGAAGAGAAGCAAAGAAGAATTGCAGCCGAAGAAGAAAATGAAAGAAACAAACCTAAAGTTTTATTTTCCGATTCTTGTGAAGTTGCAGAAAACTCAATCCTTATAGGCGAGTTTGCAAAAAGACTAAAGCAAAATGGTCTACCAAACATGGGACAGAACAGGTTATTTGCTTATTTAAGAGAGCAAGGTTATCTCTGTAAGGGCGGAGAAAGAAGAAACCAACCAACACAAAGGTCAATGGAGCAGGGACTTTTTGAGACCAAGGTAAGAGTAATTAATAACCCCGATGGCAGTACAAGAACAACTACAACAACAAAGATGACTGGTAAAGGACAAATTTACTTTACTAACAAATTTTTAGGGGGATCTTATGGACAAGAATTTTGACGTTGCCATCGAATATAGCGATACACAGGCGGACTGGGACGCTTTTATAAATCTCATGGCAGAAAAGTTTAAAAAGTGGCAAAAGGAAAGAGAGGATAGAGATGATTAAAGTTAGTAAATATAACATCTTATTAACAATCAGGAGATTGATAGGCTTGCTGATTCTTGCGAAAGCCTTATATTTTATAAGTTTGATTTCCATTAAATTTATATTTTGGTTTTTGTACGCAGGTGTAGAAGTTATTGACAGTTTTTTTAAGTTTTTAGTGGGGTGATGAGATTGAAAGATTGTTATTGTCATACTTGCGACAAAGAATTTAATTCTCTAGGTATTACAAGACATAGGGCTATGCATAGAGATAGGCAAGAGGATTGCAAGATAACCTACAAAGATGGAAAAACTCTTAATTATAAGTTTAGTCAGGTGGTAAAAAAGTGAAAGCAAATAGAAGAACTGCCACAGGAATTTTAAAGGCATATTTTGACAAAAATAATATTGCCGATGGGGAAGATTTTGAGATACAAGATTATAGAAAGTTCCTAGAAGAGGAAACGGAATCTTATCATAGACAATGTGGGATTGATGTTTTCCAAGATTACGGGAAGTTTTCAAAGTATGTGAAAGATAAGTATTTAAAGAGGAGAAAAAGTGAATAAGGCAAATAAAAAATGAAAGAGTTTAACAATAGGCAAATAGCGAACAAACACGCTGAATATGTTACAGGTGAAGTATTAAGAAAGTATGCAGCAGAAAAGGTCAAAAAGTATGTACCAGATTTAAAAACTATTTTTGATGGAGCGGCAGGGAGTGGACAACTTGAACAGTTTTTGAATGCAGAAAAAATAATAGCAGTTGAAATTCAAGAGCAAGCAGCAGACACACTAAAAGAAAACTTTCCAAATGCAGATGTGTATACAACAAGCTTTTTCTTATATAAGGATTTTAAAGAATATGACGCAAGCTTAATTAACCCGCCTTTTAGTTTGAGTTTAAAAGATCAGACAAAAGAAGAAATTAAAGCAATACAAGAAGAATACCCATGGAAGAAGTCAGGAGTATTGGACGATATATTCTTACTTAGAAGCTTAAATTTTACAAAACGATATTCTTTTTATATTTTATTTCCTGGTATTGCATATAGAAAAGCAGAAAGAAAAGCAAGGGAGATAATAGGCAATAAGTTGTTGGAGCTTAACTATATAGAAAATGGATTTAAAGATACTACAATATCTGTAGTTTTTATAGTTATAGACAAAGAAAAGAAAAGCAAAAATTATACAAGCGAAATTTATGATTGCCAAACAAAAACTGTAAATGTTAGAGAAGAATTTGAAATTGATGTAAATTATTGGCAATTAGCAAAAGATATAAAAGAAAAAGAAGAAGAAATAGATATTGTTAAACTTGAAGCAGAAATCAAAAAAAACAATAAAAATATTATTCGACTAAACAAAGAAATAGACAAAATCATAGAGGAAGAAATAAAACCATTTTTATATGGAGAGGTAGATAATATTGAAAACGAGCCAAAACAAATTTCATTATTTTAAATTGAAAGACTTAATAGATTTAGAGCGTGGAAAGAGAACTGATTATATAGAAAATGGGAAGTACCCAGTATTTGGAGCTGGAGAAAAAGCAATGGGATATTGCAATGAATATAACAATGAAGGCAATATAACAATAACTAGAAAAGGAACGATAGGCAATATATATAAACGAGAGTTCAAGCATTTTGTAACAGACGCAAGCAATATTATTGTTGTTAAAAACAAAAAGATTATAGAAGTTTATTTGTATGAATGGCTTTTAAGCAAAGAGTATTTAATAAAACAATTATCAAAACCTATGTTAATACCAGAACTTGATGAAAAAGCCTTCATGAATTTAGAAATTAACGTACCAAATTTAGAAGATCAGAAAAAGGTAGTTGATATTCTAAACCGATATAGATTTTTTTTAGAAGAAAATAATAAACACACATTGCAACTTATAAATAGCTTAGAAAACTACAGGTCCGGAGTAAGAAATATGTTTTTTGAGATTTTAGGAGAAAAGAATGAATAAGGCAAATAAAAAAAGTCCCAGGTCGGCTAAAACTCCAGGACTAAAATATATAAATATTTGCTCTTAGTATATCACAAGGAGTTAGAAAAATGAAAAGAATTGAATGTTATGAAACTGAAGACGGAAGATTGTTTACAACTTATGAAGAAGCGTTGATACATGAGAAAGAAGAAGAGATAAAAAATAATTTAGGTGCGCTCCTAAATACCTGCATTAGTGTTAACAGTTTAATGAAAAGCTATGTGGGAGATAACAAACTTTGTGCAAACTACGAAGAAGCACGAACTTTAAAAATTTTTCTAATTAAATACATGACAGAAATTATGTTAGAAGAATTTACAGCTTTTAAATCTCTATTTGATGGAGGTTTAAAATGCAAATAAAAATTAAAACTTTAAAATTAGAAAACTTCAAGGGAATCAAGGACTTAACAATAGACTTTAAGGACATAACTAATATTTATGGGGACAATGCAGTAGGTAAGACAACAATATTTGACGCCTACTCTTGGTTACTTTGGGACAAGGACAGTATAAACAGAAAGGACTTTGCAATAAAACCTTATAACAAAAATGGCGAAGAAGTCCACAACTTGGAATCAGTAGTTGAGGGAGATTTTACTTTTGATGACACAAATCTTAACCTTAAAAAAATCTATAAAGAAGTCTGGACTAAAAAACGTGGATCTACGCAGGCAGAATTTACGGGACATACTACTGACTATTATATAAATTCTGTACCAGTTAAGAAAAAGGAGTACAACGAAAGAATTGAAAGTGTCTTGTCTGAAGATAATTTCAACTTGCTTTCAAATCCATTGTACTTTAACCAATTTTTGGTAAAGACAGAAAGAAGAGAAATACTTTTAAGCCTTATAGAAGATGTAAAGCCAGAGGATATTATCGCAAAAAATAAAGATTTAGAAGAATTAGATCTTAAAAATTATACAGTTGATGAACTAAAGAAAATAGCAAAGGATAGTGCAAGAAAAATTAATAAAGACATTGAAAGCATACCAGCAAGGATTGATGAGTTAAATAAGTCAAAAATACATGACATAGATTTTGATGCCTTGGAGTTTAGAAAGAGAGGTACAATTCCAGCCATAAGAGAGATAGATGAAAAGCTTGCCGATGCTTCAAAGATGACTGAGGGCATGACTGAGATAACAGAAAAAATTACTGCATTACAAAAAGAAAAGTCTGAACTTGCAGAAAATTATCAAAATAAATGTTTTGAAATAAATCTAAAAAATAAAAATGTATTGCTGGAAAAAGAACACGATAAATTAGCACTTGAAGAAGCGAAAAAGAATATAGAAAAGCTTAAAGATCTAGTTGAAAAGGCTAGGGAAGAATGGCAAGAAGTCCACAAAGAACAATATCAAGGTGACTTTAAGTGCCCAACTTGCGGTCAAGACCTATTACCAGACCAAATAGAAAAGACAATGGCTAACTTTAATAAGAAAAAGTCTGAAAAGCTATCAAGCATCGAAGAAAAAGCAAAAGATCTAAAGTTAAAAATAGAAGAATGCGAAAAACTAATAGCTATTTATGAGGTTAAGGAATATAAGGAAGAAGACCTGCCAACTGAGCCTATTAGACTACAAGAAATTGATAAGGAGCTTGACGAGGCTAGGTCAAAATTAAAAGATTTTTCTTTAGACAATAAAAAGGATTTACTTGAAAAGAAAAGCTCTTTAAACGCAGATTTGGAAGAAATAAATAAAAAATTATCTCTACAAGGACAAAATGAAAAAATTGACGAAAGAATAAAGGAACTTGAAACGCAAGAAAAAGAACTTGCCAAAGCTTATGAAGAGCAACAAAGAATTATTTATCTTTGTGAGGAATATACAAAGGCTTATGTGGACCTAGTAAGCGACAAGATAAATGACAGTTTTGACCTGGTAAAATTTAAACTTTTTGAAAATCAAATAAACGGCGGAATAACTGAAACCTGCGAAGCTACTTTTGAGGAAGTACCTTACAGCGACTTAAACAATGCGGCAAAGATAAACGTAGGTCTTGATGTAATTAATAGCTTGTCTGACAAACTTGATTTAAAAGTGCCAATATTTATAGACAACGCAGAGTCGGTAAATGAACTAATTAAGACAGATACACAATTAGTGAGGTTAGTAGTTAGCAAGGATAAGGAGCTTAAAATTGATTAAGGTTTTAAATGCTTGGTGGTACAACGGAACCATCGGAATTGTAAAAGTCTTCAATGGCTTCGAAGTTAAATATTACATCGGCATAGGTTATGGACAAGATGAAAAAGAAGATATAGACAAAATTTTAAAGTATGGAAGCAGGTTTTACCCAGAGGTTTTTGAGGTTGAATAATGAGAATATTTAGTTTACAAGATGAAAAATTTGAAGATATGCAGATGAGTTTAAACGCATCAATTATTCATGTAGCAAAAAAGATAGCGGCTGGAGAATTTGAGCAAGGCGACATAACTCTTAAATTAAAGATAGGAACAGTTTTTGAACAAAAAGACGAGAAAGCTTATAAGATGCCAGCTTTTAATTACAAGATAGGCACTAATTTGCAAAAGAAATCAAGCCTAGACGGTGGAGATGCATACCAGGGCATGGAATTTAAACTCGATGATGGTGTTGTTGTTTTGGAAAAAGTGAAAAGTAATCAAATAGATATGTTAGATGAGGAGGACGAGGAAGAATGAAATTAACAAAAGAAGAATTACTAAAATTAGGATTTAAGGAAAAAGAAAACGAAAAGGGAAAATACTTAACATTAATTCTTAACAAAGGAAAAGACAGATTCTACCACTTTTTAGAATGGTATGAAGACCAACCAGACAAGTTTTACATTAACGTAATTTTAATAGGCAAAATAAAAACAATTTCCGAAGAAGATTTTTTGGTGAATACAAATGGATTGTCATCTAATGCTGTCGAACACTATGAAGAGATTTTAGAAGAATTAGAAGAATGGAGTAGAAAAGAATGAACTCAGTAAATTTAATTGGAAGATTAGTAAGGGAACCTGAACTTAAATATACACAAAGTGGTCTTGCAGTTTTGAAATTTACAGTTGCAGTCGACAGAAAGTTAAGCAAGGACAAAAGAGATGAAGCACAGGCAAATAACCAACCTACAGCTGACTTTATCTCATGCACTGCCTTTGGAAAGACTGCCGAAGTAATTGGAAATTATCACAGTAAAGGCAGCCAAATTGGAGTGGAAGGAAGAATCCAAACTGGAAGCTACGAAAAAGACGGAAGGACTATTTACACGACTGATGTTTTAGTAAATAGTATCACTTTTGTTGGATCTAAAAATAATAATTCTGGTGGTGGAAATTACCAAAATAGGAATGACCAACAAGATGACTATAGTGATGAAGGATTTTTCCCAGTAGATAATGACGATATCCCATTTTAAGGAGGAATAAAAATGAAAGTTAAAGATTTAATAATGGAATTGATTTATGTAAATCCTGATGCAGAGGTTAGATGTGTAACCTATCAAAATGCAAATGAAGATGCTGACGAATTTGCTTTAAATATAAGGACTTTAGAAGATTATGAAGATAATGTTGATTTAGTCCTTGATAATCTGAATGTTGGTAGATTTAATGAGGACCAAGTCTTCGAGATACTAAGAAATAAAGTCCTTGATTGGGCAAAGAATAAAAACTTGTTACACGAAGAAAACGCAGAAAAGCAATTTATGAAATTTATTGAAGAAGTTTTTGAGTTTAGAGATGAATGGCTTTTATTTGTACATGAGTACAATAAATGCAGTTACGGAGAAGCTGACAACGACCCAGAAGTTGTTGAACTTAGGGGAAACATGAAACTTGAAATGGGCGACGTATTTATAACGTTAATTATCCTATGTGACCAATTAAATTTAGATCCCGTTGATTGCCTAGGAAGAGCTTACGAAAAAATCAAAGATAGAAAAGGAAAAACTATTAACGGAGTATTTATCAAAGAAGGAGATTTAAAATGACAAATATACAAAAACAAGAAAATAGGACATTAAGTCCAGTAAACCAAATGAAGAATTTACTAGCAAACCAAGGCATGCAAAATTTATTTGCTGATGCCTTAAAGGAAAATAAGGACAGATTTTTAGCATCAATTATTGATCTATACAATGGTGATAGCTATTTACAAGGTTGCAATCCTAAAGAGGTTGCTATGGAAGCACTAAAGGCAGCTACTCTTAATTTGCCTATTAATAAAAATCTTGGATATGCCTATATTGTACCATACAAAAATAAAGGTAAATTAACACCTCAATTCCAAATCGGATACAAAGGTTATATACAAATGGCACAAAGAAGTGGACAATATAAGGCTTTAAACGCAGGAATTATGTATGAGGGGATGGAAGTCAAAAGAGATTACCTAAAAGGAACTTTTGAGATTATAGGAGAGCCTAAGTCTGATAAGGTTATTGGATATTTTGCTTATTTCCAACTTTTAAATGGATATGAAAAGGCAGTTTATATGACAAAGGACGAGGTAATAGAACACGCAAAGAGATATTCTCAAGCTTACGGAAGTGATTACAGTCCGTGGAAAAAACAATTTGACGAGATGGCACAAAAGACAGTAATTAAAAGACTTTTAAGCAAGTACGGAGTTTTGACAACAGAGTTTCAAGATGCAATTAAGGAAGAGGAAGACAGAGAAGTTTTAAGAGCGACAGAAAACAATGCTATGCTTGAAATGACAGCTCCAGAAGAGGAAGAAGAAACTATTGAAGTAAATCCAGATACTGGAGAAATCATCGAAGAAGATATAAAGGCACCGTTTTAATTATGGATATTAAGATTATAGCCAGTGGTAGCACTGGTAACTGCTACAAGATAAGTAACGAGGATACTACACTCTTAATTGAGTGTGGTATTCCTTATAAAAAAATACAGCAAGCACTTAATTTTAAGACTACGGACATTGACGGGGTCTTAGTAAGTCATGAGCATGGAGACCACTCAAAAGCTTGTAAGGATTTAATCAAGGCTGGAGTGGATCTATATATGACGGAAGGCACTAAAGAGGCTTTGGAGCTTGAAAGTCATAGGGTTAAAACTTTTGAAAAAAATGGTTATTTCACTTACAGATGGGTTGATATAGGATCTTTTAAAATAAAGATTTTTGAAACAGTACACGATGCCAAAGAACCAGTCGGCTTTTATATTTTAAACGCAAAGACTGATGAGAGGTTACTTTTCATCACCGATACTATGTTTGTTAAAAATCGATTTAGAACGATTGATTATTTGATGATAGAAGTTAATTATGTCAAAGAAACGATAAATAACAATCTCAATCTAGATCCAATTTTAAGAAAAAGAATCAAAGAAAATCATATGTCTTTGGAAACTGCTTTGGATTTTTTAAAGAAGTGTAATCTCTCAAGGCTTAAAAAGATATATGTAATGCACTTATCAGATGCTAATTCTGATGCCGAGGTCATAAAATATAGACTCCAAGAACTTACAGGTGTAGCTATAGAAATTTGCTAGGCGGTGATATTATGCCAAAGAAAAAAGGCTGGATTAGCATTCATAGAAGTATCTATGATAATTGGATATGGAATGATGATGAAGAATTTGACAAGAGATCAGCTTGGATTGACCTACTTCTAATGGTTAATCATGAGGATAAAAAAGTTCTGATAGATGGCAATTTGGAATTAGTTAGACGAGGACAGCGTATAACTTCTATAAGAAAATTATGCAGTAGGTGGAAGTGGTCGAGAACAAAAGTAAATAATTTTCTAAAATTATTAGAAAAAGATGAAATGATTTCTTTAAAAATAGAGCCACATAAAAAGACCGTTATAACCATTGTAAATTACAGTTTTTATCAAGATGACAGCAAGGGCAAAAAAGCCAGTGAAGAGCCAGTCAAGAGCCAGTCAAAAGCCAGTGAAGAGCCAGTGAAAAGCCTAAACAATAATGATAATAATGATAATAATGATAATAATGATAATAATGATAATAATGATAACAACAACTACTACAGAAAAAAATTTGAAGAAGAAAAAGTGTTAAAAAAATTTAAGGAATGTGGTGGTAATTGTAGTAAATATAATTTTTATAGATTAAAGGATTTAGAAAAGGAATATGGAGAAGAACAACTAATAAAAGCAATAGAGACATCTGCAGATAACAACAAGGTAACTACAGCTTATATAAAAGGTATATTAAATAATTGGAATAAGAAGGAGGTAGTAGATGGATACGAGAACCTCAACATTATTAAACTCTGAAAGAAAAGAGATTGTATTTTCCTTTGGAGGGAGAACATTCAGAATAAATGCAATGAGCGAAGCGGAACAAGCAGAATATGAAAGAGCAAAGGCAAAAGAAAAAGCTGAAGAAAAGAAACGAAGCTTAGAGAGATTGAAAGTAAATTCTTTGATTGATGAAAGGTTTAAGACATGTAAATTTGATAACTTTATAATCACCAATGAGAATAAAAAACTATTTAAATTTGCCAGGTACTATGTAGATAATTTTCAGGAAATGAAAGCTAATAATTGTGGATTGTTATTCTTTGGAAGACCAGGAAGCGGTAAATCATATTTAAGCTTTTGTATAGCTAACGCACTCCTAGAAAAATATATTTCAGTAATTGCAATAACGAGCAATGGACTTCTACAGAAGATAAGAGAGTTATCCACATTTGGAAGCACTGAACTTAATAGCTTACATAGGAATTTAAACCAGGTATCGCTTTTAATTATTGATGACTTAGGAGCAGAAGCATCAAGCGAATATAATAAGTCAAAAATATATGAGGTCATAGATGGTAGGTACAGAGCCAATAAGCCAATAATCATTACAACAAATTTAAATCCAAATGATTTTAAAAGGAAACTAACTTCACAAGATGAAGTAGCAAGAACCTTTGATAGAATAGCAGAAATGTGTGAAGTGATAGAAATGAATTATAAATCTTTCAGAGAGAAGAAAAAGGAAAATAAATCTAAGGCGTTTGAAAATATACTGAAGGATTTGAAGTAAGGGAATTAAGAAGGAAGGTTTTAAAAGATTGGGGGTTGAGATATGAGCAAGAACTTGTTTGGCGAGGAACAATCTGAAAAGGAAGTACAAGACTTAATTAGGTCTGCTCTTGCTCCTTATGCTAAGGTATGGAATGTGACTACTGGAGTTTTTAAGGTTAAAGAAGGTCCAGTTACTAGATGGATAAGGACTTTTCCAAAGGGGACTCCAGACCTAATGGGTTTTAGATATTCCGATGGCAAAATGTTTTTTATTGAGGTTAAAAATTCTAAAGGGCGATTGAGTGAAGAGCAAAAAGAATTTATGAAGTGGGCGGGAGGTCATCCTATTTTGTGTGGTGTGGCAAAGTCTGTTGAAGATGCCTTTAATATTTTAGAGATACCTCTTTGGGGTTAGGAGTTGGAAGATGAGACCAAAAGACTACTTATCGCAGGTTAGACATATTGATAATGAGATAGACAGCAAAATTAAATTATTGGAAGATTTGAGGGCTCGTGCTATGAGTATTGGAAGCTTAGAGGTTAAGGACAAGGTTCAAAGTTCTGGAGGTCTCGATTTTTCTGACTGGATGGATAGGTATGTGGACTTACAAAAAGAAGTGACTGACAAGGTGGATGAGTTGATTGATTTAAAGCAAAGGATAATTTCTCAGATTGATAGAATGGAAAATCCTCTTTATAGGCTTATTTTAGTCAGCCGTTATTTAAGAGATATGAGGCTTGGAGAGATTGCTGCTAGATATAATTACAATTATGGCTATATCAAAAATGCACATGGTAATGCTCTCTTAGAGTTTAAGGAAAAGAATCCAGAGGTGTTTCATGATTGAGTACCCTGAATTATTAGTTTCTGCAATTATTAAGAGGGCGGTCTATGATTACAAGAATTATCCTAAGCTGAGAGCAGAGGTAAGGAGATTTATCAAGTCTGATTATTTTAGATCAATTACGGATTTAGACCCAGATGCTCTCTTGGAAGAGTTAGAAAGACAGTGCAAAAAGATGTGACTTTTTTTGCCGTCAAGTTGTGATATAGTTTAAAGTGGAGATAGAAAGATAAATATTCACCTCCTTATTGTTTATAATTGTACGAGCGAAAGATTACCATTACTATATTTCATTCTTATCTTTCTAAGGTTAACATATACTATGTTATATGTTGGGTAACTACATACACTTGTTTAAGCTAGGGGTGGGAAGCTGGTATGTTAAAAAAATTATGTAAGTGTGGGAAAGCAATTCCTATCACTGAGAAAGCGTGCAAAGAATGCGCTAGCAAATATCACAAGTCTTATGATAAATATAACCGTGAGAATCACAATATTTATACTGACAAGCGTTGGGGCATTGTTAAGGATATTTGTAAGTCAAGAGCTTGCGGCATAGATCTATGGCATTATTACAAGACTGGTAAGATTGTTGAAGGCAGGTTAGCACACCATATTGTTGAGGTGGCTGATGATTTATCCAGGGCTTATGATGTCCAGAATCTTTTTTGGCTTACGGATAAGAGCCATCAAGAGATACACGCTCTATATAATAAGAATTTTGAGAGTAAATTAAAAACACAAGCATTACTATTAAAGTTAAATAAAAATGGTATGGGGGGTAGGTTAGAAAGTTTTGGGCAAAGTGTAAATGACCAGCGGCCTTAAATCCTGCGGGAAAATGCCAGAAACTGAAAATTTCAGAAATATTGTAGCACCTTATAAAAGGTGTTTTTTTAATGATTTTAATGTCGAATGATTTTAATGTCGTATGATTTTAATGTTGGATAAGTGATAAAAAAGATAATTTTTTAGAAAGTTTACTTGTTAATAAATGACGAAAACCTATAAAGTGGGAATTGTCAGAAAGGGTAAAAGAGACAGTTAAAGGTTTGTAATTAATCTTGTGAAAGGTGGTGGTAGAATGGCGAGACCAAGAAAGACGACTGCAACATCGACTGGGAAAATTGGGAAAGAGAATATTAAAGAAAGACAAGAGCAGGAAGAGAAAATCAGGTTAGACAATAAAAATTTAAAGGCTCCTAGTTATCTTCAAGAAACTGCAAAAGTTGAATTTAGTAGGGTTGTTGAAGAGGCAAAAAAGATTGGGATACTAGATAATCTTGATTTGTCAATTCTTGTCATATATTCAAATGCCTACGCACAATATTTAGAAATTACGCAAGAGATTGAGAACATGGAGCGGTCTTATAGATATGTTACTGAAGATTATAAAATATCTCCACTGATAAATGCACAAGATAAGGTTATAAAACAAATAATGTCCTGCTCATCAAAGCTTGGGCTTGCAACAACTGATAGATTAAAATTGATTGTCCCTAAAAAAGAAGAAAGCATAACTAATAAATATTTGAGATATTTTGATGGATAGAGTTACAGAGTATGCAAAATTAGTAGTTGAAGGCAAAATCTTAAAGGGACAAACTGAAATAAGTTGTTGTAAAAGACATTTAGATGATTTAAAAAGAAAAGATTTTGAATATATCTGGGACGTGGAACTATCAGAAAGAGCCATAAACATAGCCAATGAACTCACTATCCTAGAGGGTATGGAACCCACCAAGCTAAAGACTAGAGGCTTCCAAAATTTTATAATTGGATCCCTACATGGCTGGAGAAAAAAGCGAAGCAAGAAGTTAAGGTTTAGAGAAGCTTATGTTCAAATGGGCAGGCAAAATGGTAAATCTTTTTTGTCGGGAACTGAAATCAACAATCGTGCCACTTTCTCAGGCTATCAAAAAGGTAAAATCTACTGTGCAGCTACTAAGCAAGACCAAGCTAATATTGTTTGGGATGAGGTAGAAAAATTCATCCTTGCTGATGAGGAACTTGCTGAATTATATAGAATTAGACGACACGAAAGAACAATTACATCAAAGATAACGGGTACGGAAATCAAGTCAGTCGGTAGAGATACTAAATCTGCTGATGGTTTCCGTTCGATAGAATAGTGTCCTTTTTTAAAAGAAATTTTAAAATCGAATCGGGCAAAAACGGTGCTAAAACTAACATTATGTGATATAATATTAGTATAAACGAGGCTAAGTTTTTGAGGTGATAACGATGATTGGCACTATTTACAAAATAGTTAACAAGACAAATGGTAAAATTTATATAGGACAAACAATTCAAAATTTTTCAAAAAGAGTGAGAAGTCATAAATCACATTTAAAATGCGGAGTACATCACAACTCTTTGTTGCAAAGAGTGTATGATAAATATGGAATAGGAATTTTTGAATTTCAAGTAATAGAAAAATGTGATGTAGATTTACTTGATGAAAGAGAAAAATATTGGATAGAGTATTACAAAACCACTGATAGAAAATTTGGTTATAATTTTGAAAGTGGTGGAAATGTTAATAAGAAACATCATCAAGAAACAATTGAAAAATTTATAGAAAACAGTAGAGGAAAAAATAATAAGCTGACTCCTAATGAAGTTAAAACTATAAAACAACTTATAATTGATAAAGAATCAATAACAGAAATATCTAAAAAATTTGGAGTAAGCGTCGACTGTATCTCAAAAATTAAAAGTTTGAAAAATTGGAGTTATGTTGCACCAGAACTAAATGATGAGATGGTTCAAACTGACACTTCAAGAAACATTAAGATGATGACAGACGAAGAAAAGAAAGAGTGTAGAAAACTTATACTTGAAGGTGAATCAGTTTTTAATCTTTCAATACATTATGAAATTCCTTATAAAAGATTCTGTAAAATATTTCAAAAAGAAATAGGCTTTATGAATAATGACAGGTTAGAAGCTGAATCGAAAGCCTTAGATATGTTTTTTAAAAATTTTACCATAGAAGAAATATTAGAAGAAACAAATTTAACATACGCACAATATAAAAGAATTACTAAAGGTCAAGTTGAAAAGAGACGATTAAATAATATCTTATATGTTGGTGAAGAAGTTAAAAAAGGAAAAACTAATATTGAGTTAGCTAAAGAATTAAATGTAAATAGATGTACAATTAGTGTTTATCGTAAAGAATACTCAAAAATAAGCTAATACCGTGATAACCAACTTCATTAAAAAGGAGTTGGCATTGTAACGCATAGGAATTGAACCTATGCTTTTTTATTACAAAAAAGAGCGTAGAATATAATATTCCCACGAGTGTCCGACACCTAAACAAGTTAAGTTGCAGGTGATGATATATGCTGAACTTATAGGAAACTATAAGAAGTACAGGATAAAAAACTTGTACGATAACAAATGACTAGCCGTTATCGATGAGTACCATGCCCATCCTAACAATCAAATGTATAAGCTTATGCTTGACGGGCAAATAAGCGTGGGAAGTCCACTAACCTTGGCTATAACAACAGCAGGTTTTAATATCAATAGCCCTTGCTATGAACAATACGAATTTGCAAAGAAAATCCTATCTGGTGTAGTAGAAAAGGAATCCCTATTTATCTACATCGCAGAAATGGACGAAGATGACGACATCTGGGACTATAAGAACTGGGCAAAGGCAAATCCACTCCTATTATGGAATGAGGACAACTCCTACAACATGGAAAAGGTCAAGGATATGTCCGAAAAAGCCATAGATGCCAAGGAAAAAGGCGGTCAAGAGTTAATAAACTTTATGACCAAGTCCTTAAATGTTTGGGTTAAATACTCTGGAGCAGGATATGTAGACTTAGACAAGTTTAAAGAATGTGAATCTGACTTAACCTTAGAAGATTTTAAGGGTCAAGAGTGCATACTGGGAATTGACTTGTCATCTGGCGGCGACTTAACATCAATAGCTTTAGTCTTTAAGTTTGGAGACTATTATTATATTTATTCCCATTCTTTTATGCCGATTTTAAGGTTAGAAGAACACGAAAAGACAGACGAGGCACCTTATAGGATGTGGGCAAGGCAGGGTTATTTGACCTTAACTGAGGGTGTTTTTGGTCTGAAAACAGACTATAAGTATATAATTAGTCACTTAAAAAAGTTAATTGAGGACTACAATTTAGTAATTACAGCCTGTGGTTATGATGGTCATAATGCCAATGCTTTTTTAGCTGACTTGGATTTTTTGAACTGCGACCTAGTGGAGATAGTCCAATCTGCAAAGTCCTTAAATGATGCGACTGTGGACCTACAGTTATCAATCCAAGCCCTACAAGTTAAGTATGACAAGCATAATGACCTACTTAAGTGGTCCTTTGCAAATGCAAAAACAACGCAAAACTCCTTTGGAGAAATCAAGGTCATGAAAGAGACTAACACGGCAAGGATTGATGTTGTATATTCTGTAATAGATGCTTGGAAGCTTGCAATGGCAATAGATAATACTGAGAGATATAACGCAGAAACAGATATAGAAGAATGGCTTGAAATTATGAAAGAGAAAGGCGGTGAAAAAGATGGGAATAATTAAAAACTTTGGAAGAGCAGTTAAAAACGCTTTTAGCTGGGGAGAAACTGAACGGGGTTGGCAAACAATAAATATAAGCGATGAAAAAAATATTGAAAGCTTAATAACTACATCAAATACATCAGAAATAACTTATTATATTTGCCTAAAAATACTTAGTGAGTCCATAGGTAAGTTATCAATCCATCTTAAGGATGGAGAGGGAATAAAAATTACTGACAGTGATATAAACTATCTCCTAAAAGTAAGACCAAATCCCTTTATGACTCCTACAGACTTTAAAACGCTTATGGAATTTAACAGAAACCACTACGGAAATGCTTATGCCCTAATAGAAACCAATGGCAATAAAAGAGTTGGACTCCATCCACTAGACCCTAGAAAGGTCAAAGTAGTTGTAGATGATGGGCATATCATAAGTCAACTGACTAAGTATTACTACAAGTACACAGATAAAGGCAAAGACTACTACTATCAAGACAAGGAAATCATCCACTTAAAGGGTGGACTGTCACGAGATGGAATAGTTGGGACATCCATAGCAGAGGAACTTGTTGGGACTATAAGGGGATCTATAGAGGCGCAAAAGTATCTCAATGATTTATACTCCAGAGGACTTACTGCTAATGCAATCTTGGAATATACTGGAGAACTTAACAAGGACAAGAAAAAAGAACTTGTAAGGACTATAACAGAATTTGTAAGGGACAAGGACAACGGGAACATAGTGCCGATACCACTTGGGATGAAACTCACTCCACTTGATATAAAACTTACAGATGCACAATTTTTTGAACTTAGAAAGTTTACAGGCTTACAGATTGCGGCGGCCTTTGGGATAAAACCAAACCAATTAAATAACTATGACAAGTCAAGTTACAACTCATCAGAGATGCAAAACTTGACTTTTTTAATTGATACACTCCTAGTAATACTTAAAAAGTATGAAGAAGAATTTGACTACAAACTTTTATTTGAAGATGAAATTAATAGGGGAGTCCATACTGAATTTAACGTAGCGACTATCCTAAGAGGTGACCTTAAATCTCAGGCAGAGGCTCTGCAAAAGTATGTATCAGGTGGGATTTATACTCCAAACGAAGCAAGAGCTTACTCTGGTATGCCTAAAATTGATGGTGGAGATGTCCTTATGGTTAATGGTACTTATGTGCCAATTGATGATATAGGAAAAGCTTACGAGAAAGGTGGTGAGAAAAGTGATTAAAGTTAAAAATGAAGCAGATAAGACAACAATTTTTGTAAGTGGTGATATAGTCGACGACGTTTGGAGAGGCTGGTCTTGGGGTGATGAGGTGGAAACCTACCCACAAGATATAAGAGATTTGTTAAAAGGTGCTAAAAAGAATGTAGAGGTAATTATTTCATCTGGTGGCGGTGATCTCTTTGCGGGTATGGCAATTAGCAATATGCTACAAAGACACGAGGGACACACAAAAGCCATCATAGATGGACTTGCAGCATCTGCCGCATCAATTATAGCCTTTGGTTGTGATGAAATTGAAATGCCGTCAAATGCTTATCTTATGATACACAAGCCTAGTATTGGCATATTTGGTAATTCTGATGATCTCTTAAAATGGGCGGATACCTTGGATGAAATTCAAAAAGGACTTGTAGAAACCTACATGAGTAAGGCAGTTGAAGGCAAGACATCAGAGGATATCAACGACTTAATAGACAAAGAAACTTGGCTCACTGCCAAATCTGCAAGTGAGATTTTTAATATCCAGGTTACAAATCCATCAACTGTTAAAAATGACTTTGGAAAATCAGTCTTAAATTACAAGCATACTCCAAAAGAATTAATAAATAAGACAGATGATGCAGAGGAAGAAAGAAAACTTAAAGAAATTGAAATCGCTATGGCGATGAATTAAAGAAAAGAGGTAAAAAATGAAAAGAAGCGTAGAAATTAAGAACAAAATCGTGAATATCAAAAATGAAATGAAAGCCCTTCAAGAGCAAGGAAAGATTGATGAAGCACACGCAAAAATCGAAGTTTTAAATCAAGCAAGAAAAGAACTTGACCTTGCACTTGAAGAAGAAAAAGAAGAATTTAAAAACATTGTGGAAAATGGCAAAGAAGTGGGAACACCTAAGGCTAATATCGATGTAAACAAGGTATTTAATAAGCTTGTAATGGGCAAACCTGTTACAGATGCAGAAATGGAAGTATATAATCTTGCATCTACTGGTCAAATCGAACACAATCCAGAAAAAGGTGGTTACTTAGTACCAGAAGAACAAGGAAAAACACTAAAGGAATTTAGAAGAAACAAGGTATCTCTTAAAGACTTATGTAATGTAGTACCAGTAACTACTATGTCAGGTAAGTTCCCAGTAGCTAAAGACCAAAAGGGCAAGCTAGTTGAGTTTGACGAACTTTCAGAAATCGGACAAACTGACCTTACATTTGCTCAACAATCTTGGGAAGTTAAGGACTACGGAGATATTATCCCAGTATCTAACACACTTTTAGAAGATACAACTTTCCCACTTATTGAAATCATCGGCAACAACTTTACAACAAAATCAGTTAACACTGAAAATGCAAAAATCTTAGAACTTTTAAAGACTGCTAAGACTAAAGTTGCTGGTAAGGACTACAAGGACATTAGTACAATCCTAAATGTTAAGTTAGACCCTGCAATTGCTAACACAGCAGTAATCGTTACAAACCAATCAGGTTTTGACTACCTAGACAAGTTAGAAGATGGTAACAAGAGACCAATCCTAACTACTGATTTAACACAACCTACACAAAAGCTATTCAAGGGCAAGAGAATTGTTGTATTAGCTGATGAGTTATTACCACAAGATGCTAAAAAATACCCATTCTACATTGGCGACTTTGCAGAGTTTGTTAACTTCTACGACAGAAAGGGAGTAGAAATCGCAAGATCCACAGAAGCTGGATTTACAAAAAATGCAACTCTACTAAGAGCAATTGAAAGATTTGATGTAAAAGTAGTTGATGACGAAGCAGTTATCTACCTAACAATCCCAGAAACAACAGTTGCCTAAGAAAGAAAAGGGGGTAAATTATGACCCTTGAAGATGTAAAAAATTATCTGCGAGTAACTTATGATGATGATGACGGCTATCTGACTAAATTAATGCAGGTAGCCGAAGAATATCTCGTGGCTGGAGTTACTAACTATCTTGAAAAAAAGGAAAATGAACACTTTAAGGCAAGGTCTGAAATAGTGAAACTTGTAATCATACAAAATCTATACGATGAAAGATATATGATGGGTCAACCTTTGGAAATGAATTACATTATAAGGAGTATGATTACCCAGCTAGAATATGGTGATGTAAATGTATAACCCAGGAAGAAACCGAGTAAAGGTTGAATTTTACGACAGGTCAGAAACCGAAGATATCCTAAATGATGTTGGAGAATATGAACAAAAACCCAAGCTTATATGCAAGGATTGGGTGGAACTCATACCTACAACTGGAAGAGAATTTTTGCAAAATAGAAAATCTGAAAGTGAAATGACTTATAAGTTCAAGATGAGGAATAGAAAAGACATCGAGGTCAACGATTATGTGGAATTTAATGGAATAAAGGCTGAAGTAATTTATATTGCACCATTTATTGATCCAAAGATTCAAAATAGATATATGGAAGTGGTGGTATTATGGCAGAGTTAACGGAAGTTAAGGGCTTTGATAATTTTGCTGAAAAGCTAAAACTAGCAGAGAAAAAAGCTCCAGGTTTGATTTATGATAAGTATGATAGTGCGGCAAAAGACTTAAGGAAAAAGATAAGGAAAGTTACTCCTTATAATCCTAAAGGCAGATATAATAGAAAGTTAAAAAAAGCTAGCCAACATTTAAGAGGAAGATGGAAGGCTAACAAGACTCGAAAGAATAAGGGGATATATCACACAGAGGTATATTCAACTGCTCCACATTATCATTTAGTTGAGAGAGGACACGCAGTAGTAGGAAAGGGCAGAAAAGCAACAAAGAATGGGCAAAGTTATGTTCATGGAACTTTCTTTTTTGAAAAGAAAATAGATGAATTAGAGCCGGAACTTAATAAATTGCCAGAAAAGATATTAGATGAAATATTTAATGATTTGTTTGAGGGGAAATAAATGATTAAGGGGAAAGAACTTAAAAGAGGAATTACAAAGAAAATCCATGAGAATTTTAAGGAAAAAGTATTAAATAGCGAGGCAAAACAAGACTTTAAAGAGCCTTATTTTTTTGTTTATTTTGAAACTTTTGAAAGGGAATCCTATTCAAATACTAATGATTATTTAAGTTATGGAGTAGTGGTTCAGTATCAAAAGGCGGATAAAAATGAACTTATGGAAATAGGAGATAAATTATCTGAAATTTTTAATTATAGTTTAAAGATTGAGGATTTATACATCTTAATCACAAGAAATAGCTGGGAAATTGAAGAAAATACATTATTTTTTAATTTTGATTTAGGTTTCTATATGGATAAATTAAAAAATACTGTAAATTACAAATTAATGAAAGTACTACAAATGAAATACGAAAGGGGAGATATAAATGGCTAAATTAGGCTTACCATATCTACACATACGCTTTACAGAGCAGGGGATTGCCAGAATTGGAAGAAGCATAAGAGGGATTGTTGCTCTAGTCCTACAAGAAAAGCAAATGAAGGGGACTTATGACATTTACACAGCATCTGACATTCCAGAAAAATTATCTGAAAAGAACAGAGAACAAGTTGAGTTAGCACTTATGGGATACCAAAAGACACCTAAAAAACTAATTGTCGTAGTAGAACAATCAGAAACTGCTGATAAACCTAAATTTGATGTAACTACTGAAGCTTTTAAAATACTTGAAACTTTAAGATGGGACTATTTGGCAGTGCCCTTTGCTGATGAAGTAGACAGTGAAAAAATTGTAACTTGGATAAAGACACTTAATAACAATAGGGACAAAAGATGTAAGTTTGTTGCTGCAAATGTAAATGCTGACAATAAAAAAATAATTAACTTCACAATGCCAAGTGTAAGTACAGAGAAAAAAGAATACAAAACTAATGAATACACGTCAAGAATTGCAGGTCTTATAGCAGGTACACCAATGCAAATAGCTTGTACTTATGCACCACTGCCTGAACTTAAGGCTTGTACTCACTATACACAAGAAGAGATTGACCAAAAAATTGATAATGGCGAGTTTGTGCTTTTAAATGATGGTGAGAAAATCAAGGTAGCAAGAGGAGTTAACTCTCTTGTAACTACAAGCCAAATCGAAGGAGAGTCCTTTAGGAAGATTAAGATTGTAGACATTATGGATGCAATGGCTGATGACATACAATGGGCTGCACAAGATTCATATATTGGTAAATATGCCAACTCTTATGATAACAAGGTACTTTTAATGTCTGCGATTTTGGGATACATGGAAATTCTTGAAAATGATGGACTGCTTGCTAAAGGTTCATCTCATGTGGAAATTAATATTGAGGAACAAAAAGCCTTTTTAAAGTCTATGAGTTATCAAACAATTGACAAAAGAACAGTTGATGAAATGGATCTAAAAGAAATTAAAGAAGCTGATACTAAAGACAAGGTATTTATCAAGGCTTATTGTAAAATTCTTGATGCTATCGAAGAAATTGAACTTGATGTAGTAATTTAAGGGGTGGAAATATGATAAGAGATATACAAGACGAACAAATAATTAACGGAACATTCGGTAGACACTTTGCCGCTTAATAAAGAAATTTATTAATGAAAATCGGGTGAATTCAAGGGAACTCTAAGGTTTTTAAACAGTTTAATATGGTATAATATAAGTGTGGGATAGGGTAGCTCCCGACAAGTAAAACATTCCGAGTCTTACTTCCCACTATAAAATATCGGAAAGCACTACGGAGGTGTTTAATATGAGCAGAAAACTCACTTATGAATTTGTAAAATCAGAAATAGAAAAACGAGGTTATAAGTTATTAAGTAATGAGTATGTAGGTGCTAGTGAGAAGTTAAAAATCCTCTGCCCTGAAGGTCATGAATTTGAGATGAGTTGGAACTTATTTCAAAGAGCAAAGTACGGATGTCGAAAATGCAGTGACAAATACACAGGGTTAGAAAAAAGGCTTACAGATAATGAATTTAAAGATCGAATTAAGAAAATCTACAAAGGAAAATTAACTGTAACAGGTAAATTTAAAAGAACTAAAGATAAAGTTGGTTTTCACTGTAATGTTTGTGGGAATGATTTTAGTCAAAGAGCCAGTAACGCACTATTGGGTGTTGGATGTCCGAAATGTGGATATAGAAGTATTGGGGACAAACTAAGAAAGACTAACGAAGAGTTTAAGAAAGAAGTATTTGAATTAGTTGGAGATGAATATCAACTTTTAGAAGAATATAAAAGAGACAACGAAAAGATTAAGACTCTTCATAAAACATGTGGCAAAGTATTTGATTTGATGCCTACAAGCTTTTTACAAGGTTCACGATGTCCAAATTGTAGTGAGTCAAGGGGAGAAAAGATAATCTCAAAATTCTTAAATGATAATTCGATAAATTACAAATCTCAAATACGATTTAAAGAATGTAAGTATAAATATACTTTACCTTTTGATTTTGCAATTTATAAAAATGATAAATTGAAATGCTTGATTGAGTATGACGGCGAACTCCATTATAAAAAAGCCAGATGGAGCCAATCCGAAGAAACATTAAGTGGGACTCAAAAAAGAGATAAAATAAAAAGTGATTTTTGCCTCAATAAAAACATACCACTTATAAGAATTCCATATTGGGAATTTGAAAATATAGAAAACATATTACAAACTGAATTTAAGAAATTAGAAGTCCTTTAATAAGGACTTTTTTTAAACTATGACAATCTTGAACTAAGCTTGGCAGGGATGTCAAGAAAGTGCAACGACTAACAGCATACCACTAGATCAGTGATGAAGCTGACACGAGCGCCCGACACCTTAAAGGGTGAAAAGATAGTCTGAACTTATGGGAAACTATAAGAAGTATGAGATAAAGAACTTATACGATAACATATTGGAAGTATGGATAGAGGACACCTATCTAGCTACCCTTACAAAATTTGAAGCTAAGGTAACTATGACAAATGGAGATATTTTAAGACCTAGAGACCTTTGGAAAGGGAAAAAACTGCTTGAACTTGAAGGCTCTGGATCCTTAACAATGGGGAAATACTCATCAATTGGAATCCAACTAATGCACACTAAGTTATCACAAGGTAGGACACCAGTTGTAAAAATCATGGGCAAATTAGATGACCCAACAGCTTTAGGTGCAGAAAGAATAATGCTTAAAAACGTAACATTTACAGAATTGACATTATTTGACTTTGAACACGCAAAGGCACTTGAAGAGACAATCCCATTTAACTTTAGACATTATGAATTATATGATTTTATTGAGGAGTGATGAAATGAACGCAGTAGAAAAATTAATGCAATTTGACGCTGGCAAGGTGCAAATGCCAAAAAGCGAAAAGAAAATAAGACTTAATAAATTGGGTGGGGAAGAATTTATTTTCCCTATCCAAGCTTTAGACCCTGCACTTGCAGGGGAAATAGCAGAAAATATGATGGACATTACAATGCGTAAGGGCAACAGTGCCAAGGTTAACCTTATAAGATACCAAGCACAATTACGTACAATCGTAGAGGGTTGCCCTGATGTCTTTAAAAACCAAGACCTACAAAAGAGATTTGGGGCAAAAACACCTAATGAACTTGTAGAAAAGCTAATGTTATCAGGCGAAATGGATATCTTATCATCTGCTATTGAGGATTTATCTGGATATGAAGATGAGGAAAGCAAAGTAAAAAACTCATAGACTCCAATCCACATGTACAAACTGCCTATTGGCTGTACAAAGAAAAGGGTTGGAGTCCCTATAAATACCTTAAGATGCCCTATGGAGAGAAAGTAATTACCAGGGCATTTTTTCTTAGGGAAATTGAAGAATTAGAGGAAGAACAAAAGAAATTGGAGGCTTTATATGGCGAAAAGTAAAATATTTGATGCTACTTTGCGACTTGTGGACAAGTTTTCCAAACCTCTTGAAACTGTAGAAAAACATTTAACAAAATTTCAAACCAAATATCAGCGAACTGCTGAAGGTCTTTGGGCAACGGGTAAAAACCTTAATAGTATAGGGAAAGCTCTGACAAAGAGTGTTACTGCTCCTATAACTGCCATTGGGGTAGCTAGTACGAAGGCTTGGAAAGAAGTAGATGACGCCCTTGACACCATAGCAACAAAAACTGGTGCGACCGGTAAGGATATGAAAGCCTTTGAGGGTACTTTTAAAAACTTAGCCAACAAGGTACCAGCAGACCTCCAAGAAATTGGTGATGCAGTTGGGGAAGTAAACACCCAATTTGGACTTACAGGAAAAGCCCTAGAGGATGCCTCTGAATACATGATTAAGTTTTCCAAAATTAACGGGCAAGATATTACACAGGCATCAATCCAAGCTAAGCAGGCTATGGATTCCTATGGTCTTGAGGCTAAAGATTTAAGCAAAGTGTTAGATGCAGTTACAGCAACTGCACAGGCTACTGGGCAAGGAACAGATAAATTGTTTGAGTCTTTAACTAAGTCTGCACCTCAATTAAAGGCTATGGGGATAGGTGTAGAACAAGCAACAGCTTTACTTGGTGGGCTAGAAAAAACAGGTATCGACACAAGCAAGACTATGTCTTATATGTCGAGGGCTCAGGTTGCCTTCGCTAAGGATGGGCTTAACATGAATGAGGGGTTAAAGAAATTGCAGAAAGAACTCCAAGGGGCTAAATCTGAAACAGATAAAGTAAATATCGCCTCGGAATATTTTGGAAGGCGAGGGGCAACCTTTATGCTTGATGCAATAAACAGAGGTGCTTTAGATTTTGATTCTTTCGCTGATGCAGTTAAAAATGCCCAGGGAGTTGTGGGACGAACCTTTGACGAAACCCAAGATCCAATAGATAACTTTAAAATCTTATTTAACAGTCTAAAAATGGCAGGGGCTGACCTTTTCGATGCCTCGTCTGGAATATGGGGACCACTCCTAGAAAAAGCAATAGGAAAAGTACAACAGCTTACAGATTGGTTTACTAATTTGTCTGACACACAAAAACAAAATATTGTTAAGTGGCTAGGTATGGCGGCGGCAGTTGGTCCTATAATTCTTGGATTTGGCAAGGTGTTTGAACTTGCAGGTAAGGTTAATTTTAAGTTATTTGATTTTGCAAAAGTAGTCGGTAAGGCTGGCGGTATTACTAAGTGGTTTGGTCAAAGTGGATTCGGCATAATGTTTAAAAGCTTTGGTAAATTTGGAAAAGTCCTAGGGAAAACAGGTATAAAACTGGGTAAATTCGCCGGACCTGTGCTTGAAAAACTTGTAGGCGGCTTTGGGAAATTTAGCAAGATACTTGGCAAGGGTGCTTTAGGACTTGGTAAATTTGTCATTGGTCTTGGACCAGTAGGCTGGGCAATAATGGCGGTCGTTGCGGCAATTGTCCTCTTAATTGTCAACTGGAAGAAAATAAAGCCAGTAGTAACTAAGGTTATAAATGCAGTAGTTAACAAGTTTAATCACTTTAAAGAGGTTGCAGGCAATGTATTTAACCACATTATTGAGATTATAAAAGGCTTTATTGAGGGTGCAAAAAACCTATTTAAGAGCATAATCTCCTTTATAACTGGTACTTTTCTAGGTGCGTGGAATAGGGCTTGGACTGGCGTAGTCGGTGCTTTTAGGACTATATTTAGTGGAGTTAAAACCCTTGTAAAGTCAGTGATGAACGGGGTTATAAGCTTTATAAACCGTGGTATAGGTGGACTTAACAAGATACAAGTGCCTGACTGGGTACCTCTAGTAGGTGGCAAGGGAATAAATATTCCACTTATACCGAAACTTGCAAAGGGTACTAACTTTTGGAGAGGTGGCATTGTACAAATCCACGAAAAAGGCGGAGAAATTGTCGACTTACCAAGAGGTTCTAGAGTATTGCCACATGATAAGTCAGTGGCAGAAGCCTATAAGATGGGCAATGCTAAAAACAATAATGTTACAATTACAATTCCAAAAATAGCAGACCAAATTGTAGTAAGAGAAGACGCTGATATAGACAGAATAGTAAATGGAATAGCAAATAAATTAAAGATTGCTAAACAAAATAGGATTGGGGGCTTAACTTAATATGGAAGTATGGTTAACACATCAAGGTGAGAGGTTGAGGCTCCCAATCACTCCCTTTTATAACATAGAGGAGCCACAAAATAATAATACAGAGACCTTAAACGAGGTTGGGACTGTAAACCTAAAAGGTAAAAAAGGACTTAAAAGTCTTACAATTGAGAGTTTTTTCCCAAGTAAGGAATATGATTTTTTAGAATCTAGCGATGTTATCCTAGATCCCTTTTATTATGACGATAAAATCAGAAACTGGGCAAACTCTGGCGAGCCTATAAGACTGATAATCACAGAAACACCTCACAACTTCGAGGTCTTAATTGACAGTTACACAAGTGGAGAACAAGACGGGACAGGCGACGTCTATTACAGTCTTGCCCTTAGTGAGTATGTAAGGATAGAAGCTACAGAGTATGAGCCACCAGAAATCAAAAGGACAATAAAGGCAAATGACATTAAGAGGTTTGCTGGACTGGTGGCACCTACTGCGGCACTTTTGACAATTGGGAAATACGACACAGTCTGGTCTTTAGGGAAAAAAATTACTGGTAATGGTAAAAATGGAAAGCAACTCCTAAAGCAAAGTGGTCTTAAAAAGTTAATCGCTGGGAAAGGTATCAAGCTATGAAACTAATACTTAATGGCAAAGATATTTCCCAATTTTATAACGAGATAACTTGGAGCGGCGACAAGGGACAAGCGGCAAGACAATTGGGCTTTGGGGTGGTTGTAAGTGGTACTGATAAAAATCTTCCACAAATTACAGTACCAATGAACGCTAAAGGCCAACTAATAAATAATGATGGAGCAGTTTTATTTGATGGTTATGTATTTAGCAAGGAAAAATCAATCGACAACAATATTATGTCTGTAACTTGTCTTGATAAGCTTATACTTGCAAATAAGAGCAAGGGGACTTTTAATTTTGAGAAGAAGACGCCAGATGCTATTGCAAAGGAAGCTTTTGGGAGCATTGGTTTAAGTGTTGGAAAGGCTGAAAGCGGAAGTCCTATTGATAGAAAATTTGACCTGGAAACAATTTATAATGTCGTTTTTACTGCCTATAAAATGGAAAATGAAAAGACTGGTAAGCCTTATATAATACGCATGAACAACGGGAATGTTGACATAGTAGAGCAAGGTAAGATTGTTGCCAAGTATGTCCTTGATGGGAAAAGTAATTTATACAATGCGACTTATGGAGAAAATTCTGAAAACGTGGTGTCAAAGGTTAAGATGTTTGATACTGAAGGCAAAGAAATAGGTGAGGTTACTAATAATGTTGAGGGTGGAATTGTAGAAGTCTACCGACAGGAAAAAGATGAGGACCCAGAGGCGAGAGCCAAGGGAATGTTAAAGGATATAGAGAGGACTGCAAGTGTAAGAGTCAAGGGAGATTTTGATTTAATTACAGGTAATGCGGTCATCATCAAGGAGCCTTTTACTGGTCTAAATGGTAAGTTTTACATCATCTCCGACAAGCACACCTTTGCTAATAATTATCATGTTGTGGATTTGGAGCTTTCTTATGATAATGTCATGGAGGATATTGATACTTCTACTGATACAGAAACTGATAGTTCTACAAGTGTAAAAGCCTCTGGTAGCACAGCACAAAAAGCGGTACAAATTGGGGAAAGTGTTAAAGGGACTAAATACAAGTGGGGTGGAACTGACCCTAAAACTGGTGTCGATTGCTCTGGTTTTGTAACCTGGGCTTTTAAACAAGCAGGGGCAAATATACCTGGCAGAATAACATCTGCTGGTATTAGGAGCAATCCAAAGGCTCTAGGTTTTAAAGAGATACCTTTCAACGAACGACAACCTGGCGACGTCCTCTGGCAAAAGGGACATGTTGCCATGCAATATGATGCCACAAGGATAATTGAGTCTGGTGGAGTTAGTAAAAGGATAATGGGATATAGCGGTGTTTGTGTAAGTAATCAAAAAGGTAGGACCTTTTCTAAGGCTTATAGGTATGTAGGGGGTTAAGATGCAAGAAAAACAAAATGGAGCACAAGAAATTGTAAACTTATTTGATCCTAGTCCAGAAATTGAGGTCTTACCCTACTGTGAGACTGGAGAGGTTATAAGTCCATTGCCTGACCTAGTAGTTAAGGTTAGGGACATCGACTATAAGAAAAACAACATCAAGCTTGACGAATACTGGGTCAAGGGTCATGAAAGGGAAATAGAAATCCCTATGGCACAACTAACTGGTAGTGACAGTCACGGTGATGGTCACATAGCAGGGGCTTTTCCCAAGGCAAAAATTATATTTAAAGACGAGTTGAAAGCGGGCGATTTGGTGGCTTGTTTACAGTCAAAGGACAAACAGACTCTCTATGTAATCTATAAGATAGCGAGGTGGTAAGTATGGCAGATTTTTATCCTTTTATGGATCCTCAATTAATTAGAGAAAACTTTATAGAGACACCAATAGCTAAGGAATATGCCTATGATATGGACACAGCGAGATTTAAGACAAAAGACGGGAAGATGTACTTTGTCTACGAAAACGAGGCTTTGAAGGTAAAACTTTGGAAACTCTTTATGTCGGAGAGATATCGTTGGGTAGTCTTTCCTTGGTCCTATGGCCATGAGTTAGAAACCTTGATAGGTCAAGCTTATACCCAAGGCTATGTAAACTCTGAGGCTGAAAGATTTGTTAAAGAAGCTATAAAAAGAGCCTTGGAAGATTACATTATAAGACTAGAAGAATTTAAGGTTAATTTTGATGAGGGAACTCTATATATAGATTTTAGGGCGATTACAATTTATGGAAAACTAGAAATGAATAACTTGAATATTAGGAGGTGAGTAGATGCAAGAAAAGACGCAAGAAGAATTTTTAAGAGTAATGCTTAACAATTTGAGCAATACTGAGGATAAGTCACCTAATAGTTTTAGTTATGATATTTTATCGGCGGCGGCAATAGTCTTTGAAGACTTCCAAAGGATTATCCTGGAACTTTTTAAAAAATTTGACGTCATGAATTTAGAAGATGAGGAACTTGATGCTAGGGTCTTACAAATAGCAGGAATTAAGAGAAAACAAGCTACACAGTCTACTGGAGAAGTAACGATTACGGGGATACCTAAGACAGTGATACCTAAAGAGACGATTTTTTTGGCAGGTAGTGTTGAATTTACAATTGACCAAGATTATGTAATACCTGAATCAGGAAATATCATAGTTGCGGTTAAGTCTGTTGTTCATGGTGGAGATGCCAATGTTTTACCTAATGCAATTGACAAGATAAGTCCTCAAATAATGGGAGTAGATAATATATCCAATGCCAAGAAAATTATGAATGGGTACGACCAAGAAACTGATGACGACTTAAGGGAGAGGTACCTGGAGAAGCTACTCCACCCGCCAAAGGCTGGAAACCCTGCACACTATAAGCTATGGGCTACTGAGGTTGATGGAATTTGGAACGCTAAAGTCTTTAGGACTTGGCAAGGTGGAGGAACTGTCAAGGTTGTGGTTATAGGGCTTAATAGAAAGGCAGTAGGACCTGACCTTATAGAAAAGGTCAAAAAGCACATCCTGGAAGAAGCTCCTATAAGGTATGAGAGCCTAACAGTCGAGAGTGCGACTACAAAAAAAGTTAAAGTCGATGTAAAAATTAAACTCACTCAAAATGCCAACTTAATCGAGGTTAAGGAAGAAATAAAAGACAGGATAGAAAAATATTTTTATAGTATATCCTTTAAAGAAAATATTGTTTCTTATGCAAAAGTGGGAGCGGAAATTTTAAAGGTCAATGGTGTAAGTGATTATGACGAGTTAAAGCTTAATGGAAGTATAGGGAATGTAAATATGAAAGAAACGGAAGTACCAGAAATTGAAAGCTTGGGGGTGATTATGAGTGAATAATATGCAAGTGGTAGAAAAAAACCGAGTGTTAAAAGAGAGTTTAATATCAAGGCAAGTTTATTGTGCTTTGGAAAATACAAAAGAGGTTGTAGCTAGATCTTATAAAAGAATTCCAGTGTATTTTACAGAGCCATCAAATGGACAAGTTCAAAATAGCAAGGATATTGAATTTCCAATTGCCCAAGAGGATTGGGGTAATATCACAAAGATTAGCCTTTATGATGCTCTAAGTGGTGGCAACAAGATTTGGGAGGGCACTCCCGAAGTAGTTAAGTCCATAGGAGTAGCCAGTCAATATAAGATACCTAGGGGTTATATGATTATAAGGTTGAGATAGTATGGGAAAGTTAATTTTTGAATCTAGCTATGGCACGGTAAATAAAAAAACCTGGTCTAGTTTAAGAAATAATCAGTGGCAAGATTTTGCCCTGATCCTTATGGAGATAAGCCAAGACCTACAAGTCAAGGGTGTAAAAGTTGATAGGGGTAAAGTAGAGATGGAGGCAGACACAGAATTTGGCGATGTTTCTATTTTAGTTTCTGAAATTATGGGAAAAATTCTATTGCTTGAAGATGAAACAGACATGCAGGTGGCAATCTTTGTTTCTGCTATTAATTTCTTTGAAATGCTGATATACTTCTTGCCTTGGTATGACAAGATAAATCCGACTTTTATAAATCTGTGCAGAGTTCTAGATATATCTTATAGGTACATGGAAGAGCAAGTAGCAAGGGTGGATAGAAACCTTAACCTTGACAGTGCTATAGAGATGTTGCCTTATTTTGAGGAGCGACTTGGTATAAGGACAGATCCAGATATATCCTATAAGCAGAGAAGAAGGCAGATACAAGCAGTCTTGAACCTTATGCACAAGCAGACTGACGAGGAAGCTATAAAAGGCTTATGTAGTGCCTTTTCTAATAATAATGCTGGGGTTGAGGTTTTAAAAACAGAAAATCCTTATGTCTTTGAAATACGCTTTGTGGCAAATGGCTTACCCAATAATCTTGATGAGTTTGAGCGTATGCTTAGAATTAACATGCCAGCAGACCTGAACTGGATATTTACCTACACTCAAAGGACTTGGAAGGAAGCTACAAAGGATATGAGATGGCGAGATTTAGAGCCTATAACTTGGAAAAGTTTTAATGAATATAAGGGGTGATGATGAGTGCAAAAAACAAAAAATTATAATTTAAACAAGCCAGAGCCAGATGATTATGTCATCGTAGGTGACTTAAATTACAACATGGACGAGATTGACAAGCTTATAAAGGCTGTCAATGATGCCTTGGAAGTATTGAGTACAAATGGAGTCAATCTTTTAGACCTTTTAAAGAAAAAGGCTGATTTAGATAATAGAGGCAAGGTTTTAGTTAGTCAACTACCTGACCTTGACGTTTATAAGGATGTCTTGATGTATGAGGCAAGGGGGAACTTTCCATATACTGGGAATAGCAAAAAACTTTATGTTGACATGGCTGGGAGTAAGATATATAGGTGGACTGGGTCTACTTATGTTGAGTTATCTCCACAGCTTAAAATTGGAGAAGTTAAGGGAACTGCCTTTGATGGTGCAAGGGGCAAGGCTCTGGAAGATGCTATGAAAGACAGGTACACAAAAAAAGAGGTTAATGACCTCTTAAATGCTTATAAAAAAGAAATAATTGAAGAAATACACAGTGACATTATAGAGCAAATACTTGCTTATAGTTAAGGAGTGATAATATGGCAAAATTAAAATTTGATAGGAGTATACTAATAAATTTAGACACTGATAACAGCACATCAGTACCGAGTGATGAGGTTTGGAAAGGGACATTGTTATATAGGGCAGGCAGTAGTGTACAATATAGAATAATATCACTTGATTCTAGATTTAGTAATGGGATTTCCCTTAATGTAATACTAGGGGGGGGGTACCAAACTAACAAATGTAGTTTTTACAGGTGTTGTATTCAAAGTAGTGTAGTCCCTTTCGCTAAGGAGGTGTCCTTAGCATGAAGCTAAAAAGAACAATTGCAGCATCATTAAAAGAAAATGAAAAAATACAAGTACCAGACGGAGAATTATGGGTTGGTTATATTGATAACAACATGGTAGTAGAAATTGTTGGAGCAGGTACATCAAAAGTCGGTCACTGGGGGTATGGTCATGCATTAGCAAATGCAAGTTTTAGTAAGCCGACAAATATTGACACTGGTAGAACCAGAAGGTTTTATGCAACTCCAGGGTCTCAAATTGCTGTAGAATTTAGCAATACATTTACGGCAACTTTTGCCTTTACTTGCTTGGTATTTGATATTTCTAAGGAGGTAAGTAATGTATAAAATAATACAATGTGGCTGTGAAATAATTTGGGAGCCACAAGATAGGAATTTAGGTTTTAAAATTGTGGAAGAAGTTACAGGAAAAAAGGGAACAGTTGATAACCCTGTCCTAGTAACTGAAGAAGAAAGGGAAGAAATCCATAGGCTATATGCCGAAAGGAATAATGACCCAGTAGAAAAACCTAAGGAAGAAGTCGAGCCAAATAAGATTGAAAAAGAATTAGAAGAATTTAAAATCCAATCTGCTATGGCACAAGCAGAAATCTACGAAAAATTAGAAAGTGATAAGTTAATTTTAATGTCAGCACTTGCAGAAAGCTTTGAAGCAAATTTAGGAGGTATTTAAATGGTAGCAGTATATGTATATCTAATCAAAATGGGAAAGAGAACAATCGAACAAGTACCAACAATTTTAAGAGATGAAGTGGCTAAGGCTCTTGAAAATGAAAAATAAAATAGGTTTAGTAGTAGCACTCTTTGGGAGTGTTTTTTTAATACTAAAATTGAAGTGGAGAGGGGGTGTAGAAATGGACGTAGTATACGCAACACTTATCATCTATGGTAAAAGAACTTTTGCTCAAGTACCTATGTCACTAAAAGAAAGAACTAAAAAGTGTCTTGAAGATTTAGGCATGGGAGAACTTGCAAAGGAAGAAGAATAATTAATAGGGAAGCTTAGGCTTCCCTAAATTTTTGCAAAAAATAAGGTAACATCTTGGGAAATGAAAATATTTCTGTGATATAATAATTTCAAGGACATACAGATGGTTCAGGTGATATTGCAGAATAGATGATTCTACTATGCAACATTATTTTTTTATCAAGTATTTAAGTTTAGCCATTGTGTTTTTTGCACAAAGGATTATTCTTGAAAAATGCACTTATGCACAAGTGCCTAAGGTTTTAAAACCTAGAGTAAAAGAAATTCTATACTTATTTTAAGTAAATAATTACAAAAATTAGATAATGGAAAAAGATATAAGAGATAAATTTAAAACGAGCCTTGATTTACGTGTTAATACGTGGTAAAATATAATTGTCAGGAGGTAGGTATACATGCCGATGACACAAGATGAAATGGTCAAGCTACTAAAAAAGAATGGTTTTGAAGTAGTTAAAGGCGGAAAGGGCAGCCATATTAAAATGACAAAGCCCGGACTGAAAAGACCTATTATCATTCCACATGGAGAACTCCAAAAGGGTACTGAACGTGGAATCCTAAAAGAGGTGGGGCTTTAAATAGCCCTACTCCTTATATAAGAAAGGTGGTAATTATGTTAGTTTCTTATCCGGCGATATTTTATTATAGCCCAGAAGAAAAAGGTTATTATGTTTATATACCAGATATTGAAGGGGCAGGAACTCAAGGTAATTCAATTGAAGATGCTTTATTAATGGCAAGTGATTATTTGGGTATTATGGCAAGTTCAATTATAGAAAATGGAGAAACACTTCCCAAAAAATCAAACATAGGGGACTTGTCTGTTGAAGATAATTTTCCATTTAAAGACGATGACGAATTTAATAATTTTTATGATTACTCTAAATCTTTTATTTCTTTAGTATATGTTGATTTAAAAGATTATTTAGGAAGTCAAGAACTTGTTAAAAAGACATTATCTATACCAAAGTGGAGTAATGATCTGGGAAATAAATTGAATTTAAATTTTTCTAAGCTTTTGACAGAAGCTATTGTAAATATCGCTAAAAATTAAAAATTCAGAATTAATGTTAAAACACTCTTTTTTAAGGGTGTTTTTTTAATGGAAAGGGTGAGTTAATGGAAAATGAAAAGATAACGGATCATGAAATAAGAATCTCAAAGTTAGAAGAGAATGACAAGACGCAGGACAAGCGAATTGAAATGCACGGAAAGCAAATCGATGAACAAAAAGAATTAAGCAGAAGGCAAGACTTAAATATAGAGATTATAAAAAAAGACCTATCGAACATTGACAGGACGACGAAGAAAACTGACGACAAGATAGACAAGCTTTATAGCGAGAGGATATCCGACCACTATATAAAGCCAAATGAGAGAACAAAGAATTTTATAGATGCAATAATAAAAGTAGCTATTGGCATTTTTATAGGTGCATTTATATATTTTCTGTTCCCAATGCTTAAATAGGAGATGATATTAATGTTAGATAAAAATAAAGTAGAGCAGTTTATAAACGCTGCTATGAAATATAAGGGAGATAATTATTCGCAACCTAGACGTATGCAGAAAGGATATAGTGACTGTTCATCACTTATTTATAAAGGATTAAGAGACGCTAAACTTTTAGACTTATCAAAGACAGACAGAACTATCTCAACTAAATATATATTAGATGGAGATCCACGTTTTACTGAAATTCCTAAAAAAGAACTACAAAGAGGAGATATCCTATGGGGTGGAGAATACAGAGGAAGTAAATGGGATGGACACGTTGCAATTTATCTTGGAGATGGTAAGACATTAGAAGCTAGATACAAAGAAGGAGTTTGCATTTATGTTAATCGTGCATATTTTAAAAAGGTTTATAGGATAAAGACATTAATGCAAGGAATAGAAAAGAAAGAACCAATTGTTAAAGCAACTCCGCAACCAAAGCCAGTATATAATTATTTAACTATTATGGGCAAAAAAAGTAAAATAAGCCCTCAAGTAATAGACGGTGTTTCATATGTGCAATTAGGAAGTATGATGGTGCCAGTTCGCAAGTTTTTTGAAGAATTAGGATATGATGTTAAATGGACAAGAGAAAAAGGAATAGAAATAGAATAAAAAGTCAATACAGTAAATTTATAGTTACTCTAGTTATATTGTTAAATATTTTATTTACTGTTATCGTACTCTTTATTTTTGCAAAAACAGGAACAGAGCCAAGCACTTTAATAGGAGCTTGGTTTTCATTTACCACAGTTGAACTATGGAGTTTATCAAGAATAAAGAAAAAGAAAATAGAAAAAGAAATACATGAAATAAAAAGTCAAAATGACGAATACCAAGGAGGCTAAAAAATGACTATAAATAATATTTTTTATGTGATTTTAAGTATTATATCAGTTTTAATTACTGGAGTTTTAATCCCTTATTTAAAAAATAAAAACGCACAAAACAAAACAGAAAATATTTTAAATTCAGTAGAAATTGCAGTAAAAGCAGCAGAGCAGATATATAAAGAATCAGGAAAAGGTGAATTAAAAAAGGAATATGTATTAAGACGCTTGCAAGAAATGGGACTTAAATTATCAGAAAAAGAACTTGATGACATGATAGAAGCAAGTGTATTAGAATTAAACAAATGGAAAAAAGAACTGAAAAATTAAGTGATTAGTCGTCATTTTAACTTGGTACAATTTGTATTCAAGTTGGCAGAGAGTTCTTTGTCACGATTACACATTTTTTATATGTTGTGCATGGTAAAAGCCTAGGATTTATCGTCCTGGGCTTATTTTTTTATAATTTGAAATTTAAGAAAATGGAAACCTAAAACAATATTAATGCAAAATTCTAAGATAGAAATTAAACAGATCAAAAAAGAAAAAAATTAAAGTTGATGTATAATTATAACTATGCAACTTGTAAAACTATAATTTTTTGTGTGTTTAATGATTTGCTTGGGTTTCCCGCACCATCAATATCCACACAGTCTAACATTTTTAGTTGGACTGTTATTTTTTTGTCTTTATAGATTATTTTGTCGATAAAATCTTTTAAAATATTGAGAAAGTTGGCGAAAACATATAATTATAAATATTTACAATTCAATTACATTTATAACAATCTACTAAAATATCTTTTTTAAAATTTTCTATGGAGTATAATATAAAGGTAATGGGAGGAATCATGAGGAAGACATTTAAAATATTTTTTGCATTTATAATTATAATTTTAATTTTCATATATATTTCGGGATTGTATTTTTTTAGAGATAGATTTATGCCGAGAACTTACATCAATGGATACGATTTTGGACTTACGAAAATTTCTGAATTTGAGAAAAATTATAGCGAACTTTCTAAAAATTTTGTGTTAGATATTGTCGCAAAGGACAAGAAAAATAACGACAAAATCACAGCAGAAGAAATAAAATTTGAAGATAATATTGGTGGTGGATCTATAAAACAAACTCCGCTTTATTGGCCAGTGGCATCTTTAGTCGACAAAAAATATCAGTTGGACACAAATTTAAAATATGACGATGTGGCACTTACTGAAAGACTAAATAATTTAAATCCAGTTAAAAATGAATCAATTCATTCTAAAGATGCGAAAGTTGTTTTTGACAAGGGTGAATTTAAGGTAGAGAAAGAAGTTCATGGAGACTTCGTAAAGCAGGCTGAATTAAGAAGGGCAATAATATCTCATTTCGCAGACAAAAAAGAAAAGTTAAATCTTGAAAAAGAAAATCTTTATATAGAACCAAGAATTATAGCTGATAGCCAGTACATCAAAAATCAATTGGAATCCTATAAAAATCTTTTTACAAAGAAAATAATTTTTGACTTTGACGATAGGAAAGAGGAAGTTACGGGACAGAGTATTATAGCAATGTACTCAAAATCTGATGATGGAACACTTGTTATTGATGAAAACAAAGTTGCGAAATTTGTGGAAAATCTTGCAGCAAAGTACGACACTTTTAGAACTTCAAGAATTTTTAACACAACTGGCATTGGCAAGGTAAAAGTCGATGGGGGAATTTATGGTTGGTTGACAGATAGGCCAAAGACAAGAGCTGAAGTTATTGCGGCACTGAATAAAGATGAAGTTGTTACAATAAAACCAATTTATAGACAAGATGCAGTTTCAAGAACAGTAAACGATATAGGAAACACTTATATTGAAGTGGATCTTGCGAGACAAAAATTATGGTATTACAACAAGGGCAATCTTGAGCTAGAAACTAATATAGTTTCGGGAAATCCAACTCTTGGAAATGGAACGCCAACGGGTACAGATAGAATTTGGTCTCGTGAAAGAGACAGATTTCTAACGGGAGAAAATTATCGTTCTAAGGTAAATTATTGGCTTCCAATAAACTGGTCTGGAATAGGACTTCACGATGCGACATGGAGATCAAACTTTGGAGGAAATATTTATTTATCTAGTGGATCTCATGGCTGTATAAATATTCCACCAGCAGTTATGAAAAATCTTTTTGACAAAACTTTTAATGGAATGCCAGTTATAGTTTATAATTCAGCAACGCAAAAAGTTCCTGATACAATAGCGACACAGGAAGGGACACAAACAAATCAAGGGCAGGTACAATGACAATTATAAAAGTCAATTGATAATTAATATAGATTGAACATAAAATCCTTGCAAAAAATTTAACAAGTGTTATAATTAATTTAAGAAATAAATAATAATTTTAAATCTTCAGGGAAGGGTGCAAATCCCAACCGGCGGTAAAGTCCGCGAGCGAAAGCCGAATTGGTGAGATTCCAATACCGACAGTAGAGTCTGGATGAGAGAATGATTTAAACTTTCACACCCCGAAGGTTCGGGGTTTTTTTATGCCCCAACAGGAGGTAAAATGAATAAAGTAAACTCAAGCACAATGATAAGAACGAAAGACATGACAAAAATTGGAATGTTATCTGTAATTGGTTTTATATTAATGTATTTTCAATTGCCACTTACCTTTGTAGCACCACCATTTATGAAGCTAGATATATCAGATTTGCCAGTTCTCCTTGGTGCCTTTACTATGGGACCAGTTTTTGGAATAATAATTGCAGCATTGAAAAACATTCTTGCATTAATATTTAAGGGAACAATTACAGCGGGCGTTGGCGAACTATCAAACTTTATAGTTTCAGCAACTTTTGCTTTTGTATCAAGCTACATTTATAGAAAACATAAAACATATAATTGGGCAGTTGTCTCACTAACAGTAGGAGTTCTTTTTATGACAGTACTTGCCATGATGTCAAATTACTTTATAGTATTTCCACTTTATGGTAAGGTAATGCCAATGGAAGCTATAATAGCAATGGGTTCAGCCATCACATCGAAAATCACAGGACTTTTTACAATGATGATTTATTCTGTGCTACCTTTTAATTTAATTAAGGGATTTACAACATCAGCTGTGATGATGTTAGTTTATAAAAAAGTTAGCCCATTATTTAAAAACTAATTGGTTTTTAATAAAGTTTATGCAAGTTGTCTTTTGACAACTTGTTTTTTTGTCTTCATATAATATAATTTAATCAAAAGGAAAAGGAGAGGTATAAAAATGAAAATTTTATGTGCAGGTCCAACATCAATCGACGATGAAGTAATGGCGTTAATGGGAAAATCTTTTACAAACCCAGACATCGATCCCGAGTATGAAAAAATACATAGGAGAGTGGAAAGAAAGATATCTAAACTTTTAAAGACGGAAGCAACTTCTTTTATAATGCTTGGAGAAGGCATGATTGGACTTGAAGCAGCTATATGCAACCTAGTGGAAGCAGGAGATAGAGTTCTTGTGTTAAACAATGGAGTTTTTGGAGCAGGTTTTGCCGATTTCGTAAAATTTTATGATGGTGTGGCACAAATTTATGAAGATGACTTTAGGCGTGGTTTTGATATAGAAAAATTAAAAAATTTTTTAGCAAAGGATCACGACTTTAAAGTTGCTACAATGGTGCATTGTGAAACTCCATCAGGGATAACAAATGATGTAAAGAGCATTTGCAACCTACTAAATTCCTACGGAATAATCACAGTTGTAGACACGGTATCAGGCATGGGTGGAGAAGATTTTGATTTTGACGATTATAAAGTGGACATAGCAATTGGCGGAAGTCAAAAATGTATATCAGCACCTACTGGGCTAACACTTGTAACAATATCTGAAGATGCAAAAAAGGTGATAGCAAATAGAAAAAAACCAGTGCCAAGCTACTACATGAATTTTTTAAACTATTATGATTATTCCGACGGGTTTGCCTTTCCCTATACAATGAATGAAAATCTAACTTATGCATTAGATCTTGCGCTTGATAAGCTCTTTGAAAGGGACTCTGTAGCGTTACACAAAAAATACGCAGAAGTAACTAGAAAAATATTTGAAGATGCAGGTTTTGAACTTTATGCAAAGGATTCAAGAGCTAACACATTAACGGCAGTAATGGTGCCAGAAGGTTTTATAGCAGAAGACATATTAGAAGCATTGAGAAAAAGGGGAATACTAATATCAAAGGGAGCAGGAAATATCTTTGAAAAAGTTTTTAGAATAGGGCATATGGGAAATAATATCTCTTATGAAAATTTCTTGGAACTTTATGAAAAGCTAGATGAAGTGTTTAAAGAACTTGGCATTAAAACGAAAATTTCTTTGAAAAAAGAATTTGAAAAATTAATGGAAAAATAAAATTTTAATCTCTCTATTTAATTCAATAATTAGAAAGATTGTAGCAAAATCCATAGTTTATAAAAGAAAAGAAATATTATTTTGAGATAAATTTAAACTCCATGTTCCTTTAAGGTTTATTATTTATCTTCTTTAATGATATAATGAATTTAATAATACTTTGAGGTGTTTTATGGATTTTAATATAAATGAAGATTTGGGAGATTTTTTTTATGACGAGCCAATGCTAAATCATACATCCTTTTGTGTTGGTGGGCCTGCTAAGTTGTTGATAAAGCCAAAGGACGAGGATTCCCTGGTTGAAATTATAAAGGAAATTAAAAGAAATAATTATAAATTTTATATTCTTGGAAATTGCACAAATGTAATTGTAAAGGACAATGGATTTGATGGCATTATTATTAAACTTAAAAACAAGTTAAGGGATATAAAAAAAGTTGGAAATACAGAAATTTATGCAGGTGCTGGAGTGAGCCTAAAAAAAGTGAGTGAATTTGCAATGGAAAATTCTTTAACGGGTCTTGAATTTGCACATGGCATACCTGGTTCTCTTGGCGGTGGTGTTGTCATGAATGCTGGTGCCTACGATGGCGAGATGAAAAATGTGATTAAAAGCGTGAGACTTCTTGATGAAAATTTAAGGATTATCGAACTCTCAGGCGAAGACATGAGTTTTTCTTATAGGCATTCTTTAGTACAAGAAAGGGATTTAATTGTTCTAGGAGCAACCTTTGCTCTTTCCCATGGCGACAAAGATGAGATAAAAGAAAAGTATGAGGAATTTGACAGAAGGCGTGCAGAGAAACAACCTCTCGACAAGCCTTCAGCAGGTTCAACTTTTAAGAGACCAAAGGGATATTTTGCCGGGAAACTAATTGATGATTCTGGCCTCAGAGGATTTACTCACAATGGTGCAGGTATCAGCGAAAAACACTGTGGATTTGTTGTGAATAAAGACAATGCAAGTGCAAAAGATGTCCTTGAAACTATTGAAATTGTGCAAAAAGTTGTGCAGGATAAATTCGGCGTAAAGATGGAGCGAGAAGTTAAAATCATTGGTGATTGATTTGAATTTTGGTGATTAAATGGAACTTATAATTATTACTGGGATGAGTGGATCGGGCAAGTCCTATGCTCTAGATGTTTTTGAAGATTTGGGATATTATGCAATGGATAATCTAGCGCCAGCGCTACTTCCAAAATTTTGTGAAATGGCTCTAGATGCAAAGAGCAAAAACTTTGATAAAGTTGCTGCTGTTGTCGATCTTAGAAGCGGTGAGTTTTTTAATTCTTTTTTCTCTGCCTGTGAAGATTTAAAGGGAATGAATGTAAAGACTAAGCTTTTATTTCTCTACGCAGACATGGAAACTATTATTGCAAGATATAAGGAACTTAGAAGACCTCATCCAATGAGTAGTTCCATTGTCCAAGGGTATAAATTTGAAGAAAAGACCCTTGAAAAAGTAAAAAAAGACGCCGATTTTGTAATTGATACAACGGGTCTTTCTACTAAAAATTTGAGAACACAACTTATGGCATTTATATCTTATGATGAAAAGGATAATTTTGCTATTGAAGTTTCTAGTTTTGGTTATAAAAGAGGAATTTTAAAAGATGCTGACATTGTTTTAGATGTTAGATTTTTGCCAAATCCTTTTTATGTCGAAGAACTAAAAAGTTTAAATGGCAAAAGCGAAGAAGTAAAAAATTATGTAATGAAAAGGGATGTTACAAAAGAGTTTATCAAAAAGACTATTGATTTACTTGAATTCTTGATTCCAAATTATATGGCGGAGCAAAAGAGGGTTCTTACAATTGGAATTGGTTGTACTGGTGGCTTTCATAGATCAGTAGTAATTGCTGAAGAAATTGGAAGAATTTTGAAAGAGGAATATAAATCTACTTATATATCTCACAGAGATATGGAGAAAAATTTATGGAAAAAAAGATAGCAGTTCTTGGTGGAGGTACAGGAATCTCCACTATTTTGCGTGGACTAAAACATCATACAAAAAACATTTCTGCAATTGTATCTATGTCTGATGACGGAGGCGGAAGTGGAATTTTGAGAGAAGAACTTAATATTTTGCCACCAGGTGATGTAAGGAGATGCCTCATAGCACTTTCAAACACCGATGAAACTTTAAAAGACTTATTAAATTATAGATTTAATTCAGGAACTTTAAAAAATCAAAATGTTGGAAATATTTTGATTGCAGCCTTGACTGATATTTTTGGATCCTTTGATAGGGCTCTTATCGAAATGAGCAGTGTATTTAATGTTACTGGGAAAATTATACCTGTTACCTTAGACGAAACTCATCTAGTGGCAGAATTTCTTTCTAAAGACAAAGTTGTTGGTGAGTCTTATATCCCGAAAATGTGTTATAGACTTAATACTAAAATCGAAAAAATGAGTATGATTCCTCATTACCCAAGGGCAAACAAAGAGGCTTTAAAGGCGATTTTAGATGCCGACATAGTAATTATTGGGCCCGGTTCACTTTACACATCTATTATTCCAAATTTTTTGATTGCAGGAATAGATGAAGCATTAAGAGATACAAAGGCTCATGTAATTTATATTGCCAATGCAATGACACAAAGGGGAGAGACAAAAAATTATTCATTAAAGGATCATTTCGATGCAATTTTAAAACATTCAAATTATGAATTTATAGACGAAGTAATCGCCAACGACTTTAGAGCAACTAATGATGTATATCAGTATTATTATACTAAAGAAGAATCCACGCCAATTTTTGCAACAGATGATGACAGGACTTATTTCAAAGAGAAAAATGTAGAGTTAACTGAGGGAGACTTCATCGAAATAAAGGATGGATTTATTAGACATGATGGAAATAAAATAGGAGCCAGTATTTTTAAAGCTTCATTGTTGTAAAAAAAATTATAAAATGATATGATTTATTTGTTAAAGGAGGATACAATGAGGAAATATAGAAAGACAGAACATATAGAAAACTTTCTTCGCTCCACTTATGTCGGCGATGCACTTTTTTCTGATATCTTTTTGTATAATGACTCTATTCCAGAGATAAATTACGACGAAATTGATACAAGTGTTGATTTTTTAAATAAAAGAGTAAAATTTCCATTAATGATTAATGCCATGACAGGTGGCAGCAATCTTTCAGAGGAAATAAATAGAAATCTTGCAAATGTTGCATTAGAATTTGACTTGCCAATGGCTGTTGGTTCACAGACAATTGCACTAGAAGATGAGGATTCTAGAAAATCCTTTGAAATAGTAAGAGAAATTATAAAAGACGGGATTGTAATCTCAAATTTAAGTGGTTTTTCAAGTGTTGAAGACGCTAAAAAAGCTGTAGAACTTTTGCGAGCAGATGCAATTCAAATTCATTTAAACCCTGCACAAGAATTGGTTCAAACAGAAGGGGAAAGAAATTTTTGTGGAATACTTAAAAATGTTGAAGAAATCGTAAAAAAATCTGAAGTACCAGTTATAGTAAAAGAAGTTGGATTTGGTATGTCTCCAAAAACTGTAAAAAAATTATATGACATAGGAGTTAGATATGTGGACATATCTGGCTATGGAGGTACAAACTTTTTTGAAATAGAAAACTTAAGAGACCCAAACTCCGATATATCAGATTTATTTTCATGGGGAATACCTACTGCTTTGTCGCTAATAGAAGCAAAAAGACTTAACCTAAAAGATTTATGTATAATTTCTGCAGGTGGATTAAAAAATTCTATGGACATAGTAAAAAGTATAGTAGCAGGAGCTTCTATGGCTGCAATTAGTGGAGAAGTACTTTCTTATATCGTTCGTGGCGGTTATGAATATACATTAAAATATGTCGACGGAATAATCGAAAAAACAAAGATGTTAATGATGCTTTCAGGTGCAAAAAACATAGCTGAATTACAAAAAGTTGACTATAAAGTTACTGGAAAGCTAAAAGAATTATTGGAGGGCTAAATGAAATTTCTAAAAAAAGAAGAATTCAAAGATTCAAAATGGTCTGCGGGAGTTACTACAGAAGTTTTTATATACCCAGAAAATGCAAATGTTGGAGAAAAAAATTTTGATTTTAGAATTTCCAGTGCAACTTGTAATGAAAAAGTTTCAAATTACACACCTTACAAAGGATTTAACAGATATATCACGCCAATAGATAATGTGATGAACATAGAAACTGCTGGTGAAAAGTTCAAATTAAATCCCTTTGAAGTTTTATTCTTTAATGGAGATGATGATACAAAATCATCAGGCGATGTTAGAGATTTTAACTTAATTTATAAAAAAGGACTTGAAGCAAAAATGTATGCCCTAAACATCAACAACTTTGAATTTACCACAAGAGCTCGAGCAGTAATATTTAATTATGACGCAAATTTAAAAGTAGATGAAAAAGTTTTTGAGAAATTTTCTGCAATATATCTTGAAGGGGAAAAAGTTGAGATAAAGGGAATAGGAAAAATTATAATTTGTGAATTTTAATTTAATATTTAATTTGATGACCAAGACCCTCTTAACAAATACTTTAGTAGAGGGTTTTACTTTTTTTTTAAACCGACCTTAAAAATTTTGAACCTAGCATACATTATAGAAAAGCTGTTGTTTAAAGCAAAGGCGGCATTTATATTGAATTTTGGGAGTGTAGCTATTGAAGAAAAACAAAAACTTAAAATTTATTGCTACTATACTTTTCCTATTTGTTGGATTTTTATTTGTTGACGAAAATTTTATTCAACATGATAGCAATTATAATGAAAGTTTTTTAAATAAAATTGAAGAATTTCTGGATATTTTTGGGAATGAATATGAAGTAACTGCTAATAGTCCCTACTATAAAATAGACAAGAATCCACCACAGTTTTCAGAAGACGATTTAAAAATGAGTCCTGATTTTTCAAATTACTCGGAATTAGATGAACTCAATAGAGTTGGACAAGCCAATGCCCTTATTGGGCCAGACTCCATGCCAAAGGCTCCAAGAGGAGATATTTCAAAAGTTTATCCAACTGGTTGGCATCAAAAATTTTATAAATTTGTGGATGGTGGAGCAGTTTACAATAGATGTCACTTAATCGCATATCAGTTAACTGGAGAAAATGACAATTGGAAAAATCTAATGACGGGTACGAGATCATTTAATACTAAAGGAATGCTTCCCTTTGAAAACTCTGTTGCAAATTATATAAGAGACACTGGGAAAAAGGTTAGATATAGAGTAACGCCGATTTTTGTCGATGACGAATTAGTGGCACGTGGTGTAATTATGGAAGCCTATAGCATTGAAGATGGAGGCAAAAAAATTAACTTCAGAGTTTTTGTAAGAAATATTGAAGAAGGCGTAAAAATAGACTATAAAACTGGAAGGACAAAAATTGATAAAAATAATATTATTAAATAATAAGAAAAATTTTAAAAAGCCCACTGTGGCTTTTATTTTTATGTATTTATAATAGTTGATTTTTGCAAAATAATAAAGTTTGATAAAAATCATAAGACTTATTGACAGTTGTATAACTTGTGTTATAATGCTTAAAGCAAAAAAAGGAGAGTATTATGAGACTTAGAAAAAAACATTTTGCAATCCCTGAAATGCGTGAAAATCCTTATGTATTTTTTGACGGACAAAAAAATAAAGGAAAATGGAGTGAAGTTTTTGGCAACGACAATCCAATTTATCTTGAAATAGGCGCAGGAAAGGGTACATTTACTATAGAGTCAGCAAAGAGAAATAAAGATATAAATTATATAATGGTGGACATTGAAACTAATGCCCTTATTTACGCAACTAGAAAAATTTTAGATGAAGATTTAACAAATGTAAGGGCAATGCCGATAAATGCGGAAAATATTTTAGATTATTTTGACAAAGAAGAGATAAGCAGAATCTATATAAATTTTTGCAATCCTTGGCCAAAATTAAAACATAAAAAGAGGAGATTAACTTATCCGAGATTTTTGGAAAAATATAAAATAATATTAAGGCCAAAATCACAGATATATTTTAAGACAGATGACCTAGAGCTATTTGAAGAAAGTCTCGATTACTTTAAGGACTGTGGCTTTTCTACATTAGTAGAAGATTTTGATATGAAACTCGATGAATATCCACAAAATATAGTGACAGAATATGAAAGAAAATTTAGAAAATTAAATCAAAAAATAAAATTTGGCGTATTCGAGCATTATGTTAACTAATATTTATTTTTAATTGACAATAAACCATGTAAAATATATAATTACTTCAGGAGCTGAAGAGATGGATATTATTGAATTAAAAGAAAAAGTAAAAAAAGGATATGCTATAACAAGGGATGAAGCTATTGAAGTTTATAATAGCGATTATGTTAAGTTGACAGAAGCTGCAGACGAAATTAGAGAGTACTTCTGTGGTAACGACTTTGATGTTTGTACCATAATAAATGCAAAGAGTGGCAGATGTTCTGAGAATTGCAAATTTTGTGCACAATCAGCACATTACAACACAAATATAAAAGAATATGATCTATTAGATGAAGAAACAATTGTAAAGGACGCTCTAGATAAATACAACAGAGGTATTCCAAGATACTCAATGGTAGCAAGTGGAAAGGGACTAACTCCAAAAGACATAGACAAAGTATGCAGCATTACTAGAAAAATATATGAAAAAGCACCAGACATTAAAATATGCCTGTCAGGAGGTATAATTTCTGAAGAATCCTTTGAAAAACTAAAAGATGCAGGAATAAAAAGAATACACAATAACCTTGAAACATCAAGGAAATTTTTCCCGGAAATATGCACAACACATACTTATGATCAAAAGATTGAGACAATCAAAGCGGCACAAAAAGCAGGGATGGAAATATGTTCTGGCGGATTAATAGGACTTGGAGAAGACTTTGAAGACAGAATTGACATGGCATTAGAGTTAAGAAAATTAAAAGTTCACTCCGTTCCAGTAAATTTACTTAACCCGATAAAAAACACACCATTAGAAAACAACAAACCACTTTCTATGGAAGAAGTAAATAGAACTTGTGCCACATTTAGATTTATTCTCCCTAAAGCTTTAATTAGACTAGCCGGAGGAAGAGCTTTAATGGAAGACTTTGGCACATCAACATTAAAATCAGGAGCAAATGCTGCAATATCTGGAGTACTTCTAACAACAAAGGGAATAAGCATAGAAGAAGACATGGAAAGATTTAAAGAACTAAACTATAATGTAAAAGCAGTGTAAAAGAAATCATTAAATATTTATAAGAAAATACTTGACATAAAAAAATAAAAGTAGTAACATATAACAGCTGTAATCAATTCAGCTGTTATTTTTTAAAAAAATTAAAATAAAAAACCAAAAAACAGTTGACATTAAAAAAATAAGATGCTAAACTATAATAGTTGTATCGCAATACAGCAAACTTTTGTAAAAGTTGAGTAAAAAAGAATTTGAAAAAATGTAAAAAAATACTTGACAAAAAAACCTTACAAGAGTATAATAAATAAGCTACTTCAAAAGAGTAGCAAGAAACATGATAATTAAATAGTGTGAAGATAAAAGATTCATAAAGAATCAAGATTCGTAAAAGAATCAAGATTCGTAAAAGAATCAAGATTCGTAAAAGAATCAAGATTCGTAAAAGAATCACAAAGCAAACCAGAAATTCGTTTAGTTGAAAAAACAAATGAGTCATACAAATTTTAATTGAGAGTTTGATCCTGGCTCAGGACGAACGCTGGCGGCGCGC
>NZ_JABDSR010000009.1 GCF_012976305.1 Peptoniphilus faecalis
TAGGCGCCTTGTCCTAAATTTATTCTATTTAAGTAAGCTTCTAAAATTTCATTTTTATCTAGCACATCTTCCACTCTTAAGGACAAATAAGCTTCTTGAATTTTTCTGCCAAGAGTTTTTTGATTTGTTAAATAAACTGAACGAACGAGTTGTTGTGTAATAGTAGAGCCACCACGCATAAGGGACCTTGACTTTATATTTGCGGCAATAGAAGATGCAATGCCAATTGGGTCTAGACCTTTGTGTTTATAAAACCTGTGGTCTTCAATTGCTATAAAGGCATTCTTTACATTGTCGGGGATGTCATCTATATCCACGAGAGTTCTATATTCAAGTGATTCAATTTTTTCAATTAAATTTCCATCCTTAGAATAAATATAGGAGCTCTGATTAAAGGAAGAACTCAAATTATTTAAATTTGTGGTAGGAGTTTTTGAAATTATTGAAACAATAAGTGCTGAAAAAAGTGAAATAAATAAAACAAAAACTAAAAGCAGGATTAGAAGTGCAATTTTAATTTTTTGAGTTTTATTTAAAGTTTTAAAATTATATTTTAAGATTGCAAAATTTTTCATAATTACTCCTTTTTTTAATTATATCATTTTAGCGAGCCAAATACTATTATGGGAGTTTTTTAATCTTAGCATTATGTAGTATAATATAACTATGGATAATGTTTATTTAGAGAATTTAAATTCAAATAAAAAATTAGAGAGAGTAATTATTGTGGGTACTAATATTGGCGCTTACCCTCACAGCTTAGAGACGTCAATGAAGGAGTTGTCCGATCTTGTCTTTGCAGATGGTGCAGAGGTCGTAGGTGAAGTTACGCAAAATATTTATAAATTTAATCCAAAATATTTAATTGGATCTGGAAAGGTTGACGAGATAAAGGAAATGGTTAAACTCTTGGAAGTCGATGCCGTTGTTTTTAACGATGAACTCTCTGGGATTCAAGTAAGAAATTTGGAAAAGAGAATAAAAAAGAAGGTAATCGACAGGACAAATCTAATATTAGATATTTTTGGACTTCGAGCTACAACTTACGAGGCAAAGCTTCAAGTTGAACTTGCAATGCTAGAGTATCAACTACCTAGACTTCTTGGCATCGACGGATGGTCAAGAACTGGTGGTGGAATTGGTACAAGAGGTCCTGGTGAGCAAATTATTGAAACCGATAGAAGAAGGTTAAGAAGAGAAATCGACAAGATTAAGGAAAAACTTGATAAGGCAAAAAAGACTAGAGATACTACTAGAACTAGAAGACTTAATAGCAATACTCCAATTGTATCACTTGTTGGCTATACAAATGCAGGAAAGTCCACGATCTTAAATAGATTAAAGGAAGAAGACTCTGGAGAGGTTTCTGTAAGAAATATGCTTTTTGAAACTCTAGATCCATCTTCAAGAAAGGCGAGACTTTTGTCTGGACGTGAATTTATAATATCTGATACCGTTGGTTTTGTTTCAAAACTTCCGACAAAACTCGTTGAAGCTTTTAAATCAACTCTTGAAGAAATAAAATATTCGGATTTAATTCTTCATGTCATTGACGCATCAAGTGAAGATTTAGAAATTCAGTACAAAACTACTATGGATATATTAAAGGATATTGACGTATTGGATAAAAATATAATCACGGTTTTTAACAAGGTGGACAAGGTAAATGTATATGACATAAATTTACCTCTTCGAGTTCTTCCAGATAAAAAAGTGTATATTTCTGCAAAAAAAGATGAAAACATGGATGAACTGCTAAAAATTATAGAAAAAAATCTCGAGGAAAAATATTTTGATGTAAAATTAAAATTTACTTATGGCGATACAGGTCTTTTATATAAGCTAGTAGAAAAATTTGATGCAAAGCCTATCTATGAAGAGGATGCTATTTATTTGGAATTAAGGCTTAATAAAGGCGAATATGAAAAAGTAAAGGATTATGTTGCAAATGTATAATTCGATTTTAAAAAATGGCAAAGCTGAAATAGAAATAAAAAAATCTATTTTCATTGGACGAGCTTTTTTTGTAAAAAGTGAAGATGAAGCCCTTGAAATTTTAAAAGATATTAAAGAATTAGAGAGATCTGCAACGCATAATTGCCACGCTTACATTATTGGAGAAGATGGACTTACACAGAGATACTCTGACAACGGTGAGCCTAGTGGCACAGCAGGCATTCCTATGCTTGAAGTATTAAAAAAAGAAGAAATGAAAAATGTACTTGTAATTGTAACTCGTTACTTTGGCGGAACAAAACTTGGTGCAGGTGGACTTGTCCGTGCCTACACTGATGCAGTTGTAAAGGCACTTGATGAATCGAAAAGAGTTGTGAGAAAAATTTTCACAAGGACAAAAATAATTTACGACTATACTTTTCACGGTGCTATAATAAATTTACTTGCCAATGAAAACTATAAAATCATTGAAGAAAATTATATAGATAAAGTTGAAATTACAATTGACATTGGAGAAGATAAAAGTATTTTAGATAAGATAAGAGATATGACAAGTGCAAACTTTAAAATTGAAATCTTAAAAGAAATAGAACTCCCAACAATTGGTGGAAAAATTATTTATTAGGAGAAACTATGGATTATAAAAAAGTTACAAAAGATTTAGTAAAGTGGACAGAAAATTATGCAAAAAAAGTTGGCGCAAAGGGATTTGTCTTTGGGCTTTCAGGTGGAATTGACTCGGCAGTTGTGGCGGCAATAGCAAAAAGAGTTTTCCCAGAAAATTCTCTTGGACTGATTATGCCCTGCGATAGCATTGATAAGGATAGAGAAGACGCCCTAAAAGTTGCAAAGGCAATTGATCTTGAAACAAAGACAATTGATCTTACAAGCACTTTTTATGAACTAATGAAGGCATCCTTCACATCAGAAAACAAGATGGCAAGATCAAATATTAAGCCAAGACTTAGGATGACAACATTATATTATTATGCACAAGACCTTGGATATTTAGTCCTTGGGCCATCAAATGCAAGTGAATGGTATCTGGGCTATTCGACAAAATACGGAGACTCTGGTGCAGACATCATGCCTATTGCAAATATTTTAAAGACAGATATTTTTGAAATCGCAAAGGAACTTGGACTTCCTGATTTTATAATAAATAAAAAACCATCAGCAGGACTTTGGGTGGGACAAACTGACGAAGATGAAATGGGTTTTACTTATGAAGTTCTCGATTCCTATATAAGGGGAGAAAAAGTTCCAGAAAAAGAAATCAAAGAAAAAATCGATAGAATGCACGAAAATTCAGCTCACAAAAGATCTATGGCTCCAAGTTTTAAATTTTAAAAATTTTATAAGAGAGATTATTTATGGGAAATCATCAACTTAGAAATTTGTCAATTTTATTAATTATAATGGCAATTTTTGATATTTATAAATATTTTACTTCTGGAATAGCGGTTTCAGATTTAATTTACAAGTATATTTTTGTCATAGGAGTATTCTTAATCACTTGCTTTATCATTTATGTAATTTCAAGGAGAAATGGTTAATTTAAAAGATTACATCAAAGGTTTCTTAGTTTTTTTGTTTAATTAATTCTAGTTAGGAAATTTTATATTTATAAATTTGGTACTTATGATGGACAAAAACTTGTAGTTACCCTAATAGTCTTTGCCTTGTACCTTTTAACCTACTTTGGAGTAGAAAAATAAAAAAGAAATTTAAAATTTTTCTTAATAGTATTAACTGCTAAGAGATTTGAATTATTAAAATTTACAAAAAATTTACTACTATTTAAATGCGATTTGACTTAAATATTATATTATTTAATAAATAAGTATGATATTATGTAAAAAATTTCGTTGGGAGCAGCTACAGGTAGCACAATGGCTGCAGGGATAGCGTATGTAGCAGAAAGAATAGTTATGGAACATTGGCCGAGAGTTTATTGGACTCAAAAATTATGGACATTTAATTTTAGAGATACCAGTCCTATCTATCCAAGTTGGATTTCAGGTGATAAATATAGGTATAAAACATACTTTTATTCAGATTCAAATAGAAAGGAATTAATAGGCGTAACAGATTATTGTGATTGTTAATGAGAAAAATACTTAAAACTTTTAGCCTTTTAGCTTTATTAATGTTTATATTTAATATTTATTACTTTTATAGAAATGATTTTTTGAATATAAGCCTAATAAAACATGATATTTTTATACTGTTAGTATACGTTATATTCTCACTATTTTTATATAAATTTAAGAGGTAGATTCTGAAAATAATGTAATATTTATTAATTTGATAAAAAACACTTGACTTTAAATTTTTGTATAGCTATAATAGCATTTATAAAATAATAAATGCCATGAAAGAGAAAAAGATATTTAATGAGTCTTAAAGAGAGTGGGGATGGTGAGAGCCCACAGATAAGTTAGTATCATATATTCACTCTTAAGCATGAAGATTGAACACGAGTAGATCTTTACGGCAGTCACCGTTATCATAGACTAGAGATTGTTAGATCTTTAAAGAGGAAATATTTTTATTTCGAATTTAGGTGGTACCGCGAATCCTTCGCCCTATGTTGGGCGAGGGATTTTTTTATTATTTTAAATAATTTTTTTTGGAGGATAAAAATGAAGAATTTAAAGAAAATGGTTAAAATTGTTTTGGTAGGTGCCCTTGCTGCATCTCTTGTTGCTTGCAGTACAGATAAAAAGGCGGAAAAAAATGATGAAAAAATAAAAATTGGAGCTATCCAATATATTGAACACGTGTCTCTTGACAATGCACTTAAGGGTTTTGAAGATAGACTAAAAGAAGAGGGAATTGATGCAGAAGTTGAAGTGGAGAATTTGCAAGGAGACCAAGCTTTAACAACTACTGCGCCAAAAAAATTTGAAAAGGACGAATACAAATTAGTTTATGCGATTTCAACACCAGCTGCACAGGGAGCAAAGACAGCTCTTCCAAATAAAAATATTATTTATTCTGCAGTTACGGACCCAGTGGAAGCTGGTTTAATTGAAGCGCCAGATAAAATTACAAATATCACGGGAGTAAATGATGCAGTTTCTGCAAAGAATCAAATCGAATCCTTCCTAAGGATTTATCCAAATATAAAAACTATTGGTACAATTTTTTCTACTAACGAAGCAAATTCAAAGGTACAAGTTGAAGCTTTAGAAAGTGCTTGCAATGAGCTTGGGCTTAAACTTGAAAGTGTTGGAATAAATAATATTAACGACATTGGTCAAGCTCTTTCAACTTTAACTGGAAAGATCGATGTTTATTATGCACTTACTGATAATACTGTTGCTTCAGCTGGACCAATAGTTGCTGAAAACTTATTAAAGGTTAAAATTCCATCAATTTCTGCGGAAGAAGGACAAGTTTCAAAGGGACTTTTAATGAGTGAAGGCGTGGACTACTATGAGCATGGAAGACAAGCAGCGGATCTTGCAATAAGAATTTTAAAGGGAGAAGACATTAAAGGTGTTCACGCGGAAGACAATAAGACTGCAAAGAAAAAAGTAAATGAAAAAACTGCTAAGGCACTAGGACTTGACCTTAATAATGAAAATTTAAAGGATGCAGAGATTATAAAATAATTTTCATAACAGAAAAATTTAAAACTAAATAAAAATTTTGGGATAAAAATAAAAAAAGGCTTGACTTTGTTGTGCTACTAAATTATAATCATATTAATTTAAAAAAAGCGTTGAAAGAGAAAAAAGAATTTTTGATGATTTAAGAGAGTTGCCGCTTGGTGCGAGGCAATACACAGAAGTTTAATATACACTCTAAAGCTTATTTGTTGAATTTAGTAGGCAAGTACGGAAGCCACCGTTAACTGAGGCTAGAGGTTGTTAGACCTTAAAATGAGGTAATCTTTTTAGATTATAAAATCGGGTGGTACCGCGAAGTCAGTCTTTCGTCCCAATGTGGATGAAAGATTTTTTTTATTTTATGGAGGTTTTTATGAAATTTAGAAGAGTATTTGTTTTAGTTTTATTGTCACTATTTTTGGTTTCTTGCTCAGGTGCGAAAAATGGAAAGCCAGCAGAAGAAACTACGACAGAAAGTGCAGAAGGTGCAAAAAAAGTTGGAATAATTCAAATTGCCGACCACATTGCCCTTGAAAGAGCAAGAGAGGGATTTGTTGATGAACTTGAGAAGACAAATCCAGATGTGGAAATTATTTCTAAAAATGCAAATGGAGATCTTACAGTTGTTCCGTCAATTATAAAGTCTTTTCAAGATAAAAAAGTTGATTTGATTTATGCAATAGCAACTCCAGCAGCACAAGGTGCAAAAAATGGCGAAAAGGAAATTCCAATTATTTTTAACGCTGTAACTGATCCAGAAAGTGCAGATTTGCTAAAAAATCTTGAAACGCCAGAGGGAAATGTAACGGGAGTAAGCGATTATTTTTCAATCTCAGCACAACTTGAAGAAATGATTAGTATCTTCCCAGATATAAAAAATATTGGAGTAATGTTTTCTACTAACGAAGCAAATTCAAAATTCCAAATTGAAGAGCTAAAGAAATCTGCAGAAGGTTTTGGACTAAATGTAGTTGAAGTTGGAGTAAATAATATTAATGACGTATCAACGGCAATAAAGACAATTGAGCCAAAGATAGACATATTTATGGCTATTACAGATAACACAGTTTCATCTGCATCAACTATTATTGCAGAAAGCTTAAGGGAAGCAAAAATTCCTTCCTTTGCATCAGAAGAAGGACCGGTTGAAAATGGAATTTTAATTAGCTCAGGTGTGGACTATGCAGACCTTGGGAAGAAAGCAGCTGGTATGGCAAGTGAAATACTTGGCGGTAAAAAAGTAAGTGAAGTTCCAGTTTTATTTTCAACAGACACTAGAAAAGTTGTAAACAAAAAAACTGCTGAGGATTTAGGACTTAGCAAAGATGAAAAGTTGATGAAGGATGCAAAGGTAGTAGAATAGATTTAAAATTAGGAGGAAGAAAGTTGAATTCAGTAATAATGGAATCCATTGTTATGGGACTTATATTTTCCATATTGACAATAGGAGTAGTAATAACATTTAAAATTTTAGATTTTCCAGATATGTCTGTTGAAGGAACCTTTCCACTAGGAGCTTTTTCTTTTGCGAAGATGCTAACTCTAGGGATAAACCCAATACTTGCGATGGCAGTTTCATTAATTGCAGGAGGTATTGGCGGGTATATAACTTATATATTATTTAGAAAATTTAAAATTCAAGCAATACTTGCTGGAATCCTTACAATGACATTTTTATATTCAGTGAATTTAAGAATTACTGGCACGCCAAATGTTACTTTCTTTGATTTCAAAACTGTTTTTCAACTTTTTGAATCTGTGCCAAAGATTTTAATTCTAATAATTATTACAATAATTATAAAAATTGTTCTAGATTGGTTTTTAAAAACAGAAAAGGGATATTTGCTTTTAGCAACAGGAGACAATGAAACTCTAGTAAAAGCCCTTGGCAAAAATCCTGACAAGTACATTGCTATAGGTCTTATAATTTCAAATGCACTTGCAGCATTAGCAGGAGCACTTATGGCACAATCAAATGGATACGCAGACATTACAATGGGTCAATCCATAATAGTATCAGCACTTGCATCAGTAATTATTGGCGATGCCTTTTTAAAGAATTCAAACTTTTTAAATAGAACTACAAGAGCGATAATTGGCGCTATAATTTATAGAATTATATATGGAATTGCACTATACATTGGACTTGCTCCAAGCGATTTAAAGGGAATAACTGCAATAATAGTAGTATTCTTCATAGTTTATAACAATGTTTCATCAAAGGGACTATCTGTATTAAAGGAAAAGAGGGAAGAAAATGCTAGAAATTAAAAATATATCAAAAACTTTTTACAAGGGAATGGATGAAGAAAATCAAGTATTTGACAACTTTTCCCTTGAAATCGAAGAAAATAAATGTGTTGCTATCTTGGGACCAAATGGATGTGGCAAGTCCACACTATTTAATATGATTAGTGGATCACTAAATCCAGACTCAGGAGAAATTTTATTAGACGATGTCGACATTGCAAAATTATCTGAAGACAAGAGAGCAATTGACATTGGAAAGGTAAACCAAGATCCCTCAAAGGGAGTTTGTCAAAGCTTAAATATTTTAGAAAATATGTCAATGGCATTTAAGAAAGGTCATAAATTTACTTTTAAAAAATTGATTGACAAAAATAATAATGAAAAGATAATTGAAAAATTAAAGAGCATTGACCTTGGACTTGAAAATAAATTAAAGACGCAAGTAAAATTCCTATCAGGTGGTCAAAGACAATCACTTTCACTTTTAATGGCAACAGTAAAAAAACCAAAGATACTTTTACTTGACGAACACACGGCGGCTCTCGATCCAAAGACATCTAAGATAATAATGAATAAGACCAATGACCTTATTAAAAAAGAAAAAATCACAACACTTATGATTACTCACAACTTGAAAAATGCAATTGAGTATTCTGATAGAATTATTATGTTAAATAAGGGAAAAGTTGTACTCGACATACTCCCAAGTGAAGTTACGGAAGAAGAATTAAATAGAATTTACAATGAAAAAATCGAAGAATCAAATAATTTAGAATCAGAAAAATCAGAAAAATTAGAAAATTTAAAACAAATAAAAAAATTTGCTTAAGTATAGTATTCATAAGAATGATTACATTAAAAATCCTACCCGACAAAAGGTAGGACTTTTTCCATAATATAAATTTTTATTTTAAAGTGAGAGTAAACTCGTCACCAATTGCTTGTTCTCCAATAGGCATTTCTTTGTTGTCATAGCTGTTGACTGTCACTCTGTATAATTGGCATTTTAGTGTTTTGATTTCATTTAAAAGTTCATCGGCAGTGACCTTGCTAATGACTGGAGAGAAGTAAAGGTTGGATTTATTTTTCTCTGCTTCGCGAGTTTCAAAATAAACAAATCTGTTCTTGGAATCTCTTGCTTTTATTGAATAAAGATATCCATCTTCGCTGTCAGGATAGGTTAATAGGATTTTTTGTGAGGCTGGGCTTGTAGCAAGGCTTTCAATGACAATGTTATTTGTATCTGGAATAGTAAAGTCCTTTGCTATAAGATTTTTCTTCATTTTCATTTGTGACATATCTATATTTGTTGAGAGACTAATTTTTTTCTTGTTTCCTAAAAACTCATCAAAGAAAAATTCTAAATTAACTTTGCCTTCTTTTGGCAAAGATTCTTCTAAATCATATTTAAGAGTATAGACATTTACTTTTTCATCTTCAGGTAAAGTATATCCAGAGGCACTGGAGCTAAGAATTTGATTTTTCTTGCCATTAACTTTAAGTTCAGTTAAGGAAACTTCTCCAGAGAGCATTTTTTCTGAGTCATTTAGACTCAAAATTACAGTGTATAAATTATTATCTTCAACAACAAATTTATCAAAAATATATTTTTTGCCATTTATTTCAAAAGCTTCATTTAAATTTACGCTGTATTTATCAACTTCCCTTGAAAGACCCATGGCATCAGATAAAGTAATTTTAAAATTACTTGCTAGTTCTCTTGTCTTAGCTAAGACATAGCCACCGGATTTGTAGTTTGTTATTCCAAAAATCAATATAAGAGATGCTGCTATTGCCACCACTTTTTTATTAAACTTATTTTTCTTATTTTTTATTTTTAATGATCTCACAGTTTTTTTAAGATTTTCTATTTCAAAATCATTAAGAGGAACTTCTTCATATTCTATTTCCATGTCGTTTAATTCATCATAAATATTATTTTTCATAAAAACTTTCCCTCCATTTTTTTAAAAAATTTCTTCCTCTGCTAACTTTTTTATAGGCATTTGCTGTGGAAATATTTTGTTTAGATGCTGCCTCTTTATATGAAAGACCATTGATAAAAATATTTTCAAAAAGTTTTTTGTCTTCGTCATTTAAAAGTGAAAGGATTTCTTTTATTTCTAGATTTGAAGATAAATCTGAATCCACAATTTTCGAATCTTCATCTAATCTAAGGCTTTCAAATTTAATTTCTTTTCTAAGAATATCTATGGCTCTATACTTTGCAACAAGGGCACACCAATTTTTAAAAGTGGACCTACTTGGGTCAAAGTATTTAATATTTTGCCATATACTTAAGAGGGCATCATTCATGGCTTCTTCCCAAAGGTTTGGATATTTCCAAAGCGTTTTTGAAATAACTCCCTTTAATATTTTTCCGTAATCTTCAATAAATATATAAAGGGCATCTTCATCTTTCTTTTTTAGCCTTTCTATCAAGTCTTTATTATCCATATTTCCTCCTTCACTAATATATTCGTGATAGAGATAATAATTCTGACAAATTTTTAAAATTAGAATTTATGAAAAATAATTTTGAGCACAAAAAAACTACCTCGTTTTACAAGGTAGTTTCTAAAATTAATATTTAAGTTCTTTACTTGAATAAATTGAATAAGTCAATACTATCATTAGCACGAAGATAATTGCATTTGCAATTAAACCAATTAGGTTTAGATCTGCACTCACGAAGCTATATGGGCCAAAGACCTCATTAGGGAAGTAAGATATAACTAGTTCAAAGGAATCTCCAATAACTTTTCCTACTATTGTAAGTAATACAATTAGAAATACAAAAAGTGCGGCAATTGCATCTTGGTGTAGAGAAGATTTTGACATTGCAGAGAAGAAGAAACCAATGGACATAAACACAAGACCGGCGCCAAGTAGTCCAATAAAGACTTTTATAACTGCTTCAAAAATTTCAAAACTTGTTATTTGTATAGCTCCATCTCCAACAATTCCTATTGAAGAAATTCCAAGGACAAGCCCAACTGTTGCAAGTGCCATTATTATTAAAAATAAAATATAAATTAACAAGTTGGCAGCAATTTTACCAGTTACAATTTCTGACTTTGAAATTGGATTTGAATAAATGTATTCAATGTTACCAGAACTTTGTTCCTTTGCAAGAGAATTTGCTCCAAGTTGCATTGCAAATATAAAAATTAAAACTGCAAGATAATGATAAACAAGTGCAATGTAGTCGCCAATGTTTACTATATCAATTCCATCGTAAAGCCCTAAAATATTTCTAGCAGGCTCGTTAAAACCTTCTAACACTGAGTTAAACAGTGAGTTCATTTGAGATTCTGCAAGGAAGGGATAAAAGGCAAGCATAAGTCCAAGTAAAATTATTAGGACGATTGCCCAAGATATCATCTTTGCAAAATTTGATTTAAATTCCATATTAAATATCATTTTTATCCTCCTTTATCTTTGTCTCTTCTGTTACATTGAATACGTCATCAGAGGTTTTAAAAACAATTGTTTCATCAGATTTATTTTCATCTAAATTTTCTTTAGTTGATTCAACTTCATCATTCATTTCATTAGGCACAACTTTATTGTAGTCGTCATCTACAAAGAGATTTGTCTTTGTATTGTGGATTATATCTTTTTCAGAGTTTTCTAATTTTACGCCTTCCACTTCAGTGAAATTATTTTCTCCTTCATTAACTTTTATCGTGCCTTCTGTTACTCCATTGATATTAGAAGTTTCAACTGAATTTGCAGAAATTTTTTCTGTTGAATTTTCAGCTACTCCTTTATTTGGTGCTTCAGTTTTTTTCCTAGGAAGTTTTGCATTTTCTCCCTTGTAGTAGGCATTTATTTTATCGCTTAATTTTGCATCTTCAAGCACATAATTTTCAAGAGCTTCCTCGTAAATCACCCTTGAAAGTTCAGGAAGTGCTCCGTCAAAGTATAGCACAGTTTCCTCTTCATCCTTAATAACTCTTGCACCTATTGAAGTAAAGTAATTTAAATTTCCCCTATAAGAGTCAATTTTTAAAACTTTATCTTCAGCAGCTTTTACATTATTGTATTCAATATCTTGAATTTTACCATCAGATAGGTAAGCGATGCGTTGAGAATATTTTTTTGCTTCTCTTAGTGAATTAGATAGAAGTAAAACAGTTAAACTTTCTGTTTCATTTAATTTCTTAACATGAGAGAAAAGCCTATCAACATCCTTTTCTTCCAAAAATTTAGAAGGACTATCTAATATTAAAAGCCTTGGTTTAACAACAAGAGCATTAATAATAGCAAATAGTTTTCTATCTCTATCTCTTAAATCACAAATTCTTAGATTTGAATTAAATTCAAAATAATCACAGAGGGCATCAATATCTTCTGTGTTAGACATACTACGTGTACTAAGTGTCTTTTTTAATAAAGTATAAGATTTTATCTTTGAATCGAAAATCATATCTTCAGGTACGAAGGACACAGTTTCTTTTATTTCTTTTGATTCTTTAAAGGAATCCATATCATAAACCCTAATAGATCCGCTACCGGGTTTTAAGTATCCCATAATAATTCTTGCAAGAGTTGTTTTTCCGGATTTTTCTGTTCCAAGAAGAGAGAAAAATTCGCCATCTAAAATTTCTAAATTTAAATTAGATAAAATTTTTTCTTTGCCCTTGCGTTTTGTCAGGTCATTTATGACGATGGCACTCATACTGTTCACCTCTTTAATAATTGATAAACTCATTATACAATAAAAAACAGCTAATTAAAAGGATATAAAATTATAGTAAAGTGCATTATTTTTATTTAATCTAGTGATATAATAATAGTAGATGAATTATATATTTAGCAAAAAGAATCGATAAATCTTAAGGAGTTTTTTAAGAAAAAGAAAATTATACCTTTAATATTTTTAGTAAGTTCTTATTTGGGAATATTTACACTACTTGCAATGTTAACAAGTGTTTTGCCAGGAATGGCAAAAGGAGAGATTTTAATAGATAATGATACTGTAATGCGATTTTTTGTATTATTTCTAGCTTTATTAATTCTGGGCTATATTTTTGTTTTATACATATAATAATAAAGAAAAAATATTTTTCTAAAAAAATATATATCAGGTTTTGTTTATACAATCTTTATATTTTATTTAGAAGAATAAATAATTCTTATCCAAGGATTAATATTATTCCATTTAAATCTATTGTAAATTATCCTTACGATTTCATAACTATGACAGATGAATTAAGCTATTTTTCTTTTTTTAAATTTATAATATTGCCAATAGTTTACTTAATTCCAATTTTTATTTTAATTTTAAAAAAGAACAGTAAAAATTATTTTAAAATAACTTTTATCATTGTTGTTTTATTAGAAGTAATTAAGTTTTTATTATATAAAAATTTTAACGTAGACAATATATTGTTTGGAATATTATCATCTATACTAACCTTTGAAATATTTCAAAAGTTTTGTTTTAATAGCAATAATGCTATTAGTATGTTCTTTTAGTATATTTGCTTTAGAGAATGAAGTTGATAATGAAAAGAAAGTGACGATGGTATTTTTAATTGGACTAGTAGAGAAGAGAGGATGAACTCTGATGGTTCATTAGACTATTCCTTCTATTAAGAATTAAGATATGAAAAGATGATGCCTTATGGTGGACATAATCAATATGATGCTTATGATGTTTATATAGATACAGAAAAGGGAGCTTTAGTTAGCTTTAAGAAAAAGGGTATAGAGAAAGAGGAAATTTCTTTGAGAAGTTTTAGCCAAACTAGAAATCCAATCCCAAAAGATAAAGTCATAAGAATAGCAAATGAATTCTTGCAAAAATACAATAAAGGGGAAATTCAAGAAGTTAGTGTTGGAACTGCTATTCCCAATAAAGATTTTTTTAGGCTGATGGATGGAAAAGAAGAAACTGAACCTGTTATTATAAGTGAAGAAAACTTAGAAGATCAAATAATTAAGGAAGTTTATATCCTAAAAAATGAAAAAGTAGAAGTGCATGTAGATTTGTATTCTGGAGAGATTGTTGGAGGAGAGTTGTATCTATGATAATGCAGGGGCAGCATCTATAAATGATGACGCTATCCCTTACCCAAGAGAGTCTGTAACAGATGCTCAATCAGGACTAGCTAGAATGGGTTATGACTTAGTAGGGGGATATTTTAGCTATAATTATTTATGGCAATTTTGGAATTCTCCTTCTAGTAGTAAATCAGTACGTCAGGCTGCGCTCGATGCGGCAAATAAAGTACCTGAATACTGCCCAATTAGATTTTTCGGAAATCGAAGTTATAATGGATTTTATTAGAGTTTAGCAGGAGGACGCTATGATAAAACAATCGTTAAAAATTTTATTTATCTTCATACTGGGGGTATTTCTTATCCCCAGTATATCCCAAGCAAAAAGTAAAGAAATTTATGCAGTAAAGTGTGAAATAAATTATTGCGGAGAAGATATCCAAGCTTTTTATATGAAAGATGCCCTATTCATTAAATTAAGGGATTTCCTAGATTTTTTCGACAAACAAAATGATAGTTTTGTGAATTATGATAGTACATCAAATAGCGTAATGTTAAATATCCAACCAAAGATGTTGAAAATGAAGAATTCCATTAAAATTAAGCCTGTAAAATCTGATAAAAAAATAAAGATTTTTAATTCAAGTCATAAATTAATTGCTTATTCAAAAGAAAATAAAGATAATGGAAAGAAACAAGAAATTAAAGGAATGCAGATGTACTTGATTAATGGAGATAACTATGTGCCTTTAAAAGAAATTTGTGAAATTTATAAAATTCCAATGAATCAAAAGAGTGAATATATAACTTTAAACACAAGTGAAATAAGCAAAGTAAATGATAAAAAATTTACACTTGATAACAAGACTATTGGATGTCAATCTATGAATATAGAAGTAATTACAGATGAAGATCTAAATATTAAATCTTTTATTGTAATAGGTAAGTTGAAAGAAGATATTTTGGACACAATCATAAAAAACATTAGTAGTCAAGGACCAGAAGACCCACTAAAAAACGAACCATATAAGGGAACGGTTATAGTAAATATAAAAGCTGATAAGGATGATGATATAACCTTCACATTTATTCCAGAAAATAAAATTGGGAATAAATATTATGTATCATATGGAATAGGTAATGGCAAAACTAAGTACAAGAACCTGAGTGTTAATGTAGGAAAAAAGATATTAGGTCTGATAAATGGTTCTAAATAAAATATAATTTAAGTGTTAATCATAATAGTGTTAGTTGTAAAGACTGACACTATTTTTTTATTAATAGACCTATGCTTTTTAATTATGATATAATTTTAATTTGAATGGAGGTTTTCTAATGAAACTTGGAATCGTAGGACTACCTAATGTAGGTAAGTCAACTTTATTTAATGCTCTTACAAGTGCTGGTGCTGAAGCTGCAAACTATCCCTTTGCAACTATTGAACCAAATATTGGAGTTGTAAATGTGCCTGATGAACGATTAGATGTCCTTGCAAAATTAAGCAATTCACAAAAGATTGTTCACACAAATATAGAATTTTATGATATAGCAGGTCTTGTTAAAGGTGCAAGCAAGGGCGAAGGACTTGGAAATCAATTTTTATCAAATATTCGCGAAGTTGATGCCATTGTTCATGTGGTAAGATGTTTTGATGACGAAAATATTATTCATGTTGATGGATCTATTGACCCTATTCGTGATATTGAAAATATAAACTTGGAATTAATTTTTTCTGACCTTGAACAAGTTGAAAATAGATATTCAAAGGTTGTAAAAAAGGCTAGGGCAGAAAAATCTCTTGCAAAGGAAAGAGATCTTTTGGAAAAAATTAAAAATGCTCTTGAAAAAGGTAAGGCTGCAAGAGAAGTTGAACTTGACGAGGAAGAAGAAAAAATTATAAAAAATTATTCTCTTCTAAGTGCAAAACCTGTAATCTATGTATGCAATGTTTCTGAAGAAGAATTAAACAAAGAAGACAATGAATATGTGAAAAAAGTAAAAGAGTATGCAGAAAAAACTGGCGATGAAGTTGTTGTAATCTCTGCAGAAATTGAAGCTGAAATTGCTACTCTTGAAGATGATGAAAAGAAACTTTTCCTTGAAGAACTTGGTCTTGATTCATCTGGATTAGACAAATTAATTAAGTCGAGTTACAAACTTCTTGGTTTAATTTCTTTTTTAACTACTGGTGAAATGGAAACTAGAGCATGGACTGTTAAAAAAGGTTCAAAGGCGCCAACTGCTGCTGGAAAAATCCACTCTGATATGGAAAGGGGATTTATTAAGGCTGATACAGTTAGCTATAAGGATTTAGTTGAGTCAGGCTCTGTTGCTTCTGCAAGAGAAAAGGGACTCATTAGAAGTGAAGGAAAGGATTATGTCGTTGAAGATGGCGATGTAATTGTATTTAAATTTAATGTATAGGTGATTTATGATTAAAATTGTTTCTATGGATTTAGATGAAACTCTTCTAAGTACAGATAAGGTTATGACAAAGAGTTTTGAACCCTTTGTGGAAAAACTGAAATCTAATAATATTATTCCCGTAGTTGCTACTGGCCGTGAATATTATTCTGCTCACAAATTTGTGGGAAAGAATGTGGACATCGACCTCATATGCAATAATGGAAATGTAATTAGGAATAATCTTACTGGGAAAGTTGAGTATGTAAATCCAATTAGTAAAGAGGATTTAAAAAGAGTAATGAGTTTTGATGATAAAGACAATATCTACACATCACTTCATATTGAAAGAGATGATGGAATAGATCTTGTTTACAAGAAAAAGAATTTTGAAAGCTTTGAAGGTTCCTATGTCGATGCTTTTAAGGGAAGAAATCTTGTAGTAGATGATTTTGAAAGTATAAAGGGGAACCCACTTTCAATTGTATTTGCTGGAAATCATGATGATTTAGTTGCTCTTAGGAATAGAATGAGAGATGAAATTTCTGATAGATTTAATTTTCACATTATGAAAATTAGAAGAGAGCCAAAGTGGATGCTTGAAGTTTTACAAAAAAGCGGCGACAAATTTTTTGGGATAAAAAAATATGCGGAAAATAGAAATGTGGATTTAAAAAATGTTGCTGCTATTGGCGATGATTCCAATGATGTAATGCTAATAGAAAATGTTGGACTTGGAATTGCAATGAAAAATGGAGTAAAGAGACTTATAGAAGTTGCAGATGTAGTTTCCCAATACGACAATGACAATGATGGAGCAGTAAAAATTTTAGACAAGGTTTTATTTGGTGATTAAATGAATATTAACTGGTATCCAGGTCATATGAAAAAGACAATTGAGGATATTGAGAAAAAATTAAAACTCATAGATTTTGTAATAGAGATAATTGATTCTCGTATTCCCTTCTCAAGTAGAAATCCTCTTTTTGACGACCTTTTAAAAAACAAAAAAAGACTTTTAATATTTAATAAGTCAGATTTATCAAATCCAAAATTAAATGAAGATTGGATGAAAAGAATTATTGATGAAAATAATTTTGCAATTTCTTACAATGCAATGAAGCCAAATGTGGCTTTAGTCGTAAAAAGATCTGAGGAATTAATGTCTGAAGAGATAAAAAAATATGAGGATAAGGACCTTAACAAGGGACCACTTCGTGCAATGATTGTGGGCATACCAAATTCTGGAAAGTCAACTTTTATAAACTCAATTTCTGGCACAAAATCTGCAAAAACTGGAAATAGGCCGGGAGTTACAAAGACAAATCAGTGGATAAAAATTCACTCAAAGCTTCACCTATTAGATACGCCAGGAGTTTTGTGGCCAAAGTTTGAAGAAAAAGTTGGACTTAACCTAGCCTTTACTGGTGCGATAAAGGATGAAATTATGGATAGAGAAACCCTCTCTTTAAAATTAATTGAAAAATTAAAAAAGATTGCACCGAAGTCAATAGAAGAGAGATATAAAATTTCTAATGTCGAAAATATGGAGCCAATTGAAATTATGGAGGAAATTGGAAAAAATAGAGGTGCACTTATGCGTGGCGGATTAATAGATTATGAAAAAGTTTCTGGAATTATTTTAGACGAGTTTAGGAAGGGAACTCTTGGAAGAATAACTTTGGAGGAACCAGATGAATTTTTATAAATTTGAAGATGAATACTACGACAAGGGGTACAAAAATATTTGTGGAATTGATGAAGTTGGAAGGGGCTGTCTTTTTGGAGATGTAGTTTCTTGTGCAATTATTATGCCAAAGGACGAGTACATCGAGGGAGTAGATGATTCAAAAAAGTTGACACCTAAAAAAAGAGAGGCACTTTATACAAAAATTTTGGAGTCTTGCATTGCCGTTGGAATTGGAAGGGCAAATGCAGATATTATTGATAAAGTAAATATAAAAATGGCTACTCACATTTCCATGATAAATGCTCTTGAAAATTTGCGCGATAGGGAAAACAAAAAGGTCAATGCAGACTGTGTTTTAATAGATGCCGAAACTATAGAAACTGGGATTTTTCAACATGCAATTGTTAAGGGCGACGAGTCTTGTTATTCCATTGCCTGTGCCTCAATTATTGCAAAAGTTTATCGAGATGACCTTTGCAACAAGTGGGCGGAGAAATATCCTCATTATGGAATCGAAAAACACAAGGGCTATGCTACAAAATATCATAGAGATGCTCTAAAGGCTTATGGTCCAACGGATATGCATAGAAAATCTTTTTTGAAGAATATGAAATTATGGTAGGACACAATTTATTTTTTGGCAATCGTGGAGAAGATATTGCCACAAAATTTTTGGAGAAGAAGGGTTATATAATTTTAGAAAGGAATTATAGAGCCCTTGGTACAGAAATAGACATAATAGCAAGGGATAAAGATGAAATTGTCTTTGTTGAAGTAAAATCTCGAAACTCGAGAAAATATGGTGATGCCTGCGAAGCTGTCACGGAATTTAAAATGCAAAATATAATTCAAACTGCCACGGCGTATATTATGGAAAAAAATCTTTACGACATAATGGTTCGCTTCGATATAATTGAAATTTATTTTAATGAAAAGGAAATCAATCACATAGAGTCGGCATTTATGCTTTCATAAACTAGGTCAATCCTAGTTTTTTTATTTTTAATTATTGTTTAATTATTAAAAGAGTTGTGTTATTATAGTTAATAGAAAAAACATAGTAATTTTGTATGAATTATTTTTTATAAATGGAGGAAGTATGACAGAGTTATTGAGAATTGAAAATTTAAGTGCTGGCGTAGAAGATAAAGAAATTTTAAAAGATATAAATTTAAAAATTAATTACGGCGAGGTGCATGTAATTATGGGGCCAAATGGTTCAGGAAAATCCACACTTGCCAATGTAATCATGGACAACCCAGTTTACAATGTAACTAGTGGAAAAATATTTTTAGATGGAGAAGATATTACAGATCTTACAACTGATAAGAGGGCAAATAAAGGACTTTTTATGTCCTTCCAAACTCCTGAAGAAGTTCCAGGAATTTCGGTGGAGAACTTTATTAGAACGGCAAAATCTTTAAAGGAAGATAAGACAATTTCTATTTTAAAATTTAAAAAGGAAATAAAAAAGGAAATGGAAGAGTTAAAAATGGATTCTTCTTATGCTGAAAGATATCTTAATGTTGGCTTTTCTGGTGGAGAAAAAAAGAAAAATGAAATTCTTCAAATGCTTATGCTAAATCCAAAACTTGCAATTTTAGATGAAACTGATTCAGGGCTTGATGTCGACGCAACGAGAATTGTATCAAGAGGAATTGAAAAGTTCTTAAATAAAGATAATGCAGTTTTAATTATCACTCACCACAAAGAATTAATAGACAACATTAAACCAGACTTTGTTCACGTAGTTTTAGATGGACAAATTGTAAAAGAAGGAGACGCTTCTCTAATTGATAAAATCGAAAAGGATGGATTCAATTGGATAAGAGAAGAGGTGAAATAATTGACTAAGATAGATAAAACTTATGTAGAAGACATGGATCGTGGCGTCTATGATATTAAAAATAAATTTACCTTTAGATCAAAGACTGAAAAGGGTCTTACAGAAGAAATTGTAAGACAAATTTCAAAGGAAAAGGATGAACCAGAGTGGATGCTTGAAAGTAGACTTAAGGCATTAAAAATATTTAATGAAAAGACAAACCCAGAGTGGGGACCAGATTTATCTGAAGTCGATATGGATGAAATCACAACTTATATTAGGCCTGATGCAGATATGAGTGACGACTGGAAAAATGTGCCAGAGGAAATAAGAGATACCTTTGATAAGCTAGGAATTCCTGAAGCAGAAAAGGAATTTATGTTATCTGGAGTTGGGGCACAATATGATTCTGAAGTTGTATATCACAATATTCAAAAATATTTGTCCGACCAAGGGGTAATTTATACAGATTTTGAAACGGGGCTTAAAAAATATCCAGAAATTGTAAAAAAGTATTTTAGCAAATGCATCACTCCAAATCTTCACAAGTATGCAGCTCTTCACTATGCAGTTTGGTCTGGAGGATCCTTTGTATATGTTCCAAAGGGAGTAAATGTAGATATACCTTTACAATCTTACTTTAGACTTAACGCACCAGGAGCTGGGCAATTTGAACATACTCTTATAATTGTGGAAGAAGATGCTTATTGTCATTTCATCGAAGGCTGTTCTGCTCCAAAATACAATGTAATAAATCTTCATGCGGGAGCTGTTGAACTTTTTGTTGGAGAAAATGCAACTCTAAGGTACTCAACAATAGAAAATTGGTCGAGAAATATGTATAACTTAAACACAAAGAGAGCTATTGTTGAAAAAAATGGAAAAATTGAATGGGTTTCAGGTTCCTTTGGCTCAAAAGTTTCAATGTTATATCCTGCATCAATTTTAGTGGGAGAAAATGCAAGCAGTGAATTTACGGGGATTTCTTTTGCGGGTGAAGGGCAAAATCTAGATACAGGAGCACAAGTTGTTCACGCAGCACCTCATACTAAATCAACTATTAACACGAAATCAATTTCAAAATCCGGTGGAATTGCTATTTATAGAGGACTTGTTGAGATTAAGGAAAATGCAGTGGGCGCAAAGAATTCAACTTCCTGTGAATCATTAATGCTTGATAGCAAGTCTCGTTCAGACACAATTCCAACTATAAAGATCGAGAATAACGATATTGATATAGGACACGAAGCAAAAATTGGAAGAATTAGTGATTCTGTAATTTTTTATTTGATGTCTAGAGGAATTTCTGAACAAGAAGCAAGGGAAATGGTTGTAAGAGGATTTGCAGAACCAATTGCAAAGGAACTTCCTATGGAATATGCAGTTGAGATGAATAATCTAATTAACCTTGAACTTGTTGGAGCAATTGGGTAGGTGAAAGATGAATATAATTGGAAATGAAATTGCCTTTAAAACTTTTAGTTTTTTAAAGGTAAATGAAACAGAAATAAAAATCCCAAAAATCAGGGGGAAATTATATAGAGAAGAAGGGAAAAAAAATCCGGGAGAAATTTCTGAATTTGAAAAAATAAAATATGGAATTTCATCTGACGCATTGGAATTAAATAGAAAATATTTAAATTATTACAATTCCTATGTGGCAAAGGAAGGAGAAGTCAAAGAAGATTTCAAATTATTTGAACTAGATGATGAGTATTGTGAACTTTTTGATCTTCAACATATAATTGCAGAAAAAAATTCAAAATTGAAAGTTATACTTGACTACACTTCTTGTGGCAAGGGCGAAAAATTCAGAAATTCTGTTATAAAGGTTTTAGCAAAGGAAAACTCTCAAGTAGAAGTTTTTGTAATAGCAAGAGACGATGATAAATCCTTAGTCCTTGAATCTATTGGAATTTACACAGAAGATGACGCAAAGGTATCTGTTCACCAATATGAACTAGGCGCATCAAAACTATACACAAACTATAAAGCAGAACTTATTGGCGAAAGATCCTCTTCAGTTGTAGATTCAATTTATTTTGGACAAAAAGAGGAATATTTAAATATGAATTACGACATGATTCATAGAGGAAAAAAGACTGAGTCAGATATTTTGGTAAATGGAGCACTAAAGGACAAATCCTTTAAAAATTTTAAGTCAAACTTACAATTTATAGAAGGCGCAAAGGGTGCTGTTGGCTCTGAAGAAGAGTATTCAATTTTGCTTGACGACACAGTCAACTCAATTTCAGTGCCACTAATGCTTGCTCACGAAGATGATGTAGTAGGCAATCACGCATCAAGTGCAGGAAAACTCGACATGAATCAAGTATTTTATCTAATGAGCAGAGGAATTAGTTATGATGAAGCAGAAGCACTAATAGTTGAATCAAAATTTTCTCGAGCAATTGACGCACTGGCAGATGAAAAATTAAAAGAGGAAGTTTGGAATTCAGTTAGACAAATTATAAAGAGAGGAAATTAATATGTTTACAAATAAAGAAATAGAAAATATAAGAGGAGAATTTCCTTTTTTAAAATTGAAGCCTAATGGAAAGAATATTGTCTACTTTGACAATGGAGCAACAACTCAAAAGCCTCGTGAAATTTTAGAAAATATTCAAAATTTTTATGAAACTGAAAATGGAAACCCCCATAGGGGAGCTCACTATCTTGCAATGAAATCGACGGAAGTTTATGAAAATGCAAGGCAAAAAGTTGCTGATTTTGTAGGAGCAAAAAAGGCAAGTGAAATTGTATTTTTGAGAAATGCAACAGAGGCATTAAATTTAATAGCCTATTCCTATGGACTTAATAATTTAAGTGAAGGCGACGAAATTGTAATTTCAATAATGGAGCACCATTCAAATTTAGTTCCTTGGCAACAAGTTGCTAGAAAAACTGGCGCAAAATTAAAATATTTGTATATAGACGAGGACAAGCAAATTCCTTTTTCTGAAATAGAAGAAAAAGTTACGGAAAAGACAAAGATTTTATCTATTACAGGAGCATCTAATGTAGTAGGGACAAATCCAGATATTGAAAAAATTGTGAAGTATGTTAGAGAAAATTCAAGGGCAAAAATTATTTTAGACGGTGCACAACTTGTGCCTCATAGAAAAGTAAATGTAAGTGAACTTGATGTTGACTTCTTGGCATTTTCTGGTCATAAGATGTACTCTGCTCTAGGAATAGGTGTACTTTATGGAAAAGAAGACATATTAAATGAAATGGAACCCTTCCTAACAGGAGGCGATATGATAGAGTATGTTTATGAAGACCATACAACTTTTTTAAATGCACCGCAAAGATTTGAAGCTGGTACTGCAAATGTTGAAGGTGCAGTAAACCTTGCAGCAGCCATTGATTTTGTAAATAAATATGGCATGGAAAGGATTGACGAGTACGAAAGATATTTAACTGACTATTGTTATGAAAAGTTAATAAAATTAGAATATCTTGAAGTTTATACAACTAGCAACAAAAATAGAGCTCCAGTAATATCATTTAACTTTAAAGAGGCTCATCCCCACGATGTTGCATCAATCTTAGATACTTATGGCATTGCAATAAGGTCAGGACATCACTGTGCTCAACCTCTTCATAGATTTTTAGGCTCAAACTTCTCTTGTAGAGCAAGCTTTGCAATTTATAATACAGTTGAAGAAATTGATTATTTCGTGGATCATCTTGAAGATGTAAGGAGGATTTTAGGTATTGAATCTTGATAATATTTACACAGAATTAATTTTAGAACATTCTAGAAATAAACACAATAGACGTGATTTAGAGGATTATACTCACAAAGAGCTTGGACACAATCCAAGCTGCGGTGATGAAATCACTCTTCAGTTAAAAGTAGAAGATGGAATTATAAAAGACATTTCTTATACGGGACATGGTTGTGCGATTTCACAAGCATCCACATCAATTATGTGTGACAATGTAAGAGGGATAACTGTGGAAGAAGCTATTGAAAGAGCAAAGAAATTTATTGGAATGGTAAAGGGTGAAGTCAAAGATCCTGACGAGCTTGAAGAACTTGACGATGCCATAGCCTTTGAATCCATTAGCAATCTTCCAGCAAGGGTAAAGTGTGCAGTCCTTTCATGGTACACTTTAAAAGATATGTTAGAAAACAATAAAGAAGAAGGATCTTTTATTCCATCATAAGAGGTGATTAAATGAAACTTTCTACAAAGGGCCGTTATGGCTTAATGGCAATGTATAATTTAAAAGAAAATGAAGGGAAGGGTCCCATTGCACTAAAGGATATTGCAAAAGAAGAAAATTTATCAGAATCTTATTTAGAACAACTTTTTTCTCTTTTAAAAAAAGCTGGACTCGTTAAATCAATAAGAGGAGCAGGTGGAGGCTATGTTTTATCGAGAGCTCCAAAGGATATTGCCATTGGAGAAATAATAAATGCTCTTGAAGGCGATATTTCTCTTTCTTGCTGTGACCTTGGCAAAAATATCAATTGCGGAAAGCTAAAGGATTGTGCAACTAGAGATATACTATCTAAGTTACAAGGACAAATTGAAGATGTAATGGAGTCCATGACTCTGGCAGACATGTGAGGTTAATATGATTTACATGGATAATGCTGCTACTACAAAGATCACAGAGAATGTACTAAAGGCCATGCTTCCCTATTTGAGAGAAAATTATGGGAATGCATCGGCAATTTATTCTCTAGGACAAAAGTCGAGAGCGGCAATTGAAAACTCGAGAATAAAAATTGCAGAAAATTTAAAAGTAAAGCCAAGTGAAATTTATTTTACTTCATCAGGATCTGAATCTGACAACTGGGTTATAAAAGAAATATTGAATCCAAGGGAAAAAAATCATATAATATCATCAAAGATAGAACATCCAGCTATTTTAAATTCACTTAAATCAGTTGAGAGATTTGGCAATGAAACTTCTCTAATTTCAGTAGACGAAGAAGGCTTTGTGAATTTAGATGAATTAAGTGAAAAAATAAAGGACAATACAAAATTAATTTCCATAATGTTTGCGAATAATGAAATAGGAACCATTGAGCCAATTTCTGAAATTTCAAAAATTGCTCGAGAAAAAAATATTTTATTTCATACAGACGCAGTACAAGCTATGGGAAATGTTAAATTTAATCTAAAAGATATAGACGTGGACATGCTTTCTATATCAGGACACAAGCTAGGAGCTCCTAAAGGAATTGGAATTTTATACATTAAAGAAGGCGTAGAAATTTCGCCCTTTATAAATGGTGGAGAACAAGAAAGGGGCATGAGAGCATCCACAGAAAATATTGCATCCATAGTTGGCATAGCAAAAGCAATAGAAGACGCCTATGCAAATATGGATGAAAATATAAACTACACAAGTGATTTAAGAGATTATACTATTGAAAAACTTTTAAACATAGATGGAATTATTTTTAATGGTCCAATAGACAATAGACTTCCTGGAAATATTAATATTACGCTAAAGGATACTAAGCCACAAACAATGGTGCAATACCTTGATATGTATGATATATGTGTTTCATCTGGATCTGCTTGTGCAGCGGGAAGTATAAATCCATCCCATGTCCTTAGGGCAATTGGAAGAAGTGAAGAAGATTCTCTTTCAACGCTTAGACTTTCCATAAATCACAATAACACAAAAGAAGAGTGCGATTATGTAGTGGAGAAAATAAGTAAAGGGATGAAAAAGTTCAAGAACAGGTGATAATATGTTGGAACAAATTTCCGGTAATGCTGCGAGATTTATGATTTATGCCCTTGTAACATTATCTATACTTTTAATATTTTTGGCAATTTATTATCTAATAAATATTGGGAATAGATATATTGAAGGCAAAAAAAGAATAAATATAGATCTACATTACATTACAAAAATATTTTTAGGGATTTTAGCTTTCTATTTAATAACAATAATTTTTAACAAGTTCCCAATTCTAGGTTATACTCTTTCTTCTGCTATTATTGCAATTATTTTTGCATACATAATAGATCCAATAGTAAATTATTTAGAGAGAAAGGGAATAAAAAGACAGTTTGGAGTAATAATAGTTTATATTTCTGTTATTTTAATTTTTGGAATATTAATAATTTCTGTAATACCAAAAACTATTAATGAAGTTTCAAATTTACTCACAAGCTTACCTGCAATGGTGGACACGCTTACTAGAAACGTAAATGATTTCTTGACGCAGATTTTTGCAAATTTTAATATTAAATTACCAGAAAACTTTATAGACATCTATAAAGAGTCAAATCCAAAGGTTGGGGTGGATGTCAAGACGCCACAAATTGTATCAAATGTTTTAAATTCCATGACAAAAACTATTAACGATTTAGCTACAAAAATTCAAGGCTCACTTATGAGTTCACTTTCTGGAGTTTTTTCAAAGGTATATGGAGCATTGACTGGTGCCTTTAGATTAGTATTAATAATTTTATTTTCATTTTACTTTTCTGTGGACAAGGAAAAATTCACTCATAAAGTAAAAAAAATTATTCCAAACAAATATAGAGATGACATTACATTTTTGGCAAACAGAATAGACATAGCTCTTCAACAATTTATTAGAGGAAGAATGTTAATGGCAATTTTCGTTGGAGTACTCACTATGATTTATCTATTAATATTAGGAGTGGACTTTGCAATAATTATTGGACTTATCACTTGTATTGCAGATATTATTCCATATGTAGGACCTTTCCTTGGATGTGTGCCTGCAGTTTTATTTGCATTAGTAGATTCTCCAGTAAAAGCATTTTGGGTAATGGTTTTATTCATATTAGTTCAATGGATAGAAAATAATATTCTCGCACCGAAACTTATTGGAGATAGTACAGGGTTAAATCCATTACTTATTTTAATTTCAATAATCATTGGTGGAGGAATTTTTGGAGTTTGGGGAATGGTAATCTCTGTTCCAATCACGTCAATTATATTTATATTAATTGATTTTGCAAAAATAAAATACAACGACAAATATAGCTCTAATTGACATTCATATTCTTTATAATTATAATATTTATAGCACATCCTCCCAGGGAATGGGAGGATTTTTAATAGGAGTTGTTTATGAAGTATTTAGGTTTACACGATATAAGAACTGAGTTTTTAAATTTTTTTGAATCAAAAAACCATTTAATATTACCAAGTTTTTCGCTAATTCCAAAAAATGACAAGTCACTTCTTTTAATCGGTGCAGGAATGGCGCCAATGAAAAAATTCTTTACTGGCGAAGAGATCCCACCTGCAAAGAGAGTTACGACTTGCCAAAAATGCATTAGAACTGGTGATATAGATAATGTAGGATTGACAGATAGACACGCAACATTTTTTGAAATGTTAGGAAATTTTTCCTTTGGCGATTATTTCAAACACGAAGTGATTCCGTGGGCTTGGGAATTTTTAACAGTCAATCTTGAAATTCCAAAAGAAGATCTTTGGGTTACTGTTTATAAAGATGACGATGAAGCATACAATATTTGGAGAGATGTAATTGGAATCCCCGAAGAAAAAATTACTAGACTTGGAAAAGATGATAATTTTTGGGAACTTGAGGTCGGCCCAAGCGGTCCATGCTCAGAAATATATGTTGATAGAGGATTAGAATATGGTTCAGAAGATGAAAGACCTGGTGGAGAAGGCGACAGATTTATCGAGGTTTGGAATTTAGTTTTCACACAATTTGATAAGGACGAAAATGGAAATTACAATCCACTTTCACATCCAAATATTGATACGGGAATGGGTCTTGAAAGAATTGCCACAGTTTTACAAAAGACTGACAATATTTTTGAAATAGATGCAATAAAAGATATAATAGAAGAAATTGCAAAGGTTTCAGGCAAAAAATATGGCGAAGATAAAAAGGCAGATATTTCCTTTAGAGTTATAACCGACCACATAAGAGCAATGACTTTTATGATTTCTGATACAATAGTACCTTCAAATGAAGGAAGGGGTTATGTATTAAGAAGACTTATAAGAAGGGCTGCAAGACATGGAAGAAAACTAGGAATAAAGAGAGCTTTTCTTTTTGAAATTGCAGATATGGTAATTGATTCTTGGGGCGATCAATATAAAGAGTTAAAAGAAAATAGAGAGTCTATTAAAGAAATAATTAGAAGAGAAGAAGAAAAATTCTTAGAAACTATTGACGATGGACTCGTAAGGCTTAATGCTCACATTAAAGAAATGAAGACAAATAATGAAAGGTTGTTAGAGGGCAAAAAAGCCTTTAAACTATATGACACTTATGGATTTCCAATTGATTTGACAGAAGAAATTTTAAAGGAAGAAGATCTTGATGTCGACATGACTGGATTTGAAGAAGAAATGGAACTTCAAAGGAAAAGAGCAAGAGATGCAAGAGATGATAAAAATATAGGCTGGGCAAATCAAGACAATAAGCACCTATTTGAAGGAATTTCCAATGAGTTTTTAGGTTACGAAAAAAATGAATGCAAAGGACATATTATAAGAATTATTTATGATGATGAAATTGTCGATTGCATAGATAAGGGCAAAAGGGGAATTGTAATTCTAGACAAAACTACTTTTTATGGTGAAAGTGGTGGACAAGTAGGAGATACTGGAGAAATTATTTCCGACAAATTTAGATTAAGGGTAACTGATACTAAAAAGACTAAAGATGGGCTTCACCTTCACTTTGTAGAAGTTGAGGAAGGTAAACTAGAGAAAGCTCCTGTTAAAGCTATTATTGATGTTGTTAGAAGAAATAATATAAGAAGAAATCACTCTGTAACTCACTTACTTCACAGAGCATTAAAGGACGTGCTTGGAAATCATGTAAATCAAGCTGGTTCCCTAGTTATGCCTGACAGAATGAGATTTGACTTTTCTCATTTTGAGGCGATGTCAAAGGAAGAAATTGATAAGGTTGAAAAAATTGTAAATGAAAAGATTTTTGAAGCTCTTCCCGTTGAAACCAAGATTACAAATTTAGATGAAGCAAAAAAAATGGGTGCAATTGGCCTATTCGAAGACAAATATCACGAAGAAGTTAGAGTTCTTTCCATGGGAGATTATTCTAGGGAACTTTGTGGTGGTACTCATGTATCAAATACTTCTGAAATTTCCATGTTTAAAATACTATCTGAAAGTGGTATAAGTAATGGGATAAGAAGAATTGAATCTATAACAGGTCCTGCTGTTTTAAAATATTTAAATGAACTAAAAGAGGAACAAGAAGAAATAGCCAGGGAATTGAAATCAAATAAAGATGAAATTCTACAAAAGATAAAATTAAACAACAAAAATCTTAAAGAAGCAAATAAAGAAATTGAAAGACTTGAGCGCGACATGGCAAAGGATCAAATTTCAGGTCTTATTGATTTAGTAAAAGTTAAAAATGGCATAAATTATGTAATTAAAAAATTCGATGGGGTTGATGTAAACACACTTCGCGATTTAGCTGATGAAGTTAGAAATAAAGTTGGTTCAGTTGTAGTTTTATTTGCGACAATAAATGATGGAAAACTTAACTTTGTATGTGCAGTTTCAAAAGATTTAGTAGAAAAGAAAATTGCTGCTGGAAAAATTATAAAAGAAATAGCAAAAGTTGCTGACGGAGGCGGAGGCGGAAGGCCAGATATGGCAACTGCTGGTGCTAAGAATTTAAATAAAGTTGATGAAGCTCTAAATAAGCTAAGAGAACTATTATAATATTATCAAAGAAGATATTTTATGATATAATCTATCTGGGGGTAATTATGGATCAAAACAATAATACACAAATTTTTGAAAAAAGCAGTTTGGAACAAGAGAGAATTAAGAGTGTTTTAAAAGTTGTTTATAATGCTCTAGAGGAAAAGGGATACAATCCTTCTGACCAAATTATTGGATATATATTATCTGGCGATCCAACTTATATTACAAGTCATGATAATGCAAGATCCATGATTCAAGAAATAGAGCGCGATGAACTTTTACAAGAAATGTTGAAAGTTTATTTAGAAAAAAATTGAGATGGCTAGACCATCTCTTTTACATATTATATATGTACCTGTAAAGGTTGTGGTTATATGAATAAAGTTTTAGGCCTTGATGTTGGCGATGTATGGATTGGAGTAGCAATATCTGATGCTCTCATGCTTACAGCGCAGCCTCTTATGACTATAAAAAGAGAATCAAACAAAAGCGTCTATGATAAAATTCATGACATAATAAAAGAAAATAATATTGAAAAAATAGTGGTAGGTCTTCCAAAGAACATGAACAATACTATTGGGCCGCAAAGTGAAAAAGTCATGAAGTTTGCAGAAAAATTGAAAAACAAATTTGGTATTGAAATTGAGTATGTTGACGAAAGGATGACCACTTTGATGGCTGAACAAGTTTTAATAGCGGGTTCTGTTCGAAGAGAAAATAGGAAAAAATATATAGATAAAATTGCAGCAACATATATTCTGCAAAGCTATCTGGATAGATTAAATTTATAGGTGAAAAAATGAAAAAAATAAAATTATATGATGAAAATAATGTTGAAGTTGAATTTTTTGTGGATGCAAAATTTTCAATTGACGACACAGACTATGTTGCACTCTATACAGATGAAAAGGAACCAGAAATCTATATATTAAAAGTGATAGAAGATGAATTGGGTGAAGAGCTTCTTGCAGGGATTGATGATGATGAACTTGAAGAAGCAAAAGAAGCCTATGAAGAACTTTTAAATGAATTAGAATAGGTGAGAATATGGATTTAAAAATTGATCCTGTTAAAAAGATCTTAAAAGATAGTGGTTATAAATACACTAAACAAAGAGCTAAGGTTTATGAAATTTTTTTGGACAACAAAGATAAGCATTTGACTACTGAAGAAGTTTATAATTTAGTTGCAAAAAAAGATCCTGAAATGGGAATTGCAACTATATATAGGACTGTTCAATTATTTCACAAACTGGGAATTTTAGATCAAATTGTATTTGATGACAATATTATAAGATACGAACTCAGAATTCCAACAGAAGGTCATAGACACCATCATCTTATATGCATAAATTGCGGTAAAGTAGAAGAAATTGACATTGACAATTTAAATGAACTAGAAGCAAAAGTTGAAAAAGAAAAGAATTTTAAGATAGTTGACCACACTCTAAAATTTATGGGTTATTGCGAAGACTGCCGCCACAAATTTGAGGAGAAGGCAAATTAATGAAAAACACTAATAAAGTGAAGATTATTCCTCTGGGAGGACTTCACGAGATTGGAAAAAATCTTACAGTTATAGAGTACAGAGAAGATATTATTATCATCGACTGTGGTATGACTTTCCCAGAAGACGAAATGCTTGGTATTGATGTAGTAATACCAGATGTAACTTATTTAGAAAACAACAAAAATAGAATTAGAGGGCTTGTATTAACTCACGGTCATGAAGACCACATTGGTGCTATTCCATATGTTATGAGAAAACTAGATCTAGACATTTATGGGACAGGTCTTACTATTGGACTTTTAGAGAATAAGCTAAAGGAACATAGACTTTCAAGAGATAAGCTTCATGTAGTAAATGCTGGAGATGTAGTTAAACTTGGTAAAATGGAAGTTGAATGGATTAGCGTAAATCACTCTATACCTGATTCTTGTGCTCTTGCAATAAAGACACCTCTTGGATACATTTATCACTCAGGAGATTTTAAAGTTGACTTTACACCAATTAGTGGAGAGCCAATTAACTTGACTAGGATAGCGGAAATTGGTAAAAAAGGTGTGTTGGCGATGATTGGAGAAAGCACAAATGTGCTTAGGCCAGGATACACGATGAGTGAATCAAAAGTTGGAGAAACTTTTAATAGACTTTTCCAAAGTTTACAAGACAATAGAATTATAATTGCAACTTTTGCGTCAAATGTACACAGAGTACAACAAATTATAAATTCTGCGGAAAAATATGGCAGGAAGGTTGTTTTATCGGGTAGATCCATGGTAAATGTAACGGAAACTGCTAGAAGACTTGGTCAATTTAGAGTTAAGAAAGATACCTTTGTTGATATCAAGGATATGGATAAGTACGATGACAGCGAGCTTGTGCTAATTACAACAGGCTCACAAGGAGAACCAATGTCAGCTCTTACTAGAATTGCCTATGGGGAACATAGAAAGATCCAACTTACTCCAAATGATGCTGTTATTCTATCTGCAACGCCAATTCCTGGAAATGAAAATGCAGTTACAAAAGTTATAAATAGACTTCTTGAAAGAGGAGCAAAGGTAATTTATGAAACTCTTTCAGAAATTCACGTTTCAGGTCACGCTTGTCAAGAGGAATTAAAATTAATTTTAAGCTTAGTAAAGCCAAAGTATTTTATTCCTGCTCATGGCGAAGTTAGACATCTCATGGAGCACGCAAAGATTGCAACTCAAATGGGAATACCAGAAGAGAATATTTTCATAATGGAAAATGGAAACTGTCTTGAAATCTCACAAAAAGAAGCAAAAGTAGTTGGCGATGTACCTTCAGGAAATATTTTAGTAGATGGACTTGGCGTAGGAGATGTAGGCAATATTGTCCTAAGAGACAGAAGACATCTTTCTGAAGATGGATTAATTATTGTTGTAATAACTATTACAAAAGAAGGAAAAGTTGTATCAGGACCTGATATAATATCTAGGGGCTTTGTATATGTGAGAGAGTCTGAAGATTTAATAGAAGATGCAAAAAATGTTGTCAGAAAAATATTAAAAGAAGATTCAAGAGAAAATCTAAAGGATTGGAATGGCTTAAAGTCAGATATTAGGGACAATTTGAGATCATATATTTTCAAAAACACAAAGAGAAATCCTATGATTTTACCAATTATTATGGAGGTTTAGGATATTCAGGGAATCTATTAGGTTCCCTTTTTTAGAGGGATTATGCCAAATATAAATTACGATTATATAGAAAATTATTTGAGAAAATTAAAAGATATTAAAGATGAAAAACTTAGGGACATGAATGATTATGCAGAGAAAAACCATGTTCCCATAATTGAAAGAGAAAGCGAAGAATTTATAAATTTTTTAATATCAATGCAAAAACCAAAAAAAATTCTTGAACTGGGAACGGCAATTGGTTATTCATCAATTTCCTTTGCAAAGAGAAATAAATCAATAGAAAAAATTGACAGTGTTGAATTGAAAAAAGAAATGGCAGAGATTGCAAGAAAAAATATTTCTGACATTGGTTTGGAAAAAATCATTGAAGTTCACGAAAGTGATGCTTATGATTTTTTAGTAGATTTAGATGAAAAATATGATCTAATATTTATAGATGCAGCAAAGGGTCAGTACGAAAAATATTTTGACTTGGCACTTAAAAATTTAAAAGAAGAGGGAATTATTATTTGCGACAATGTCCTATTCAAGGGAATGGTTGCTGAAGATTCTCTAGTTAAGAGAAGAAAAATAACAATAGTAAAAAGACTTAGAAAATTTTTAAAAGATATTTCGGAAGATGATAGATTTATATCTTCTGTAGTGCCAATTGGAGATGGCATACTTTTAGTTAGGAGAAAAGATGAAGAAGATTGAACTTTTAGCACCAGCTGGTGATGTTAATAAATTAAAAACTGCAGTGGAATATGGTGCAGATGCAGTTTATCTTGGAGGGGAGAGTTTTGGGCTTAGAAAGGCTTCAAAGAATTTTTCCATAGAGGATATTAAGTGGGCAGCAGATTATTTACACGAAAAAGGAAAGACTCTTCATGTAACTTTAAATATAATACCTCACGACAAGGACATTGTTGGAGTGGAAGATTATATTAAAAATTTATATGAAATTGGAGTTGATGCATTAATAGTTGCAGATCCTGGAATGTTTATGAAAGTAAAAGAAGTTGCTCCAGATTTTCCAATTCACATTTCCACTCAAGGCTCGGTTACAAATGCTGAAACTGTAAAGTTTTGGGAAAAACTTGGAGCAGAAAGAGTTGTAATGGCGAGAGAATTAAGTTTAAAAGAAGTTTCTGATATAATTAAAAAAGTTGGAGACTCCATTGAAATAGAGACTTTTGCCCATGGAGCAATGTGTATGTCTTATTCAGGAAGATGTCTACTTTCAAATTACATGACTGGAAGAGATGCTAATATGGGCGATTGTGCACAACCTTGCAGATATAAATATCACTTAGTTGAAGAAAAAAGACCTGGAGAATATTTTCCAATTGAAGAGCATGATGAAGGTACTTTTATAATGAATTCAAAGGATCTTTGTATGATCAAGCATATTGACGATTTAATTGAAGCTGGTATTTCAAGCCTTAAAATTGAAGGTAGAGTAAAAAGTGAATACTACCTTGCAACTGTAATAAGATCTTACAGAATGGCGATTGATGCTTATTATGATGATCCAAAAAATTATAAGTACGATCCTTATCTTTTAAAAGAGATAAAGAAAGTAAGCCATAGAGATTTTACTACTGGATTTTTTTATGGAAAGGCAAACGAAAGCTCTCAAGTATATGAGGATAATTCTTATATAAGGGGCTATGACTTCCTTGGAATTGTGTTAGATTATGATGAAAATTCAAAGATTGCAACTATTGAGCAAAGAAATAGAGTTTTCCTTGGAGATGAAATAGAAATTTTTGGACCTGGAATAAAGCATTTTGACTACAAAATTGAAAAAATGTTAGATGAAAAGGATAATGAAATTGAAGTTGCAAATAAGGCGAAGCAGATTTTTAAAATAAAAATAGATAAACCTGTTAAAAAAGGATTTATTTTAAGGAGAGAAAATGAGCAATAAAGCCTGTATTATTGGCATATGTGGCGGAAGTGGAAGTGGGAAAAGTACTGTAACAAAAAAATTGATTGAACTTATTGGAAGGGAAAATGTGTCTGTGATTGAACAAGATTCCTATTATAAAGATCAATCAAACTTGGTATTTGAAGACAGAATAAAGACAAATTATGATCATCCCCTTGCCTTTGATAATGACCTTTTGTATGAACATCTAAAGATGCTAAAGGAAGGAAGAGAAATCGAAAAACCAATTTATGATTTTTCAATTCACAATAGAAAAAAGGAAAAGGAAATTGTAATCCCAAAGCCAATAATTATTTTAGAGGGAATTTTGATTTTTAGCGAAGCAAATTTAATTGACATAATGGATATAAAAGTCTTCGTCGATACAGATGCTGACGTGCGCATAATAAGAAGAATTAAAAGAGATATGAAGGAGAGGGGGAGGTCTTTAGATTCTGTAATTGAGCAGTATCTATCTACAGTTAGACCATCTCATCTTCAATTTGTTGAACCTTCAAAGAGGTATGCAGACATAATTGTGCCTGAAGGTGGAGAAAATGAAGTTGCGATTGATCTTTTATATCAAAAAATTAAATCTTTAGTGTAAAAATAATTGACAAGATAAAATCTATGTGTTATCATGTCTTTTGTTATTAAAGAAGAAGTCCGCTTCTCACCTAATGGCTAAGTCATTTAGGTTATTTTAAAATTACGATGAATTTGCGGGCATCTTTAGGTGCTCGCTTTTTTAATTTACGGAGGTGCTTAGAAATTAAAGAACTTCAAATTAATGAAGAGATAAGGGAAAAGGAAGTCAGATTGGTAGATGATGAAGGTAATCAATTAGGTGTTGTGCCTAAGTTGCAAGCCATTGATTTGGCTATATCTAAAAAACTGGACTTAGTGAATGTTGCGCCAAATGCAAAACCACCAGTATGTCGTTTAATGGACTATGGTAAATACAAATACGACACGGAGAAAAAAGAAAAAGAAGCTAAGAAAAAACAAAAGGTGATCAATATTAAGGAGCTTAGATTCACTCCAAATATTGAAGATCATGACTTGAATACTAAAGCCAATAGAGCTATTGATTTCTTAAAAAATGGTGATAGAATTAAGGTTTCAGTTAGATTTAGAGGTAGAGAAATGGGTCATACTGATCTTGGAAAAGAAGTTCTCGATAAGTTTTATGATTTAATTTCTGAGTATGGAGTTGTGGACAAAAAACCTAAAATGGAAGGAAGAAATCTTGTGATGTTCCTTTCAGAGAGAAAAGACAAGGATAAGTCTGATAATTAAGGAGGATTTTTATGGCAAAAATGAAAACTCACAGAGCTTCCGCGAAGAGGTTTAAGAGAACAGGTTCTGGAAAGCTTAGAAGATTTTATGCTTATAAAGGACATTTAACTGGAAAGAAAACTGCTAAAAGACTAAGAAAACTTAGAAAAGGTAGTTTAGTTTCTAAAGGTGATCAAAAGAGAATTGATCACATGATCCCTTAATAGGAGGTAAAGATGGCTAGAGTAAAAAGAGGCGTTAACGCTAAAAAAAGACATAATAATATCCTAAAACAAGCTAAGGGATATTTTGGTGCTAAATCAAAATTATTTAGAACTGCTAATCAAGCTGTTATGAAATCTCTTAACTATGAATATATTGGTAGAAAGCAAAGAAAAAGAGATTTTAGAAAACTTTGGATTACAAGAATTAATGCTGCTGCAAGACTTAATGGAATGAGTTATTCAAAATTTATCAGTGGTCTTAAGAAAGCTAATGTAAATATAAACAGAAAAATGCTTTCTGAAATGGCTATTAATGATCCACAAGGCTTTGCAAAATTAGTTCAAATTGCAAAAGAACAATAATAATGCTCCCTTTTGGGAGCTTTTTTGCATAACAAATATATGAATACATTATAATGAGGGTACTATGATTAGAAAATTAAAAAAGAATCCGCCTCTAATAGTTTGCCTTTCTTTTTTTGCGTTAATTTTTTTGGGAGCATGTCTATTAGATCTTCCAATTGCAAGTATGAATGGTGAGAGGATTGGATTTTTAGATGCATTTTTTACATCTACATCGGCGTCTTGTGTTACAGGACTTATTGTTGCAAACACGGCGAGTCAGTGGACTGCTTTTGGCAAAGTTGTAATTATTCTTTTAATTCAAATTGGTGGGCTTGGCACAATGGTATTTTTGTCCCTTGTTGCTATGGTGTTTAACAAGCGAATTGGAATTACAGAGAGAAGAATTATAAGAGAACAAACTAATGCAGACACAAGCAAGGGAATTATTAGACTTGTAATTTATATTATAAAATTTAGTTTAAGCGTTGAGTTAATTGGAGCAATTTTACTTGCTACAAAATTTATTCCTGATTTTGGCATTGAAAAGGGAATTTTATTTTCAATTTTTCATTCGATTTCTGCTTTTTGTAACGCAGGGTTCGATATTACAGGAAATTCTCTTGTAGACTATGTATCTGATTTCACAGTGAATATTGTAATTTCCCTTTTAATAATTTTTGGAGGATTAGGTTTTACGGTGTTTATTGATATTTTTAGAAAGAAAAATTTTAAAAATTTGAATTTACACTCAAAGATAGTTATTTCAGTAACTGCAATACTTCTTTTAGTTGGGGCAATTGCTTTTTTCTTAATAGAAGGTAATAGTGCTGCTATGGAAGGTTTGACATTAAAGGGAAAAGTTTTATCATCTTTTTTTATGTCAGTTACAGCAAGGACGGCTGGATTTAATTCTATTGATATTTCAAAAATGCAAGAAAGCTCTTTAATTGTAACTATTATGTTGATGTTTATCGGTGCATCTCCAGCATCAACTGGTGGTGGGATAAAGACAACAACTTTTGGAGTTTTATTATTTTCCACTATTTCGTTTTTAAGAGGAAACAAAGAGACAGAAATATTTCACAAGACAATATCTCACGAATCACTTATTAAATCACTTTGCATATTTACCTTGAGTTCTACCTTGGTAATTTTTTCTTCTCTATTGATTACAATTGATGAGCAAGGAAAATTTTTATACTTGGACATTCTTTATGAAATAGTATCTGCTTTCGGAACAGTTGGTATTAGTAGAGGCATTACTGCAAATTTAAGTTCTCTTTCAAAAATTATTTTAATAATTTTAATGTACCTTGGAAGAGTTGGAGCTGCAACTTTAGGCATTGGTATTTTAAATAGAAAAACAAAAAAACATACAAAATATTCAGAAGGAAAAATTATAGTGGGGTAATTATGAAGACATTTATTGTATTTGGCTGCGGAAGATTTGGTTCAACTGTTGCCACAAGATTATATGATTTAAAAAATGATGTTGTCATTGTAGATAATGATGAAGAAAAAATTGATGCGATTTCACAAAATGTTACTGAAGCAATTATATGTGATCTTGAAGATGAAAAATCAATGATAGAACTTGCGCTAGGAAATTATGATATTGCAATAGTTGCTATTGGAGAAAATTTGGAAGCGGCTATTATGGCAGTCCTTGCATCAAAGGAAGCAGGAATTGAAAAAGTTATTGCAAAAGCACCTAATTATAGATTTGGCAAAATTTTATTAAAATGTGGTGCAGATAAAATTATTTTTCCTGAAAGAGATATGGGATATAGGCTTGCAAATAATTTGTCAAATGATTCTTTATTAGATTCTAATGAAATTTCTAAAGGCTATACAATTTTTGAGTTTAAAGCAAGTGCAAAGATGAATGGAAAAGAAATGAAGGACTTAAAACTTAGAGAAGATTATAATTTTAATGTTCTAATGGTTAAAAGAGATGGGGAAAATTTTGTAAACCCAACTGCTTCTTTTAAAGTCAAGGAAGAGGACACTTTAACGGTTTTAGGATCAGAAAAAGATATTAAAAAGTTCACAGAGAACAATTAATTTTATGGCTACAGATTTAATTTTGTAGCCTTTTTTGTTCAAAAATTAAGAAATTTGAATTATAAAAATTTACTTTATTTACAGAATCAAACTTTTAAATTACAATTAAATTAATACATATGAAAAGAGGTAATCTAATGAAAAATCTAAAAAAACTTTTGCTTGTTGGTTTAATTACAACTTTTTTAGTCGCCTGCAACAAGACAAGCTCTACTAATAAAACAAAAGAAGAGCAACCTAAAGAACCAGAAAAAATAGTTTATTACACACCACTTACTCATGAAGAAAGAGAAGACAAGGAGCAAGAAAAGAACAAAATCTTTGCTGTAATGCTAGACAATCACGACGATGCAAGGCCGCAAGCACAAATTTCTAAAGCCGACATAATATACGAGTATAGGGTTGAAGGTGAATACACAAGATATATGGCACTTTTCCAAAGTAATTTACCTGAAGGTGTGGGACCAGTTCGCTCTGCAAGACCTTACTTTGTACAGACTGCGAAGGAATACAATGCAATATATGCTCATTGGGGTGGATCTGAAGCAGGACTTGCTGAAGTTAGACATAGAAATGTAGTCGATCTCGACGGAATTGCCCTAGAAGGAATTGTTTTTCACAGGAACAAAAATGTTGAAAAGCGTGCACCACATAATGGATACATTTCACTTCCTGAACTTGAAAATTATTTGATAAAAAAGGGAATTGATGTAAAGGACAACACTGCATCACTTAATTTTTACAATGAAGACGAAAATATTGTTGGAGAAGATGTAAAGGAAATAACTTTAAACTTCAACAGAAATTATAAAACTAATTTTGTATACGATGAAGCAAATGGTAAATACAAATATATTCGTCAAGGACAAGTTGTAACTGATGAAGCAAGTGGCGAAGAATTTACAACAGATAATTTAATAATTTTGTTCCAAAAGGGTGTGGTAGCTGGACCTAAGGGTACTTTAAAACTTGCAAACATAGGAGCTGGCACAGGGCTTCTTCTTCAAAGGGGAAAACTTGCACCAATTACATGGGAAAAATCAAATGAGGATGCGAGGACAATTTTTAAAGATGCTGAAGGTAAGGAAATTAAATTTTATCATGGAAGAACTTTCGTATCTGTAGTTGATGAAGAAAAAGATGCAGTTTATGAAAAGCCACAGGCAGAAAATCCTGAAGGAGAACAAAACCCTAGTTCAAATGCAAAAGTTGAAAGTGAAGGCGTAAAAAAATAAAATTTTTAAAATCTTTCTTTTGGGTAAATATTTTTTGAGGTGATATTATGATTAATATGACAAAAATTGATTATGTTATAAATACAACTGGAGCAAGGTATGAAATAGTTAGAAAAGCACTTTTAGATAGTGATGGCGATGTAGATCTTGCCATAGAATTTATAAAAGAAGGAAGGTATAAGGAAAAAGTTGAACCTTCCAAGGTTTTTGAAAGCGAAGAAGAAAAAGCATCTTATGAAAATAGTGAAAATAAAAGTGGCAGAGAATATATCGACGGAGTTATAAAGTATCTTGATGAAATTGTTGATGCAATAAAAGAAATTTGGAGAAAGGGAAATGCAAGTAGACTTCTTGTTGAAAAGGGCAATGAAACAGTTCTCTCTCTTTCATTAACAACATCTGCAATTGGAATGATTTTAGCACTGCCGGCATCACTTATTGGAATTTCCGCAGCTTATATCTATGACTATTCCTTTAAAATTGTCATGGAAAATGGCGAAGTAATTGATGTAAAAGAGTATTTAAAGGACAAGAGTAAATTTTTATAAAACTTGAATATTAAAGCCCTTAGGGGCTTTTTTCTTTAATATTGCGAGGAGAAAAATGGTAATTACAAGTAAAAATAACGATACATATAAATTTTTAAAAAATTTAAAAGAAAAAAAATATAGACAAGAGTATGGGCTTTTTATGGTGGAAAAACCTGTTGTAATAGAAGAAGCAAGAGACTTTATGCCAAAATACATTGCTATAAATGAGTCTTCCTATAAAGAAAATAAATTTAAAGATATAATAAAAAATATTGAGGAAGAAAATATATATATTTTTTCAGATAATATCTTTAAAAATCTTTGCGACACAGTAACATCTCCAGGCATAATTGCATATTACAAAGAAGTTCACAGAAATTTTGAAAAAAATCATGGTAAATTTTTATATTTAGATGATATTAGAGAGCCAGGAAATCTAGGAGGAATTATTAGATCTGCTCATGCCTTTGAACTTGATGGAATAATAATTTCGCCAAACTCCTGCGACCTTTACAATCCAAAAACAGTTAGATCTTCTATGTCTTCTATTTTTAGAGTTCCAATTTATTTTATGAGTAGAGAAGATTTAGTAGATTTAGATTTTAATATTATTGCAACAGCCCTTAATAGTTCAACTTCCATAAGGGATTATAAATTTAAGGATAAAGACATCGTGGTAATAGGAAATGAAGCAAAGGGAGTTTCGGAATTTTTAATGGATAATGCAGATAGCTATTTGAATATTCCAATTAGTAAGACTGTGGATTCATTAAATGCAAATGTTGCGGCATCAATTATAATTTACGAGATGATGAAATGAATTATGTAATAGTAGCAGAAAACATTCCTGAAAAATCTGCAAAAAAATTAGAAAAATATGGAAAAATAATTAGAACAAAGAAAAATAAAAAAGTAATGGAAGGGCTAAACACACATCCTGATATTTTAGTTCATCCGCTGCCCAGTGGAGAGATTGTGGTAGATAAAGACAACTTTGACTATTACAAAGAAATTTTTAAAGATAGAAAAATTATTTCATCTCATTCACAATTATCTGGCAAATATCCAAGGGATGTAGCACTAAATGCCTTTACTTTTAAAAATTATTTTATTCATAATTTAAAACACACTGACAAAAAACTTCTTGAATATTATAAAGAAAGAGGATATGAATTAATCCATATAAAACAAGGGTATTCAAAATGCACTACACTTGTAACAGATAATTTTTTAATAACAAGTGATGGAGGAACTTATGAGAAATTAAGGGATATTCTTCCAATATATAGGATAAATCACAAGGAAATAAAACTTCAAAACTTTAATTATGGCTTTATCGGCGGAGCAAGTGGAAGTCTTGATAGAAAAATATTTTTCACTGGTAGCATTAAAGAGCACAGTTCCTACAAAGAAATTATGAAGATTATCGAAAAATACAATTATGAAATAGAAATCCTTTCAAAGGAACCTATTGAAGATTATGGCTCTATTTACTTTATATAAGGTGATTGTGCATAATAGAAAACTCTATTTTACTAGTCAAATTTATTAAGTATTTGAATTAGCTATTATATTTTTATTATAATTAATTGTATCGAAAAAGCGAGGACATTAGCTTCCTCGCCTTTTTTTGTGGGCTTTGCAATAGCCCTATCTAATATAGTATTGGGATATTTAAAAACTTATATTATTTATTTAATTTTTGAGTAAATTTTTTATACAAAAACTTATCATCCAGATAATCAAACATTAACTTGCTAAGTACGTCTTTAAATTCAAAATCTTCTTTATCATAGGATTCTTGAGAAATGCCTGAAAAGTAAACCATCTCTATTAAAAGTCTGTTATTGTTACTATTGCAGCACATATATTTAGTCTTTTCTTCAAATACAAAGAAGAGAAAATTACCCCACTCACTTTCAAGGGGATCTATATAATCTATACTTTTTTCATTTTCTATAATTTTAAAAACACGAAATGACATATCTTTTATCTCAACATTTAATTTTGAATTTTTTACGCAATATTTTGCATTTGTTCTATGCATTTCTTTTTTATAAGAAGGTAATTCTGAGAAGTTAATTTCAATAGTATCAAATTTATTTTTAAGATAATCGATTATCTCTTCAGAACTTTTCTCACCAATAGGAATTAAATGCTTGAACATTTTCACTTGAATATGATAACTCATTTTACTTTTAGATAATAAAAATTATTTTATACCAACAAGACCAGGATGAAGATCTGCGGACAGCCAATAACCACGATTCATATTATATCCCTTTAGATTTGAAAATCTTAGAATGACATTTTTTTGAGTGTAAGGTATAGATACAGCACCTAATTTTACTGAACCCATAGTAGAGCCGCTAGTTTTGATAGTTTTTCCACTTCGAGAAACAGATGCTTTTAATATTGTTTTACCATATATATTTCTAGAGAGTTCATTATTATTATTATTATTATTATAATTCGATATATTTCCTATTTCAATTTCAAAACTTTCTTTATCTTGATAATTTTCAATAGGAATAATTGTAATTTCTTCATAATTTTTATTTTTTTCTAGGGTTTCTCTATTTGCTGATACTGGCGTAAATATAGAAAACACTAAAATAAATATTATAAAAAAGTTAAAAATTTTCTTTTTCATAAAGTACTCATTTCGCATTAAATATCCTAATAGCTATTAACAAATTACTATAATAAAAGCATATCAAAATAACCACTTAATATCAACAATTAATATTTATAATACTTGAAAAATAATAAAAATATGATATAATAAAAATAATTTTTAAATAAACTTTGATAAGAAGAGTAAATTATATAAAATTTTAAGAGAGGAAATGGAAGGTGCAAATTTCTAATTTTATATTTTTGAAAACTAACTTGGAGTTCCATAGCAAACTATGGCGTAAGGATGCGTTAAATCCCTTGAGTTTAATTAAGGTGGAACCACGGTCATCGTCCTTTGGGATGATGACTTTTTTTATTTATTAATTTTAGGAGGAAAAAATGATTATTAAATTACCAGATGGATCACAAAAGGAATATGAGAGTGGAGTAAAGGTAAAAGAAATTACTGGAGACATCTCACAAGGACTTCTTAGGGATTCTCTTGGAGCAGTTGTAAATGGTGAAATACTTGGACTTGACGACGAAGTTTTCGAAGATTGTGATTTTAAAGTTGTAAAATTTGAAGACATTGAAGGGAAGAAAATTTTATGGCATACTGCATCACATTTAATGGCTTATGCAATTCAAGAACTTTATCCAGAAACAAAATTTGCAATTGGACCTTCAACTGAAACAGGATTTTATTATGATTTAGATCTTGAACATAGATTTGTAGATGAAGACCTCATGGCAATTGAAGACAAGATGAAAGAAATTGCTAAAAGGGATCTTCCAATAGAAAAAATTGAAATTTCAAGAGAAGAGGCAATTAATTATTTTAAAGAAAAGAAACAAGACTATAAAGTTGAACTAATTAAAGATTTACCAGAAGATGAAAAAATCACAATGTACAAGATTGGCGATTTCGTTGATCTTTGTAAGGGACCACATCTTCTTTCAACTAAAAAAATTAAGGCAATAAAACTTCTTTCAATTGCAGGAGCATATTGGAGAGGCGATTCAAAGAACAAGATGCTTCAAAGAATTTACGGCATTGCCTTTGAAAAACAAAAACAATTAGATGAATATATAAAAAGACGTGAAGAAGCTGAAAAGAGAGACCACAGAAAACTCGGTAGGGAACTTGACTTATTTAGTATGCACGAAGAGGGACCAGGATTTCCATTCTTCCATCCAAATGGAATGATTTTAAGAAATAATCTTCTTAACTGGTGGAGAGGCGTTCTTGAAGAAAATGGATATGGCGAAATCCAAACTCCAATTATCTTAAACGAAGCATTATGGCACAGATCAGGTCACTGGGATCATTACAAAGACAATATGTACTTCACAAAAATTGACGGTGACGACTACGCAGTAAAACCAATGAATTGTCCAGGATCAATTTTAGTTTATAATTCTAGCAATCACTCTTACAGAGATCTTCCAATTAGACTCGCTGAATATGGAATTGTTCATAGACACGAACTTTCTGGAGCATTACACGGATTATTTAGAGTAAGAACTTTTACTCAAGACGATGCCCATGTATATTGCTTATTCTCACAAGTTAAAGATGAAGTATTTAAGATGATAGACCTTGCAGATTATTTATATTCAACTTTTGGATTTAAATATTCAATTGAACTTTCAACAAGACCAGATGATTTCATGGGAGATCTTGAATCATGGAATTTAGCTGAAAAATCACTTAAAGAGGCACTAGAAGAAAAGAATCTTCCATATACAATTAATGAAGGCGATGGAGCATTTTATGGTCCAAAGATCGACTTCCACCTAGAAGACGCAATTGGAAGAACTTGGCAATGTGGCACTATCCAACTTGACTTCCAACTTCCAGAAAACTTTGACTTAACATATGTTGACGAAGATGGAGAAAGGAAGAGACCAGCAATGCTCCACAGAGCATTACTTGGCTCAGTTGAAAGATTTATGGGTATACTAATTGAACACTTTGCAGGTAAATTCCCACTATGGTTATCTCCAGTACAAGTGGAAGTAATCCCTGTATCTGACAAATTTAAAGATTATGCACAAAAAATTGCAGATGCACTTCATGCAGAAGGACTTAGAGTTCATCTTGACGCTCGTGCAGAAAAAGTTGGTTATAAAATTAGAGAAGCACAAGTTAAGAAAATCAATTATATGCTAGTAATTGGAGAAAAAGAAGAAACTTCTGGCAAACTTTCTGTTAGAAAGAGAAATGGAGAAGAAGTAGCAGATGTCGATTTAGATGAATTTATAGCATCACTTAAAGAAGAAATCAAAAATAAGACTATCACTGAATAATTTTAGAATTAATATTGAAAGTTTTATAATATAAAGATAAAGTGTAAGCAGGCGAGAGTCTGCTTATTTTTTATAAAATCATATTAGTTCTAAATAATTTATTGCAACAAGTTTAACAAAAAATTCATATACAAAATATTTTTCATAACAGAAAATATAAAAATCATAAAATTTCTTTACAAAGATTAGTTCGTGTGATAAAATACATTGATGTAACCGCACAGAATAGGTTTTAAACTAGAGTGCCTATAATGGCGAGTCTTGTAATGAGGAGGTGCTACAATGTACGCAATTATTGAAACAGGTGGAAAACAATATGTTGTTGAAGCTGGTGACAAAATTAAAGTTGAAAAATTAGATGCAAAAGAAGGCGACAATGTAACTTTTGACAAAGTTCTTTTCGTATCTGGAGATGAACCTAAAATTGGTGCTCCCTTTGTTGATGGTGCAAAGGTTGAAGGCAAAGTATTAGCTCAAGGCAAAAACAAAAAAGTTATTGTTTATAAATACAAATCTAAGAAAAATGAAAGAAAGAAAAATGGACACCGTCAACCATACACTTTAGTTGAAATTTCAGGTATTAACTAATGACTAATATAGACCTTTACAAAAAGGGTGATTATTATTATGGATTTAAGTCTTGTGGACACGCTGAGGGAGAATTTGATAAAATTGTCTGCTCTAGTATTTCAATCCTCACTCAAACTTTTTATTTTACACTTATAAATAAATTGGGAATTAGTGAAAGTGAAATTGTGGACACACAAGGTGACGGATTGTTAAAAATAGAAATTTTAAATAGTAATGTTTTTAAAAGAAAAGATATTCAAATTTGTTTTGAATTTATGATAATGGGAATTGAGCTTATTGATGAAGCTTACCCAGAATATTTGACACTAAAGAATGTGGAGGTGTAAAATGATTAAATTTGATTTATTACTTTTTTCTTCAAAAAAAGGAGCAGGTTCTTCTAAGAACGGTCGTGACTCAAACTCAAAGAGACTTGGAGTTAAAAGGGGAGACGGTCAATTTGTACTAGCAGGAAATATTCTCGTTAGACAAAGGGGAACTAAAATTCATCCAGGTGAAAATGTTATGAGAGGTTCAGATGACACTCTATTTGCCACAGCTGATGGAATTTTAAGATTCACAACTAAGGGCAAAGGCGGAAAGAAATTTGCTAATGTTTACGAAAAAGAAAAAGTTGAATTAGCATAAAGATAAAGCAAGGGGAACCTTGCTTTTATTTTTTGTTTTATTTCTTTATAAAACCTAAAAATTTCACCAAGATTTTACATATTTAACATAAGGTTCAAGTTTTCACTACAATTCTGTGTTAATTCTATGATATAATTTTAAAAAATGCGAGGTAAAAATGTTTATAGATATAGCAAAAATAAAATTAAAAGCTGGAAAAGGTGGAGATGGTGCTGTCGCTTGGAGACGAGAAAAATATGAACCAGCTGGAGGGCCTGCTGGTGGCGATGGTGGAAGAGGCGGAAATGTAATTGTAATGACGGACTCTGGACTTCACACCTTGATGGATTTTAGATACAAAAGAGAATACAAGGCCGAAAATGGACAAAAGGGCATGAACAAATTAAAATTTGGAAGAGATGGCGAGGATATAATACTAAAAGTTCCCGTTGGCACTCTAATTAGAGATGCAAACACAAAGGGAGTCATCTACGATTTAAAGGAAAACAATATGTCTGTAACTGTATGCAAAGGTGGCAAAGGAGGACTAGGAAATGCTAGGTTTAAAACTTCTACAAGACAAGCACCAGCTTTTGCACAAGCTGGAAATATTGGAGAAGAGAGGGAAGTAATATTAGAATTAAAACTTCTAGCCGATGTAGGACTTGTTGGGTTTCCTAATGTAGGAAAGTCAACGCTTCTTTCCATAGTAACATCTGCGACTCCAAAGATTGCAAATTATCACTTCACGACACTTACGCCAAACCTTGGAGTTGTAAAAATTGGAGAAGGTGAATCCTTTGTAATTGCAGATATTCCTGGACTTATCGAAGGTGCATCAGAGGGAATTGGCCTTGGCGATGAATTTTTAAAACATGTTGAAAGAACTGGAATTTTAATTCACGTCCTTGATATTTCTGGCTCTGAATACAGAGATCCTGTTGAAGATTTTTATAAAATCAACGAAGAACTTGTAAAATATAATGAAAAACTTGGTGAAAAGAAGCAAATTATTTTTGCAAACAAAATGGATATGCCGGGAGCCGAAGAAAATTTAAAAAAATTAAAAGAAAAACTTGGCGAAAAATATGAGATTATTGCAGGATCTTGTGCCACAACAAAAAATTTGGACAAATTAATGAAGCTAACATATAATAGTCTAAAAGAAGTAGATTACAAAAATCACGAAACTTACGATGAAGAGCATGTTGAGGAAATTACACGAGAAGAAGGGATAAAAGTATTTAAAGATAATGGCGAATACTTTGTTGAAGGACCTTATATTGATAAACTTATTCGCTCGACAAATTTTGATGATTACGATTCACTTAAATATTTCCAAGAAAATCTTAGAAAGAATAAAGTTGTTGAAAAGTTGGAAAAACTTGGCGCTGAAGATGGCTGTTCAGTATTTATCGGCGGTTATGAATTTGAATTTTTTGAATAAAATATATAGGAGAAAGAATGTTAACAGGAAAACAAAGATCATATTTAAAGAGCCTTGCTCACAACATGGATCCACTTATCCAATTGGGAAAAGATGGCATAAATGAGGGATTTTTAAACCAAATAGATAAACTTTTAGAGGATCATGAAATTGTTAAAATAAAAGTTTTGCAAAATGTACCAGTTGAAGTTGAGGAAATAGTTGACGAAATAATAGAGGCAACAGGTGCTGAATTTGTACAAAAAATTGGCAAAAAACTTACAATTTATAGAGAGTCTAAAGAAAATAAAAAAATAGAATTATAATGAAAAAGTACGGAATTTTTGGAGGAACCTTTAATCCCATCCACTACGGTCATTTAATGATTTGCGAATATTTAAAGGAAGAGCTTAATCTCGATAAAGTTATTTTTATTCCAACTGGCAGTCCTCCACACAAGGACTTATATGTATCAGCAAAAGACAGGTACGAGATGGTAAAACTTGCCATTTCATCTAATCCAAGTTTTGAGATAAGTAACATAGAGACTAATCGTGTGAAATTATCCTACACAGTTGATACAGTTAAAGAACTGAAAAAAATTTATAAAGAAGAAAAATTATATTTTTTAATTGGTCTCGACACTTTGTTTGAACTTAAAACATGGAAAAAGATCGAAGAGCTTTCCAAAGAAATTGAATTTGTAGTGGCACTTAGACCTAAATATATTGACATTGAAGAGATCAATAGAGAATTAAAATTTTTGCAAGAGAATTATAACACAAAGGTAAAAATAATCCACACGCCTCTCTATGAAATTTCTTCTACTGAGCTTAGAGAGAGAATCAAAGATAAAAAATCTGTAAAATATTTAATTCCTGAAAAAGTAGTGAATTATATTAAGGAAAGCGGGTTTTACAAAAGTGAACTATAACTTAAAAAAATATGAATCAGAAATTCGCAAAAGAATTGGTGAAAAGAGATTTCTTCACACAATTAGAGTTAGAGATACATCAATTGAACTTGCAAAAATTTACCATGTAGATGTGGAGAAAGCAGAAGTTGCAGGTTTTTTACACGACTGTGCAAAAATAAAGGATAAAGACTGTCTTATAAAGAAAGCTAAAGAAAATGGACTTCTCCTTACAAGAGAAATGCAAAAAGCTCCACAAATTATCCATTCATATCTTGGTGCATTATTCGCAAATAAATTTTATGGCATAGAAGACGAAGATATTTTAAATGCCATAGCCTATCACACTACTGGCAGAGCAAATATGTCTGATCTTGAAAAAATAATTTTTTTGGCAGATTATATTGAGCCAATGAGAAATTTTGACGGCGTGGAAAAGGCAAGGGAGCTTGCAAAAAAAGATTTGGACGCTGCCATGTATTTCGCACTAAATAACACTCTAAAATTTTTAGTAGAAAGGGACAGATACATTGTTCCAATGACTGTTCTTGCTAGAAATTTTTATAAGGAGATAGATACATGAAAAGTTTTTTTAAAGCCTTTATCACAACAATAATTGTGATTTTAATATTGGCACTTGCTGGCATCGCAGGATATTTTTATTTCATCGGAAATGAAGATATTAACAAGGTGGATCAAGGAGGAGAAGACCTCCAATTTTTAATGCTTGGAGTCGATTCCTTGGACTCAAAAAAAGCAGATAACGCAAGGTCTGACACCATTATGATAGTAAATGTTGATGGAGAAAGCAAAAAAGTAAATATTATTTCTATACCTAGAGATACTTACACAAAAATCAAAGGATATAAAAAGACAAAGATTAACCACTCCTTTAAATACGGTGGAAGTGAACTAACCCTCGACACAGTGAACAATCTCCTTGGCACAAATATAAAATATTATGTAACAGTTGATTATAGGTTCGTAGAAGATGTAGTAAACAAAATTGGAGGAGTAACAGTAGATGTTCCAATTGATATGAAATATGAAGATCCCACGGCGGATCCCCCTTTAAAGATAGACATTAGAGAAGGGACACAGACATTAAAGGGATATGATGCCATTGGATTTTTGAGATTTAGAAAGGGCTACAAAGATGCCGACCTTGGAAGAGTAAAGGCACAACAACAATTTATGTCAGCGCTTTTGTCAAAAATGAAGGAGCCAAAAACATTAATTAAGTCGCCTCTACTTCTCGGATCTTATATAAATTATTCTGAAAACAATATACCCGTAAAAAAATTGGTAAAAATAGCAATAAATATGCGTGGCATAGGAACAGAAGATATCACTACAAATACACTTCCTGGAACGCCAAAATATATTGGGGGAGTATCTTACTTCATACCAAATGAAAATAAAACAAAGGTAATGCTTTTAGAAAATAATTTTAAATAGGAGGTAAAATGACAGTACAAGAAAAGTTAGATATTATTATTAAATCATGTGAATCAAAAAAGGGAATTGATACAAAAGTTTTGGATATAAGGGGAATGACTTCTATCGCAGATTATTTTGTAATCGTAAGTGGAAATTCATCAATACAAGTAGATGCTCTAGCACGTGAAATTGACGAAAAACTATCAGAACAAGGTGAAGCACCAATTCACAGTGAAGGAAAAAATTCTAGTAGATGGATAATTTTAGATTTTGGTGATATAATAGTACATGTATTCCACAAGGATGAAAGAGAATATTATAATCTCGAAAGATTGTGGGAAAATGACGAAAACAAAGAAAACCATGACCATGAAAATGAGGAGGAATAATAATGGTTAAAATTCTACACACAGACAAAGCACCTGCAGCAGTAGGTCCTTATTCACAAGCTACAGAAGTAAATGGATTTATTTTTACATCAGGACAACTTCCACTAATTCCTGAAACAGGAGAACTTATAACTGACGATATTAAAAAAGCAACTGCTAGAAGTCTTGATAATATCAAAGCAATTCTAGAAGAAGCAGGATCAAGTATGGATAAAGTTGTAAAAGTAAATATATTTTTAGATGACATAAAGGATTTTGCAGCAGTAAATGAAGTGTATTCAGAGTATTTTTCTGAACATAAACCAGCAAGATCATGTGTTGAAGTAGCTAAACTTCCAAAAAATGGTCTTCTTGAAATTGAAGCAATTGCAGTAAAATAAACTTTATATGGACCCTTCGGGGTCTTTTTAGTACCATAAATAGTGTAAGAAAGGAAGTAATTCCTATCTTGCACTATTTTTGTATAATGAAGAAGTAGTATGACGAGGGTCTTTTAGGGTTAAAATATCCGTCATAAAAACTGTCATCTACCTCTTCATTATTCATATTCGGTTAAGCAGGTTGGGAAAAACGTCCGTGTCACGAGCTAAAATGAGTGTAATGGTGCAGGTAGGAACTACAAAATAAAAAGAAAGAGGTAAAAAATATGATATCTGTAGGAATAGACATATCAAAAGAAAAAATTACAGTTTGTGCATTAGAACAAGGAAGCAAAATAATCTGGAAACCATTTGATGTTTATCTAAACAAAAGTAAAGTAGAAGAACTTCTAGAGAAACTAGAAAAAGTAAAAGAAGAAATAAAAATAACAATGGAAGCAACAGGAAAATATCATCTACCAATACTTTATGAATTAAAAGATAGAGGGTATTTTGTATCAGTAATAAATCCACTAAAAATGAAACAATTTTGCCGAGCATTAAACTTTAGAAAAGCAAAAAATGACAAGATAGATGCAAAACAAATAGCAGAATATGGATTAATGTATTGGAAAGAATTAGAAGAATACAAGGTAGATGAAGAAAACTACAGAGTCCTAAAAGAATTAAATAGAAGCTACCAACATTACATGGATCTAAGAATCGACCAAATGAACTACATAGATCAAACAATACATCAAACATTTCCATGCATAAAAAAACTAATACCACATAATTCAGGAGACTTTTCAAAAGACAAACTATTAGACTTTTTAGAAAAATGGTGGCATAAAGACCTAGTACTAGAAAAAACAGAAGAAGAATTTATAGAAGAATATAAAAGGTGGGCAAAAGAAAAGAGATACCATCCAAATGCAAACAAAGCAAAAACCATTTACAAATTAGCAAAGGACAGTATCTCAACACAGCCTTCCCATAACTCAAAAATAGAAACGAATATCAGAGAAGGAATAAACCTGATAAAATAAATAAATCAGATTCTAAATAGAATTTTATCACAAATGATAGAAATATCCGAGCTCTTAGAAGAATATCAAGAAGCAAAAAAATTCTCAGGCATATCAGAAAAATTAGCAGTACAAATAGTAGCAGAATTTGGAGACCTATCAAAATTAAAAAACAAAAAAAGTCTAATATCCTTTATAGGAATAGACGCACCACCATATGAATCAGGAAACTTTAAAGCAGATCAAAGGAAAATAAGCAAAAGAGGGAACGCAATACTAAGAAAAGTAGGCTACCAGGCAATGAAGTGTATGATGAGTGCAAAAGATCCAGAAAACGAAATATATAATTACATGATTAAGAAAGAAAAAGAAGGAAAATCCAAAAAAGTTTGCAAATTTGAAGGTTTAAACAAATTCTTAAGAATCTACTATGTAAAAGTTATGGTATCAAAACAAGAAAATAAGTTGTTAAAAGTAGCCTAGAATCAAGAATATAATTATAAAAAAAATAAGCCGATAGTAACCGGTTTATTTGTTGTGCTCAAATTTAAACTCTAATTAACAAGGAGAAAAGCTAAATTAATTCTGCTTTTCTCTTTGACTTTTGTTAGCAGGTTTTATTTCAGAATATTTGATAAATAAACTTAAAGTTTCAATATACTTCAAAAAATATTTAATAATTTTTAAAAATAATGTTGTAATTTATTAAAGTATGTGATATATTTCAATTACAGACGGAAATACGAATTAGTTCCTAAGTACGAATAAACTAAATAAAGGAGGTTTCAAGAATTTATTTAAATATAATAGGATTTTGTATAACCGTTATTATCTAATGAAATGAGGTTTTATTGTGAATAAGAAAGAGGGAATATTTAAAAAACTTGTAGATGATTTTATAGAATTATTATCATCACTATTTTTACCATTTATTAACCTGATGATATCAACGGGGATTATAAAGGGAATAATTTCACTGTTATTGGCAACAAATGCTATTGACCAAACTTCTTCTACATATGAAATATTAAATGCTATTGGGGATGCTTTCTTCTATTTTATCCCTGTATTTTTAGCAATAACAGCGGCAAAAAGGTTTGGGGTAGAAACATTTACGGCAGCATTAATAGGATGCATATTACTTCATCCATCAATGACAAATTTAATGAGTTCAGATGGGACAGTAACTTTCTTTAATTTAGAAGTTCCAAAAGTAATATACTCTAGTTCTGTTATCCCTATAATATTAGCGATATATTTTACAAAATACGTTCAGAACTTCTGTTATAAGATCATACCAGAAACTTTTAAGGGATTATTTACTCCACCAATTTGTTTGTTAATTGTTACGCCTGTAATCCTATTTGTATTTGGACCAATTGGAAAAGTTGCTGGATCATGGTTAGCTAGTGGATATGAAAATATTTATAATTTGAGCCCACTTGTAGCTGGAATAATCGTAGGTAGTTTGCAACCGTTTATGGTTATGTTTGGTTTGCACTGGGGATTATTTACAGTAGCAATTAATAATATATCCTTAGTAGGATATGACACAATTTTAGCTTTGTTTGGTGCGGCTATATTTGCTCAAGGTGGAGCAGCATTAGCGGTTGCATTTAAAACTAAAGATAAGAAATTTAAGTCTCAAGCAATTTCTGCTGGACTTACAACACTGCTAGGTATTACAGAACCTGCAATGTATGGAGTTAATTTAAAACTTAAGAGACCTATGACCTGTGCTTGTATTGCAGGAGGAGTAGGAGGAGCAGTTGCTGGAATGTTTGGATGTAGAGCTACTTCATTTGCTTTACCAGCACTTACAACGCTTCCAGTGTTTATGAGTAAAGCTTTTATACAGTTTTTAATATCTCTAGTAATAGCGTTTGGATTGGCATTTGTTTTAACTCTATTTTCCTATAATAAAGATTTAGAGAAATTAGAAAATGAAACTGAGGAAGAAGTTTAAAATTTGTTTAAGGTAATTTTTTTAAAATAAAAACTATGGAGGGTACGATTATGAAAAAAATTGACGCACACGCACACATCTTTGAAAGTATTAGAAGCTTTGGTAAAAACGGTGAATTTAGACCGTTAGGAAATGGACTTTGCCGTTGGGCAAATGGTGATGAAATGGCAATTATTCCAAAAGGATATGGAGATAAAGAATTTGTTGCTGAGTCATTATTAAGCATCATGGATGAAAATGAAGTTGAAAAAGCAATTTTATTACAAGGAAGTTTATATGGTTTCCAAAATGAATATGCTATTGAAACAGCTAATAAATATCCAGATAGATTTAAAGCAGCTGTAACACTAGATCCTCACTGTAAGGAAGTGGATTCGATTCTAGATAGATTAATAAATGATCTAAAGGCTAAAATATTTAAATTTGAAATCAGTGTTGGTGGTGGAATGATGGGTTATCACAACAACTTTATTATCGATGACCCAATGATGACTAAGATTTATGACAGAATTGCTGAAGAAGAAAATATGACTTTAGTATTAGATATTGGAAGTCCTTCAATGGCAAGTTGTCAACCAGAAGCAGTGTATAGAATTGCAAATAAATATAAAAATCTAAACATTGTAATCTGTCACTTATTGGCTCCTACATTAGAAGATGGAGATTATTTAGAAAAAGCATTACCACTTCTAAAACATGACAATGTTTGGATTGACCTTAGTGCATTACCTTGGAACGTTGCTCCTGAAAAATATCCTTTCCCAACAGCTCTAGAATATATAAAAATAGCAAAAGATATTTTAGGAACTGAAAAGATTCTTTGGGGTACTGACACACCTACTGTAATGACTAAGTTCTCATATGAAGACCTGTATAAATTTATAACAGAATCAGACGTGTTCACTGAAAAAGAACTTGAAGATGTATTTTACAATAATGCATTAGACGCATATTATTTAAAATAATCTATAAAAAGTATAAAATAAAATTATAGACTAGAAAAACTGACAATCCCGTCGCCTATTGTAGGCGAGGGGATGTCTTGCTTAACAATTAATAAACGTTGAAAGGATTAAGATGGAAGCAAAAATAATAACACCAACAGTTACAATCTTTGATAATAATGGAAACATTGATATAGAAGGTAATAAGTTGCTAATTCAACACTTAATAGACAATGGTGTAAATGGAGCAGTACCACTCGGAAGTAGTGGTGAATTTACCGCATTATCAATGGACGAAAAGAAAAAGCTAATAAAACTTTATGTAGATGAATATAAAGGGCAACTTGAGTTAATCCCTGGAACAAGTTCTCTTAATGTAGAAGAATGTATAGAATTATCTAATTATGCAATCTCATTAGGAGTCAAGGGAGTTTTAATACTTCCTCCATTTTATTACGGGATAAGTCAAGAGGAGGCTTTCCATTATTATGATGTGCTTGCTCAAAAAATAGATGGAAATATTTATATTTATAATTTCACTGCAAGAACTGGGTTTGATATGAATGCTGAAACAACATTCAATCTTGCCAAAAAACATAAAAACATTAAAGGTATGAAGGACTCAACAGCAAATCTAACTCACACAAAAGAGGTTATTCTAAAAGCTAAAGAAATTAGAGATGACTTTGAGGTATATTCAGGATTTGATGATCATTTTGTTCCAAATGTCATAGCAGGAGGAAGCGGATGTATTGCTGCTATATCAAACTTTGAGCCTAAGTTGTGGTCAGAGTGGGTAGAAGCAATAAATAATGGGAACTTTGAAGAAGTTAAGGCAATAGGTAATATAATTGATAGACTTATGCCACTTTATAGTGTTGAAAAGAATTTCTCTCATATATTTAAAAAGTTTTTAATTGATGATGGTCTTAAAATAAACGATTATACGATATTCCCATTTGAGGAACTAAGTGAACAAAACTATGAGTTTGCAAAAAAATTAAGAAACAAGGTAATGGATGGGAGGTAATCATGAAATACGCTCTTAAAGTTGATGATAAAGATAATGTGGTTACAGTATTAAGCCCTATAGAAAAAGGCGAAACTGTAAGCTATTTAGATAATGGAGATACAAAGGAAGTTGTGGCACAAAATGATATTCCAATATATCATAAAATAGCAATAAGAGACATAAAAATGGAAGAAGATATTGTAAAATATGGAGAACATATAGGAAGAGCTAGTAAAGATATTATTAAAGGATTTCATGTTCACACACATAACATTAAAGATCACAGAGAAAATCTTGAAGAAAAAGAATGAGGTGGTATAGTGAGAACTTTTTGGGGTTATAAAAGAAAAGACGGTAGAGTTGGGATTAGAAATCATGTTTTAATATTACCAGCAAGTATATGTGCATCAGACACAACAAGATTAATTTCACGAGGAGTTCAAGGTACAGTAACATTTAACTTGCAGCTTGGATGCTCACAGGTAGGTGCAGATCTTGATTTGACTCTAGATACTCTAGCAGGGTATGGTGCAAATCCAAATGTTTATAGCGTAATAGTTGTGGGTCTTGGCTGTGAATCGGCCCAAGCTAATATTGTTAAAGAAAGAATATTAGAAAGAACTAACAAACAAGTAGAAACTCTTATTATTCAAGAGGAAGGTGGCACTCTAAAGACCATAGAAAAAGCACAAAGACTTGCAAAAAAAATGGTTGGCGAAGCTGCATTAATTAGAAGAGAAGAATTCCCACTTTCAGAGCTAATTCTTGGAACAAATTGTGGAGGATCTGATACAACATCAGGACTTGCAGCAAACCCAACAATTGGAAAAGTTAGTGATAAATTAGTAGAAATGGGTGGAACTTCTGTACTTTGTGAAACTACTGAATTTATTGGAGCAGAACACATTCTTGCTAGAAGGGCAAAAAATAAAGAAATTCATGATAAAATTTATGAAATTATTAAAAACTATGAAACTAAAATAAAGAATGATACAGGGCTGGATGTTCGTGACGGAAACCCTTCACCAGGAAATAAAGAAGGTGGACTTACTACCTTAGAAGAAAAATCACTTGGATGCATTCATAAAGGGGGAACTTCCAGCATTAACAATCTTTACGATTATTCTCAACAAATTAAAGGAAAAGAAGGACTTGTAATTATGGATACGCCAGGAAATGATGCTTCGTCTGTTGGGGGTATAATTGCTGGAGGATGTCAATTAGTTGTATTTTCTACAGGTAGAGGAACTCCAACTGGACATGCCATAGCGCCTGTTTTGAAAATTACTGGAAACAGCGAAACCTATGCTAAAATGAGCGACAACATAGATTATGATGCAAGCGGAATAATTACAGAAAACAAGGAAATTGAGCAAGCAAGTGAAGAATTGCTAGACTTAATTGTGGAAGTATGTAACGGAAAACAAGTTCAGGCAGAGCTTCTTGGTTATACAGAAACAGCAATTCAAAGAGCATCTGCTTTTGTTTAATTATAATATTAAGAGCCTTCGGGCTCTTTTAATATTTTTAGGGTTAATATATAATATAAAATAATAGTTATAAAATCTTTGATAAGGAGAACAATATGCATAAGCCAACTGAAAGAGTTCTTAGAATACTTTTAACTTTAGCTTCTGAAAAAGAAGATCTTACATTAACAGAAATCTCTGAAAAAACAAAAATACCTAAGAGCACTATATCACCAATACTCTCGACTCTTGTGGATATGAGGTTTTTAGCCAAAAAATCTGAAATGAAGTATAGGATTGGAATAAATTCCTTCATAGTAGGCGAGGCATATATAGAGTCAACATCTTTTCTTGAGATGATAAAATCCTATATGACAGAAGTAGTTAAGGAATGTAACGAAATATGTCAATTAGGGATACTACAAGATAATAAGGTTTTCTATATTGCTAAAAAAGATCCAAAACAATCAATTCAGCTAATGAGCTATGTTGGAAAATTTTTACCAATTTATTCAACAGCACTAGGAAAAGTTTTGGTTTACAAAAACAGTGAAGAAGAAATTAAAGACATTGTTGGAGATAATATGGTTCCTTTGACAGAGAGAACTATTACAGATATAGATGATTTTTTGAATGAAATAGAGACTGTGAAAAATAATGGGTACTCATTTGATTTACAAGAAACAAGTTTAGATTCAAAGTGTGTTGCCGTTCCGATAGAAAAGGGTGGAAAAGTAATTGCCGCTATGAGTGTGTCGATTCCAAACTTTAGAAGTACAGATGAAAAATTAAAGAATGCTATTCAAGTTCTATTAAAATATAAAAAAGAAATAGAAAGTTATTTCACTCACAATATTTATAATGAAGAAGATTTAATCTAAACTAAAAAGAAATAGTAACCAAGTTCTTCTGTCTCAAATAAACAAAAAGTCAAATTTAGGCCTTAGTAATCATACAAGGGTCTTTTTTAATATCAATAGCAAAATAAAAGTATTTTTTATTTGTATTTTATATCAATAAGAATTTAATCGGGAAGAAAAATTAGACTTATTAAATCTAATAAAAGTTGAAGATACTCCTTATTATAAATATTTTATAGATGAGTAAAATATGTGCTTGCATAAGTCAAATAAATGTAATATTGTAAGATGCATTTTAAAAAGCAAGCAAAAGAAAATATTTACAACTAAACTTAAACAAAGAAATTAAAAAATTAATAAATAATATATAAGTTAAATTAAATGCTTGGAAGGAGTTTTTAATTGAGGGACAAAATAATAAGAGAAGATTTTTAAAAACAGTTTGAAAACGATTTAAATTAGTGGTATACTATTTAAAACACATTTATATTATATTGCACTAAAGTATGCACGATGCATATTGATTAAAATAAAATTTAGGTGGGAAAATGAAAATAAGTTTAAAAGTTAATGGTGAAATCTATAATTTTGATGTAGACGAAAAGAAAAGATTAATAGATTTACTTAGAAATGATTTAAAGCTAACAGGGACTAAAGAAGGTTGTAGCGAGGGCGAATGTGGAGCATGTACTGTATTAGTGGATTCATTAGCGGTTACATCGTGCACGATGCTTGCAGCACAGTTAGATGGAAAAGAAGTTATAACCATAGAAGGATTAGAACATGATGGTCAATTGGATATTTTACAAAAAAAGTTCGTGGAATGTGGTGCTGTTCAATGTGGCTACTGTTCTCCAGGCTTCATTATGAGTGCAAAATCTTTGATGTTAAATAATATAAACCCAACAACTTATGAAATAAAAAGATATATTGAGGGAAATCTTTGTAGATGTACTGGATTTATAAAAATTTTAGAAGCTATTGAAAAAGCTTGTGAAGAGGTGGAAAAATGATATTCGCACCAAAGGATTTAAGTGAACTTTGTTATATTTTAGAAAATAAGGGCGACAATTATTATATCCTTGCTGGAGGAACTGATTTAATAATAAAAATAAAGAATAAAAAAATTGTCAATTACAATATCATTGAAATTACAAAGATAAATGAATTAAAGGGATTTAAGGAAGATGATATTAATTTTTATATAGGACCTCTTATGACTATGACAGAAATCATTAATGAGAAAAGCATTAAAGAAAATCTAGGGTCTCTTTATGAAGCTGCTTATAAATTAGGTTCAAATCAAATTAGAAATCTTGCGACTATTGGAGGAAATGTTGCCAATGCTTCTCAAAGTGCAGATTGTGTATTGGCACTTTTTGCATTAGATGCAAAAATTAAAATTTTAGATTCAATGGAAAATGAAAAGATTGTTTCTATTGAAGATTTTATTACTGGAAGAGAGAAAACAATTTTAAGTCAAAATGAAATTATAAAAGAAATAATAATACCTAAAAAAAATAGTATAAACATTTTTAATAAAATTGGATCTCGTACAGGAGTAACGATTTCTAAAATTAGCTGTGCTATGAATTTTATTTTAAATGAAGATGGAAAGAAGGACACTAGAATATTTTTAGGTGCTGTTGGAATTAAACCTGTTAGGGCATTTGATTTGGAAAAAGTTTTTGCTAATCACGATTTTAAAAATATAAACTTGGAAATTCTACAACAAACTGGATTTAATGAGATTGAGAAAGCTATTCCAGAAAGAAGCTCTAAGTATTATAAGAGAATTGCTATACAAGGATTATTAGAGGATATGCTCGAGGAATTGATAAGTTATGAAAAATAATTTGAAATATGTTGGAAAAAGATTAATAAGAGATGATGCTTATGATCGCGTTCAAGGGAAGACAAAATACATAACAGACATAAAGTATAATGACATGTTATATGGAAAATTAGTTTTAAGTGAAAAGCCTCATGCCGATTTTAAGTTTGATTTTTCAGAAGCTCTAAAAACTAAGGGAATATATAAAATACTAACCTATAAAGATGTGCCTCACAATAAATACAATTCCATGGAATGGTTTACTGGTATTAATGGTGTAAAAGATGAGATGATTTTAAACGACAGGGCTAGATTTGTAGGAGATAGAATAGCTTTAGTATTAGGAGATAGTATAGAAAGTGTAGAAGAAGCAATAAAAAAAGTTGTGGTTATTTACGAAGAACTTCCAGTAGTAGCGACAATTGATGATGCAATGGAAGATGTAAATATTATCACAGGTAATACAAATGTTGCTTATGAAAACACTAAATCATGTGGAAATGTTGAAAAAGCTTTTGAAGAAGCAGATTATATAGTAGAAGACGAGGGAAACACAAGTAGAACTCATCATTTAGCAATAGAACCACATTCCGCCATGGCTACTGTTGATGAATTTGGAAATTTAGTTGTATCTAGCGGAAGTCAAATAGTATTTGCTATACAGATGCACTTGAGCAGGATTTTGAATTTACCTTATAGTAAAATACGAGTTAAAAAAACTAATATGGGTGGTTCTTTTGGTGGCAAACAACAACCTATGCTTGAGTTTATTGCAGGCTTCGTTGCCTATTCTGAAAAGAGACCAGTTCAAATTTATATGGATAGGGAACAAACTATAAAGGGAACAACTACTAGAAATCCAATGAGAATTCACATTAAAACTGCAGTGAATAAGGATGGAAAAATTTTAGGTAGAAAAATAGATACTCTTGTTGCTGGAGGAGCTTATGCTACAAATGCTTCGAGCATTGTAAATGCATATGCAAAAAAACTTTTTAGACTATATAAAATTTACAATCAAGAAGTTAATGGTACTGCATATTATACTAATACTTTACCAGGTGGAGCTTTTAGATCCTATGGAGGTTCTCAAGCTCATGCAGTTTCAGAGATTAATTTGGATAATGTTGCAAGAAAAATAGGAATGGATCCATGTGAACTTAGACTTAAAAATTTAGTTGATCCATACTGTGAGGATCCAGTAGGAGGACCTAATATTGGCGATGCTGGAATTAAGAGATGTGTAATTGCTGGTATGGAAAAAATAAATTGGAAGTACAATTATGAAAATTTAAAAAACAAAAATACAGATAGATATGCCTATGGTATTGGAATGGCTTGCGCATCTCATGGCAATGGTTATCTTGGAGCTTTTCCCGATTTTATAAATGTAGAAATGGTTTTAAATGCTGATGGGAATGTTTTGTGCAAAATAGCTGTTCACGAACAAGGTTGTGGAACTTTGCAAACATTAAAACAAGTTGCTGCAGAAGCTCTTGATTTAAACCCTAAAAATATATTTTTAACTGAAGCAGATACTTTCATTACGCCATATGATGCTGCGGGAACTCAAGCTAGTAGAGTAAGTTTTGTAGCAGGAGGGGCTTTGAAAGAAGCTTCTGAAAAATTAATTGATTTACTATTTGACACTTTAAATAAAGTAAAAAATATAAAAATTGAAGATATGTATGTTGAAAATGGATTCGTAAAAATAAAAAATAGCGATGAGAAATTTAGCTATGGAGAAATTTCTCAAATTAGAGAAAAAAATTTATTTGATCATACTTCAGTATATGTAAAACACATACCAAAGGGAAATCCTGCAGTATTTGCGGCAAATTTTGCTCAAGTGAGAGTTGATAAAAAAACAGGTTTTGTAAAAGTTGAAAGATTAGTATGCGTTCACGATATTGGAAAAGCGATTAATCCAGCACTTGTAGAAGGTCAAATAGAAGGTGGAGCAGAGTTTGGAATAGGAATGGCTCTATCAGAAAATATTGAAATAGATAATAAAGGATATGTTAAAAACTCAACATTATCAAAATATCATGTCATTAATGTATGGGATATGCCAGATGTAGAAGTAGTTTTGGTGGAAACAAATGATAAATCAGCACCTTATGGAATTAAAAGTGTTGGGGAGATATCAGCAGTTGCACCTGCACCAGCAATAATAAATGCAATTAATCATGCTTTGGGAACTAATATAACTAATTATCCGGTAACTCCAGAAAAAATTATAGAAGCATTAAGTGAAAAAAATTAAGAGAGGTGAAAGAATGGAAAAGCTTATTTTAAAGGGAGAAGCATTGTCCTTGGAAGAAATATATCAAGTTGCCTATGAGAATAGACTAGTAGATATATCTGAAGATGCTAAGGAAAGAGTTAAAAAAGCTAGACAAATTCTGTTTGACATGGCTGCAGAAGGGAAACCTGTTTATGGTTTAAATAGAGGTGTTGGATGGAATAAAGATAAAGAATTTGATGAGGATTTTTTTGAACAGTATAATAAAAATCTTTTAAATTCACATTGTTTGGGAGTTGAGCCCTATCATACAGATGAACAAGTAAGAGCTATTCTATTGATAAGACTTAATAAAGCTTTGATCGGTTGTACGGGATTAAGTTTAGATTTACTCGAACATTATAAAAAATTTTTAAATTATAGAATTCATCCAAGAATCCCAATGCGTTCATCTATAGGTGAAGCGGATATTACAACTTTGTCTCATATTGGACTAGCTTTTATTGGAGAAGAAGATGTTAGTTTCAATGGTAAAATTATTAATTCAAAGCTTGCAATGGAACGAATAGGTTTAAAACCTGCAAAATTAGGACCAAAAGATGGATTAAGTATTGTTTCTTCAAATGCACAGGGCGAGGCAATGGTCGCCACTATAATAAAAGAAGTAAGAGAAGTTGCCAAAATGACAAATTTAATTTTTTGTATGAGTTTAGAAGGATTAAATGGCGTTACGGAGCAGCTTCGTGAAGATGTAAATGCACTTAGAGGTTTTAAAGGTCAAGTTGAATCTGCAAGAATGTGTAGAAAGTTTTTAGAGGGAAGTTATCTCTATGATTATGATGAAAATAGAGCACTTCAAGATCCCTTATGTTTTAGATGTGCACATGCTGTAAATGGAACAATATACGATGTTTTGGATTATGTCGAAAAACAATTGCTAATTGCCATGAATTCAACTGATGACAATCCATGTATAGTATTAGAAGAAGGATCTTCCTTTGTGAGTGCAAATTTTGAAGTAACATCTCTTGCTGTTGGCGTTGAAATGATAGCAACTGCATTAAGTCATTTATCAAAGACTTCATGTTATAGAATGATAAAACTTGCAGATCCAAGTTTTACAGGTCTCACAAGATTTTTAACTCCTAAGGAAGTAACAACAATTGCCTTTGGTACTATTCAAAAAACTTATACAATGTTAGATACTCAAAATAGAGGGCTTGCTAATCCATCTTCAATGGATTTTTACGCACTAGCTGGAGGAATTGAAGATCATGCATCAAATTTACCTTTGGCATGTTACAAAATAATGCAAATGCTTGATAATATTTATTACATATTGGGAATAGAGGCAATACACGCTTGTCAAGCAATAGATTTAAGAGGGGATATTAAGCTTGGCAAAGGCACTAAAAAAGCTTACGAAATTTTTAGGAGATATGTTAAATACTATGATAAAGATAGAAATGTATCTAAAGATATTAAAAAAGCCTATGATTGTATTAAATCAAAAGAATTATTAAATATATGAGGTAAAATATGGAAAAGAAAAACTTAAATAAAAAAGAGATAAGATGGCAAGTATTTATACCGGGGTTCATACTTATATTATCAGCTGCAATAATTGGCATTGTAAACAACAAAGCATTGTCTACAATATCAAATAAAATTTTTACTTGGTCCTTAGATAATTTTGGATGGTTATATCAAATTTTAACAATTTTCGTACTTATTCTAACTTTTGTAATATTGTTTTCTAAAGTTGGAAAAATTAGACTTGGCGGAGCTGATGCAAAACCTAAATATTCTTTTAAAACTTGGTTTGCAATGACATTAACTGGTGGAGTTGCTACAGGTATAGTAACTTGGGGAGTTAATGAGCCCTTAATTTATTATGGAAATATATGGGGAGAATTGGACAAATTAAATATTGCTCCATTTTCTGAAGAGGCTTTAAGATTTGCTATGGGAAGGTGCTTTTATAATTGGACTTTTGCACCTTATGCTATTTATGCACTTATTGGCGTATTAACTGCTTATATGTATTTTAACAAGAAACAACAATTGTCAGTTACAGCTACTCTTACACCTCTATTTGGAGAAAAAATAAAGACTTCTAAAGCTTCAACAGTAATTGATGTTTTATCAATGCTTGGTATAGCTTTAGGTTTGTCCTCTGGATTCACTGTATGTTTAGTTCTTTTGACAACTGGACTAAAATCAGGGTATGGAATTGAACCGACGATGCCATTATTTATAGGGATCGGAGTTTTAATTGTAATCTTATTTTGTATGTCATCATATGCAGGATTAAGCAAAGGATTGGCAAAAGTTGGAAATTTAAATGCTTATTTTTACTATGGATTGTTAATTTTCTTATTTGTAGTTGGACCAACTTTATTTATTTTGAGAAATTCAACAGCAGGCATGGCGGAATGGCTAAGTAATTTTTGGAAATGGGGATTAGATCCAATAGATATTGGTGGAGAACCCCTTGTTAGATCGTGGACATTATTTGATTTTGCAGTTTGGATTGCCTATGCACCAGTTACAGGAATATTTTTAGCACAAATTTCCTATGGTAGAACTATAAGAGAATTTTTGACAATAAACTTATTATTACCAGCAGTTTTTGGAATAATTTGGTTTGGAGTTTGGGGCAACAATGCTTTATTTATGCAAATGAAGGGTGAACTCGATCTAGTTAGTGCTATCGCTAATACTAATGCAACAATGGCATTGTTTGAATTTATAAAAAGTTTGCCGCTATCAGCTATATTAATACCTATAAATTTATTTGTAATATTAATGTCTTTTGTTACAGCTGCAGATGCAACTTCAACATCTATTGCATCAATGTGTATGAAAAATATTCCTATAGGTTCTGAAGCTCCAGGAGTTATGAAAATAATCTGGGGTTGTACAATAGCTTGTATAGCTATAATAATGGCGGCATTTGGCGGCGGAGAACAAGGAGTTCAAGGAGTTAAAGATTTAGCGGCAGCAGGAGGCTTTGTAGTATTATTTATCTTTATTCTACAAGTGATTTCTGCAATCAAAACTTTCTTCTTTGATGATATAATAGAATAGAATGAAAATATAACTTTAAACGCTTTAATGGTGTTTAAAGTTATATTGAATTTATAATGTTTAAAAAATTTAAGGAGTATTTTAATGAAAATAAGCAGACTGAGCATTCGAGATCAAGTTTTTGATTTGATAAAAGAAAAAATTTTAACTAAAGAATATAAATTAGGGCAAGATGTCAATATATCTGAACTAACTAGAGAATTTTCTGTAAGCAATACTCCTATTAGGGAAGCACTATCATCTTTATACTCATTAGGACTTATTGAAATAAGAGAAAACAATAAGTATAAAGTAATTTCATTATCTGAAAAGGAAATAGTTGATCTTAATAAGACGATTTTAATATTACTTTTAGGTGCTTTGAATATTATTTTAGAAAACAATCAAGAAAAACATTTAGAACAGCTACTTGAAAAAGCATATGAAGAGAACAAAGAACAACATGATTACAATAATAAATTTGACTACAAATATATAAAGACATCAATAAACTTTGATAGACAATTTGTTGTTGCTACAAATAATAAATATTTAATAAAGGAGTTTGACGACTTATCTGATTTATTAATACTGGCGTCTTCATATAATAAGGGAATATACAAAGATAAGCATTTTGAAGAGCATAAGCTCATGCTAGAGTATACTAAAAAAGATAATATGTCAGAAGTAAAAAAACTATTAAAAAGTCATTTTAACAAAGGATTAGCTGATATGAATTATAGTGAGCAATAGAAAAATTTTTGAAGGGATGATAATTTGATAGATATTGTAAAAGATGCTATATACTTATGTAGAAAAAAAGAGCCTTTTGTAATGGCATCTATAATTTTCAAACATGGCTCTGCTCCAAGAGAAGTTGGAGCAACTATGATAATAACTGAAAAGGGATATTATTCTGGCACTATTGGTGGCGGAGAACAGGAATTTCAAGCTATAAATCATGCAAAAAATTTAATTTCTACAAAAAAATGTGATCAACAATTTTATGAAGTTTCTAAAGAAGTTGCTGCTGAAAAGGGAATGGTATGTGGTGGACAGACTAGAGTTCATTTTCAATATATAGACATAGAAAATTACAAAAATGAGGAATATTTTGAGAAACTCTTATCAGAAGTAGAAGATCATAATGTTTATCTTGTGTATGATATTTCAAAGGAAGATTCTAATTTTGGAATTGCAATTGAAATTGACGGAAAAATTTTTCCCTTTACAGGAGAAGAAAATCCAAAGAGAAATTTATTTAAGATAAAAATAAAAAGACCCATGAGGGTTTTTATCTTTGGAGGAGGTCATATATCGAGGGCTACTGTTAAGGTGCTTGATTTTTTAGGTTTAAATATAAATGTAGTTGACGATAGAGAAGACTTTATAAGCCAAAAAGAGTTTGAAAAAACTAAAAGGATAGTAATAGATTTTGATAAACTTGATTCTATTGATATTGAGAAAAGTGACTATGTACTTATTATGACTAGAGGGCATAAATACGATATTAAAGTTTTGGAAAGTGTATTAAAGAAGGAACCTTATTATATTGGCGTTGTGGGAAATAAAATAAAAGCTAAAAAATATAGAGAACATTTTTTAGGCGGAGACTTAGAAGGTGAATATGAAAAGAAAGTTCACTTGCCAGTGGGAATAAAAATATCAGCTCTAACTCCAGAGGAAATTGCAATAAGTATTGCCGGTGAAATTATAGAAAGTTATAGGACAAATGTATGAATGATAAAATAAAAAGTTATGAAGTTAATGCTATTATTTTAGCTAGCGGACATTCAAATCGATTTAAGGGCAATAAGTTAAAGGCTGAAATTTCAGAGAAAAAGATTTACTCCTATGTTTTAGATTTAATTGAGTCAATTCCCTTTAAGGATAAAATTGTTGTAACTAATGATTCTGAGATTATAGAATACGCAGTTAAAAGGGAAATTAATTATGAAAAAAATCTAAATGCAAATTTAGGGAAGAGCGAGTCCATAAAGCTTGGAATCAAAAATTCAAAAATTAACTCAAAGGGCTATATGTTTTTTATGGCAGATCAGCCCTTTTTAAAAGAAAAATCAGTAGTTAAATTATTAAGCGAATTTGAAAAAAATCCTGATAAAATTATTTTACCTAGATTCGCAGGCAAAAAAGGTTCTCCTGTTATAATGCCAATTTCATTAAAGGAAAAACTTTTGGAATTAAAAGGTGAAGAGGGCGGATCTATATTTATCACAGAAAAAAACTCTATTTCTGTTGAAATAGAAAGTGAAATTGAAGGTAAGGATATTGATAGTTTAGAAGATTATAATAGTATTTTAAATTATTTTGATGGGAAAAATTAAAGGGAAATAAGTATAATATAAAAGTGTATTTAAACATAATATAGGAGAAGATTTATAGGGATGAAAGAAGTTCCAGTAGAAAAATCAGTTGGAATGGTACTTGGTCACGATATAACAGAAATTATAAAAGATAAATTTAAGGGGCCAAGGTTTAAAAAGGGACATATTATTAAAGAAGAAGATATTCCAATCTTAAAAAAAATTGGGAAAAAAAACATATATATTTTTGAATTAGAAGAGGGCATGATCCACGAAGATCAAGCAGCGGAATATTTAAGAGATATGTGCATGGGCAAAAATATGTATGCTAAAGGTCCTAGTGAAGGTAAATTTGATGTGTTTTCAGAACTAGATGGATTATTAAAGGTTGATATTGAAAGACTATTAAAAATTAATATAGATCCTCAAATGATGGTAGCAAGCAGGCACAATAATATGCCCGTTAGAAAAGATGATAAAATTTTTGGAACTCGAATTATACCTTTAGTAATTGAAAAAGAAAAAATGGAGTCTAAAAAGGCAGAAATCGGAAGAGAAGCGATTTTTAATATTTTACCTTTTATACATCAAAAAATTGGACTAATAACCACTGGTTCAGAAATTTTTTCAGGGTTAATAAAGGACACTTTTAGTCCAGTAGTAAAAGAAAAGGTAAAAAAATACAATTTAGAAGTTACAGAGCATGTTTTAGTTTCAGACGATAGTGAAGATATTGAAAGAGAAATAAAAAAGATGCTTGATAAAGATGTAGATATTATAATCTTGACTGGCGGAATGAGCGTTGACCCCGATGATAAAACGCCAAAAGCCATTACAAATGTAAGTAAAAATCTAGTTACTTATGGGGCACCAGTGCTTCCAGGTGCAATGTTTTGCTTAGGATATTCAGATGAGGGAAAACCTATTATGGGTTTACCAGGTTGCGTAATGTATGAAAGGTCAACTATTTTTGATATTATTCTTCCAAGGATAGCTGCAAAAGATTTAGTTAAAGCTGAAGAAATTGCAAGGCTGGGACATGGTGGACTTTGTCTACAATGTAGAACTTGCACATATCCAGAATGTTCTTTTGGAAAGGGAGTTTAAAATGGATTTAAGTCATTTTGATAAAGACGGCAGAGCAAGAATGGTCGAGATTTCTGAAAAAGATGTAACTAAAAGAATTGCAGTTGCTAAGGGTAGAATTTACACATCTAGAGAAGTTATTAAAAAAATTGAAGAAGGAACTGTTAGCAAGGGCAATGTTTTAGCTGTGGCAAGAGTTGCTGGCATAATGGCTAGTAAAAGGACAGCGGATTTAATTCCCATGTGCCACACGCTTATGTTAACTGGCTCTGACATAGATTTTGTTATCAATAGAGAAGAATCCTATGTTGAATCGGAAGTTTCTGTAAGAACTGTAGGCAAGACTGGAGTAGAGATGGAAGCGTTGACGGCTTGCTCAGTTTCACTTCTTACAATTTACGATATGTGTAAGGCCATAGATAAAAATATGGAAATTTCTAACATTAAACTAATTCATAAATCGGGAGGAAAGTCAGGCGATTTTTATAGGAGTTTATAAATGAGAGATAGCTTTGGAAGGAAAATTGATTATATTAGGATATCTTTAACAGATAGATGTAATTTGAGGTGTAAATATTGTATGCCTGAAGAAGGCGTAAAACTACTTAACCATGAAGATATCTTAAGTTATGAGGAAATTTTAATCTTGGCAAAAATATTTATCTCTCTAGGGATTAAAAATTTTAAATTGACAGGAGGAGAGCCTTTAGTAAGACGAGATGTTTGTAATTTGATAAAAGAGCTAAAAAAACTAGAGGGCATTGGAGAAGTTACAATAACAACTAATGGTGTTTTACTTGAAAATTATGGAAAAGATCTTATTGACTCGGGAATTGATAGAATTAATGTTAGTTTAGACAGTTTAAATCCAATTAAATACGAAAAAATCACTGGAAGAAATTTACTTGATAAAGTTCTTGGAGGAATTAAATTACTTTTAGAACATGATTTCGAGAAAATAAAAATTAATACAGTTCCTATTAGACCTTTAGATAGAGAAGATATGGAAAATTTAATTAATTTAGGTAAAGACAATCCAATAGATATTAGGTTTATAAAAGTCATGCCAATAGGAATTGCAAATTCAGAATTAGGGTATAGCAAAAAAGAATTGCTACAAATAATTGAAAGTATTTTAGGAAAATCCAGCCACTTTGACGGAAAAAAGGGAAATGGACCAGCTGAATACTATTCTTTTCAAAATTATAGATCCAATATAGGCTTTATAGATGCCATTGATAATAAATTTTGTAGTGAATGCAATAGAATTAGATTATCGGCAACTGGATTTTTAAAACTTTGCCTTTACTATGATTTGGGCGAGAATATTAGACCCTATATTTATTCTTTAAGTGAAAATGAGCTAAGAGAAAAAATTAAAGATATTATTTATAATAAACCTCTTATGCATCATATGAATGAAAGTTTAATTCAACGTGATAAAAAAAATATGAATCAAATAGGAGGATAAAATGCCAAAAATCTGTGCTTTATGTATAAGTGAAAAAAAGGGCACACAAAAACACGCGAAAGAGTCCGTAGAAGTTGTAAAGGGATTTGGACTTTTAAATGATGCACATGCTGGAAATTGGCACAGGCAAGTCTCACTTTTGTCAAAGGATTCCGTTGAAGAATTTGAAAAAATAAAAGAGGGATTAAAAATTCCTGAAGGAGCATTTGGTGAAAATATTTTAATTAAGGGATTAGATTTTGATAAAATAAAAGTTGGAACTGTACTAGTCTCAGGAGATGTCAGACTACAAGCTACACAGATTGGAAAAGAATGTCATAAGGGATGTAGCATAAGAAATAGCCTTGGAGATTGTATTATGCCAAGAGAAGGCGTTTTTGCAAGAGTTTTGCATGGAGGGGTTCTTAAAAGAGGCGATGATATTTCTGTTGAATTTTATACGCCCTATAAATTAGGAATTATTACAGTTTCAGATAAAGGTTCAAGAGGAGAAAGACTTGACGAATCAGGAGACGAAATCGAAAGAATTTTTTCTGAAAGGGGATTTAAAATTTCAGCTAGAACAATAATCCCAGATGATAGAGAAATTATTTCTGAAACTATAAAAAATTTTACAGATAAATTAAAACTAAATTTAGTCCTAACTACTGGTGGAACAGGTTTCTCACCAAGAGACAATACTCCAGAAGCGACATTAGCTGTTTTAGAAAAAAATGTACCTGGGATTGCTGAAAGCATGAGGCTATATAGCAGTAAATTTACAGATAAGGCAATGTTGTCAAGAGCAGTTTCTGGAATTAGAAAAAGCTCGCTTATTATAAATTTGCCAGGTTCATTAAAAGCTGTTAGAGAAAATATTAAAGCTTTTGAAGGACCACTAATTCATGGTTTAGATATATTAAATGAAAAAGCAAAAGATTGTGGAGGAAAATAAAATGAAAAAAATATTTTTTATTGTATTGATTGCTACAATGACATTAGGATTAGTTGCCTGCGGAAAAGATGAAAAAAATTCAGACAAAAAGGCGGAAAGTGGCGAACTATATATATCAGCAGCGGCTTCATTACAAGACGCATTAAAGGAAATCACTGAAAACTTTAATAAGGATAATAAAGTAGATTTTAGACTTAATTACGGTGGTTCAGGAGCATTACAAACTCAAATAGAAGAAGGAGCAAACGCAGATATATTTATGTCTGCTTCTTCAAAACAAATGGACGCACTAATTAAGGGAGGCTTTATTGATGAAAATGAAAAAGTAAATTTATTGTTAAATGATGTAGTTTTAATCACTCCCAAAGAAAATAAGAGCAAAGTAAAATCAATTGATGATTTAGCCACAGATAAGGTAAAATTAGTTGCCCTTGGAGATCCACAAAGTGTTCCAGTAGGTCAATATTCACAAGAAATATTAAACTTTTATAAAATAGCAGACAAAGTCAACTCAAAAACATCCTATGCAAGTGATGTTAGACAAGTCTTAAATTGGGTTTCCAGCGGTGAAGTAGATGCAGGATTTGTTTACAAGACAGATGCTATGCTAAAGGATGCAAATGTAGAAATAATTGAATCAGCGCCAAAGGATTCACACAAACAAGTTATTTATCCTGTGGCACCATTAAAAGAATCTAAAAATAAAGAACTTGCTGAAAAATTTATCCAATATTTAAAATCTGAAGAAGTAATGAAGATTTTTGAAAAGTATGGATTTGGAAAAGTTGAAGCATGAGTCCCTTATTAGTTTCACTTTTAACAGCTCTTTTAGCTAGTATTATAAATTTTTTCTTGGGAATTGGTTTAGCTTATTTAGTTATGAATATGAAGAAGGGGAGGTCCTTAGTAGATGGTTTTCTAACTCTATCGATGGTTCTCCCTCCAACTGTTGTTGGATTTTTTTTATTAATAATATTTGGGAAAAATTCTATAATAGGAAAGTTTTTAAAAAGTTTAGGAATCAGCATCATTTTTACTCCAACAGCTGCAGTTATATCTGCCATTGTTGTAAGTCTTCCAATAATGTATAGGACGAGTTTAGGAGCTTTTGAACAAGTAAGTGAAGATATATTATTTGCTGCTAAAACCCTTGGGATCTCAAAAATGAAAATTTTTTGGAAAATTTTACTGCCACTTTCAGTACCAGGTGTATTTTCTGGCTTAATACTTACTTTTGCCAGAGCACTTGGTGAATTTGGTGCGACAATAATGATAGCGGGAAACATTCCTGGAAAGACACAAACAATGTCTACAGCTATTTATTCTGCAGTGCAGGCAGGCAATAGATTATTAGCTTTTAAATGGTCAATAACTATAATAGTTATATCCTTTAGTTCAATGATACTTGCAAACATATTGTCGCAGAAACTTTTTAGAGAAAATTAGTATGATAGAAATAAAAATAAAAAAGCAAATTGGAAATTTTAATTTAGATGTTAATGTAAAGAGTCAAAATAAAATTTTAGGGATTTTAGGCGAATCTGGCTCTGGTAAAACTATGATTTTAAAGTGCATTGCAGGTCTTATAGATCCAGATGAAGGTTATATAAAATTCAATAATGAGTATTACGACTCTTCAAAATCCTTTTCTATGAAAACAGAAAATAGAAAAGTAGGCTATATGTTTCAATCTTATGCCTTATTTCCAAATATGACGGCAGAAAAAAATATTTATTTTGTTTGTAAAGATAAGAAAAAGACAAAGGAATTATTAAAAAAAGTTGGATTGTATGAAAAAAAAGATTTATTTCCAAAAAATTTGTCTGGAGGTCAAAAACAAAGACTTGCTATGGCAAGAATGTTATCTATAAATCCAGAGGTTATTCTTTTAGATGAATCATTTTCAGCCTTAGATTCTGTTTTGCGAGATGAAATGGAGAAATTTATCAAGGATTTAATTACTAATTATGATATACCTACTATTTTGGTTTCACATAACAAAGAAGAAGTTTATAGATTTAGCGAAGATGTTTTAGTAATAAAAAATGGACATATAGAGGATTTAGGAAGTAAAGAAGAAGTATTTTTTAATCCTAAAAATAAATATTCAGCTAAACTTGTGGGCTTTGATATTTTTTTAAGTCAAGAAGAAAAGAAAGATTTTGAATTTAAAAATAAACCAGGTCCAAATATTGCCATTAAGTCAAAAAATATAAAGTTAAAAGAGGGTAGCAATTTTATCATCGAATCTAAGGAAGAGGATTTAGAAGGATATTTTTATAATGTTAAAAATAAAGATACAAAAAAAACCTTTAGAATAAAATCAAATTTAGATTTAAAAATAGGATTTAAAATAAATATTGAAGTAACTAATTTTGTTAATATTTCCTTTTAAATTTTCTATATTTAATAAAAATTTTAAAAACTAATATTATCAATTCTATAGTTTCTCTAATAGTCTTGAAAAAACAATTTATAAATAATATACTAAAACTACATAAACTAGAATAATTATAGGTGGTTTTTATAATAAAATGAAAGAAATAAATGTAAATGACATTGATAACATCAAAGACGCTTACATCATTGATGTTAGAGAAGATATAGAATTAAAGGAAACAGGGACTATCAAGGGCGCTATACACATTCCAATGAATATGGTGCCAAATAATTTAAATAAAATCCCAAAGGATAAAGAGATTTATATTTTATGCAGAAGCGGCAGGCGTTCTTACGAAGTTGCGAGCTATCTTCGTGAACTTGGATACGACGCCGTTAATTTAGCTGGAGGAATTTTAGAATATAAAAAAGAATTAATAAAATAAATTCATAAGAATAGAAAATTTATTTTATTTAATTTGATTATTTCAAGATTTTTTATTATTTATGTGTTATAATACTTAAAGAAAGAACTTGAAGGCCGAGTGAATCTCGGTCTTTTTTTGTTCAAAAAAAAGAAATAGGAGAATATATTGAGATTTAACGAATTAAAATTATCTAGTGAAGTTTTACAGTCAATTGAGGAAATGGGTTTTGAAAATCCATCGGAAGTACAGGAAAGTACTATTCCAGAAATATTAGAAGGTCATGACCTTCTTGCACAAGCACAAACTGGAACAGGTAAAACTGCTTCCTTTGGCATTCCAATGATTGAAAAAATTGAAGATAATAATTATGAAAGTTTGCAAGCTCTTGTCCTAGTTCCTACTAGGGAATTAGCAAGACAAGTGTCTAATGAATTGCAAAAACTTTCAAGAAATAAAAAATTTATAAAAGTCGTAGCTATTTATGGTGGCGCTGATATGGGCAAACAACTTAGAGAGCTAAAGAGGGGTGCAAGTATTGTCGTTGGTACTCCTGGAAGAATTATGGATCACATGAAAAGGAAAACTATTAAACTAGATGATTTGAAATTCTTAACACTTGATGAAGCAGATGAAATGTTCGATATGGGCTTTAGAGATGATATGAAGACTATTATTGAAAAGACAAATATAGATAGACAAACTTTATTTTTCTCAGCAACTTTTGATAATAATATTAAGGAGTTTTCAAAACTATATCAAAAAAACCCTAAAAAAGTTATTATTGAAAAGAAAGAATTAACTGCGGAAAAAATTAAGCAATACTATTTAGAATTAAGCCGAAACATGAAAACTGAAATTTTAAATAGATTGATTTTAATTAACAAACCAAAAAAATCAATTATTTTTTGTAACACAAAGAGAATGGTTGAAAGTCTTGAGGGTGAAATTGCACAAAAAGGATATAAAGTTGATTCTCTTCACGGCGATATGCGTCAATCTTCAAGAGATAATGTCATGAAGAAGTTTAGGAATAACTCAATTGACATTCTCATAGCAACAGATGTCGCTGCACGTGGTCTTGACATTTCTGATATTGACATAGTTTTTAACTATGACCTTCCACAACAAGCGGAGTATTATGTCCATAGAATTGGACGTACAGCAAGAGCTGGAAAAAAGGGACTTTCTTTTACTTTTATTACTAACAAAGATTACTCCAAGTTTAGAGAAATCGAAAAGTATGCAAATATCAAAATGGAAAAGATGGAGTTGCCTACTAAGTACGATGTCGAAAGAGAAAATATGGAAAACTTATTTAATAAAGTTAATAGTAATATTTTAAAAGCTAAAGATAATGTTGATTATACTGAAGTTTTAAATAAACTTTTATCTGAAGGTTACAGTCTTTACGATATAAGTGCATCACTTTTAAAGATGGTGAATGAGTCCTCAAAAAGCAAAAGAATCACTGAACTTGACAAAGTTGACTTTGGCAAAAAATTTGAAATGAGTAAGTCCAATAAATCAGAAAATTCTAATAGAAAAAGTAGAGATAAAAATAATGGGAAAATAAAAAAAATCAAGGGACCAAAAATTTTTATAAATAAAGGCAAGAGAGATGGCATTGATTCTAGAGAAATTATTAGGCTTTTAGGTAAGCATACAAATGTAGCTCCAAGTGAAATTGGGAAAATTAATATAATGCAAAACTTTACTTTTGTAGAGATTCCAAAAAATATGATTAAAGATGCAATAAGAGATTTAGATGGTAAAAAAGTCAAAGGCAAATCACTTAAAGCTGAATATTCAGAAAAATAATTTAAAAAATTGACAAAAACTCCTCGTGTGAAAAAATCACATAGAGGAGTTTTTGTTACACTAAATATTATTTTTTAATTAAAAAAACAAAGAAAATTAAAAAAATTACTTGACAACGTTTACTCTATAAGATATATTATAAGCAAGTAATTCGTATATACATTTTAAATACGTAAATGCGAACTAAAAAAGCAAGATAGTTTTATAATTTAAAAGTGACTAATTATAAGGAGGTCAAAAATGCCAAGTAGATTTGTTTTGAATCCAGTAAGTTATCATGGTTATGGTGCTTTAGCTGGAGTAAAAGATGTAGTAGAGGATAAAAGACTAAAGAAGATAGTTATTTTTGTAGATAGATTCTTAAAAGAAAATAAGATATCTGATAAAGTAGTCAAATATTTAGATCAAGTTGAAGGCTTAGAATATACATATTTTACAGATATTAAACCAAATCCATCAATTAAAAACGTACTTGATGGGCTAAAAGTTTTAAAAGACTTTGAAGCTGATGGAATAGTTGCCATAGGTGGTGGTTCAGTAATGGATTGTGCAGCAGGTGCAGCTATTATAAATACAAATCCTGAATTTGAAGATGTAAGAAGCTTAGAAGGAGTCGCTCCAACCAAGAATCCTTCAACACCAATTATTGCAATTCCTACTACAGCAGGAACGGCGGCAGAAGTTACAATAAATTATGTTATAACAGATGAAGAAAACCAAAAGAAAATGGTATGTGTAGACCCACATTCAATTCCAGTAGCAGCAATAGTAGATCCTGAAATGATGGAATCTATGCCATATGGTCTAACGGCATCCACAGGAATGGACGCTTTAACACATGCAATAGAAGGATATATAACAAAAGATGCTAATGATCTTTCAGATATGTTCCATATTAAAGCTATAGAATTAATTGCAAAATATTTACCTAAAGCTTGTGAAAATGATAAAGAAGCTAGAGAAAAATTAGCACTAGCTCAATATGTGGCAGGAATGGGATTTTCAAATGTAGGACTTGGATTAGTTCACTCAATGGCTCATCCACTTGGTGCATTATATGACACTCCACATGGAGTTGCCAATGCAATACTTCTTCCAACAGTTATGGAATATAACGCAGGAGCAACTGGAGAAAAATATAGAGAAATAGCAAGGGCGATGGGAGTTAAAGGTGTAGACGAAATGAGCGAGGATAAATATAGAAAAGCTGCAGTAAAAGCTGTAAAAGACTTATCTATAAGCGTGAAAATTCCAGAAGATTTAAAAGATATAGTTAAAGAAGAAGATATAGAATTTTTAGCTCAATCAGCTATGGATGATGCATGTAGGCCAGGAAACCCAAAAGATCCTACAAAGGAAGAAATAATTGAACTTTATAAGAAACTTATATAGAAAACAAGTAAAATAAAGGATAAATAAAGGAGATAAAAATGGATTTAAATTTAAAAGACAAAGTATATATAGTAACAGGTGGTTTAAAAGGAATCGGTAGAGCTATAGCTTTACAATTAGCAAGAGAAGGTGCAATTCCAGTTGTATTGAACAGAAAAAATAATGTAGTTGAAGACTTCAAGGCTGAAATGGAAAAAATCACTGACAATTATTCTCTTTACTTTATAGACTTAAATAATACTGAAGAAATAGAAGGAATAGTTAAAGATGTAGTTGAAAAATATGGGAAAATCGATGGTGTTGTAAACAACGCTGGCAAGAATGACAACTTATCTCTTGAAGAAACAAGTTGGCAAGAATTTGAAAAATCAATCCATTCAAATTTAACTCATTATTATGAATTAGTCCATCAAGCTATTCCTTATATAAAGGCTGTAAAAGGATCTATAGTAAATATTTCATCAAAAACAGCTGTTACAGGACAAGGGAAAACTTCAGCTTATGCAGCAGCAAAAGGAGCTATATTAGGATTAACAAGAGAATGGGCAGCGGCTTTGGCAAAAGATAGCGTAAGAGTTAATGCTATAGTTGTATCAGAATCTTGGACGCCTCTTTACAAAGAATGGATCAAAACATTTGGAGATGAAGAACAGCAAAAAGCAAGATTAAAATTAATAACAGATAAGATACCTTTTGAAAATAGAATGACAGATCCAGAAGAAATAGCTGATACAGCTTGCTTCTTATTATCAGAAAGAGCTTCACATACAACAGGACAATGGGTTTACGTTGATGGAGGATATGTACATTTAGACAGAGCGTTAAGCTAATGGCGAACTGAAAAGGAAACTTAAAATGACTGATAGAATAAATAAAAATAAACAATCTAAAGCCAAAATTGCCATATACTTGGTGACATTTTTATTTTTTGCTTGGGGACTTACAATGAATCTAGTTAATGCTTTAAATACTCCAATGGCAAATTACATGGAAATATCATCAACAAAGGCAAGCTTATTACAGATGGCTTACTATGGAGCTTACTTTTTTCTAGCTATACCTGCATCAGTAGTAGCTAGAAAGCATGGCTACAAAGCAGGAATGATGATGGGACTATTACTATTTGTAATAGGTGCTGTTTTGACAATTCCGGCAACTTACAAAATGAGTTATGGAACATTCTTATTTGCAATGTTCGTAACAGCATCAGGAGCTGCAACACTTGAGACAAATTGTAACCCATATATAACAAAGCTTGGAGATCCAGAGAAAGAATCCTTCAGATTAAACTTAGCTCAATCATTTAATGGTGTAGGAAATATAGTTGGGCCATTTATACTTGGATCATTGATAGGAGAAACAGTAGCTTCTAATCAACCAGGGTTTGAACAAGCAAAAGTTGAATTTTTATCTGGAACAAGAATTATATATATTGGAATTGCCATAGCGCTTGCTATAGTGTTCTTATTATTCTTCTTTATAAAACTTCCAAGTCCAGATAATGACGAAGAAATAGTGAATAGTGAATCGACATCTGCTGCTCTAAAGAGACTTTTTAAAATCAAACATTTTAAACTAGGCGTAATTGCAGCCTTTGTATTTATAGGATTACAAGTGGTAGGCATGTCTTTATTTTCAGCATATGCAATGGAATTTTGGGAAGGAATGAGTGCAGGAACTGCTACTAAATATCTTTCAATAGTTTCATTATTATTCACTATGGGAAGATTTATAACTACACCATTAATGAATAAGATAGAACCCAATAAAATCTTAGGTGTATATATGGCTATAACAGCAGCCTTAATGATTATAGTAAGTATAGGACTAGGTAAATTCTCAGTAATAGCCTTCATAATAGCATACCTATTTATATCCATTGGTTTTCCAACAATTTATTCATTGGCTTTGGTTGGAATAAAAGGAAATGATGCCAAGACAGGAGCATCAATTCTAACGATGAGTATAGTAGGAGCTGCTCTTATACCAGTTGTTATATCTGCAATAGGAGAAAGATTTAATCTTCAAATAGCTATGGCAACAACTATAATAGGATTTATATACTGTGCTTGGTATGGATTTGTTGGTTCAAAAAGGAGTTAATAATGACAGATAAAATTAAACTTATAGATACACACTTTCACATTTGGAACCTAGATAAGCAAAACTTACCTTGGCTGAAAGATGTAGAAGAGTTAAAAAAGAGCTATTCTATAGATGATTATATTAATGAATATAAAAAGATTGATAATGTAGATTTTGTAGGAGGGGTTTATGTAGAAGTTGACTCAGATGACCCTATCTTAGAAGATGAAATACTTTATAAAGAAAAAGCAAATAATGACAAAATACTTGCCATAGTAGCAAGAGCAAAAGTATCACCAACTATGAGAGTACCTCTTCTCGCAACAGGAATAAGAGAACCACTTCATACAGAAGATGCTCCAAAAGGAATGTGTCTTGAAGATTCTTTTATAGAAGGTATCAAAGAACTTACTAAAAACAATATGACATTTGACTCTTGTAATAGAGTAGATGAGCTTTCAGATTTGGTAAAAATGATGGAAAAAACTCCAGATGCCAAAGTTGTTTTAAATCATTTGGGAAATGTTGAAGAATTGACAGAAGAGTACAAAAATAATATGAAAGCTTTGGCAAAATTTCCAAATCTTTATGTAAAAGTATCAGGATATAAAACAGAAAATAAAGAATTTGTAAGAGATTTGTTAAGTTTTACAAAAGATACATTTGCAAAAGATAGGTTAATATATGCATCAAACTGGCCAGTTATTAATATTTACTCTAATTTAAAAGAGCATATAGATTTACTGATAGAAGCATTTGGTAATGATGAAGACTTCTTCTATAACAACGCAAAAAAATGCTACAGTCTATAAAATAATTAAATAGGTTTATGGCCACACTTAAATTGTTTAAATAGTTAGGAGGATATATGATTTTAAAATTTTTGAAAAAAGTTCCAGCTGGAATGATGATAGTACCAATGTTTCTATCGGCTCTCATAAATACATTCTTTCCAGAGATGTTACAAATAGGTTCATTTACTACGGCAGTATTTACTAGTGCAGGAACAGCAGCTGTACTTGGAGTTCAGCTTGTATGTATGGGAGCTCAACTAAGAGTAAAAGAACTTGCAGAAGTAGTTAAAAGAGGAGGGGTTTTACTTGTTTCAAAATATGCCATAGGAGCTGTTCTTGGCATAATAATTGGAAAATTATTTGGAATGGAAGGAATACTCGGTCTAACAACACTTGCAGTTATAAGTGCTATAACTAACTCCAATGGTTCAATGTACTTGGCTTTAAACGTAGAATATGGAGATGAGGTAGACCAAACAGCTATGAGTTTATTGGCTATAAACGATGGTCCTTTTTTAACACTTATTACACTAGGAGCTAGTGGACTTGCTCAAATTCCCATAGTATCTTTAATTGCGGTAATAGTTCCTATTTTATTTGGTATGCTTATAGGAAATATAGATAAGAAAATGAGTGAGTTTTTAGAACCAGGAATAGGATTGCTACTTCCTTTCGTAGGGATAACGCTAGGTGCAGGAATAGATGTAAAGGGAATAGTTGCAGGTGGAGCACCTGGAATATTACTAGGAATAATCACGGTATGCATAAGTGGTCCTTTCGTAGTACTTTGTGACAGGATATTTAATAAGAGACCAGGATATGCTGGTTGGGCAGTTTCATCGACAGCTGGCAATGCTATAGCAGTTCCAGCAGTAGTAGCATCTATTGACCCTTCATGGACTCCATATGTAACAGCTGCTACAACTCAAGTAGCTGCTTCAACAGTTATGACAGCTATATTAATACCAATTATAACAGCTTGGTGGGCTAAGAAATATGGTTGTCCAAAATATCCATTACCAGGACAAGATTTTAGTAAGAAAGATTGGAAAGCAAAATGATAGGAGAATAATATGATAAATGCAGTAATTATAAATGAAAAAGATAATGTTATAGTAGCAATAGAACCAATAAAAAAAGGCGACATAGTAGAATTTAAAGACTTAAATGGAAATATTAAAAGTATAAAAGCTATTGATGATATAAAAATTTATCATAAATTAGCTTTGACTGATATTAAAAAAGGAGAACCTGTCATTAAGTATGGAGAGCATATTGGATTTGCACTAAATGATATAAAAATAGGGGAACATGTTCATGACCATAATATTGAAGGCAGACGTGAAGATTTAGAAGCTATAGAATAAATAGGAGGATTAATCAAATGACTAGGACATTTTGGGGATATAAAAGAAGCGATGGTAGAGTGGGAATAAGAAACCATATATTAATTTTGCCATGCTCAGTATGTGCATCAGATACAACTAGAATTATTGCGGGACAAGTTAAAGAGGCAGTTACATTTAATATGCAATTAGGCTGTTCACAATTAGGAAAAGACTTTGAATATACATTAGATACAATTTCTGGATTTGCAGCTAATCCTAATATATATGCTACAGTTTTAGTTTCTTTAGGCTGTGAAAATGCTCAACTTAACTTAGTTAAGGCAGAAATTGAAAAAAGAACAAACAAACCACTTAGATCTGTTATAATTCAAGAAGAAGGTGGAACTTTAAAAGCAATTGAAAAAGCGACAAGATACGCTAAAGAATTTGTAGCAGAAGCCAGTATGGAAAGAAGAGAAGAGTTTCCAGTTTCTGAACTTATAATGGGAACAGAATGTGGTGGATCAGATCCAACAAGTGGATTAGCTTCAAACGTATTAATAGGAAATCTTTCAGATAAAATGGTTGAAAACGGAGGTACAACAGTACTTAGCGAAACAACTGAATTTATTGGAGCGGAGCATATTTTAGCAAGAAGAGCTAAAAATGAAGAGGTAAAGAAAAGAATTTATGATATAGTTCATAGATTCGAAGATCATATCCAAATGAATACAGGGGAAGAAGTTAGAGAAGGTAATCCATCGCCGGGAAATAAAGAGGGTGGACTTACAACGCTTGAAGAAAAATCATTAGGTTGTATTCATAAAGGTGGTACAACTACTGTAAATGCAGTATATGATTATTCAAAACAACTTAAAACTAAAGAAGGATTAGTTATTATGGATACACCTGGGAATGATCCGTCATCAGTAGCAGGAATGATTGCTGGTGGTTGTCAAATAGTAGTATTTTCTACAGGAAGAGGAACTCCAACAGGAAATCCTATAGCACCAGTTATTAAAATTACAGGAAATAGAGAGACTGCAAAAACTATGTCAGATAACTTAGATTGGGATGCTAGTCCAACGATTTATGGAGAAAAAACCATGGAAGAGCTTGCAGATGAATGTTTTGACGAGTTAATTGATTTCTGTAATGGAAAATTAACAAAATCTGAAGCTCTAGGTTATACGGAAATAGCTATTCAAAGAGGGGCAAATTTTGTTTAAAAACATTAGGAGGATTTTATGTGTGAAATAATAGTACCAGTTGTTACAATATTTGATGAAAATGAAAAACCAGATTTTGAAGAAAATAAGAAAGTCATAGATTTTCTTATTGAAGGTGGTGTAGATGGGATTCTAGTACTTGGAAGTACTGGAGAGTTTACAGTTTTAGATTATGAAGATAAATTGCAATTTGCTAAAGATTACTACGAGTATACAAAGGGTAGGGTTGATCTATATTTTGGAAGTAATTGTGCTTCCTTTGAAGATACTGTAAAACTTAGCAATGAGGCTATAAAAATAGGCTATAAAGGTGTTATGGTTATGGGACCATATTACTTCGCCATGGATGATGAAAAAATCTTCATTTATTATAATGAATTAGCCAAAAAAGTTAAGGGAAATGTATATATTTATAATTTTCCAGCTAGAAGTGGCTACTCTGTAAGTGGAGAGGTCTATGCAAAACTTATAGAGGAGAATTCAAATATAGTGGGTCTTAAAGATTCAGTTGCAGATCCAATTCATACTAATAAGCTATTAAGGGCTACGGAAGGTCATAGGACAAAAGTTTACTCAGGATTTGATGACCAATTCTTATATAACCTTTCGACAGGTGGTTCAGGATGTATAGGTGCTCTTTCAAATTTAGTACCAGAAATATGGTCAGACCTTGTTAAATCAACAAAGGAAGAGAACTTTGATAGAGTGTATAAATTGTCTAATTTAATTCATAAATTAATGCCTTTATATGATTTAGATAGTAATTTCTCACACTTATTCAAAAGACTAATGGCGGTTAGGGGCGTAGATATTTCTCCTAAGTCAATATTTCCATATAATCAACTTTCAGATGAAGTATTTGAAAGGGGTAAGTCTATCTTAGAAAAAGTAATTAAAGAGTACGAAGAAATCAAGTAATTATGATATAATATTTCATGATTGGAGGAATCATGGAATATAAATTGCACAATCCTACTCTTAGAGTAGTAAAAATTCTTGATTTAATAAATAATTATGAAAATGGTCTTTCATTTTTAGAGATATCGACAAAATTAAAAATTCCAAAAAGCACATTAAGTCCAATATTAAAAACATTAGAGATGACTAATTTTATTGAAAAAAATGATAAGGGATGCTACATGGCATCCTTTAAGCTTTTTCAATTAGGCTTATCTTATTCAGGAAGACTAGATAGTCTTTCGATGATTAAAAAACAAATGGAGATAGTTGTTGATAAAATTGGAGAAATAGTTCAATTTGGGGTTCTTGTTGATAATATGGTTTTATATTTAGAAAAGGTAAACTCACCAGATAATATTGAGATAGTAAGTTCTGTGGGCAAGAAAATTCCAGCTATATATACGGCACTTGGAAAGGCACTTTTATCTGGATTTAGTGATGCAGAAATAATAGAAAAATTTAAAGATTATGAATTTGTAAAATATACAGAAAACTCAATAACAAATATTGATAGGCTACTTGATGAAATACATAAGGTAAGAGAAAGGGGATATGCGGTAGAAAACCAAGAATTTACCCATAACACTTCATGTGTAGCTGTGCCTATTAGAGAAGATGGGATAATTAAGGGGGCAATGTCTGCTACCTATCCAATTTTTAGAAAAACTGAAGATACAGAAGATTTTATCTCTAAAGTTTTATTAGAACAAAAAGAAATTATAGAGGATATTATAAAAATTCAAAATTTGAAATTAGATTTTACTAACAGTGAGCAATAGAGGTAGATTATGAAATTGTTTTTTATAGAAATAAAAGGCTACAAAGAAATAGCTGTTGAAATAGACTATAAATTATACCTTCTTAAAGACTTTGGATATGATTTTAAAGACATAAATGAATTAATAGATAGTGAAACAGACCTCAAAAACCTATGTTTTAAAAATCAGAAGGAAATTAAAAATGAATATAAGATTTTAAGTCCTATTGAATATCCAAAACAAGATATAATATGTATAGGAATGAATTATATAGACCATCAAGATGAAGTAGAAAAAGTATCAAAAAAAGACTTTTCCAAAGATGTAGATACTATATATTTTTCAAAAAGAGTTAATAAAATCTTAGGAAATGAAGATTTTATTCCAATAAATAGTGAAATAACAGAAAAACTAGATTATGAGATTGAGCTTGCTGTAATTATTGGAAAAGATGGGAAAAACATAAAAAAAGAAGAGGCAAGTAACTATATATTTGGTTTTTCAATTTTTAATGATTTATCAGCAAGAGATTTACAAACTAAATATAAGCAGTGGTACTATGGAAAAAGTTTTGATGGATCATCTGTAATGGGACCATGCATTCTTTTAAAGGATAAAAGCTTCGACTATAATAATCTTGACTTAAAACTTTCTATAAATAGTGAAATAAGGCAAGATAACAATACCAAGAATATGATTCTAAGTGTTGATGAAATTATAGAAGACTTGTCCAAAGCCATGACACTTAAAAAGGGAACAATAATAGCTACGGGAACTCCATCGGGAGTTGGCATGGCTTTAAATCCTCCAATATTTCTTCAAAGTGGAGATATGCTAGAACTTGAGATAGAAAAGATAGGGGTCTTAAAAAATACAATTAGATAATATATTAATTATTATATGCCAGGGTTTTATAAACTTTGGTATTTTTTATTTGTATCCAAATCATATATAGGAGTTTTATTTGCAAATTTTATTTATTTAAATCTCTGTTATAATGTAGTAAGGAGGTTTTTATGGATAACAAATTTTTAATTATAGATGGAAGTTCGCTTTTTTTTAGGGCATTTTATGCTCTGCCACTTTTAAAAACTAAGAGGGGTCTTTATACTAACGCAATCTATGGCTTTGTAATGATGGTTGAAAATGCAATTGAAAAGATAAAACCGACTCATGTTGCTGTTTGCTTCGACATGAAGGGCAAAACTTTTAGATCCGAAATATATAAAGATTACAAGGGCACAAGGCAAAAAACTCCAAACGAACTTGAACAACAATGGCCTTTAGTTCGCGATATTTTAAATTACATGAATATTAAAATTTTGGAATCACCTGTTTACGAGGCGGATGATATTGCAGGGACTCTTTCTAAACTTGCGTCAGAAGAAAATTTTGAAACCTATTTACTCACTGGCGACAAGGACTATTTCCAACTAGTGAATGAAAATACAAAAGTCCTATTAACTCGCAAGGGAATTACTGAAATGGACATAATAACTGTGGAAAGCATTGAGAAGGATTATGGTATTGAGCCAATTGAATTCATAGATCTAAAAGCTTTAATGGGCGATCAGTCCGACAATATTCCAGGAATTTATGGTATTGGAGAAAAAACGGGACTAAAATTAATTCGCGAGTTTCACAACATCGAAAATCTTTACGATAATATTGAAAATGTAACAGCAAAAAAGCTTAAAGAAAAATTAATTGATGGTAAAATGTCTGCCTTTATGAGCAAAAAGTTGGGTACAATTGTAAAAAATGTGCCAATTGAAGAAAATTTAGAAGATTTAAAAAAAGTCGACTATGATTATGAAAAGCTTTCACAAATGTATCGTGAATTTGAGTTCAATTCAATGCTTGCAAGACTTCCCAAGGAATATCAAAAGGAAGAAGTGAAAGAAATCTCGGAAGATAATTTTAAATTTGAGGAAATAAAAAACCTAGATGAAGCTATAAAAAAAATTCACATCAACAAGTCCTTTGCCTTTAAATTTATTACTGATGGAAAAATTTATGAAGATGTAAATCCAATTTATCTTGCAATAAAAGTTCCTGATGAAGTTGTGAATTTTATTTTATGGGATAATATTGATAAAAATAAATTAAAAGAAATCATGGAAGATGAAGACATAGAAAAACTTGGATATGAACTTAAAGAGGATATTATAATCTTAATGAGTCTTGGCATTGATATAAAAAATTATTGTCATGATGTTAAAATCGCCGAATATATTTTAAATTCTACAAAAAGTGATTATGATATAAATAAAATTTCTATGGATTATTTTAAAAAGGGATATATTGATCAAGATGATTTTTTGGGCAAGGGAGTCAAGAAAAAAACTTACTCTGAAGTGAAAAAAGAAGATCTATTTAAATATTTTGCCTTTGTGTTAAATTCAATTTACAAATTGGAAAGAGTGCAAAGGGACAAAATCGGCGAGGAAAACATGACTTCCCTATATGAAGATATGGAGCTACCTTTAGTTGAAGTTCTTGCCTCTATGGAGTATGTTGGCATAAACACTGATGAGGCAGTTTTAGATGAAATTGACGAGAAAATTTCATTAAAACTAAAGGATTTAGAAGAAAAAGTATATTGTGAAGCAGAAGAAGAGTTTAACATTAATTCTCCTAAGCAACTTGGCGTTATTTTATTTGAAAAAATGGACTTCCCAGTGATAAAAAAGACAAAAACAGGCTATTCAACTTCTGCAGATGTTCTTGAAAAGCTTCGTGGCGAGGGAGAAATTATCGACTATATTTTAGATTACAGGAAATTCTCTAAATTAAAGTCAACTTATATCGATGGTTTAAAAGCTGTTATAAACAAGAAAACTAATCGGATTCACTCAAGATTTATGCAAACAGTAACTGCAACAGGAAGAATTTCATCTACGGATCCAAATTTACAAAATATACCAATAAAAACTGAAGAGGGAAGATTAATTCGAAAGGCATTTTTGGCATCAAAGGGTTGTATGCTTGTAGATGCTGACTACTCACAAATTGAGCTTCGTGTTCTTGCGGCACTTTCTAAGGATAAAGAAATGCTTGATGCCTTCAAAGAGGGATTAGACATTCACAAAAAAACGGCATCAGAAGTATTTCATGTGGATTATGACGATGTAAATGCACTTCAAAGGTCTGAGGCAAAAGCAGTAAACTTTGGAATAGTCTATGGAATTTCTGATTATGGCCTTTCACAAAACTTAAATATACCAAGAAAAGCAGCAAAGGAATACATTGACAATTATCTTGGACATTTTGTTGGAATAAAAAATTATATGTCAGAAGAAATTGAAGAAGGAAAGAAAAAGGGTTATGTAGAGACGATTTTTAACAGAAGGAGATACATTCCTGAGCTTAAGGCAAAGAATTTTAATATAAGAAGTTTTGGAGAAAGAATTGCACTTAACACGCCAATACAAGGTTCAGCTGCTGACATAATAAAAATTGCCATGGTAAAAGTTTATAATGAATTAAAGAAGAGAAACTTAAAATCAAAATTGATAATTCAAATTCACGACGAGCTTGTAGTTGATGCAGCAGAGGGCGAAGTTGAAGAAGTTAAAAAAATAATGAAGGATTTAATGGAAAATTCTGTGGACTTGAATGTAAAACTTTCTGTGGATATGAATACAGGTGAAAATCTTTATGAATCAAAATAAAGTAATTGGACTCACAGGTTCTATTGCAACGGGAAAGTCTCAAGTTTCTAGATTTTTAAAGAATAAAGGAATAAAAGTTGTTGACGCAGATTTAATTGCAAGAGATGTGGCAAATTTTGAATTTGTAAAAAATAAGATTAAAGAGGAGTTTGGAGAAGATTTATATAAAGATGGAAACCTTGACAGAAAAAAACTTGCAGAAGTAGTTTTTAAAAATGGAAAAGCAAGGGAAAAGTTAAATCAAATCATGCATCCAGAAATTTATAAAGAGATAAAAAGACAAATTGAAGACTCAGATGAACTTGTATTTGTCGACATACCCCTGTTTTTTGAAAACGAAGATTTGAACAAAAAATATGGACTGAATTTCGATGAAATTTGGCTTGTATATGTTGACAGAGCTACACAAATAAAAAGACTAATGAAAAGGGACGACATTTCAAGAGAATATGCAAAAGAGAAAATAAATTCACAGCTTTCAGTTGAAGAAAAAAAAGAAAAAGCAGATGTAATAATCGACAATAGAGCAACATTATATGAAACTTTTGCACAAGTAGATAGTAAATTAAAGAAGATGTGTTAAATTTAGCACATCTTCAAAGCTTTTAATTTAATGAAAAATTTACAAATCACAAAAATGACTTTACATTTAATAAATTCTTTGTTAAGATATAACTTGTTCTAGGGGTATAGTTCAGTTGGTAGAACATTGGTCTCCAAAACCAAGTGCCGTGGGTTCGAGTCCTGCTACCCCTGCCATTAATATTTAGCCGTACATTACCGTAACGGTTCAAACTAGCCATTCTTTCGAGAGTGGCTTTTTTATTTCATCCCTATTTGACCATATAACCTTGTTTTTTGATAAAATCCAACTTTTTATGACACCTGTAAAAGGGCTTTAAATAGAATTTATTTTTTAATTTAATTACATATTAATTGTGATTATATTTGTAAATGGTATTATTGTGTATTATTTTTATTAAAATGCAGTTGTTACGCAGATGATTGTAGCTTTTTAAAGATTTTTTTGCGTAGAAGAGTCTAAAGCATTCTTCTTAAAAAAAAATTATAACTATGATATAATTATATATTATGAATTGGAGGTCAACATGAAAGAAAAATTACTTGAAATCAAAGATGAATCCATGAAACTTTTAACTAAAGCTAATACAATTAAAGAAATAGATGAACTTAAAGTTAAATATTTAGGAAAGAAGGGCGAACTTACTCAAATCTTAAAGGGGATGAAGGACCTTTCAAAGGAAGAAAGACCTATTATGGGAGCTCTTGCCAATGAAGTACGTGAAGATATTGAAAGGTCAATTGAGAAAAAAAAGGCTGAAATTAATGATAAGATTTTGGAAAAGAAACTTCATGATGAGAGAATTGATGTTACTTTAAAAACTGATGATATTTTCTTGGGACATAGACATCCTTTGAAGAAAACTCTTGAGAATCTTGAAGATTTATTTACTCATATGGGCTTTACTGTTTACGATGGTCCTGAAATCGAAACTGTGAAAAACAACTTTGATCTTTTAAATGCTCCCAAAGATCACCCTTCAAGAGATATGTCTGATACTTTTTATTTTGACGAAAATACAATTCTTAGATCGCAAACATCTCCTGTTCAAATAAGGGCAATGAAGGAACATGGTGCTCCAATTCGCATGATATGTTCTGGTAGAGTTTTTAGATCTGATGAAGTTGATGCTACTCATTCACCAATGTTCCATCAACTTGAAGGTCTTGTTGTTGATGAAAAAATTTCTGTTGCAAATTTAATTGATACTTTAAACTATTTTGTAAAATCTTTCTTTGGCGAAGATATGAGTACTAGATTTAGACCACATTATTTCCCATTTACTGAGCCAAGCCTTGAAGTGGATACAACTTGTCCAAACTGTGGGGGCAAGGGTTGCAAGTCTTGCAATTATACTGGATGGAGCATGGAACTTTTAGGCTGTGGCATGGTTCACCCAAATGTTCTTAAAAATTGTGGGATTGACCCTGAAAAATATTCTGGTTTTGCCTTTGGTATGGGAATTGACAGAATTGCAATGGTAAGATATAAAATTACAGATATTAGAATGATGTTTGAAAACAACAAGAAGTTCTTGGAACAATTTTAAGGAGATAGAAATGTTATTACCGATTAAATGGCTTAAAGATTATGTTGATTTCGATTTTGATGTAAAAAAACTTGCAGATGGACTTTCCGATTCTGGTTCTCATGTTGAATCAATTATCATCCCGTCACAAGGTTTAGATAAAATTGTAGTTGGACAAATTGAAAAAATTGAAAAACACCCAGATGCAGATAAACTTGTTATTTGCACTGTAAATGTTGGCACTGAAGTTTTACAAATTGTAACTGGTGCACCAAATGTTTTTGAAGGGGCAATAGTTCCCGTTGCACTTCACGGCTCAAGTGTTGCTGGTGGAGTTAAGATAAAAAGGGGAAAACTCAGAGGGGTTGAATCCAATGGAATGCTTTGTTCTCTAGAAGAACTTGGTTTTGAAAATTCAGTTATACCTAAGGAAGCAAGAAATGGGATTTTTATTTTTCCTAAAGGCACTGAAATTGGAAAATCTGCTTTGGAAACTCTTTTTATGGATAATGAAATTCTTGAGCTTGAGATCACACCAAATAGACCAGATTGTTTAAGTATAATGGGAATGGCTGTGGAAACTGCGGCATCCTTTGATATAAAAACTAAACATAATGATGTAAATATAAAGAACGAAGTTGGAGATTTTTCTGAAAACTTTGACGATATAATTATTGAAACTGAAAATTGTAAGAGGTATTATTCAAAAATTCTTAAAAATATAAAGATTGGACCATCTCCACTTTGGATGCAGGCATATCTTATGCAAGCAGGAGTTAGACCGATTTCAAATATTGTCGATTTAACAAACTTTGTAATGTTAGAATACGGTCAACCTCTTCATGCCTTTGACTTAGATACATTAAAAAACAAAAAAATTGTAGTTAGAATGGCAAAAGATGGCGAAGAAACTGTAACCCTTGATGGCGAAACTAGAAAGCTTACTAGCGACGATATTTTAATTACTGATGGCAGTGAAATTATTGGTCTTGCTGGAGTAATGGGTGGTCTAGATTCTGAAATTACAGAAAAAACTGTAAATGTGCTTTTAGAAGGTGCAAATTTTAATAAAGAAAACATTAGAAAGACTTCAAGAAGACTTAATTTAAGAAGTGAGGCTTCCTCAAGATTTGAAAAGGGAATTGATGTAAATCTTGCAAAAACGGCTGTTGACAGAGTTTGCGAACTTGCAGAAATGTTAGGGATTGCTGAAGTTGTTGGAGGAAGTAAAGATGTTGGCTCTTTTTCAAAAGAAGAAAGGGAAATAAAACTCAGAAAAGAAAAGGTTAATGATTTAATTGGCGTAGATTTTAGCATGGATGAAATTTCAAATATTTTAAACAGACTTGAAATTGAAACTGATGTTAAAGATGATTATTTAATTGCAAAAATACCGAGCATAAGACTTGACCTTGAAATTGAAGAAGATTTAATAGAAGAAATCGCAAGAATTTACGGTTACCACAATGTTAAACCTCAAAAATTAAGAGGAACATTAACTGTTGGAAGAAAGCCTAAATTTAGAAATGTGGAAGATAGACTTAAAAACCTTTTAATTGGTCTTGGATATTCCGAATTTATGACTTATTCCTTTGTTAGCCCATCTTCCTATAAAAAATCAAATTATGATGAAGATGAAAATAATATTATAAAAATTTTAAACCCACTTGGAGAAGATTATTCAATTATGAGGACTACTATAGTACCTTCAATGATAGAGGCTCTTGCTAAAAATTATGCCAGAGGAAATGAAAATGTCGGTGGATTTGAAATTGGAAATACATTTTTCCCAACAGATGATGAACTTCCAGCTGAAAAGTTAAAACTTACAATGGGATTTTATGATTTAGGAGATTTTTATTACTTAAAGGAATCCATTGAAAAAATTTTATGGTATCTTGGAATAAATGAACTTGAAGTTAAAAGAAAAAAAGTGAGTTTCCTACATCCAGGAAGAAGTGCTGAATTTATTTTAAAGGGAGAAAGTCTTGGAGTATTTGGAGAGGTTCATCCAAAAGTTCTTGAAAATTATGGTTTGAAGAAAAAAGCCTATGTTGCTGAACTTGATTTCGATAAAATTGTTGAAAACACAATTGACAATTACATTTATAAAGAACTTCCAAAGTATCCAACTATGAAGAGAGATTTTGCTTTTGTAATGGATAGAGATGTTGATTCAGTTGAACTTGAAAAAATTTCCAGAAAATATGGCAAAGATCTCTTGGTATCCTTTAAGGTATTTGATATTTATGAAGGCGAAAATATAGAAGTTGGAAAGAAGTCTGTGGCTTTTTCACTTGTATTTAGAGCAGCAGATAGAACTTTAGAAGACAGCGAAGTTACAGAAATTTGTGAAAAAATAGTTGCTGAAATTGAAAGTGAAATTAAGGCTAAATTAAGATCCTAAGGAGGCTATTATGTCCGATGCAAAAAGAATCGAAGTTACAATTGACGGCATGAAATTTATTGTCATGGGAAGTGACAACGAAAAGTATGTTAAGGACCTTGCAGCAGATCTTGATGAAAAAATCAAAGAAACTGCAAAAAGTAATTACAAATTAAATCAAGTGCAGACTCTTGTGCTCTGTGGCTTAAATATTTTAGACGATTTGGAAAAAATGAAATCTGACAAAATGGATTTGGCGAGCATGGATGATGATAAGAGAGAAATCATTGAAAAAATGGAAGAAATTAAAGATTTAAAAAAACAACTTTCAATTTTTGAAGAAGAAAATAAAAAGGTTAATAAAAGTTTTAGAGAACTTCAACAGAAATCTCTTGATGTAGAGGACAGAAATAGAAAGGTAAATAGAGATCTTCTTGAAAAAAATAAAGAAATTCTAGATTTAAAAGAAGAAATAAATAAACTTGAAGGAAATATTTCATCATTAGAAGAAAAAAACAATAGTGCATCGAGAAGAATAATTGATTTAACAAGAGAACTGGAAAATCTTTATGAAGAAAAATAAATATGAATTACTAGCACCTGCTGGTGATATGGCTTGTCTAAAGGCAGCTGTATCGGCAGGTGCTAATGCTGTTTATTTGGGTTATGATGAATTTTCTGCAAGGGCAAAGGCAAAAAATTTTAACAAAGAAGAATTAATTGAAGCAATAAACTACGCTCATCTTAGAAATGTAAAAATTTATGTTACTTTTAACATTTTAATTGCGGATTTTGAAGTAAAAAGAGCTATGGAAAGTGTGAAGATGTTATACGATATCGGTGTAGATGCGTTAATCTTACAAGATATTGGTATTTCAAGTGAAATACGTAAAAATTTTCCGGATTTTGAAGTTCATGCATCAACACAAATGGCTGTAAATAATTTTTATGGTGCAAAACTTTTAAAAAATATGGGATTTTCAAGAGTTGTACTTGCTCGTGAAACTCCAATTTTTGAGCTTGAAAAAATAAAAGAGCTAGATATAGAAGTAGAAACTTTTATTCATGGAGCACTTTGCGTTTCTTATTCAGGCGAATGTTTAATGTCATCTATGATTGGTGGCAAATCTGGAAATCGTGGCGAATGTGCTCAAGCTTGTAGAAAGTCCTATGAAATTTTAGATTTTAATGGAAACATAATTGGCAAAAGACTTTATTATATTTCGCCAAAGGATCTAAATACACTAGATGATGTTGCAAAAATTATAAAATCTGGTGGATATTCACTAAAAATCGAAGGGCGAATGAAAAATCCAGAGTATGTTTACACTGTTGTTTCGTCATACAAAAAGTCTTTGGAGAACAAATTAACTTTAGAGGACAGAGAAGACACAGAACAAGTTTTTAATAGAGGATTTACCAAGGGACTTTTTAATGGCGACTTTGGAAATAATTTTATTTCATCAGACAGACCTGATAACAGGGGTGTGGAAGTTGGGAAAGTAATTGAGGTAACAAAAAATTTGGCAAAAGTTATTTTTGATGTGGATATTTACCAAGGAGATGGAATTGAATTTTTGTCCAATAAGGGAAGATTTGGAATGAGATCGGTAAAACTTTATACTTCCAAAATTCCTCACGAAATAAGTTTATCTAAAACTCCAATTTTAAATTCCAAAATAAATAGAACTTACTCGAAAAGATTATATGGAAAAGTCGATGAAAAAATTGAGAATTCTAATTACAAAAGAGATTTAGATGTGAATTTAAAGATAAAAATTGGAGAAAAGCCGACTATTAAGGTTAGATCAGGAGATCACAGGGCATTTTACGAGCTAGATAAAATTGTTGAAATTGCAAAAAAATCTGGGCTTAATAGAGAAAGAGTAGTAGAAAATATTTCAAAGACTGGCGACAGCATTTTCAAAGTGAAAAACATTTCTATGGACTTAGACGAAAATGCTTTTCTTTCAATTTCTGCCATTAACGAACTTAGAAGAGAAGTAATTGGAATTTTAGAAAGCAAAATTTTAAAAGATTCCATAAATAGAGTTGAAATACAATGTAATTTAGAAAATAAAAAAATAGAAAACAAAGATAAAAAAAGTAAAATTAAAATTTTCTTCAATAAGTTTAAGAATTTAGAAAAGTCTAATTTAGAAAATATTGACGAAATAATAATTAGAGCAAAAGATCTCAAAAAGTTTAGTGAAAAATACAATAAAGAAGTTTCAATATATCTCGATAAATTCTATTCTTACAATGAGCTTGAAAACTTAAGAGAATATCTTTTAAAAATCGAGAATGTAAAGGGTATTTGGATAAATAATCTCTCTGAATACTATATCTTTAAGGACGACGGCATAAAAATAAATGGAGATATTGGACTAAATGTATTTAACAAACTTTCATTAGACTTTTTTAAGAATTTGGGTTTTAATTCAATTACACTATCTCCAGAATTAAATAGTGGACAAATTCAAAAAATTACCATAAATTCAGATGCTGAGATAAATGTGATTTCCTACGGACGAGTGCCAGTTATGACGATGAAACACTGTCCCTTCTCAGTTATAAAAAATTGCGTTGATGAGAGAAATTGTCCAAGCTGTAAATTTAAGAATTATTTATTGAGGGACGAGAAATCAGTGGATTTTGAAGTATTAAGACAGAATACTTTTACAGAAATTTTTAATTCTTATCCAATTTTGTTAGATGGTTATGTAAAAAAACTCGTTGAAAACAATGTAAGTTTGCTCCTCTTGGCAGATGAATTTACAGATGAAGTAGTTGAACTTTATAAAAACTATGAAGAAGAAAATTTTAAAAGGATAAAAAAGGAACTAGAAGACAAGTACCGACAAGTAACTAAGGGACATATAAACAGGGGGATTGTCAGTGGATAATTCTTTTAATAGAGCATCAAAAACTTTGGAGTTTGACAAAGTTTTAGGTGAACTTAAAAAACTTGCTAGTGCAAGTATTACAAATGAATATATCGAAAGCGTGGAAATTTCCACGGATTTTAATGAGGTAAAGGAAAGGCTTAACGAAACTAACGAGGCTCTTAAATTAACTTTAGCAAAGGGAGAACCTCAGCTTTTTGGCATTGTAAACATAAAAGATATTATTAAGCGTGTTGAAATTGGTGGGGCTCTTTCTGCTGAGGCACTTTTAAAGGTTTCGGACTTTTTAAGAGTGTCAAGGGGATTGAAGACTTATCTTAAGAAGGATTCAAATAGCGGAGAAGAAATAAGATTAAATTACATCGACAAATTAATCGAAGATTTGTACACAGAAAAAAGCCTCGAAGATGAAATAAATTCAAAAATTATTTCTGAAGAAGAAATTGCCGACGACGCTTCTCGTGAATTGCTTAGAATTAGAAGAGGTATTGCAGCAAAAAAGGATTCTATAAAAAATAAATTAAATGGAATTTTAAGCTCCCACGCAGATTTTTTACAAGATGCTCTTGTTACTCTTCGCGATGGAAGATATGTTGTACCAGTAAAAATTGAGAATAAATCTAGAGTAAAAGGTCTGGTTCACGATATATCTGGCAGTGGTCAAACTGCATACATTGAACCAATGGCAGTTGTTGATGCAAACAATGAACTTAAAGAACTTTATGTAAAAGAAAATATTGAAATTGAAAAAATACTTAGAGAATTATCAGAATTAGTTGCAAATTCTGCCGAAGATATTAAATCTAATCAAGACAAATTGATTGAATTAGATTTTATTTTTGCAAAGGCGAAACTTGCCATAAATTATCGGGCAAATATGCCAAAGATAAACAACGAAGGAAGAATTAATTTAGTAAGTGCTTACCATCCTTTCTTAGATAGGAAAACTGCAGTTCCTATTGACATAAATCTCGGGATTGATTTTTCTTCGCTAATTATTACAGGACCTAACACTGGAGGTAAGACTGTAAGCTTAAAGACAGTTGGACTTCTTTCACTTATGACGCAGTATGGACTTCTAATTCCAGCAGAAGAATCCTCTGAAATTGCAGTTTTTGAAAAAGTTTTTGCAGACATTGGAGACGAACAGTCAATTGAGCAGTCGTTATCAACTTTTTCATCTCACATGGTAAACATTGTTTATATTTTAAAAAATGTGACGAGAAACTCTCTTGTCCTATTTGACGAATTAGGTGCAGGAACTGATCCAACAGAGGGTGCGGCACTTGCTAGGGCAATAATGGAATTTATGCTAGAGAAAAATATTAGATGTATCTCCACAACTCACTACAATCAATTAAAGGTCTATGCACTTACAACAAAGGGTGTTGCCAATGCGAGTATGGAGTTTGATGTTGATAGTCTTTCTCCAACTTATAGACTTTTAATCGGCGTTCCGGGCAAGTCTAATGCCTTTGAAATTTCACGAAGACTTGGACTTCCAGATGAAATTATAGATAAATCAAAAAAACTTTTAAGTTCAGAGAATATTGAATTTGAAAGCGTCTTGCAGTCAATTGACGAAGACAGAACTAAAATAAGAGAATATAAGGAAGAACTTGAGAGAGAAAGAACCGACTTAGAAAAGGAAAACAAAAGATTACAGTCTAAGATTAAAAGCTTAGAGGATCAAAAAGAAAAAATCTTGGAAAAATCTCGCGAAGAAGCAAAAAGACTGCTTCTAAATGCAAAAGAAAATGTAGATATAATTTTATCTGAAATAAATGAAGTTAGAGACAATATTAGTTCTGAAAATTCAAAGAGAATTCAAGAAGCACAAGATCTTTTGCGTGAAAGCTTAAAAAATTCTAGAAATAATTCTGAAATCGAAATAAAAAAAGCAGCCAACCCTATTAGAGAGATAAAAGTTGGCGATAAAGTTAGGACATCTCTCGGGAATATAGCCACAGTAGTTGAACTTCCTGATAACAAAGGAAATGTATTAGTTCAGTCTGGCATTATGAAAATGAAAATGCCTAAGGAAAGTTTAACGAGAATAGATGTGCAAGAAGATACTACTAAGCACAATACTAGAAAAATACTTAAAAACAAAGCATCAAATATTAGTAGTGAAATAGACATTAGAGGCAAAAATTTTGAAGACGCACGAGATATTGTGGACAAATATTTAGATGATGCCTATCTTTCTGGATTAAAATCAGTTAGAATAATTCATGGAAAGGGCACAGGTGTCCTTAGACAAAAGTTACGAGGACATTTTAGAAATATAAAAACTGTCAAATCTTTTAAAGATGCAGAGTACAATGAAGGTGGCGACGGAGTCACTGTGGTAACATTAAAATAAGGAGTCAAGATGATAAATTTTAGAGAAGAAATAATAAAAATACTTGATGAAAAAGTTGAAAGTTTAGAGCCAAAGGAAATTGACAAAATGATAGAAGTTCCACCAAATTATGAACTTGGCGACTTTGCTTTCCCAGTTTTTAGTTTGGCAAAAATTTACAGAAAAAACCCTGCTGTGATTGCAGAAGAACTTGCAGCAGAAATTAATTCAAAATATTTTGAAAAGATTGAAAACAAAAATGCTTACTTAAACTTTTATATCAACAAAAGTATTTTAACTGGAGAAATTTTAAAGGAAAGTGTTGAAAAAAGAGAGGACTTTGGCAAGGAAAATTACGGAGAAAATAAAAATGTAGTTGTGGAATATTCCTCTACAAATATTGCCAAGCCTTTTCACATCGGTCACATTAGATCTACTGTAATAGGCGATTCGCTAAAGAGAATTTACAAATTTTTAGGCTTTAATACTATTGCCATAAATCACTTAGGCGATTATGGAACTCAATTTGGAATGTTAATCTACGCATATAAAACATGGGGGAGTAAGGAAGCAATTGAAAAGGATCCAATTAACGAACTCTTAAAATTATATGTAAAAGTCAATGCAGTTTGTGAAGAAGACCAAGAAGTCAAAGACGAATGTAGATATTGGTTTAAAGAACTTGAGAATGGAAATGAAGAAGCTGTAGAAATCTGGAAATGGTTTAAAGAGGTTTCCCTCAAAGAATTTAATAGGGTTTATGATATGCTCGACATTCAGTTTGATTCTTACAATGGAGAATCCTTCTATTCAGACAAAATGCCTGCATTAATAGAAGAATTGCGCGAAAGAAATGTGCTTGAAGAATCAGAAGGTGCTGAAGTTATTAACTTAGATGAATATAATCTTCCGCCAGCAATAGTTGTAAAAAGTGATGGAACGACAATTTATTTTACAAGAGATTTAGCAGCGGCAAAATATAGACACGAAAATTACAAACCTTACAAAAATATCTATGTAGTTGGAAGTCAACAAAGTCTTCACTTTAAACAGCTTAAAGCTGCACTAAAAAAAGCAGGTTTCGATTGGTATGACGAGATAATTCACGTTCCTTTTGGAATGGTTTCACTTGAGGACGGAACACTCTCCACGAGAAGAGGAAAGGTAGTTTATCTTGAAGATGTTTTAAACAAAGCTACGGATAAAGTTCGTGAAATTTTAAATGATAGAGAAAAAGAACAAAATCAAAAGATAGAAAATAAAGAAGAACTGGCACAAACAGTTGGAATAGGCGCAATTAAATTTCAAGAATTATTCAATGGAAGAATTAAGGATTACACATTTAATTGGGATAAAACCTTATCCTTTGAAGGCGAAACTGGTCCCTATGTACAATATGTTCACGCTAGGATTTGTTCATTATTAAAGAAGGGCAACTTCGACATAAATAATGAAATAGACGCAACTCTTCTAACAGAAGAAAGCGAAATAAATATAATTAGAAGTCTTTACAACTTCACTAATATAGTAGAAGATGCTTGTGAAAAATGCGAGCCATATTTTATAACAAGATACACAGTTGAACTTGCAAAGAACTTCAACAAATTTTATAATCAAACACAAATTCTAGTCGATGATGAAAAATTAAAGAACACAAGACTTTTACTTTGTTACACAGTTAAAAATGTAATAGCAACAGGACTATATCTTCTTGGAATAAAAGCACCAGAAAAGATGTGATTAAATGAATTTTTTTGAAGATTTAAAATTAGTTTACACAAAGGCAATTAAAGACACCTTTGTAAAAATAAAAGCTTCGCCAATAATTTTAATACTTCCATTTATCTATGGAATTATTTATGCAATAGGATTATTTTTAATTAGTAATTTACTTGCACAAACTATAGGTGGACTAGTGGGCTTTGTAATTCCACTATTGACATCCTTAATTTTATCGAGTTACTTTTCAATATTGAGTGATTTAATTTATTATAACAGAATAAGTTTTAGGAATTTTAAAAACACCTTTATGGCATACTTTGCATCAATTTACTCAATATATTTTATATTGATGATAATATCCTTTTTACTTCCAGCTTTTGGAAGAAATCAAGGCATTTATTTAATAGTATCTGCTGCGATAACTATTGCATTAAATCCAATAGCAGAGTCCATCTATATAAGTGGAGATTATTACACAAGCGCCTACATTAATTCCTTTGAATTTATTAAAGAAAATTTAATTCTTTGGACACTTCCATATTTAATATATTTAGTAATTCTTAACATGTTTGGATTTAATTTTTTCTTAATGATTACATCAAATAGCATAGTAGATATTCCTCTTGGAGAAAATCTTATAAATGGACTTAATTATTTAAATCCTTTGGATCCTTACAATTTAAAAATTCTACTTGCAAGCATAATAACAGCAGTTTATGCAGTATTTAGAGGTAATTTATATAGAATTTTAAAGGGCTCAACTAGGAGAAAAAGAGCTTACATGGGAGAACTTTAATGGAAAATCTTTTTAGAAAAGAAATAAAGGAAAAATTAAAAAATATAGTTTTTATAGAACTAAAAAAAGAATACCAACTGGGAGAATTAAAACTTCCCGTTGGTTTCTCTTTACCCATAAAACTAGATTATATTATAGAAGGAATAAAGAGTAAAGAATTAGAAGAAAAGATAAATTTAGAAAAAATTGTAGAAGCGATGATTTATCTCTTTGGAATAGATCCTGAATTTAAGTATAATAAAAAATATAAAGAAATACTAAAAAAATTAAATATAAATCTAAAAAATTATGCAATGCACAAAGCATTTATAAATCAAGAAAAAAGCCCTTTGGATTCTTACATTTTTTTAAGAGGATGTGAAGAATTAATTGGCAAAGATGTAGACATAATTTTTAAAAAAGCAAATATTTTAGAATCACTTTATAATAAAAACAAAGAAGAACCTGAAAAAAGTGAAAAACTAATAAATATAATTATAAAAAAGTATAATGAAGTTTTAAATTTAGATGAAAAGTACAGCCTTGCCTATTATAGGCTTGCATACATCAATCTAGCATTACAAAAATATATAAAGGCAAATATGTACTTTGAAAAATTTATAAATTTATCAGATAACGAAGAATTAAAAGACGAAGTCAGAAAAGAAATAGAAATAATAAGAGACTATGTAAATTTTGACTCAGCAAAAACCTACTTGTCCTATGGCGAATACAACAAAGCACTAAACTTATTAAAAGACATTTCTCAAAATTTTAATAAAGATGAAAGCTTTTATTATGTATTTGCAATAACATTTTATAACTTAGGTGACCTAGAAAGAGCAGAAGAGTATGCAAGACTATCAGTTGATAAAAAAGTATTAGAAGAAAATATAAACTTACTATCAACACTTTATGCAACGGAAAATAAATTTGATGAAGCAATAGAAATTTTAAAAATGGGACTTTTAGAAAAAGAAAACAGTTATCCACTAAATTATAATTTGGGAATAATATATTTGAACAAAAAAGAAAGTGGAAAAGGAATAGAATATTTAGAAAAAGCCAACAAATTAAATCCTAACAAAGAATTAGAAAAATTCATAAAAAACTTAAAAGAAAGTATTGACACTAAATAAAAACCATTGTATACTATACAAGTTGTCTTATGAGGCAGCCTTCTTAAAAACCAAGTAAAATAATTAAAAAAATTGTAAAATTTGCTTGACAAAGATTTTTTAAGAAGTTATAATAAATAAGCTACTTCAAAAGAGTAGCAAGAAACATGATAATTAAATAGTGTGAAGATAAAAGATTCATAAAGAATCAAGATTCGTAAAAGAATCACAAAGCAAACCAGAAATTCGTTTAGTTGAAAAAACAAATGAGTCATACAAAT
>NZ_JABDSR010000010.1 GCF_012976305.1 Peptoniphilus faecalis
GTGTCTATGTACTTAACTTTTTTGACAATAATATTTTCAGTATCAATTACTATATTTTTATCTTTAATGTTCAACAAATCTTTTATATAATTATTAATAGACATAGAATCACTCCTTGGTATTTGGTAGCAACTATATTTTATAGGAATGTGATTTCTATGTCTATTTTTTATACATTTCCATACAAAAATAGTGCTGATGATTTCTCACCAACACTATTTATTATAGAACCTTAAATTTAAGGGACTAAATCACTAATTAAAATCCCTTAAGCGTCCTGATATTATTTTAAACTTCAATTTTTCCATAATTTCCATCTTTTCTCTTGTAAATTACAGAAACTCCGTCAGTATCTGCATCTAAAAATACATAGAAATTATGATTTAAAAGTTCCATTTGAAGAATTGCCTCTTCTTCGTTCATTGGACTAAGTTCGAAATTTTTTCTCTTAACAATTTTATTTTCTGGTTCTTCTACTTTCTCTTTTTCAACAATTTCGTCGAACCTAATAGTTTCGTTGTTTTGGTATCTTCTCTTTAATTTAGTCTTATGTTTTCTAATTTGCCTAGCAAGTGCATCCACAGCGTTGTCCATTGAAGAGTACATATCGTCTGTAGTTTCTTCTGCTCTAATAATTGTCTTTGGTAAAAATATTGTAACTTCCACAGTTTGTTCTTCTCTTATTGTTGAGAATACAACCCTTGCTTCAACTTCTTTTGAAAAATATTTATCCAATTTGGAGAATTTTTTCTCTGCCACATTCTTCAAAGATTCTGTAAGTTCAATGTTCTTTCCAACAAAGTTCAATAACATAAAGGTCACTCTCCTTTTCTTATTATAATTTTACCCATTTTTTACAATTTATATCAAAGCTTTCATAACTTCTCAAAATGTACTTTTAAGCCTATTATTGGTATAATTATTCTGTATATTAAATATATAATTTAAAGGAGATGATTAAATGGCAATAAAAAATAAAATAGATTATAAATATAAAATTGGGATGCGTGCAATTAAAACAGCAATTGCTGTTGTCATTGGTCTTTACATCTCCCAACTTTTAAATTTGAACTCTCCAATATTTGTATCCATCGCTACAATTTCTTCCATTAAGCCATCTATGTCAGAATCCTTAGCAGACACGAAAAAAAGACTCTTTACTTGCATAGTTGGTGTAATAATTGGTTATCTCAGTTCAATTATATCTGTGCCATATCTAGCAGAACCACTTATTGGTGGCATTGGAATTTTAATAATAATTTATATACTTTCAATTGTGAAGATGCGTGAAATGACACAATTATCTTGTATAGTATTTGTGGCAAGTTTTTGCTCTAATTCAGATAAAGCTTTTTATGCATTAAATAGAATTATAGGTACAATTATAGGTGTCGTTGTAGGCGTGCTAGTAAATTATTTTATATCTTCTCCAAATATCTGGGAAGCTTTTATCGATGCTTCAAAAAAATGCTATAATTCTGCGAATAAAGCTCTAAGAGAAATTATTTACGACAAAAAAACTGACTTGTCCTCTTTTAATGCAGACTTTGCTAGTGTAAACACGCTATATAAGCTTTTGGAGGAAGAAGTTAAGACTCCTTTTCACCATGGTCACTCAATATCAAAGGAATCTCAAATAGTTTTTCTCCTTGACAATATATCCCTTCGACTTCAAGTTATAAATAATATGGATGCAAATTATTTAAAAGAAAATCTTTCAAAAGAAATAGAGAAGCGATACGATCTAAATGAACCTACTTCAAAAGATTTAACAGAAGTAGATAGTGTATACAATTATCACATTGAATATATTTTAAGATATATGGACCAGCTAAAAGGATTAGTTGAAGTTGCAAAAGAATAGGTGAAAAAATGAATTTAAAAACAAGGAAAATCTATGAAATAGCTAAAAAACTCTTCACAGAAAAGACTTTAGCTTTTAAAGAATTTTATAATAAAAAAGATTTTGCTCCCATATTAGAAAACCCCTATATAAATATGAGAACAAGTGACGAAATCATGGCATTTCTTCTCTTTGACTTTAAAGAATATGAAGAAAGTGCCAATGCTACAATAAAAAATATGCTAAAGGAACTTAATTGTGAAGTAAAGGACTTAGAGTCCTTTATAAAAATTTTAAGAGAATCCTATGTTTCTCTATTTAGGATAGAAAAAAAAGGCGATTACTTTCTGTTTTTCGATGTCCTCCTTGATGAATATATTGAAGTGGAAAATTACACAAGTATTGAATTTGCAGAAGTTGACTTTGGTCTATGTAGAATTTTTGGAAATGACAAGAGAAAAGTAATTCTTCATGTTACTCAATTAATGGTTGAAGAGGTATTCATCACTTTTTCCAACAATCTTTCTAATTTGTTTTATCACATTGAAGAAAATTACGGTCCAGTAACAATAAACAAGGACTTTTTAAAGAGAGAATTTTTAAATATAATTTCTGTCTTTGAAGTTACTTTTGAGTCAATGTATAATGAGATTTTAGATTCAATTAACGCAGAAAATGACAATGAAATAAATTATTTTGAATATTTGCTAGATAAGTTTTACGAAGAGGATTTTTTAGTTTTGCAAAATAAGGATCTCTTTAAGAAGATTTTTTCAAACGCCGATACTGAGTTTATTATTGAATTTTCTATAAATTTGTTTTCTAAAATCTACTCCAACTGTCTATTTGAAGAAAATAAAACTTTTAAGGACTATGACCTAGACTATAAAAAGATATTTGAGTACCTATCTGAATCTGGTGAGTTTTTAAATCGCAAGGAACTAGCTTGTTCTTTAGACTTTTTAATTATCTTTTATGGAAAACTTCTTACAATGGGTCGCAACGTGAAAAATATCTTGAAAGACTTAAATGAAATTAAAGAAAACATTTTTTATTATTTAGATCTTTTAAAAAATAGCGAGAGTGGTTTTTATTTTGATGACGATATTTTACCCATACTTTTAAATAATAAAAAATTTGTATTTGGGAATAAGTTTCTGGAAAATTTTGATAGCTTTCTTACTTTTTTAGACATGAATTATGTGAATAAATTAAAATCTGGCGACTTGTCTCCTGCTATGCTAAAAAAATTTACAGAATCAATTAATTTAGTTCCAACAAAGGTTGTTAAAACTTTTAAAAATACACATTTTCCACTTATCGAATTGTACTTTACCTTTATGGTAAAAAAATATTTGACTTTTATTACACGAGAAGATGCACCAGAAGAACTTTATCTAACAGATTATGCCGACAATTACCAGACCTTTGACGATGCTACAAAGCTTTCCATTTGGACAGAATCTCTCACTAATAAAAAGTTCTTAAAATCTTCCTTTGGCAAAAATTATGATAAATACACGAGTTTTGTAATTGATTTTTTAAAAAAGTTAAATGAAAAAAATTGTATTAAGGATGAAAAATTTGACGAAGAAGAATCTTCTCTATTAAGCATTTTAGAGGACTTAGGGCTTATAGAGTCCAAAAAAGATTTCTCCGAAATAAAAATTACAAATCTTGGAAAAGACATTTTCAATTATTATAATACAGAAGAAGTAAATTACAATAATATTATAAAAGTCGACTTCAATTGAAAATAAAATATTGTCCTAAAATAGACTCTAGAAAAAAGTATGAAAAATTATTAAAAAAGATAAAAAAAGGATAAACAATACTACATTTTTAAAAACATTAAAAGCTCTGAAATATACTATTTGCAATGTATTTTGGAGCTTTTTTAATTTCAAAGTGTCAAACTTGAGAATATAATAAACCTGTTTTACAAAAAGCCGAAATTTTTATGCATTACGTTTTCATTTATTTATAATGTGGTATAATTAAAAAATAAAGGAGGATTATTATGGAAAAGAAAAAATTTAACTCGATGGATATCATATTATTCATTATTTATGCACTTTTTGGTATTTTTATGTTTTTTGTGCCAGTGAAAATAGGGGATGCAAATACAATACCTATTGACCACATTACCAATCTTGTGAAAAAGATTCCAAATTATAATTTTGTATTTGGTATATTTATGGTGCTTGCAGGAATTGCTTATGCAATTAAGACAAAATCATGGCAAAAAAGTAAACTTCACTCAGTTTTCTTTGTTCTAAAACTCGTGAGTTTAATATTTGTGTTTATGTATGTAACAAACAAGGGACCTGCAAGAATTTTTGACGGTGATATGCTTCCTCTTATTTGGAATGGAATCATGGTATCAGTAACTACAATCGTGCCAATAGGTTCGGTTTTTTTAGCCTTTTTAACAGGATTTGGACTTATGGAATTCATTGGTGTATTCATGGAACCTGTTATGCGACCAGTTTTTAAAACTCCTGGTAGATCAGCAGTCGATGCCGTTGCATCTTTCGTAGGCTCTTATTCTCTTGCACTTTTAATAACTAATAGAGTTTATTTGGAAGATACTTACACAAAAAAAGAAGCTGCAATTATAGCAACTGGATTCTCAACAGTATCTGCGACATTTATGATTATCGTAGCAAAAACTTTGGATATAATGGATTATTGGCTAGCTTATTTCTGGATTACATTATTCGTAACATTTTTAGTAACAGCAATAACTGCTAGAATTTTCCCTTTAAATAAAAAACCTCAAGAATATTATTCAGGTAAAAAATATGTTCCTGAAGAAAAGAAAAAAATTACTTTTTCTGACGCAGTGGACGCTGGAATGACAGCTTTTAAAAATTCTGGATCATTGCTTTCTGTAATAAAAGAAAACTTTATCGATGGATTTAAAATGGCACTTAACATTGCACCTTCACTACTTGGCGTAGGTATGATTGGACTTTTACTTGCAGAATACACTCCAATTTTCCACATAATTGGATATATATTCTATCCTTTCACACTAATAACTAAAGTGGAAGAACCACTTATGGTGGCTCAAGCACTTGGTATGAGTATTGCAGAAATGCTTCTACCGGCACCAATAGTAGCAAATGCAGGACTTGGACTAATAGCAAAAATGCTTGTAGCAATAGTATCAGTATCAGAAATACTTTTCTTCTCAGCATCAATCCCTGTAATGATGGGAACGGAAATACCTTTAAAATTCTCAGATTACATTATAATTTGGGTTGAAAGAATAATTTTAAGTATTGTTATCTCAATGCCAATACTTTATCTATTTTTCTAGATAATTAAATATAATATTAATAGCTAGGCTTTTTTGTTGTCATTTTTATTTTTTTATTTAAAATGCAGTTTAATTTTTTGAATCCTAACTATATTTTATAAAAATACCCTCTCTACTAGTTTGTCCAGTAGAGAGGGTACATATTATTACCAACAATTTTTATTAATCAGCGCTATATGGAATAAGTGCAATTTGTCTTGCTCTTTTAATAGCAACTGTCATTTCTCTTTGATGTTTTGCTGTTAAACCAGTGATTCTTCTTGGAAGAATTTTGCCACGGTCAGAAATATAATTTCTTAGCATTTCAACATCTTTATAATCGATTTTTTTAGTTTTATCTTTTTCAAAAGGATCTACTTTTTTCCTTCTGCCAAATCTTCTTTGCATTTTTACCCTCCTTAAAATGGTATTTGGTCATTGTCAACAGGGAAAAATCCATCTTCATCGTCACTGTCATTGTTTGAAAAATCATTTCCATAAGCAGAATTTACTGGTTGTTGATTGCTAAATCCGCCTTGACTTTGATTGAACCCGCCTTGGTTTTGATTGAATCCACCTTGGCTTTGGTTAAATCCACCTTGGTTTGAGCTAATAAAAGTTAAATTATTTACAATTACATCAGTTGTGTAAATAGTTCTTCCATCTTTTTCGTAGCTTCCTGTTTGAATTCTACCTTCAATTCCAATTTGACTGCCCTTTTTATGGTAATTTGCAATAAGTTCTGCTGTTGCTCCAAAAGCTGTGCAAGAAATAAAATCAGCTGTTGGTTGATTATTTGCTTGAGCTTCTTGTCTCTTTTGCTTAGACATTCTTCTATCTACAGCAATTGTGAAACGGCACATTGCAGTTCCTGTTTGCGCATAACGAAGTTCTGGATCTCTTGCTAGTCTTCCTATTAAGTTAACACAATTCATAAAAACTCCTTAGTCTTCAACTTTAATAATCATTTGTCTCATAACTGGGTCCATAATCTTTGCGACTCTGTTGATTTCAGCAATATCTTCTGGTTTTGTTTCGAATTCAAGGAAAATATAATAAGCTTCTTTTTTGTATTCAATTTCGTAAGCTAATTTTCTCATGCCCCACTCATCAACATTATTAATTTTACCATCTTTTTCGATTACTTTTTTAAGTCTGTCGAAAGAAGCATTTCTCTTTTCTTCTTCCACTTCAGGATAAAACATAATCACCGCTTCGTATTTATTCATACTTTCACCTCCTCATGGTCTTCGGCATAGTTAAAAAAACTATGCAAGGATTTCAATCTTTGATATTATATATTAAAGAAGAAACTTAGTCAAGATTTTTTAAAAATTGAGGTAATTATGCAAGTCAAAAAAATCAAAGTTAACAAAAAGAAAAATATTGCACTTGTTGCACACGACCACAAGAAAAAAGAACTCTTAAATTGGGTGAAAAAACACGAAAAAAAACTTTCACATCACAATTTTATTGGAACTGGAACTACTGCTGCACTAATTTCTCGTGAGACTTCTCTCGATGTTAAGAGACTTGTTTCTGGTCCTCTTGGTGGCGACCAGCAGCTTGGTGCAAAAATTTCTGATTCAAAAATTGATATTTTAATTTTTTTCTGGGATCCCCTTGAGGCACAACCTCATGACCCCGATGTAAAGGCCTTACTTAGGATTTCTACTCTATATAATATTGCCCTTGCCACATCTCCTACTACGGCTGATTATATTTTATCTTCGCCAATGTTTAACGAGGAGTACGATGTTGAAATTTTGGATAATGAATATTCTGTGGAAGATAGGATTTCAAAAAATGATTTTGATTGACATTAAAGTTAAGTGGTAAAATTAATTTATAAGAACTTTTAATTGCAAGATAATGACAATAAATAATAGTAAGGAAAAAGAACCTAAAGGGCAGAAGGAGCATTTTCTATTCTTTTTTATAGCTAGAGTTTTGCATAATCTTTGGAATTATATTGGCATGATATTGTATGAATATAAAAAATAGGAGGATTTATGGATTACAAAAGATTTGGCGACAAAATAATCGCAAGAATTGACAGAACTGAGGAAGTTCAAGAAAAATTAAAGGAACTCGCTTTAAGGGAAAATATTAAGCTTGCAAGCATCTATGGTATTGGCGCAACAGATGACTTTACTATTGGACTTTATAGCGTTTCAAAAAAAGATTACAAAGAAAAAAATTTCAAGGGAGAATTTGAAATTTTATCAATAATAGGAAGTATCTCGACATTAGATGGCGAATACTACCCACACCTTCACATCTCTGCTTCTGATGAAGAGGGAAATGTCTTTGGTGGTCATTTAAAGAGTTCAAAGATAAGTGTAACTTGTGAGCTGACAATAAATATAATTGACGGCATAGTTGAAAGACAAAAAGACGAATACACAGGTATAAATATTTATAAGTTTGATTGATTAAATTTTAAAAATAAAGGGCGAGTATTTATTGATCTCGCCCTACTTTTATTAATTTTAGTTTTCTCCATTTAAAAAGTCAATTGCATATTGTGCATAAGTTGCTGCACCCTTTGCAAGTACAGATTCATCTACATTAAATCTTTCGTTGTGATGTGGGTAGTCTGCACCAATTTTTGAATTTCTACATCCTACAAAGCCAAAACATCCTGGTTTCTTTTCAAGGTAAAAGGAAAAATCTTCGCCACCAGTTGTCTTTTGCATTGAGGCAACTGCGTCTTTTCCTGCTACTTTTTCAACAGCTTTTTCTGCAATTTTAGAAGATTTTTCTTCATTAATAGTTGGTCCTAGAATATATTTGTATTCAAGTTCATAAGTTGCACCATAGGCATCACATACTCCCTTTATTACTCTTCTCATATCGCTTTCTATTCTTTCACCAATTTCTCTTGAGAAATATCTATTTGTGCCTTCCATCTCGGCTTCTCCTGCAATAATATTAAATCTATTTCCACTGTGAAAAGATCCAACTGTAACAGTTACTGAGTCAAGTGGAGAATAATTCCTTGAAACTAATTGTTGTAGTGCTTGGACTACTGCTGAACCAACTACTACTGCATCTACTGTTTCATTAGGCAATGATCCGTGGCCAGATTTTCCCTTGATTTTTATCTTGAACATGTCTGCTGCTGCCATTCTATCGCCAGCTTCTACAGAAATTTTTCCTGCTTCAACTCCAGACCAAATATGCGAACCATAGATATTATCTGTTTCTTCAAACCAATTACCTTGTCTTATCATATACTTTGCGCCAAGTCCAACTTCTTCTGCTGGTTGAAAAATTAAATAAACTTTTCCGCAAAGATCCTCTTGTACTTCTTTTAGCATCTTTGCTGCACCTAGTAACATTGCCATATGAGTGTCATGCCCGCAAGCATGCATCTTGCCAACATTTTGTGATTTGTATTCTACGTCATTTTTTTCTGTAACATTTAGTGCGTCAATATCTGCTCTAAGTGCAACAGTCTTTCCTGGTTTTCCACCCTTAATTACACCTATTACTCCTGTCTTTGGTTCTTCAGTTGGTATTTCATAAGGTATTCCCATCTTTTCTAGTTCCTCTGCAATTTTCTTTGTGGTTTCAAATTCTTCAAAAGAAAGTTCAGGGTGCATATGAAAATATCTTCTCATTTCAACTATATAGTCTTTATTTTTTTCGATTAAATTTTTTACGTTCATTTTTTCTCCCTTCATACTAAAAAATTAGCAATTACATTGCAGGCGTTAGCATTGGTGCTAAAATTCCTGCTAATACTACTGAACCTATTGAAACTGTTACAAAACCTGCAACTAGCATCTTAGGCAAAATTTGTGATAGTATTATTTCTTTTTCCTCTTCAGACTTTGCTACACCACTTGCAACTTCTTGTGAAACTACATAAGTTCCTGGAAATCCAAAAAGTGCTGATGTTCCTATTGCAAATGCCATCCATGCTCCGATTTTCAAAACCTTTCCAACTATTATAGACATAATACCTATACCTACAGTTCCCAATGCAAGGCAAATTACAATTGGAAGTAAAATTTCAAGTATATCTTTTGGACTTGCACCTGCAAGGCCTCCATATATTACTGCCATAAGTGCTGCCATTAAAAATCCAAAGGAGTTTCCTTTATTAAGTGGTTCTCTCTCCAAAAATCCAATTTCAGCAAAAACTATACCTAGAATAAGTGCTAAAACATTTTTATCTATTCTAATTAAAACATTTAGAATAAATACCCCCGTATCAATTCGCTTCAATAAACTTGAAACAAAGGTAGCAATAAATGCTATTAAAATTGCCTTTGCCAAAAAATAATTTGGAGAAGTATATTTTTCTGGTAGTTGGAAAATTGTCTTTAATTCTCTTTGTTCTACTACTTCATCTTCTTGAAAAGCGTAACCTTCTGCCTTCAATTTTAAAATTCTATTTGCCTCTCGTCTAAGACAAAATGATGCTAAAGGATAGCCAACAAAACCCTGCAATACAACTAATAATGTTGCCATTAGCTTTAAATCATTTCTTCCTATAGCTGCTGCAGCTTCTGCCATTTGCAATCCAGCAATGATTCCGCCAGAAATAGGTGGTGCTGCTACTATTGCAGTTTCTTTCCCTACAATTGGGCTACCTAAAAGTAATAATAAAATAACTATACCTACAATTCCACCTGCCGCAATAAGAACAGTTTTCCATTGCGCAATTAGTTGACCCAAATTTAACATTGAACCCATGTGAACTAAAAGTGTTGTAATCATTACTGCTCCAATGTCATATAAAAGAGAATCCTTGAAAAGTGTTTCAGGTATGCCTAACCAGAAACCAACTAAAAATATTACAGAACAGACAAATAACGACGGAACAATACTTTTTGTGGCAGTTGCTACTACATCGCCAATTGCATAAACTATAAAAATAAATAATAATGCTTGAAGTGTATCCATATTTTCCTCCTTTTTATCGCTTTTAATCAGTAAAGCAAATTGTTTTAAGAATCATTATATTCTTTTATAAAATTTTTGTCAATAATTATCTTTTCATCATTGTAAAATTCCGCCAAAATAAAAGAATACTTTGATTTTTAATTTCGCCTTGAAACTATTACCTTAAAATAATTTTAAATTTCTACAAAACTATTATCTGTGATAAAATACTTTTAGAATTGGAGGTTATTATGGAAAAGATTTTAAATAGATTTTTAAATTATATTTCTTTCGAAACTACTAGCGATGAAAATTCTAAAACTTGTCCTTCAACAAAAGGTCAAGTAGAATTTGGAAATTTTTTAGTGGAAGAATTAAAAAGCCTTGGCATTGACTCAATAATTGATGAAAACGGCTATGTATATGGCAATATCGTCGGCAACACAAAGACTAAAAATACTGTTGGTTTTATTGCGCACATGGACACTTCTCCAGATATGTCTGGCAAAAATGTTAGGACAAATATAATAAAAAACTACACGGGTTGCGACATAAAATTAAATGACGAGTTCACGACAACTGTCTCTGATTTTCCTTTTTTAAAAGATTTAAAGGGCGAAACTATTATTACAACTGATGGAAACACCCTCCTTGGTGCAGACGACAAAGCTGGCATTGCCATAATTATTTCTGCTATTGAAGAACTTTTAAAGGACAAAGACGCCAAGTATGGTGACATAAAAATAGCCTTCACACCCGATGAAGAAATTGGAAGAGGCGCAGATAAATTTGACGTGAAAAAATTTGGTGCTGATTTTGCCTTTACTGTGGACGGCGGACCAATTGGCGAACTTGAGTATGAAACTTTTAATGCAGCTTCTTGCAAAATTGAAATCCAAGGGAAAAATGTGCATCCAGGATCTGCAAAGGACGTAATGATAAATTCTCAACTAATTGCCATGGAATTTAATTCCATGCTCCCTGTTAACGAAAGACCTGAATACACTGAAGGCTACGAAGGCTTTTCCCTTTTAACTAATATGGAGGGAAGCGTCGAGTTTACAAAAATGAATTACATCATAAGAGATCACTCAAGAGAAAAATTTGAAAAAAGGAAAAATTTATTTGAAGATATAGCAAAGTTTTTAAATAAAAAGTATGATGACAAGATTAAAGTTGATATTAAAGACCAATATTACAATATGAAAGAAAAAATTGAAGAGCACATGGAGATAATTGACCTTGCAAAGGCTGCCTTTGATAGTGCAGGTGTAGTCCCAAAAATTGGACCAGTTAGAGGTGGAACTGATGGTTCTAAATTATCCTTTATGGGCCTTCCTACTCCAAATATTTTCACTGGTGGCTATAATTATCATGGAAGATACGAGCTTGTTAGCCTTGATCAAATGAAAAAATCTAAGGAAGTTGTTAAAAATATTGTAAAATTATTAGCTCAATAAAATTCTAATAATCACTACATTAAATTAAATCTATTTTAACCCTCTTACTGAGAATATCTCCTTGTAAATTGTAGCTTTTAAATTGAAAAACTTCCTTTGTAGTCAAGTTGTTTTTGTAAATCAAGCTTGCAATTTTATAAGCTTTCGATTTAGAAATATTAATTTTTAAATGAGATATTCTTCAATAATGGTTTTTCTGAGATAAATCAACTTTGTGAAATTTTTATTGCAAAAATTTACAAAAAAAGAACCCTAAGGTCCTTTTTATAAATTATTTTCTTTTTTAGAATTATATGAGGAATCTTCTTCTCTTACAGCTTCTTCCTTTAACTTTTCTCTAAGTTCTCTATTTCTAATTTTTTGTTCAGCTGCTGCTCTTTCTTCTTCTGTCATATTTTGTAAATCTTCTTCTGTAAAGTTATCCTCTGCGCCTTCACTTTCTGCTGCATTTTTTCTCAATCTTTCAAGTTCTGATGCCTCATACCTTGCACTTTCTTTGTCAACAAAATATAGAGGAGAGCCCTTTTTCGTCCTTCCGCTAACAGTTTTCATTCCTATATTTTCTTTATCAAGAGTTACGCCATAGTATGCTAGATAGGAGAGCTGTCCATAATTCATGTCTGTTTCAATATGCTTATTGGCAATAGATACGAGTTTTGGAAGTTTTAGAAGCATTTTTGGAGACTTCATCTTTTCAAAAATCTTCATTATGAAATCTTGTTGCGCCTTAATTCTATCGAGGTCTTGATCCTTGTAAATTTTTCTTATTCTAAGATATTTTACCGCATCATCGCCCTTTAATAGGTGAAGTCCCTCTTTAAAATCAATTTCAAGGGGTGGTATAGTTGATGGATCTGTGTACTTGTATTCAGGAGTGTAAACTTCAACTCCACCTATTGCGTCAACTAGTTCCTTTACTGCTTCATAATTTACCGTTACATAATGGTCTAACTTTACATTAAGAAAATCTTCAACACTTGATACTTGTAGGTCAATCCCTCCACGAGAATAAGCTGCATTCATCCTATAATTGTCGTAGCCCTTTAACTTATAATATGTATCTCTTGGTATTGACAATAACCTAACTTTATCGTATTTTGGATCAATTGATAAGAGCATAATCGTATCAGCTCTCTTAGAATCTTTATCCTTTTCATAGGTAACTTCACTAGAATCTATTCCAATTAATAAAATATTTACAATATCCTCATTTTCATTAAAGACAGTGATTTTTTCTGGTTCAGCAATTTCTTCTTTATTTATAATTTTATTGTTATTTAATTTTTTCCCCCTTGGCATAAACATAAATGTAAGTCCCAACGCCCCAAGGAGAAGTATAACTGTAAGGAATACAAATATTCTGTAAATATATTTCATATTGACCTCCTTAATTAAGTCTATATAAAATCTTATAATTTTTCAATACTTTTTAATTATCTGATATTTTAAATTTATTTTTGGGTAGATAATAATTATGAAGATATTATTAGATGCAGACGGATCCCCTGTCCGTGAAATAACAGAAAAGCTATCAAAAAAATATTGTGCGAAGCTCTTGTTGGTAAAAAATTATACACAGGAATTTAGCACAACCTACGGAGATGTCATTAGCGTTGATATATCAAAGGAAGCTGCTGACATCTACATTGCAAATCACGCAAATAAGGGCGACCTAGTGATTACAAATGACAGGGGACTGTCTTCTCTTGCTCTTTCAAAGGGTGCAAATGTAATAGACTTTCAAGGTAATTTTATAGACGATGATAATATTATGGAATTGTTAGAAAGCCGTCATTTTAACCGGAAGATGCGCAATAGAGAAATTTATTTTAATATTGCAAAAAGAAAAAAATGCGATGACCAAGATTTTTACCAATCATTAAATAAGTTTTTGGAGGATATAAATATGCTTACATTATTCATTTCAAGTCTCTGCCCCGATTGTCCACCTGCAATCGCAGAAATTAAAGAAAAAAATTTAGACTGCGAAATTGTAGATATCACAGCATCAATGGCAAACTTGAAGAGGTTTTTAAAGGAGAGAGATTTCTCCGAAGCATTTGATGAAATTGTAAAAGAAGGTAAAGTTGGCGTTCCTGTACTTATGCGTGATGAAGATTTTTACTTCTTTGATGGAAACTTAGATGAATTTTTAAGGAGATAATATGGAATTTAGAGATTTTAAAGAATTAGCAAAAATAAGACAATCTTGTAGAGATTACGATCCAGATAGAGAGGTTGAAATAGAGAAATTGCAAACTTGCCTTGACACAATGAAGCTTGCACCTTCAGCTTGCAATGCTCAACCTTATTACTATTACATTGTTCATGGCGAAAATGCAAAAAATATTTCAAAATTTCTTCAGCTTGGCAAGATGAATTCTTTCACAAAAGATGTAAATGCCTTTGCCATTGTTACAGAAGAAAACTACAATTTGACTGCAAAAATTAGCTCCCAAGTAAAGAATCAAGATTTTAAATCAGTTGATATTGGAATATCTACGGCTTATTTTACTGCAGAGGCAACAACACTTGGGCTCTCAACTTGCGTAATAGGTTGGTTTGACGAGGAAAAAATTCAAAAATTCTTAAATACTAAAAGTAGAATTCGACTTGTAATAGCAATTGGATACGCAAAAAATGAAGAGATCCGCGAGAAAAAAAGAAAGACCTCTGATGCATTATATAAAATAATTCCAGAAGATCTTTAGGTTTAATAATCTATTAAGGTGATTTTGTAAAGTAGAAAATTCTATTTTACAAAATCACCTTTTTTATTTATTAAGTTCCTTTTCCATAAATTCTACAAGTTCAGAAAATTTTTCTTCTTCTAAGTTTGTGAAGCGACCTACCTTTGGCGAGTCCAAATCTAAAACTGCAATTACCTCGCAATTTATTTTTATTGGCAAGACAAGTTCTGAATTTGATGCACTGTCGCATGCCACATGTCCTTTAAATTCGTGGACATTTTCTATTCGCATAATTTTTTGATTTTTCCAAGCTGCGACGCAAACTCCTTGGTCTTTTAGTCTAGTGCAAGCTGGCAAACCTTGAAAAGGTCCAAGGACAAGTTCATCCCCTCGCACGAGATAAAAACCTGCCCAATTCAAATCCTCTACTACATTAAAAATTACAGAGGAAAGATTTGCCATCATGGCGATTGCATCTTTTTCTGTTTTTATCGTGGCTTTTCCAAAGTCCACCATGTACTCCAGTCTTTCCTCGTTATTTAAATTTTTTATTCCCTTAATTTCTAAAGTCATTCTATCACTAGCTATCTTTTATAAACAATTTTACCACCGACAATGGTCATTAAAGGCTTAATTTCCTTAATTTCCATTGGGTCAATAGTGAATATATCTCTGTCTAAAACTACAAAATCTGCCAAGAAATCTTTTTTTATTCTTCCCTTTATGTCTTCTTCAAATTCTACATAAGCAGATTCAACTGTGTAAGCGTCAATTGCTTCATATACGTCTACACATTCCTTTGGATAAAATCCACCTTCAGGCTTTCCTAATTTGTCCTTCCTAGTTACTGCCATGTAAATATTTGGGAAAGGATTTAAATTTTCTACTGGTGCATCAGTTCCATAGGCAACATGAGCACCAAGGTCTTTTAAAGATTTAAAGGCATAGGACGTACTTGCGAGGTCCCTTCCACATCTATCTTCAACTATTTTCATGTCATAATCTAAAAAAATCGGTTGTGCCATTACGCAAATATCGTCTTTTGCAATTCTTTCTACAAGTTCTCTATCTGTTATTTGGCAATGGACTAAAGTATGGCGAAGGTTGTTTTTGCCATTTTTAAAAGATTCTTCATAACATTTTACTGTATCTTCGATTGCCTTATCGCCAATTGTGTGAGTGATGACTTGGAGATTATTTTCACTTGCAAGGTTCACATATTTTCTCATCTCTTCATCCTTTATCCAAGGAAGTCCGTAATTTTCTTTGTCATCATTGTAGCCTTTGCGCATTAAAGCTGTCCTTGCGCCAAGTGAGCCGTCCTTAAATAATTTAAGGGGTCCAAGTTTTAGATAATTGTCCTTGTAATCTTCTGACTTAAATTCTCCAACAGTTAAGTATTTTTCAAATTCAGAAAAATCATTGAAACAAACTTGATGTCTATATCTAATTTTTTTATTTTCTTTATAAATGTCCTTTAAAAGTGCAAAGGCAACGGGTCCATTCATGAAAGTTGTGCCCACATCATTTGATTGAACAGATGTAAGTCCACAAGATATTGCATAATCCATAGTCTCGATTAGCATCTCTCGCCTTTCTTCTAATGTAAAATCGGGTATTACATCCTTTGCAAAGTTGCAAGCATTGGCTGTGTAAACTCCACTTGGATAGCCGTCTTCTCCTATTAAAAATTCTCCATCAGGGTATTGTGGACTGTCCTTAGTTAGTCCAAGGATTTCAATTACCTTTGTATTAGATGAAACTATATGACCACAAACTCTTTCTAGTACAATTGGAATTTCTGTTGAAATTTTATCTAAATCAAATCTATTTGGAATTCTCTTATCTTCAACAAATAAATCTTGATTCCATCCAATTGCATGGATCCCCTTTTCACATCTCTTGGGATTTTTTTTCATAAAGATTTTGCATCTTTCTATCATTTCTTCAATGGACTTTACAGCTTCTATATCAACTTGGTTTCTGCTTTCTCCAAATTGCATAAAGTGTAAATGTGAATCATTTAGTCCTGGTATTACAGTTTTTCCATTGCAGTCAATTTTTTCTATCGCAGAATCAGAATATTTTTCTAAAAGGTCTTCGCTTTTCCCAACTTCTTTTATAAATTCATCTTCAGTATAAATTGCTTCTTGAAATTCATCTCTATTGACATAAACTTTTCCATTGTAAAATAATTTTTTCATCTTATACTCCTTTTTCCTTTTTTAATTTTGCGTCAAAAATCATATAAGTGATTGCACCAAGAGCTGGCACTACAAGTCCAGTTAATCCTGTAATTGGATCTTCTATTGCACCTTGAACTACAAGCCCTGCAAAAATTAGAGCTGTTATTATTACGGAAACTGGATAAAACCAAACTTTATAAGGTCTTTCTATATTTGGATATTTTTTTCTAAGTATTGGAACACTTAAAATTGTGAGCACTGAGAAAATCATTCCTGTGATTACTACCATATTAGTAAGTTGGTCTAAGTTTGATGCCATTACAAGTATACAAGAAAAAATACATTGTACAATAATCGGTGCCGTTGGAACTTTATACTTTGGATGAAGCTTTGCAAATGATTTAAAGAAGTGACCTTCCACTGCCATTGCATAGTACATCCTTGGTTGTGCGAGGATAAGTCCATTTAATGTCCCAAACATTGCTAGTATCATTCCTGCACTTACTATAATTACGCCAGCATGACCAAATACTCTTTTTGCAACTTCTGTCCCTAGATAGAGATCGCCGCCATTTATCATGGATACAATTTCATCATGAGGTATTACTTTCATAATTGCAAAGTTAAATAATGTATATAAAACTGTTATGCCGCCAATCCCTATTATTAGTGCAAGGGGCAAATTTTTGTGTGGTTCTTTTATTTCTTCTGCAACTGTATTTAAATTTGTCCATCCTTCATATGCCCACAAAGTTGCAACAACAGCTATGGCAATGATGCCAAAGATATTTGTGTCACTTGTCTTTGAATATTCTATGGCACTTCCAAGGCTTAAATCAGGACTTACCCTTCCAACAAAAAGTGCAGATACCATTACAATTCCTATGGGAACAAGTTTTGCAACCATGGATAAATTTTGAAGAATTGACGATGCCTTTACTCCAAATAAATTGTATATTGTAAGTGCAATAATTAAAAATATTGCTGCAATTTTTATTCCAAAGTCAGAAATTTCAAAAAAGCTTTTAAATACACTCATAAGGGCAATAGAAACTGCGGCAACTGAACCTGGTCCTCCCACTATCCAATCAGTAAATCCAGATATAAATCCAGCTATTGGATGATAGGCTTCATTTAAGTAAACAATTCTTCCACCTGCTTTTGGCATTGCTGTTCCAAGCTCTGCATAACAAAGCCCTCCAAAAAGTGTAATAAGTCCTCCAATTATCCAGCAAATAAGAGCTAGACCTGAATTCATATTTGTCCTTTGAAGTACATAGGATCCAAGATAAAAAATACCAGAACCTATCATAATGCCGCCAATAATACTTACGCCACCAAAGACGCCAATTTCTCTTTTAAACTCGGTGTTTTCGGTAGTTAATTTTTCAATATTCTTTGAATTACTATTCATAGGATACCTTCCTTTTTTATATATTAATTTTTAAAGCTGTGAACTGGAGCAGGTATAAATCCTCCACGACTTGCAAATCTTTCACTGCTTCCTCGATGAACAGGAATTATTGGTGCAGAACCTAGAAGTCCACCAAAGGTAGCTTCTTCTCCAACGCCCTTTCCAATTACTGGGATAATTCTAACTGCAGTAGTCTTTTGATTTATAATTCCAATCATTGCTTCATCTGCTATTATTGCAGCTAATGTTGATGCTTTTGTATCCCCTGGAATTGCAATCATGTCTAAACCTACAGAACATACACAAGTCATGGCTTCAAGTTTATCAAGCCCAATGTAACCCTTCCTTGCAGCTTCAATCATTCCTTCATCCTCACTTACTGGAATAAAAGCTCCACTAAGTCCTCCAACGTGATCTGATGCCATAATTCCGCCCTTTTTCACCGCATCATTTAACATTGCAAGTGCCGCAGTAGTTCCATGTCCTCCTGCAAACTCTACGCCGATTTCTTCTAAAATTCGTGCAACGGAATCGCCAATAGCTGGCGTTGGTGCAAGAGATAAGTCAATTGTTCCAAAGGGAACTCCCACTTTATTTGCAACTTCTGTGCCTATAAGTTCGCCCAATCTCGTTATTTTAAATGCCGTTTTCTTAATAGTTTCAGAAACTACATCAAAACTTTTACCTCTAACTTTTTCTAGTGCGTATTTAACTACACCCGGTCCAGATACTCCAACGTGAAGAACTACATCTCCCATTCCAACGCCGTGGAAAGCTCCTGCCATAAAGGGATTGTCTTCAACTGCATTTGCAAATACAACTAATTTTGCGCAACCAATAGAATCTGCATCCTTAGTATTTATCGCAGTTTCGAGAATTATATCTCCCATAAGCTTAACTGCGTCCATATTTAGACCTTTTTTTGTAGTTCCAACATTTATTGAAGAGCAAACTTTTTCTGTTTCGGAAAGTGCACGAGGAATGGAATTTATTAAAATTTCATCAGCTGGAGTCATTTCTCCATGAACTAATGCAGAAAATCCACCGATAAAGTCTACTCCAATTTCCTTTGCAGCCTTATCTAAAGTCTTTGCAAATTCTGTGTAGTCTTTTTCATCAGTTGCACCTGCAATAAGGGCAATAGGCGTTACAGAAACTCTTTTGTTTACAATTTCAACACCATATTTTTTGCCAATTTCATTTGCGTATTTAACTAAATGTTTTCCGTAATTTATTATTTTGTTATAAATTTTTTTGCGTGCAACATCGCCATCTTTATCTATGCAGTCTAAAAGTGATATGCCAAGAGTTACTGCCCTAATATCTAGGTTTTCTTGGTCAAGCATCCTAACTGTCTCCAAAATTCTTTTTTTATCCATAGGGCACTCCTTAAATTTGGTGCATCTTGTCGAAGATACCTTGATGTTGAACTCTAATAGAAAGATTTAGTTCTTCGCCAAGTTTTTCGTAAGCATCAACAACTTCTTGGAATTCAACATTCATCTTAGTTAAATCAACTATTACAATCATTGTGAAGTAACCGTCTAAAATTGTTTGAGTGATGTCTACAATATTTAGGTCAAACTCCACCATCTTCCTTACTACTTCATATACAATACCAATTTTGTCACTGCCGATGACAGTTATAACAGCTTTCATAGCATCCCCCTTGATTAAAATTACAACTATTATATCATACATTTAAAGCATTAATAGTACCTTTATAATTGTGTTTTGTTTTAATTTATTATACTATAATATAAAAGGAGGAAAGTATGAAAATCTTTAAAATTTTATTAATTTCTTTGATTGCAATTTTGTTATTTGCAGCTTGTGGAAAAAATAGAAATTCTAATCAAGAAAAAAATATTGTTGAAAAGAAAATAGTTGAGGCAAAAAATAAAATAGAGGATAAAGAAAAAAATGTGGCAAAGAAACCAGAAATAAATTTTTATATTGCTAGAGAAAATCTTGGAGAGTCCAAGGAAAAATTTCCTCTTTCACAAATTATTGGCGAAATAAATTTAGATCAATATGAAAAACTTTTTAATAATGCAAGCTTTACTGACAAAAAAGTAGAAAGCAGCAAAAACAATGTAGGCGATGTAATAATTTCATCAAATGATAGAAAAATTAAATTTGCAAAAAAAGCTAAAAATAATATTTTTGAAAATGAAGAAATCGGAAAAAGTGACTCAAAAATAATCGAGTCTAAAGTTTCTCTAAGAGATAAGGCTTTTTCATATTTACTTTCAAATAAATTGCGAGAAATTGATAATCCAAAATTTCCAGATGAACTTGGGGCTTATAGTACTTATTTTGTAAAGGATTTTTTTGAAGATGGAAAATTAATTTTACTTTCTAATGTATATAATCAAAATTATTTCTTTAAAGATGGAATTTTTGAAAAAGAATCTGGTTATCGAAGGCCTATGGAATTTCAATATGTTTTAAATAAAGATAATAATTTTTCCTTTGACAGGGAAATTTATCCACAAGATGGATCTATGTATGCCCCTTCTGTTAAAAAAATGGCTCGTGACGATAAAAAAACTTTTGATTATTTAATGCAAGGGGCCAATAAAGAGGAATATGATGAGTTAATGGATGATTTGTTTTATTTAGCTCAAAAAAGGGGGCTAGATAATTTTTCCCACAAACTAAAAGATATTCCTGGATATGAAAATGATGTAGTCTACATTGAAAAGGGGCCAAGACTACTTGAAGGCAATATAGAAATCGCAAAGAAAAAGGACTACGAAGAAGCGAAAAAAACAGTAGGCAAAGATAGCTGGCCTCACTGTGAAGGTATACTTTACAACAAAAGGACGGGTATCGCAGTGAAAACTTTTATAGATTATTTTGAGTAATAAAAAAGCTCTTGATTAGAATTCTAAACAAGGGCTTCTTTTGCCTTTTATTTGCAGGTTTCAATGAATTTTTCAAAAATTTTATTCATACCTTTATCATCATACATCATTTCAGGATGCCATTGTACTGCTAAGGCAAACTTTTTGTCATCAAGATATACCGCTTCCACAAGTCCTTCTTCTGAAAGTGCCGCTTTTTTTAAATCTTTGCCAAGTTCGTTTATACCTTGATGGTGGTAGGAATTTGTCCAAATTTCGTCCCTTTCAAAAATTTCATAAAGTGGAGAGTCCTTTATAATCTTTATTGAATGAGATGGTTCATTTCTAAGTGAATTGCTCATCGAATGTGCAGGAAAACCTGCTGACGGCAAGTCTTGATAAATAGTTCCTCCTAAAGTGATATTTAAAATTTGAAGACCTCTACATATTCCAAGAAAGGGTATGTCCTTTTCAAGTGCATATTGTGTCATAAAAATTTCTTCATGATCTCTAAGGTTGTCAAATTTTCCAGCTTTTCCACTGTTCCTTTCGTTATAAATCCTTGGGTTTACATCGTGACCACCAGATAAAAGCAATCCGTCAATTTTGTCTAGTACAATTCTCATATCTTCCAAACTCTTTATATTTGGTATTAATATTGGCACGCCGCCATTTCTCTCGATAGCTCTAATATAATCGGCTGCAATAAGTTGCCAATCTTGACCTTCCACCCCAATTTGTCCAACATCATTTTGGGAAATATCTCTAAGTGAGTTCACAGAAATTCCTATAATTGGTTTCATAATCTTCCTCCCATAATTTTATATCTTTATTATATCAAAGAGATGAGAAAATTGGTAATATATATGACTTTTTTGTTTTATTGATTCAAAATTTATGCTGATATATAATTAAATAAATAGAGGTGTTTTATGAACTTAAAAAGACAGTTTTTTAAATTTGTAATCCCATCAATTATTGCCATGTGGGTCTTTTCAATTTACACAATTGTCGATGGCTTTTTTGTAGCAAATTTTGCTGGTGAATTAGAATTATCTGCTGTAACAATAGTAATTCCATATGTGAACTTTCTCTTTGCCATTGCAATTATAACGGGAGTCGGATCTCAAACAATAATTGGTATTAAACTTGGCAAGGGAAATAGAGATGAAGCAAATAAAGTCTTTACTTTTATAATTGTTTTTATACTTGCCTTTGCAGTTCTTCTTGCTGCTTTTGCACTAATTTTTATGGATAAAATCCTTTTATTTTTGGGTGCTGACTCTAATTTATTTCCTCTGTCACACCAATATTTATCTATAATCGTATTTTTCTCTCCCTTTTATATAATTTCTTATGCCTTTGAAGTTTTGGTAAAGGTAGATGGATATCCTAGAACTGCTATATTCGGTGCAATTTCCGCTTGCGTTACAAATATTGTTTTAGATTATATTTTAATCGACAAATTTCAAATGGGAGTAAAAGGTGCTGCCTTTGCTACTGGTATTGCTCAATTTCTATCTTGCCTCATATTTTTTATTCACTTTAGATCTACAAAGGGCTATCTTCGCTTTATAAAAATAAAAATGAGCTCTAGAGAAATTTTTGATTATTTAAAAACCACAGCATCTTATGGCTTTGGCGAATTTATATCAGAACTAAACACAGCAACCTTCGTCTTTATTTTCAATCTATTTATAATTAAATACATCTCACCAGAATTTTTATCTGCCTACGCAGTTATAAATTATATGTCGCTTTTTGCAAACTCAACTTTCCAGGGAGTCTGTCATGGTACTCTTCCTCTTCTATCCTATTACCACGGATCACAGGAAAGGGAAAAAAGCTTGAAAATTATTAAAATGAGTTTTGTTTTTATATCTATAATTGCAATTACAATGTATGCAATATCTTATTTTGGAGCAGAAAAATTATTTAATATGTTTTTAGAAAACAAGACCATGATTTCATCTTCCATTAGACCGATGAGGCTTTACGCTTTGATGTTTTTATTATCAGGAAGTAATTTGTTCATAGCATCACTTTCTTCAGCAATTGGAAAGCCAAAATATTCAATATTAATAAATCTTGTTAGAGGATCTATTTCTCTATTTATCTCTATTTATCTATGTGTAAAACTTTTTGGAACAAGATATTTATTCCTTGGAGCCTTTGTATCTGAATTTATAGTATTTTTAATCTCCCTTTATTCATTAAAGAAGATGACTAAAAAACCTTAACCTCAAAAAATCGAATTTAAACAAAAAAGAAGTCATAGTTTTGACTTCCCCTTTAGATTTATTATTTTAATCTAAGTACTTTTTAAATTCTTCTGGAATATTTTCTGTTAAATAACCTAGACCACATATGTCTGGGCCAACGTGAGCTGCAATTACATGACCTATCTCTAGGCATAAAAATTTTTCATAACCTTTATCTTTTAATCTATCAATTAGAGGATTTAAAATTTCTCTATCATCTGCATAAACTGGAAAGATTCTGTCGCTTCCATCTGATGTGGATTTTTCAGAAATAATTTCTACCATTCTTTTATAGGATTTGTTTTTCCCACGAACTACATCGGAAACATAAAGTTTTCCCTCTTTATCGACCTCTAGTATTGGAAGAATATTTAGGACATTTGAAATTCTTGCCTTTGCCCTTGAAACTCTTCCCCCTTCGTAAAGATATTTTAAATCGAAAACTGTAAAAACATGTTTTGTGTTTGCAATTAAGAATTCTATAAGCCTTGAAATCTCTTCGAAACTTGCACCATTTTTTGCGGCGAGTCCTGCAAAATATGTTATTTGACCAAATCCAACTGATGCTGCAAGAGAGTCATAGACTTCTATTTTTACATTATATTTTTCTTCAACTTCTTTTTTTGCCATGTAAGCATTTTGAAAAGTTCCGCTAAGTCCAGACGAAAGTGTCATGCAAATAATGTCAAGTCCCTCACTTGCAAGTTCTTCGAATTTTTTTAAGTACTCATAATAAGTAATTTGACTTGTCTTAAAAAATTTTCCCTCTCTCATTTCTCGGTAAATTTCTTTATTGGTTATTTCTTCTGGCAAATCTTCACCATTTTCGTCTGTACTTTTTATTTTTAAAACATCTACACTCAGTTTCTCCAGCGTCAATTTATCTAAATCGCATGAAGAGTCAGATATTATTTTAAAAGTCATTTTTTCCTCCTAGCTAGTTTCTGCTATCAGTTTTATCGTATCTATTGTCTTATTTATTTCGTCCTTGTTGTTAAAATAGGAAAGTGATAACCTCACTATGCCCCTTGTCTTTGTTCCGACTTTCTCGTGGAAAAGTGGTGCACAGTGTATTCCTCCCCTAGAGGCAATTTTATTTATTTTATACATTTTCTTACAAATTTCAGATGACGGATATTCTCTGTAGTTAAAGGAAACTATGCTTGAGTCCCTTTCATTTGAAAATAATTTTATCCCTGGAATTTCCCTTATACCATAAAAAAGTCTTTGTCGCAATGAGTGAATTTTTTCTGAAACTCTTTCTATTCCAATCCCGTCAATAAATTTTACTCCTGCACCAAGTGCCAGTATTGAGTGAAAATTAATTGTACCATATTCAAATACATCGGGCATCTCAACTGAATTAAATCTATGAAAGCTATTTACCCCACTACCGCCAGTGAATACATTTTTAAATTTTTCCCCCGACATATCTATTATCGCTCCAGTCCCCGTCGGCCCAAAAAGAGCTTTGTGTCCTGTTATGCAAAAAATTAGCCTTGGATATTTTCTCTCATTAAATTTTATTTTTGCAGTTCCTGCAACTTGTGCTCCATCAATGATTACTAAAAGATCATGAGCAATGGCAAATTCGTAAATATATTCTAAATCAGTCCTAACTCCACTTACATTAGACTCGGCAGTTATAACTATTGCCCTAGTATTGTCTTTTAAATAATTTTCAAGTTCCTCTAATTTTAAGTTATAATTTTCATCAATGTCTATAAAGGAAAGCTCCACACCTCTATCTTCAAGTTGGTATAGCGGTCTTAGGACCGAATTATGCTCCGTTACACTTGTAATTATGTGGTCTCCCTTTTTAAAAATCGAATTTAAAACTAAGTTTAGTGAAGTAGTAATATTTGCCGTGAAGGCAACATTTAGTGGGTCTTCTACTCCAAAAAATTCTGCTATGATTTCTCTTACATCGTAAACTGCTTCACTGGAATTTATCGCCTCTTGGTAAAATCCACGAGATGGATTGGAGTATTTTTGGCTTGCAATAGCTTCATATAAAGTCTTTGAAACCACATCTGGTTTTATAAGAGTAGTAGATGAATTGTCTAAATAAATCATTTTTCACCAATCTTTATAATTTTCCTTCCAGAATCTTCTTTGAATTTATATATTCCCCTTGAATAAATATTTTTTTCTTTTAAAAAATCCTTGGCAATTTCTAGCTCGCCCTCCAGCTTTACAGAAAATCCACAACCCCTTGAAAGTTCTTCAGGAATAGGAATTACCCTCGCCTTTAATTTGTTTTTACGAAGGACCCTCTCCGCCTTAATTGATTTATTTGAAGAATCAAAGGTCAAGATATAGTATTCTAGCATGGCTTTACAACTCTATATTTTGTCATTATTTCACAAATTCTATACATATTTGTTATCTCGCCAATTTTTAATTTATCTTTTAATTTATAATTTTCAAGGCAAAGTCCACATGATAAAATTTCTGTGCCTTTTTCCTCTAGTTTTTTTAAATCTTCTACAATTTTTTCATTTATTGTAGTTAGATGAACTCCATAATTGTAACACAAAATATATTTTGGATGACTGTCTTCTTCTGAAAGGGCGTAAGTGAAAGATTCCATTAGCTTCTTCGAAAATTCTTCTTCGCCAATGCCAAGTTTGTCTGAAGAAAAAATCACTACATACTCGTCGTCAATATCTTCAAATTTTTTAACATCTCCTATTTTTTTAAGATGTACTTCATAATCATTTTTAGAATTTTCAATTACAGTTGATTTATACCCCAATTGGTCTGCCATTTTTCTCAAATTTTCTGTTGCAATCTCGTTGTCAACTTTTATTAATAGTTGCTCTGTATTATTTTCGCTAATTGCCCTTTTTGCCATGATGACTGGCTTTGGACAAACGTATCCCCTTGCATCAATTTCCATTTATATCACCTTAAATTTTTTATTTTCCCTTGGAATTACACGACCAACAAAAAAGGCAGGTATTCCCCTTTTTTTCATTTCATCTAAAATTTTATCTGCTTCTTCTTTTTTTGCTGAAAATAAAAGACCTCCCGAAGTTTGTGGATCAAAGAGAACTTCTTCTAGTGCAAAATCATCAAAAGTAAAGTCAACTTCATCTTCTAGTGCCCTTCTATTTCTCTGCCCTCCTGCAGTAAATAAAAATTCACTAGCAGCTTCATAACTTCCTGGCAAAAAACTTATTTTATCCGCATAAATTTCCACAGAATTTTCAGTACATTCGTCTAAATGACCTATCAAACCAAATCCCGTTACATCTGTAACAGAGGAAACTTCATATTTTTTTAAAATTTCTGCTGCATCTTTATTTAATGTAGTCATTTTTTTAATTGCTTCTATGTAATTGTTTTCTGATGTCATGCCTACGGAATAGGCACTCATAACAAGACTCACTCCAATTGGTTTTGTCAAAATAAAATAATCTCCCACTTTTGCACCATTGTTTTTCCAAATTTCTCTATTTTTAACAATTCCTGTCACACATTGACCAAACTTTATTTTACTATCGTGAATGGAATGCCCACCAGTTATTGAAACCTCTGCTTCCCTACATACATCACTTGCACCTCGGAGAATCTCCCTCAAAATTTCGAGATTCTCTCCCTCGGGAAAACAAACTATATTTAGTGCAAATTTTGGCTCTCCACCCATTGCATAAATATCAGAAATCGCATTTGTTGCAGCAATTCTTCCAAAGTCATAGGGATTTTTTACCATTGTAGAAAAAAAATCTAAACTCTCAACAAGTGAGATGTCCTCGTTTATTTTGTAAACACAAGCATCATCTCTTTTATCAAAACCCACAGTTATTTCTTCTCTTTTATAAGGATTTAAATCTTTTAGAATGCTGGTTAAATCTTTAACGTCAATTTTTTCATTGCATCCGCCACAAACTTCAAGTTCTAAATTTAATTCTGACATTTTATCACCTTTAAATATTATATCACAGAGAGGGTTTTTCATATAAACTTTTATAGAAACAAAAATCCAACACATTAAAAAAATTTATTTGATATAATAATTTTATGGAAATTAAGTATATGAAAGAGGCAATCCATTACGCAAAGAAATCACTTTTATCAGATGATGTGCCCATTGGATGTGTCATAGTAAAAAACAATAAAATAATTGGATATGGATACAATAAAAAAGAGAAACTTCACTCTCCCATTGCTCACGCAGAAATTATGGCGATAAATATGGCATCTAAAAATTTAAATTCCTATCATCTAGAAGGTTCAGACATTTATGTAACTTTAGAACCTTGTCTAATGTGTGTTGGTGCAATTTTAAATTCTAGAATTAGAAATTTATATTTTGGTGCTAGAAACAAAAGATTTGGTGCAGTTGTTTCTCATCAGAAAATAGAAAAACTCATAACTAATCACAATATTAGTTATGAGTCTGGTATTTGCGAAAAAGAATGTGCAAATCTAATTACCAAATTTTTCTTAGAGCTTAGGAAGAGGTCTAAATAAAAATATAGCATTACTTTGCAAAAATTCTAATATATATTTATCATAATTATTTTTTGTTAAAAGAGCAATTATTATTCCGAGTATTGCCCCGATTATTACATCACTGGGATAATGCACAAAATGATAAATTCTTGATAGTGAAATTAATGTTGCAACAACTAGAAAAAATATCCCCATTCCTTTAAAGTAAAAATAAATAGTTAGTGCAGCAGCAAAGGATGAAGATGCGTGACCCGATGGAAAAGAAAAGTCTGTTGGATTCTTTATCAAAAGTTCAACCTTTGAAATCCAAGAAGGCCTTTTCCTTTTCAAAATATTCTTTAAAAGTAAATTGCACACTATCCCGTTAAAAATTAGTGCTAGAGCTATGTTTATGCTCTCAATTCGAAATCCGAGATAAAAGAGAATAAATGTTGTAAATAGCCAAATAGCACCACCTGTCCCGAGATGTGTAATTGCAATCATGTATCTATTTAATGTCTCAGTCCTTATGCTAAGAAGCCAATCTAAAAATTTCTTGTCCATTTGCACCTCTTATGAAAAAAGGCCCATCACTAGGCCATATTTTACATTCTATTTTCTTTGTCAACCCATTCTTTAGCTTCTTCAACTTCTGCATCTGTTGGGATTTTAATTCCCGTTTCATGATCTTTTTCTTTAGTTTTAGCGTATATATCAGAATCTGGTCTATCTTCTGATTTTATTTCCCTTTGTTGATCAATGTTTGCTTTCATTTCTTTCTTTTTTGAATCAGAAAGAGTCTTAGAGTTTTCAATTAAATCTTTTTCTTTTTTATTGTCTACCATAATATCCCTCCATATATATATTATTACAAATGCGGTTTAAATACAATTCCTTTAAATAAGGTATATAATATTTTTATTAAAGTGTTTTATTAAATTATTTTGGGTATATATATGTTATAATTAAATAAATTTAGGAAGTGTTATATGTTAAAAATTATTTTTAATAATTTAGGCGAGTACAAAAAGTATGCAGTACTCTCGCCTTTTTTTGTTTTGTTAGAAGTTTTAACGAATACATCTATTCCCTTTTACATGACAAAAATTATTGATCAAGGCATACTAAAAAATTCAAGTGAAAATATAATTCATTTTGGCATTATATTATTTATATGTGCAGCAATTTCTCTTGCAACAGGCATAATTTCAGGTTATCTTGCCACAAAGGCATCAAGTGGCCTTGCAAAAAATATGCGTTACTCCATGTTTGAGAATATTACAAATTTTTCCTTTGAAAACATGGACAAATTCAAGAGAGGAACTCTCATCACTAGGATGACTACCGATGTACAAATGGTACAAATGGCATTCCAAATGACTACTAGAATGGCGATAAGATCTCCACTTACAATGTTCTTTTGTTTTATCATGAGTTTTAAACTCTCCAAAGAACTTGCTCCAACCTTTATAATTATAATTCCACTAATTGCAATTGGAATGGGGATTATAATCAAGGGAGCCTATCCAATTTTTGAAAGAGTTTTTGAAATAACAGACAAATTAAACACAGATGTGTCAGAAAACTTGTCTGCAATTAGAGTTGTTAAATCCTTTGTAAAAGAAGATAAGGAAATAAAAAAGTTTAATAATGTTTCTGACGATCTTCAAAATAATTACATCAAGGCAGAAAAACTTCTCGCCTTTACAAATCCACTTATGAATTTTTCCACATACCTTATGACGATTTTAATTGCATGGCTTGGTAGTCACTTCATTGTGGCTGGAAACATGAGCACCGGTGCACTAACAGGTCTTGTGACTTATGCAATTCAAATTCAAATTTCGCTCATGACGCTTTCAATGATTATCGTACAAATCACTATAGCGAGAAATTCCATTGTACGTATAAACGAAGTAATTGCTACAAAACCATCTATATTTAGTCCTGAAAATGCTGTAAGTGAAGTGAAAAATGGAGAAATTGTTTTTGATGATGTCTATTTTTCTTATTCAGGTGACCTAAAAAAATCAGTTTTAGAAAATATAAATTTAAAGATAAACTCTGGGGACTATGTTGGAATAATTGGTCCAACAGGCTCTGGTAAATCTACTCTCATAAGTCTAATAGCAAGACTTTTTGACACTACAAGTGGAGAAGTATATGTTGGTGGAAAAAATGTTAGAGATTATGATCTTGTAGCTCTTAGAGATCAAGTTTCTGTCGTTTTACAAAAAAACCAACTATTTACTGGCACACTTCGTGAAAATTTAAAATGGGCTAATGAAAATTTATCTGACGAAGAGTTAAAAGAGGCACTTTATATTGCGTCATGCGACGACTTTATAGACCCAGAAAAAGATCTCGACATGGTTGTACAAAGAGGTGGCACTAACTTTTCTGGTGGACAAAAACAGAGAATTTCTATTGCAAGGTCTATTTTAAAAAACCCGAAAATTTTAATTATGGATGACTCAACTTCAGCCCTAGACAATAATACCGAAGAAAAAATAATTAATTCTCTAAACAATTTAAGACCCGATATGACAAAAATTTTGATTTCACAAAAAATTAAATCACTAAAAAATACTGATTATACCATCGTCATGGATTCTGGTGAAATAGAGAACATTGGAACACACGAAAATTTAATCAAAAACAGTAAAATTTATAAAGAAATTAATGAAACTCAAGAAAGCGACGGTGATTTTGATGCGCAATAATAAAACAAAAATTACATCTCTAGAAAATAAAACTGCAGCAAAAAAATTATTTTCCTTTATCTTTAAGAGGCATAAATATAAACTCCTTGCAGTTTCTTTATTTGTAATAATTTCATCCTTTGCCACGATTTCCGTCTCACTTTTCATGAGATTTTTAATCGACGACTATGTACTTCCACTTTTAAATACTGACGTTCCCGATTTTTCAAATCTCTTGGCATTGCTAATTAAAATGTCTTTATTCTTAGCAATAGGTGTACTTGCATCCTTTGCATATTCAAGGCTAATGGTTTACATTTCCGAAAACACTCTCGGAGACATTAGAAAGATGATGTTCAAAAAGATGCAGTCTTTTCCAGTATCTTACTTCGACAGCAAAAGTCACGGCGACATTATGAGTTACTACACAAATGACGTAAGGGCACTTGGAGATATGATTTCCCAATCTTTTCCTTCCTTTGTATCCTCACTTATGACAATAACAATGGTTTTAATCGCCATGTTTTCTCAATCTGTATTGTTGTCTCTTATAATAATCCTTACAGTTGGACTTATGATTTTTGTCATGAATGTAATTGGTGGAAAATCCTCCCATTATTTTATGAGTCAACAAAATTCTCTCGCAAAAACCAATGGATACATCGAAGAAATGACTGACGGACTAAAAGTCATAAAAGTTTTTAATCACGAAGAAGCTGCAAAAAAAGACTTCAAAATTATAAACGATGAACTTATGGAAAACACCATGATCGCAAATAGATTAGGACTTTTCCTTTTTCCAATGATCTTTGGAATTGGGAACTTTCAATACATTTTATTTGCAGTAATTGGCGGACTAATGGCAGTACATGGCGGCTTTGGTATTACTGTTGGCGTAGTTGCATCTTTCTTGCAGCTATCAAGAACCATTACTGGGCCCATGAGTCAAATAGGTGGCAATATAAATTCCGTTGTGCTTGCAATTGCAGGTGCAAGAAGAATTTTTGACTTCTTAGAAGTCAGTCCAGAAGACTATTCTGGTGACGTAGAAAAAGTTGTACGTGAAGTTAATGGAAAAGAAAAATATTTTTGGCATGACCTTGTAACAGATGAATACAGAGAACTTTTGGGCAATATTAGATTTAATGACGTATCTTTCTCCTATGACGGCAAGAATAAAATTCTTAAAAATCTAAATCTCTATGCAAAACCAGGGCAAAAAGTTGCCTTCGTTGGCGCAACTGGAGCAGGAAAAACCACTATCACAAACTTAATAAATAGATTTTACGACATTGACAGTGGTGAAATTACCTTCGATGGCTTCGATATAAAGAGAATAAAAAAGAAAGATCTTCGCTCATCACTTGGTATGGTCCTTCAAGATACGCATCTATTTACCGGAACAATTGCAGAAAATATAAATTATTCTGTAGATGAAGTTGACATGGAAAAAACTATTGCAGCTGCCAAGAGAACTAACGCTCATAATTTCATAAAAAATCTAAAGGATGGTTACGACACAATTATCACTGGAGCAGGCAGCGAATTATCTGAAGGTCAAATGCAACTATTATCCATAGCCCGAGCAGAAATTTTTAATCCATCAGTTATGATTCTCGATGAAGCAACATCCTCCATAGATTCTCATACAGAAAAAATTGTACAAAGTGGAATGGACGAAATTATGAAAGGCAGAACAACTTTTGTAATCGCCCATAGACTTTCAACTATTATGAATTCCAATGTAATAATAGTTTTACAAAATGGAGAAATTGTAGAAAGAGGAGACCATAAAGATTTACTTGAACAAAAAGGAATTTATTACAACCTCTACACAGGTGGCTTCGACGAATAAACCTATTCATAGACATAAAGGGATTCTGGATTTTGAACTGACCTAAAATTAGAATTTAAGACTAATATGTAATAAAATTTAAGACATTATCCTTTTTTAAATAATATTATAGCTATAAATATATGTACAAAAAAGGAGCTGTTGCAAAAGTCAAAAAAACGGCTCTATAATATCTATAGAGATTTTACTTACCAATAGATGTTATAGAGCCGTTTTTATTATCCTCGTTTTAAAAGCATAAGATTAAAACTACGCTTAGTTAATTTCTTTCTTCAATCAATAAACTTTAATAAAATTTAAAGTTTTTCTAATAAATTAAAGGCTATAACTACCATTGATAAAACACCATTAAATAATGCATCCTCATTTATTAATAATTTTGAGGAGTGCAAAGGTGCATTATTTGTATTTTTAAACCCCGTCCCTAATCTATACATAGCAGCAGGAATTACTTGTCCATAATATGCAAAATCTTCTGATCCCATAGAAGGATTAGGGTTATAAATATAATTTTCATCACCTAAATATTTAATAATTGACTCTTCTATAATGTTTGAAACAAAATCTTCGTTAAAAGATACAGGAGTTCCAAAATGTATATTAACTTCACACGACGCCCTGAATGTTTCACAAACACCCTTCGCTATTTCTCTTAATCTATCATGTAAAAATATTCTGGTATCTTCAGATAAAGCTCTAATTGCACCCTTAATTGAAACTTCATCTGGTATTGTATTATATGCATCTCCTGCGTGTATTGCCGAAACTGTTATTACACCTTGTTCTAGAGGATCAGTTTCTCTGGATAAAATATTCTGAATAGCACAAATAAGATTACCTAAAATCATTATAGGATCAACAGAATTTTCTGGATGTGCTGCATGTCCTGATTTTCCTCTTATGACAATATCAAAAGTATCAGAGCACGCACACATTTTCCCATGTCTATGATAGATTTTCCCAGCTTCTATTTTTGGCCATACATGCAATCCAAATATGGCTTTAGGGATAGGTTCGTTGCTTAATGCACCATTTTCAATCATATACTTTGCACCTTGTCCGATTTCCTCTGCAGGTTGAAATATTAATTTAACACTTCCGTCTAAATCTTCTTTAAATTTATTTAGGATATATGCACAGCCTAATAAAGAAGTTATGTGAACGTCGTGCCCACATGCATGCATAACACCAGTATTAACTGATTTAAAGTCAAGATCATTTTCTTCTTTCATTGGTAAAGCATCAATATCAGCTCTCACTGCTACACATTTTTTACTTTTTCCACGAATTACAGCAACTACACCAGTAGAATTAATTTTTTTTATTTCAGTTAATCCGAACTCTTGTAATTTTTTTATTATATAATCTGTAGTGTTGTATTCCTTCATAGATAATTCAGGATTTCTATGAAGGTATCTTCTAATTTCAATGAATTTATTAATATTTAATTCTATTTCTTTTTTTATTTGATATAATTTCATCATTTTCTCCCCTTTTTATATACCAACACCAGCACCAGGCCCAAGAGGAATATCAAATATAAACCAGATTATCAAGCTAATTGTTTGAACAATTAAAAGTGTAAATGTAAAAGGTAATTCAAGAGATATCATAGTACCTAAACCAACTTCTTTTTCATAATCAACTGGTTTATAATCCTCTAATAATCCTAATATTACAGGTACGGCACCAGCTATAGGTGAAATTATATTAGTGGCTCCATCTCCTATCCTATAAGCAACTTGTGTTAAAGCTGGTGAAAATCCCATAAGTGCAAACATAGGAACAAATACAGGTGCTAAAATTAACCATTTTGCTGATGCGCTTCCTATAAATAAATTCAATACTGTACACAATAAAATTAATAAAACTATCAATAATGTTGAAGCTATATTTAATGATTGTAAAAAATTAGATCCCTTAACTGCAATTATGGTTGCTATTTTGCTAGCATTAAACAAAGTTACAAACATAGATGCTGTAAACATTGTTGGGAAAATAGATGTCATTCCTTTCAATTCTTCTTGTATATGTCTTGGAATATCACTTGCTTTTGTAATTGTTTTTGCTCCAATTCCATAAAAAGTACCTATCATAAAAAATATAAAAAATATTATAGGCATAACTGAGCTTATTAAAGGAGATTTTGGAAGGAAGCCTCCTTTTTCATTCTTAAAAAAAGCATTATCGGGTAAAGTTAAAAATAATATTATAAAAACAGATAAAATTAATCCAAATGCAGCAAATTTCAATCCTCTTTTTTCTAAATCACTTAAATTAGTATCTATGCTACTATTGTTTTTTATAGAAGATTTATGATCTCCTAGATATTTAACTAAAAATTTCTCTGCGACCAGAGTTATAAAAATTGTAAGTAATATTGTCATAGTAGCCATAAAATAATAATTTATAACTGGTGTTGTTGAACCCTCTAAGTTCATACTCGTAACTACACTTTCAGTAATACCAGCAAGGAGAACATCTGAGTTGCTTATGAATAAACTTGCACTTAACCCTCCAGAAGCAGCAGCATAACCAGCTATTATCCCTATCCACGGATTTCTTCCTAAACTGCTAAAAACTACAGCTCCTATTGCTGGAGTGAACAAAATTCCAGCATCTGAAGCTATGCTAGAATTTATACCAATAAAAACTAATATAGCTGTAACTAAATAGGCTGGAGAACCAAGAACTAATCTTTTTATGAAAGCATTTAATAATCCTGTTTGCTCAATAAGAGCAACTCCCATCATCATTACTAAAACAACACCTAAAGGTGGAAATGTTATGTAGTTTTTTACTAAGTTCGACAAAAATTCTCTCATATATGAATAACTTAATAAATTATTTACTGTAACTTCTGTCGTCTCTAAACTACCTTCGACTGATGTCAAGTAATTTACTGATATACCTGATTTTGAAAGTAAAAAAGATGAAATCAATGTAATTGCCGAAAAAATTGCAAATAACCAAAATGGATGTGGTAATTTATTTCCAACCTTTTCAATTATACTGATAAAACTACCTAATTTAGAGCTACTTTTATTTCTAGAATTTGAATTCTTCATGATTTTCCTCCTTAATTTATTATTTGATTAAATTATAAAAGAATTGAATGTGATAATCAACTTTTTTATAAATGTGTTTCTTTTAAACGCAGCGTTACAATTGATGTGAGATCAAATAAAAGAAAAATAGAGAGATATCCTGTATAGTTAAATTAACGAAATATAAAAAGAAAGGATACTCTCTATGAATATAAAAAACCAAAGATATTTACTACATATTAGATGCATGATATCATACTGTCAAAATTGTAAAAGTGGACATTCTGTTGCCTTTGTAATAAGGAGCTACAAAATTTCTAAAGCATCTTTAATGAGATGGAATAAAAGAATCTATGTTAGGGTTTTTATCACAAACGTTTGACTTCTATACATATATTTCTGTGTTAAAGTTTATTCATTAATTGTTTTATTAACTTATGTAAAATAAGTTAATAAAACAATTAAATCAGAAATAGCATTTTCTAAAATAAAATCAAGATTATCATATAAATTCCATCATAAAGTAAAGCCAGATGCAGTAAGTAAAATAAATCTATTATCAATATTCTTAAATCTAAATAAAATACCATCAAAAAATAATAAAATACAAAGCAACTTAAAAAAATTTTTTCAATCAAAAAAGATAATTTCTAGATTCAAATGTTTAATAAAAAAAGTGATGATCAGAATAGAGTTATCTATTCTGCAACATCACTATTGTCTTCATGTTTATAATTATATAAAGAAAGGTAAACTATAGTTTTTAGAATATTAAAATAATCCAGTAATAATCCCATTATTATCAATATCCATTTTATTTGCTGCTGGTGTTTTTGGAAGACCCGGCATAACCATTATATTAGAAGTTTGTACAACAATAAAACCAGCTCCTGCTGAAACTCTTATATCTTGAACTTCAATATCAAAATCAGTAGGTGCTCCCATTATTTTTTGATCATCTGTGAAAGAAAACTGTGTCTTTGCTATACAAATTGGTAATTTATCAAGCCCTAAAGATTCCAATTTTTTAATTTGATTTTGTGCTGCTTTTGTAAAATTAGCTTGTCTACCTCTATATAATTCTCTAACTATTGTGTTTACTTTTTCAGTAATTGAGTCATTTATATCATATATATATTTAAAATTAGACTTCTCCCTTTCAGTTAATTCTACTATTTGAGAAGCAAGATCTTCTGCACCTTCTCCTCCTTTTGCAAAACACTCACATAGTGAAATTCTAACATTTAATTGTTCACAAAGTTCTTTTAGCTTAGTAATTTCTTTTTCTGTGTCAGATTCAAATCTGTTTATTGCAATTATTGCAGGCACTCCAAACTTTTTAACATTTTCTACATGTCGTTTTAAATTCTCAAAACCTTTTTCTAATGCCTCAACATTTTCTGGTTTTAAATTCTTTTTATCTACTCCTCCATGCATTTTTAATGCTTTTATTGTAGCTACTATTACAATAGCATCCGGTTTTAATCCAGCTACTCTACATTTTATATCCATAAATTTTTCTGCCCCAAGGTCTGCGCCAAATCCAGCTTCTGTTACTGCATATTCACTAGTTTTCAAGGCTAGTTTTGTTGCAAGGATTGAGTTGCATCCATGAGCTATATTAGCAAAGGGTCCTCCATGGATAAAGGCAGGCGTGTTTTCTAAAGTTTGTACTAAATTTGGTTTTAAAGCATCTTTAAGAAGCATTGCTACTGCACCTTCTATTCCAAGGTCAGAAACTTTTACTGCATCCCCATCAAGACTATAGGCAACTATCATTTTTCCTATTCTTTCTTTAAGATCGATTAAACTTTCTGAAAGACAAAGTACAGCCATTATTTCTGAAGCTACAGTTATCATAAAATGATCTTCCCTTGGAAATCCATCTGCTTTTTTGCCTAATGAAACTACAACATTTCTAAGAGCTCTATCATTCATATCTATAACTCTTTTCCAAATTATTTGTCTTATATCTATTTTCAGCTCATTCCCTTGATGAATATGATTATCTATACATGCTGAGATTAAATTATTTGCTGATGTTATTGCATGAAAATCTCCCGTAAAATGCAAGTTGATATCTTCCATAGGTACAACCTGTGAATATCCTCCACCTGCAGCTCCCCCTTTAACACCAAATACTGGTCCTAATGAAGGTTCACGAAGTGCTACTGCAGATTTTTTCCCTATTCTATTAAATCCCTGTGCAAGACCTATAGATACAGTTGATTTTCCTTCTCCTGCTGGAGTAGGTGAAATTGCCGAAACTAAAACCAACTTTCCATCTTTGTTTTTTTCTTCAATTCTTTTTATAGCATCCCAGCTAATTTTTGCTTTATATTTTCCATAGTACTCAAGGTCACTATTTGATATTCCAACTATAGCTGCTACTTCTTCAATTGGTAGCATCTTAGCTTCGTCAGCAATTTGTATATCCGTCTTAAAGATCATTTTAATCCTCCTTTTTTTATGAAATTAAGAATAAATTTGGTCCATAGAGAAAGTATTACTAATTTTAATATAAAAATCTAATACATCTCTAAGTGCATAAAGTGGAACAGGTCCAACAAGTTCTGTGTCATGTATATGGACATTATATCTATTAGCTTCTGATTTAATTGTTTCATACACTCCATGAATTGGAGTTTTTTCGTAGTTAACCATATTCATTGATACTTGAACTTGGTTTTTATCTTCAAGTTTTAATGCTATTGCTCTTATATAAGTGAATCCTCCAGTTGCAGCCCTTACTGATTTTACAATTTTCTTTCCAATTTCTAAATTATCTGTTTCTAAATTAATATTAAATGCAACAAGTGGAAATCTAGCTCCAGTAACAGTCGCTCCTGATTTTGCATTAAAATCTTTTGGTCCTTCATCAGGTTGCCATTTTTCATCTTTCATCTTTTCCTCCAAAGCTTCATATTGACCTTTTCTAATTTTTGGAAGGGATTTTCTATATTCTTTTTCTTGTGCATCTTCATAATAATATACAGGAACTCCTAATTCACCTAAGAATTTACCGAATCTCTTTGCAATTTCCACAGCTTCTTCTGTTGTATAGTTCTTTACTGGAATAAATGGAACTACATCCACAGCACCCATTCTTGGATGTTGACCCTTGTGTTTTGTCATATCAATTAATTCAATCGCTTTTTTAGCAAGTCTTTTTGTCGCTTCTAAAACAAGCTCTGGATTACCTTTATAAGTAAAAACTGTTCTATTGTGATCTCCGTTAGAATCAATATCTATAACTTCAATACTATCTACACTTAAAAGTGCTTCTTTAACTTCATTTACAAGATCAATATTTGTACCTTCGCTAATATTAACTTCTGCCATTAAAACTTTATCCATTTTTAACTCCCTCATTTTATTTTTCCAACTGCTTTCTCAACTTCTTCTAATAATTTTCCAGATTTAATTATTTCAAAAGATTTATCCATGTCAGGATAAAAAATAACATCATTTTCCATAAAACCTACTTCTTCTCTTAAAACATCATAGGCAACTCTTGAACCCTTACCTAATTTATCTATATCCCCAAAATCTGCTGCTTGAGCTGCACAAAGAAGCTCTATACTAACTACATGTTGTGCATGGTTGACTATTGTCCTTGCCTTTCTTGCCCCAATTGTCCCCATGCTTACATGATCTTCTTGATTTGCTGATGTTGGAATTGAATCCACACATGCAGGATGTGCAAGTACTTTATTTTCAGATACAAGTGCTGCAGCAACATATTGCGGAATCATAAATCCATCATTAATCCCTCCATGTTTAACTAAAAATGCAGGAAGCCCATGAGAAAGAGCTGGATTTACCATTTTTTCTATTCTTCTTTCAGAAATATTAGCAATTTCTGCCACAAGAATTCCTAGTGTATCCATAGCAATTGCTATTGGTTGTCCATGGAAGTTACCTCCAGATATGCATGCTCCATTTTCTCCTGAAAAAATTAAAGGATTATCTGTAACTGAATTTATTTCGGTTTCTACAGTTTTCTTTACATAATCAAAAGCAAGTCTTGAACCTCCATGTACTTGAGGAATACATCTTAGTGAATAAGAATCTTGCATTCTCTTTTCACCTTGCTTTGTAACTCTCTTTGAATTCTTTAAAAGATTTCTGAGGTTTTCTGCTACATCAATTTGTCCTTTGTGTGGTCTAACTAAATGAACTCTCTCATCAAAAGCATCAATGATACCTTCAAGTGAATCTATACTAAGAGAAGCTGTAATATCTGCTTCTTTTAATAGCTTTTCTGTATCATATACTGCAAGCACAGCGTTCGCTGTCATAGCTTGTGTACCATTAATAAGAGCGAGTCCTTCTTTTGCCTTTAATACTATAGTACTGATGCCAGCTTTATTCATAGCATCTTTCCCTGACATTACCTTTCCCTTATATTCAGCTTCACCTTCACCAATCATAGGTAAAACCATATGAGCAAGAGGACACAAATCCCCAGAAGCTCCTACTGAACCCTTTTCTCTAATAATTGGATGAACTCCTTTATTTATCATATTGATTAAACATTCTATTGTACTCATCAAAACACCTGAATATCCGCTGCAAATAGAATTTAATCTAAGTAACATCATAGCTCTAACTATTTCTGTATCAAAAGGCTCTCCAACTCCGCAAGCATCAGAATAAATTAGATTTTTCTGTAATAAATCTAATTCTTCTTCTGATATTGAAACAGTTGAAAATTTTCCAAAGCCTGTGTTGATTCCATATATCGCTTCTCCTTCTTCTAAAGCTTTTTCAACAAACTCCCTTGATCTTAAAATTTTTTCTTTTTGTGCTTCGTCAAGTTCTACCTTAGCATTAAATCTAGCAACATTTACTACGTCTTCAATTGTTAAACTACTGCCATTAATTTTTATAATTTTCTCCATAATTACCATCCTTTTATTTTTTTCAATACTTTATCTTCTATTTTGTCTTGTTCAAGTTCTTCAAAAACCTCTTCTATAATATCCATAGCTTCTTTTATCTCTTCATCGCTAATAATAAGAGGTGGTTGTATTCTTAATGTCTTTCCTACTAAATAAATGAGGATAACTCCTTTTTCAAAACATCTATAAGATACTTTTTTTACTAAATCGTTAGAAGAATATTTTTCTTTTTTATCTTCTAAATCAACTCCAATACTAAGACCAGTACCTCTAATATTTCCTATATAAGAAGATTTTACTTTAATCTTTTTAAATCTACTTTTTATATATTCTCCTAATACAGTTGCTCTATCAAGAAGATTATCTCTTTCAATTATCTCTATAGTTTTAAGTGCTGCTACTGAAGATAAAGCGTTGCCTTGCAGAGTAAAAAGCTGAGCTGGCATATCTATTGAATCTATAACTTCTCTTTTGCTAAGTACAGCACTCATTGGCAATCCTGACGCCATAGCCTTTCCCATTACCACAACATCTGGAATTATATCAAAGTGTTCTATACTAAACCACTTTCCCGTCCTTCCAAAACCCTGTTGGATTTCATCAACGACTAATAAAATCTTGTTATCATCACAAAATTTTCTAAGTCTTTTCATGAATTTTTTAGGAGCTTTGATTAAACCTAAATCACCAATTATTGGTTCAATAAATATTGCCGCTACTTCTTCTCTAGGTATATAATAATTGAAATTATCTAAAAATTTGTTAAATTCAATATCTGCAAACTCATCCTCGGTGATGTTTTTATCTTTATTTAAAATATTAGGATAATCCAAGTGAAACACTTCTGGTAACAATGGTCCAATTTTTCTTTTCATATTAGTGTCTATTGCACTTAAAGATATAGCTCCATAAGTAGATCCATGATATGCCCCAACGAAGGAAACTAACTTTGACCTTCCTGTATAAGCTCTTGCAATTTTTATTGAAGAGTCAATGGCATCAGAACCTGAAAATCCAAATATAACCTTTTTATCGAAATCTCCAGGAGTTATCCTTACAAGTTCTTTGGCAAGGTTAACTTGAGGTTCAGTGTAAAAATAATCATTTGTGAAGTGAATGTAATTGTCTATTTGTTTTTTTATAGTTTCAACTATCTCTGTGTGATTATATCCAGTATTAACAACGCAAGCTGAACTTATCATATCAATAAATTCATTTCCATCTAAGTCAGTTACCTTTACTCCCTCAGCTTTCTTTGCAACTAGTGGAAAATATATAGCTCTAGTGGACTTGCCAATATACTTTTCATCAATAGAAATTAATCTTTTATTTTTTTTCATAAACTATTAAATAATAATATTAATCTAAATTTTTAAGTTGTTTCTTCAAATCTTCTACAACTTTTTCGTCTTTTATAAGGGAAATATTTGCAAGTACATTTGCACGTCCTGCATCAATACCAACTTTAGCTAAGTCAATTCCTGCTTGCAAATCTGTAATAGCTGCTGGATTTGATTTTTCTAAAAGATCTCTTCCAATGTCATAAGTTCTCTTGTTTAAAAGAGCATTTGATAGAGGAACATTAGCTGCCTCAACTCCAGCATTTTGTATAGCTTTTCTTCTCTCTTGTTTTTCTTCATCAGTTAACTTTGGTAATTTATAAGCATTTACAATTAAAAGGTAAGCTTTATTATCATTAACACTTCCTTCCAAAAATTTTCCTTTCATGTCGTTTAGTTCTTTAATAATTGCATCGTATTTTTCATCTTCATATCCATAATTTTTACCTTTAGAAAGATTTGCAACCATTCCCATTAATCCACATGCCATTGCGCCAGCAAGAGCAGATGCACATCCACCTCCTACTGTAAAATCATTTTCATCTAACATCATATCTAGTATTTTTTTATAATCCATTTTTATCTCCATTAAATTCTAATTTTATTTTTTTTATTAAGTCTTTATCATCTATTGTCCTACCAATAAAACCGAGGATTGTTTTCGCCCCATTTTCAATGGCCATTTTTGATGCATCAGACCCAACTAATTCTGCAAATTCTTTTGTGTGTAAACTTATATCTTCATTAGTTATTGCCACAGATGGATGAAAAGAAGGGCATCTATAACTAACATTGCCTATGTCTGATGAACCTACTGCTTTTTCCTGTTCATAATTTTCCATCTGATATTTTTTCATTATATCTGAAATTATTTTTGTTCCAATATTGTTATACTTCATATCCATAAATGGATACCCATGTTTTGTTATTTTTGCTTTAGTTCTAGTTGCTTTAGCACAACCATAAACAATATTCTCCATCCATGGAATTAAAGTACTTTTAATATAATTAAAATCATTTGATCTAAACGTATACATTCCACTAGCATAATCAGTTATTATATTTGTAGCAACACCTCCTTCTGTTATATATCCTTCTATAATAGTCCCAGGTTTTGTACATTTTCTCATCATATCGAATCCATGAATAGCAAGCATCAAGCCATCTAAAGCTGAATTACCCTCCCAAGGAGACGCTGCAGCATGGGCAGGTTTCCCAAAAAACTCTATTTTATAAGTTTCAAAAGCAAGTAATTTCCAATTTGGTCTATTCTTTGTATCAAGATGAACCATAATTACATAATCATAATCATCAAAGGCACCTTTTTCAGCCATTGGAATTTTTAAGCCTTCGTTTTCTTCATCAGGCGTCCCAATTATATCAACATTAACTTTTATATCTTCTTCATTTTTCTTTATTGCAAGTGCAGATAGAACCGATATTGCACAAGAAGCTGAATGACCGCAAGCATGTCCGACTCCAGGCAAGGCATCGTATTCTGTTAAAATCCCTATTTTTACATTAGAATCCTTATTTTCAATAACTTTGCCTAAAAAAGAGGTCTCTAAATCACAATAATTCAACCTAGTTTTTATTCCATACTTATTTAAAACCTCTACAATTTTTTTTACAGAATTATATTCTTTTCCCGACAATTCTGGATTATCAAATAGACACCTGTTTAATTGAAAAGCTTCCTCTTTTAAAGACTCAATAGATTCAATAAGTTTATCTTCTATTTTCATATAATCCTCCTTAAACATAATTAATTATTATAGCAATTATTAATAGTATGGATTGAGTTAGAAAAACAAGTCCAAATAATGGAACAATAAATTTCCACCATTTTTCTAATTTAACTCCAGCAATTCCACATATTATCGGGGCAAACGCTGTCGGCCACACTATATTTGAAAATCCGTCTCCAAATTGAAAAGCTAAGACAGCAATTTGTCTTGATATTCCAAGTAAATCAGATAATGGAGCCATAATAGGCATACTCGTAACCGCTTGCCCTGACCCAGATGGAATGAAAAAATTTAAAAGTGTTTGGAATATCAACATAGCTGGTCCCATTAATACCTTAGGAAGATATGATAGAGGAATAGAAAGTCCATAAACTATAGTATCAATAATATTTCCATCTTTTAAAACAATCAAAATCCCCCTAGCAATACCTATCATCATACACGCCATTGCTATATCTGTGAAATTCTTTGCAATGCTTTCAGCTATTTTATTGAAATTCCATCCCATTACAATTGCACTCAATATACCCATTAGTAAAAACACTGCATTCGTTTCATTAAAATACCAACCGAAATTATATGATCCGTAAACTATTGTAGCTATTCCAATAGCTAATATAAGTAAGACAATTTTTTCTCGAATTTCAAATTTATAATTCATCATTTCTTCATTTGTTATAATATGTTTACTATCATCGCCATATATTAAGCTCTTAGTGGGATCTAGTCTAATTTTTCTCGCATATTTCACAACATATAATGAAGTAACAATAATCATAACAATGTGACAAATAATTCTATACCAAGCCCCTGATAACTGTGGAAGTTCTGCAATGCTTTGAGCCATTCCAACAGTAAAAGGATTAACAACAGCACCACTGTATCCCACAGCCGTTCCTAATGCTACAATTGCCATTCCAACTATAGTATCATATCCCATTGCCACACATATTCCAGCAAAAACGGGTATAAATGGCATCATTTCCTCAAAAACACCTATAGTTGAAGATATAATTCCAATCAATGTAATAAAAATTGGAACTATCATAATTTGCGTTTTATCTTTAGAGTTTCTTAAAATATTTGCTATTAAGCCATTAATCGCTCCCGTTTCTAATATAAGCCCTATTGCTGAGTATGATATAAAAACAAAGAAAATTACCGGTCCTGCATCTACCATTCCCTTATAAAAGGATTGAAGGGTTGCGAAAAAACCAACAGGTGATTTCTCAACTATATGGTATGTCCCTGGAACTGCCACTTCAATACCTGCTTCATTTGCTTCTCTTATAAATTCTCCCGTTGGAAGAATCCACGTTAAAATAGCGCATATAACTATTATTAAACCTAATAATACATATATATGAGGGAGCTCAAATTTCTTTTTCATATTAACCACCACTTTCTGTATTCCCTACTTAAAAAGTTTTTTTCCCTTTTTTATAACTTGAACAACTTCATTTACTCCAATCTTATAAACAACGTTTTTATAAGAATCTGAATCTCTTATTTGAATATCAGCATACTTTCCTACTTCTATAGATCCGAAATCCTTTTCTATCCTTAAAGCTTTCGCACCATTTAATGTTGCTGCTCTAATCGCATATTTTTCCGACATTTTATGATTTCTACAAGCGAGTGCCATAGCTAAATCCATTGATTCAAACCAATTTCCTGGATTTAAATTTGTAGCAATTGCTAAAGTCATTCCTTCTTCAATCATATATGACGGATCAAAAGGTTTTGGATGCTTTACACTAAAATCAGTAGTTGGAATAACAATTCCTACTACATTATTCTTTGCTAGAATGCTAGCGTTTTCTCTCGTCAAATAATTTAAATGTCCTATATTAGCTGCCTTCAGTTTAGCTGCAACTTTTGCTCCTCCTATTGCTGAGTAACATTCAGAGTGAAGTGTTGGAACAAGACCAAAGTCTAAACAAGAACCTAAAAACCTATCTGCATCTTCTGCTGTGTAGTATCCATCATCAACCCATATGTCAGAAAAGTTAGCTAATTTTTCTTCATATATAATAGGCAAAACCTCAGAAACCATAAAATCTATGTATTTTTCTTTTCCCATATTTACATCAAAGAAATGTGCTCCTAAATAAGTTGATAAAATTGTTTGAGGTGTTTTTTCTTTTAATTTATTTATTAATCGGAGCTGTCTCAATTCAGTATCCTTATCAATACCATATCCCGATTTTATTTCTACAGTAGTTGTTCCAGATAATAGCATCCTATTTAATTTTTCTAAACTTGAACTCAAAAGTTCTTCATTCGTTGCCTTTTTTGTATAATAAATAGATGCTTCTAATCCAACTAGTTTAACTATTTTTTTTACGTCTACACTTGAATTTGTAAGTGAGGCTACATATTCATCTACTCTAGATTTTCCAAACAAAAGATGAGTGTGTGAATCTACATAGCCAGGCATTACAACCTTCCCACTACAATCAATTTCTTCAAAATCTTCACCGTCTATAAATTTTATTAAATCCTCATAGGATCCAATCTTTTCTATCCTTTCACCTTTAATTAGGACTGATGCATTCTCCATCAGTCCTATTAAATCCTTTGCATCTTCCTTAACAGTTAAAAGTTCTCTACAATTTTTTAATATTAACATATTCTTCTCCTATATAAATAGCGGCCAGAATATCCCCACAATCATAAGAGGAATGTCATAACAAATAAACTGTGGTACACATGTATCCCAAATATGATCATGTTGTCCATCAAAATTCAAACCTGCTGTTGGTCCCAATGTAGTATCTGATGCAGGAGAACCCGCATCTCCTAATGCTGCTGCTACCGCTATCATAAATACAATTGCTGCTGGTGAAAATCCAAGTTTTGTAGCTAAAGGAACATATATTGCTGCCACTACAGGAACTGTACCGAAGCTTGTTCCTATTCCCATGGTAATCAACAGTCCCAATATAGTCATTGTAAATGATCCTGCTAATTTTGAACCACCAAGTATTTTAAATGCTGCATCTACAAGTTCAGTGACTGCTCCAGATGTGTTAATTACATTTGCATATCCAGCTGCTATAAGCATTACAAAAGCAATAAATCCCATCAAATTAATTCCACCATCTAATACTTCTTGAATATCATTCCATTTTACGACTCTTGTAATTATTAAGAAAATCAATGCTGCTAGAGCACCTAATGGAAGTGATTCAGTTTTTAATTGAATTACCAAGGCAATAATTCCAGCTATAAGAGTAAGCCAATGTTTTGTCTCAACCTTGATTACTTCCTTAGAACTATCTACTACATCAAGGTTTCTTTCTTCATACTCTCTATCTCTAGAGTAATAAATTAATCCAAAAACTAAACCAATAAACATAGCAACTCCTGCCATCCAAGTGTTTTTCCATATTAAATCACCTATTATATTCAACCCAGCTTGATTTACAGAGTCTTTTATCAATCCTTGAAAAATTGCTCCATAGGCAATTGGTATTGTTATATAAGGTGCCTTTAATCCAAATCCAAAACATATGGCTGCCATTCGCCTATCCATTTTCATTTTATTCATCACAATTAAAAGTGGTGGAATTAAAATCGGAATAAATGCAATATGCACAGGAATTATAGTTCCTGATGCCATTGAAACCAATATTACGATTATAGCCAGCGTGAATTTATTACCTCGAACAACTTGTGATATTTTTTTCGCTAAAATATCTGCTGCTCCTGTTTTATTTATTGTAAATGCCAAAGCCCCAAGAAGTATGTAAGAAAGAGCTGTGTTAGCATTTCCTCCCATACCTGCTACAAAAACTTCCATAGTATTTGAAAATCCCATTCCTGCAGATAAACCCGCTGTTAATGCTGAAATAAGAAGTGCTGCCATAACTGGAAGTTTCAATAAACATAAAACCGATAAAACTATTACCGATATAACTATCGGATTAAATAAAATCATAAATCTCCTCCTAGTATAATAGTTTTTTAGTTAAAAACTACATTTCTTTTCTATCCCACACTCATCCTAAGATAATATTTATATAAATAGAGGTCGTATTCACCTTCTTGAAACTTGTATCTTAGTTAAGTGGCACGCACCTCTTTAATTAAATTAATTATGGAGATATTTTAAAACAATAAATGTGCTATAGGAGCTGTTAATATTAAGGTTAATATTACTCTCCATAACCATATTACAAAAATATCCTTTATTTTTAATGGTATTTTTGTTGCCATTATGCATGGTATTGAAGCTGAAAAAAACAATATTTCAGAAATACATAAAACCCCTATAGTAAATCTGTTAACCAAGCCCGAGTTTGCGTTTATAATCGCTGGTACATACATGTCTGCTAATGAAACTGCAACTCCCTTAGCTGCAAGCATTGGTTCTGGTATTTGTAAAATCTTTATAAGTGGATAAAATATATATCCTAAAATGTCAAATACTTTAGTATAGTTAGCAACTAATAGAGAAATAACTCCTATACTCATAATATTAGGTCCTATTTCCAACCCTAGTTTTAATCCAGCTTTAAAATTTTTAATTATATTTTTGGAGATAGGGGCTGCCTTTTCAAAAACTTCAATACCTTCCTTAAAAGCTCTTCTAATATAATTTCCTCTGATTTCTAATTCTACGTCAGGCTCTGCACCTTCATAGTAAGAATCTGAAAATTTATTTAGTGGATAAAGTCTTACTGTTAAGGCCGTTACTATAAATGTTACTATTAAACATATAAAGAAAAATAAAAGCCAATGTTCCATTATCCCTAAAGTATTTGCCGTTATTATCATAAAGGTTGCAGAAACTGTTGAAAATCCTGTCGCTATTATTGCTGCTTCTCTTTTTGTGTATTTCCCATCTATATAAGCTTGATTTGTTATAAGTAACGCTATAGAATATGAACCAACAAACGATGAAACTGCATCTACAGCAGCCCTGCCAGGAACTTTAAATATCTTGTTCATAAATGGTCTTGCAAAAACACCAATAAATTCCATCAACCCATAATCTATTAAAAATGCTAGAAAAACAGAACCAATAGGGACAATTACAATTACAGGTACTACAACTGCTTTAAATACATAAGGCGCCATGTTTTCTTGTATTATTAAATCTGGTCCTGTTTTTAAAAGTACCATAACTGTAAAAATTGCTCCACAAATTCCTAGAATAGACATTATAAATTTGAACATTCCATTCTTCCAATCTCCCTTTATAAATGGAAGCACTGAGCCAAATAAAATCATGCTTCCACCAACAACAGGTACAACATAGGGTATGGATAGTATCCATTTAACAATATGATCGACAGGAATAGTATTTCTATCTCCTATAGTTATTGGAATAAAGAACATGAATGAACCGAAAAGTGCATAAATTATAAATTTGATTAGATTATTGTTTTTTCTCATTCAACCACCTCCAATTTTCTAATCATATTAATTCGCTATTTTGTTAAGGTTGTTGGATTTTATAAAGTGTGTTTAAACCTGAATTCATTTTCATTATTTTTGTGAATATATGTTCAGTACAGCTGTTATTTAGGTGAAGTGAATTTTATATATAACTCTAGGACAAAACTTTTTAATTAGTTTCCTTAGCAACTTGCCCTAGAGTTATAAAATAATAATCTATTTAATTTTTTCCTTGGATATATTATTTAAATATTAACGATACATTCCTTCTGGTCCAAATGTAACTTCTTTAGCCGGTTTCCACCATAGTGGGATTTTAATTGAATCCTCTGTATATTTTCCTTTTCCATTAGCAACATCTTTAGCTGTTTCATATCCTGCTTGAGCATGACGTACAACTCCAATTCCAGAATCAACTGTTAGAGCTGCTGAAAGTCTTCTATCTGCTTCTTCTGTACCATCAGCAATCATCGTTACTCCTGTGTGTACTGCCTCTCCCATGGAATAGTTGCTTTGTATTGCAATTAAATCGCATCCCGCCGCTGCATTTAATAAACCATTTAGATATGGCCAGTCAGAAATATAATCTCCACCATCAGGCATGTTTTCTGATTCAAATGTTGGATTAACTATTGATCCAGAGTCAAGGTTATCTCTTGAAAATGCTACAGTTCCTTTAATTCTTCCTTCTTTAATAGCCTTATTAATTGCTAATCCAAACCTCTTTCTTTGTCCAAATCCCATATAACAAACTCTTGCTGGCATTCCTTCTATAGGTAAATTCTTCCTTGCTAATTTAATCCATCTTTCTACAAGATTGTCGCCTTTGCAAATTTCCAGTGCGATATCATCTGTGACTTTTAAATCTTCTGGATCTCTTGATAGACAAGTCCATCTAAAAGGTCCTCGACCCTCGCAGAAAAGTGGTCTTATATAGGCCGCTACAAATCCTTCTATCTTCATTGCTTCTTCTCTAGGAAATCCTGCATCCATACATTCTTTTCTAATAGAAGTACCATATTCAAATACTTCAACTCCATCTTCCTTTAATGCAACCATTGCAGCTAATTGACGTTTCATTGTTTCTCTTGCCATTTGTAGATATTTTTCTCTATCATTTATTCTAAGTTGATCTGCTTCTTCTGGTGTATAACCTGATGGTATATAAGAAATTGGATCATGACATGGACACATTTCAGAAAGGATATCTGGTCTAAAGCTACTATTTAGAACTTTTTCATATACATCTGCTGCATTTCCTACAAAACCTATTGACTTTGGTTCTTTACGTGCTGCATAGTCTTTTGCCATTTCAATTGCTTCTTCAAGAGAGTCTACTATTACATCTAGATAATCTTTTTCTATTCTCTTTTCGAGAGTTTTTCTATTTGCGTCAATTATTAAACAAACTCCTCCGTGCATCTTCATTGCCCAAGTTTGATTTGCTCCCATTCCTCCTGCTCCAGCAGTCATGTAAATTTTTCCTGTTAAGTCGTCATTAAATTCTTTCATTGCTATTGCAGATAGTGTCTCAAATGTTCCTTCAATTACACCTTGAGTTCCTATGTATTCCCAAGGAGCTGCTGTGTATTGTGCAAAAATTGTCAAGTTTTTATCTTGTAAATCATAAAATCTTTCCCAAGTAGCTTTCATAATATTTGTAGTTGCCATAACAACTGTAGGAGCTTCTTTATGAGTTTTAAATATTGCAACTGGCATACCAGATTGCACAACTAATGTCTCGTCATCTTCTAAATTCTTGAGGGCATCAACTATTGCCCAATAAGATTCCCAGTTTCTAGCCGCTTTACCATTTCCACCATATATTACTAACAACTCAGGAATTTCAGCATTTTCCATGTTGAATTCCAACATTCTTAAGATAGTTTCTTGTCTCCAACCTTTACATCTTAGAGTGTCTTTGTCTTTAAGTCCCCCACCTTGAGCTATAACTTTATAAAGTATCTCAGGATTTTCTCTGTAATATAATCCATTTTTACCATTCATATTATTCCTCCTATTTTTTAATTTATCTTACAACGTAAGTATACAGTTGCTGCGTTAATGTAAAGTTTATATTTGTAATTTTTTTAATTATTTTTTAAAAATTTTTTCTTATTTATTAACGCTAAATATATAAAAAAAACTTTACTTAATTGCTCGTTTTTACAAATGTTGTTTGTTTTTATAAAAATTAAAGGTGATGTTGCAGAGTAGAATCATCTACTCTGCAACATCACCTTGTCATAAGTCTGAAAAGATGCTTCACAGCACCTTTAAGAAAATTATTAAATTAAATGTCAGATTATGAAAGCAAATTTACTATAACCCTTGATATTTCAGCTCTAGTAATATAATCCTTTGGAGCAAAGTTTCCATCATCTCTTCCTTCAAACAATCCCCTGCTCACAGCTTTTTCAACTTCGTCCTTTGCCCAATCTGAAATTTTAGATTTATCTTTAAATTCTATTTTTTTAAATTCTTTTCTTTCAATTCCAAATTTTTCAAAATATCTATTTAATATAGCTGCAACTTCTTCTCTCGTTATTTCACGATTTGGTTTAAATTCATTGTCTTCGTAACCATATATAATTCCTTTTTTATTTGCCCAAATTACATAGCCATTTTCATCAGAATTTTTGTCCATGTCTTTAAATACTTCTTCGCTATAATCTTTTGGATTTACATTTTGCATTTTAGCAAGTGCTTTTACAAGTTCCATCCTAGTCGATTTTCTATTTGGATAGAACTTTCCGTTATATAAATCCATGAGATTTTTATCTAAAACCTTACTAATAAATTCTTCTGCCCAATGATTTTTATAATCTTCTTCATCATCTTTTTTTATTTCATTTTTTGTTTCTTTATTATTTTCAGTTAATATTGAAGTTACCTTTACTGGATAAGTTTTTTCATGATGGCTCCTTATAAATAAATTATCTTGCAAATTTTCCTTTGATTTATCTGTAATAATTTCAGCATTGTCCTTTATTTCAGTCCAAGGAATTTCTATTCTATCATCTTTTTTGTCATCTGCATTGTTTTCTCTTTCAAATTTTTTTGCAAAATCAAATCTTTCATTAAAGTTTAAAGATATTACATCGTCATTTCCCTTGCCCATCATATAATTTACATCAAAAAAAGTCTTTTCACCTTCAGATAAAGTTGCTGCATATGGTGAATAAGTTTTTAGAAAAATTTTATTTGCATCTTCGTCAAATTCAGCATATTTAAAAAATCCATTTCCACCATTATAAGAGAATTGATAATCAGCTAAAACTGTTAATACTGGCTTTTTATTGTCGTTCATATAAATCTTATTTCCTGCGCCATGGTAATGACCAGAAACCGTCATAAACACTTGGTCATATTTTTTAATTATCTTCCAAATTTCTTCTCCAACTCCAGAGAACTCTACTGAAGATGGTTCTGTATCTGAACAATCTACTATGTTATGTGATACAATTATTGTTGGATTTTCTTTATTGTTCTTTAAAAGATTTTCAAACCACTCTCTGTCACGACCAAGGTCATACCAAGAAAGTCCAATTATTAAATATTCATAGGATCCAGCTCTAACTTTCATATAAGAGGACCTACCAGAGGGAGAGTCGTTTACAACATAATTTGCTTTTTCCAGAAACTCTGAATCTTTTCCATAATATTCTTTATAAAATAAATCTCGTGGTCTATTTTTTGGATTTAGATAAAAGGCCTTATTATCATATCCAAATCCAACTTCAGGTAAATAATCGTGATTTCCTGGAATTATCATCGTTTTGATTTTTGAATCAGCAAGTTTGTAAAAAATATTTTTAGAATCTTCAAATTGTTCTTTAGAATCATAATCTTCAACTATATCTCCAAGATGTGAAACAGCCTTAATATTTCCCTTATCAGCATCCTTTATTAGTCCTTCAATAGCTTTATTCATTACATCTTTTTTAAATTTAATTGTGTTTTGTGTGTCAGGTAAAAATACAAAGTTGTAATTATTTTTGTTTTCTAAGGAAAACTCTTTGTTTGAACCAAAATCACCAGCAAGTTTTTCAGGATTAGGTATTATCCATTTGCTTTTATCTAATGCTCCCCTAGAAATTTTAATAGTCTGAATATTCCCGTTTAAAAATTTGTCTAGAGTTTGAAATCCTTCTTTCCACCAAGATGAACCCACTCTAAATCTTCCATCGTTTGAATCTGCAAAAATTCCCTTCATAGCACCCTTATCTGTTGAATCATAATTTCTAAAGGATTCAGCTCCATTTAAATAAGACTTAATATTTCCTTCGTTGTCGCAAGTTATTGCAACATGATACCATTGACCACCCTTATCCATGGCAATTGACCAAACGGAAGAATCCATCATATGTGAGTCATCAGCATTTGCTGTTAAATATTGAACTTCTTTACAATTTGAAACTGCAATAGAAGTTGAACCAAGCTGTGGTTCATCCATTGTCTTTACATTTTTAGTATCTGCTACTTGTCTTGCAAGAATGCCCATCCATTTGTCATTATTAGTCCAGTCCTTTGGCAAATAATATAAAATTTCAATTGTGTAACCATCTCTAAAAGTTTCGCTATTTATTGGTGCTTCCTTAACTGTAATAAAATCTGCCCCCTTATCCTTTGCTACACCAGAAAATTCAATTGAACCCTTTCCATTAGTGGATTCATCTGAAAATTTAAGATAATCTTCCCATTTTTCTGCATTCTTGTCATTAGTTAAATGTCCACCTGTATAAGTTTGCATTATTAAGTCATTATTATTTCCACTTGCATCTTTAATTATAAGATCACCCTCAGATATAGATCCTGTCGAATTATCCCTATTAAAATTCCACTCTGCTATAACATTTTTCTCTGCAAAAATAGAATTTGGCATTAAAAAAATCCACATTGCCACAAATAAAAATAATGAGCATGCTTTTACTTTTAAATTATTTTTCACTTTTATACCTCCATGATTATTTTTCACTGCTAATATAGATTAATTTTGTCTAATCTAAGATAAGAAAAGGTAAAAAATAGGTAAATCAAAATTTGTTTCATTATTTTTTGCAAGAAAAAAGAGCAAACTTTACATGTCTGCTCTTTAAAAGTACTATTTAATTTTTATTAAAATAATTTTTTAATTAGTAAGCAAAAATTATTCTTCAATAGAAATTTTTGATGCTCCATTAATTTTAATATTTAAGTCATAATATTTTGTAAGTGCTTTAATCATATAAACTGGATCCTTTACGCCAGCTGTTTCATAATTTGAGTGCATTGCAAGTTGTGGAAGTCCAATGTCAACTGCGTGAAGTGAAACTTGTGTGTTAGATAGGTTTCCAAGAGTTGAACCTCCTTGCATATTACTTCTATTTGCAAAGTGTTGAACTGGTACATCTGCTAAAGCACAAATCTTTTTAAATACTGCTTGTGAAAAAGCATCTGATGTATATTTTTGATTTGCCGCTTCTTTTATAACAATTCCCTTGTTCATGAAAGTTTTATTTTCATCATCAGTTAATTCTTTATGATTTGGATGAACTGCGTGGGCATTGTCTGCACTTATTAAGAAGGATTTTGCCACAGCCTTGTGGTATTCTTCTTCCTCAAAGCCAAGAGATGCATTAAGTCTTTTTAATGTATCGTGAAGTAATGTACTCATTGCACCTTGTTTTGTATTTGAACCAACTTCTTCGTTGTCAAAGCAACAGTAGACATTTACTGCCTTATCATTTGACCCTTGAATAAAGGCTTTAAGTGAAGTAAAAGCACATTCTAAGTCGTCAAGTTTAGGTGAAGATATGAATTCATCCTTGTATCCCCAAATTTTTCCTTCCTGTCTATTTACTAAGAATAAATCTTTAGAAATAATTTGATCAACCTTTATTCCAAGTTCATCAGCGATCATTTTATCATAATCACCTTTTTTCATTGCTCCTGTAGTAAATAATGGAAGCAAATCCACTTGTCTATTATAATTATAGCCCTTATTTACATCTCTATTCATATGGATTGCTACATTTGGAATAATTAAAATATCTTTGTCTATATATAAAAGTTTAGATACAATCTCATCTTTTTCTTCAACTAGCACTCTTCCTGCTATTGTAAGAGGTTTGTCAAACCAAACGGAGTCAATTGGTCCTCCATATACTTCAACATTTAACTTTATATAATCTCCAGGTCCTTCAAGTTCTGGAATACTCTTAATTTTAAATGTTGGAGAATCAGAGTGGGAAGCTACTAGTTGGTAGTGATAGTCCGAAAGATCCTTACCTACTTTAAAAGCAATTACACTAGAATCATTTCTAGTTGTGTAATAATTTTTGCCCTTTTCAATATTCCAACTTTCACCTTCTCTTATTTCAATAAAGTTTTCTGCGTCAAGATAAGATTTCACAGTGTCAATTGTGTGGAACATACTTGCACTTTTTCTAATAAATTCTAACAATTCCTTTGAAGTTTCTAAATAATTCATGCTTCCTCCTTTAAGAATTTAGTTAAGTTTTCTATCTTCCTTTGCTCTAAGCTTTGGTAAAATTACTCCAAGTGCAACAAGTACAAGAGGTGTAATTACATTAAGTGCCATTTGCATTGGATCATCTGAAATCATACCTAGTATACAACAAGCTAATGTTACTATAAAGCACCAGAATCCAAAAAATAGTGCAATTCCCTGATTTCGAGTAAAGAAGAAATCTCTTTTTACATCTTTTCTATTCTTTCTCAAGTAAATATATGCTAAAAATACCCATAGGTAACGAAGTGGCATTGTAATTGAATTAAGTTTTGTAAGTTGTCTTAATACAGTTGCCGCACCAGGCACAAGAATTTGTGCAAGAATAATAGAACCTGCAAGAACTATAATAAGTTTAATTCCATTGATATAAGCTCCATATTTATTTTTCTTGAGAAGCTTTCTCGGTATATATTTATTTGTCCTGTCGTCGTCAAGTAACATTCTTAATGGTGCATCAATACTTACAACAAGCGTAGAGAATTGACCGATCATGTTACATAATGCGTAAATAATCATAATTGCATTGCCAACACCATAATATTCTCCTAATTTTTGGAAAGCCCAATAAGCACCATTTGCTGCATAAGAGTCAAAAGTTGCTGGGTCCGAATTAATTATAGCAGGGTCAAACATCATGCCCATTGCAATAGTACCAAATATAGCCGAAATAACTACCATTACCGCTGCAAAAATCATTGATTTAGGAAACTCAGTTGAAGAATTTCCATCCATATGATTTACATAAGGACTCATTTTTTCAATTCCACCAACGGCAAATACAAGTATTGATAAACTTGTAAAATACTTCATATCAAATGTTGGAATTAAATTGTCAAGTGACCAGTCCATAGCTTGGTAACCACCATTAGGATTTATTTTTGGTGCAGCGAACATCATCAATATGTAAAGAATTCCCATTACAAACATACTAGAACCAGCAATAGTTGCCAAGTTTTTAAGTGGATTAAGTCCCCTACTAGCTACCCAACAAAATATTAAAAACACCGCTAAAGTTGCAAGTTGAACATACACAGTAGGTAATGAGTCATAAACTTCTGCATTTTGGAAAAACATCCAACTCATTGCCTTTAGTCCACCAGAACCCTTAGAAGCAATGTATGTGATATGACATGCCCAATAAGTCCATCCAGCGTAATAAGCTAATTTATCGCTTGAAGTTGCTCTAATCCATGAAGTAACTCCGCCACCCTCGTCCTTGAAGGCCGAACCAAGTTCTCCTACCATTAAAGCATTGGGTATAAAGTAAAGTGCGAACATTAGAATCCATGAAAATATTACTTGAATTCCGTTAAAGAACACGAATCCATTTACAACATTTCCAAAGCCCCATAAAGTAGAGAATGCCATAAATGACAGCATATACCACTTTATTTTCTTTTGTGAATCTTGCATTTTTTATCTCCTCTCATATTATAATTATGCTATCAAATTAATAATATCAAAAAAGAAATATGTAGTCTAGTCTATTTGAAGAATATTAAAAACATTTTTACATTCAAATAAATTTTTTATATCTGTTTAAATCAATTCTCATATAAAGTTTAGGCTCCCATTAAATACATAATTCTTTTGATTTATAGTATTGAGTTAATCCTTTTGTTTTAAAATTGGTTTTTAACATTTTTAATTTAAAAAATACAATTTTATTTTTAAATATTTCATAGTTTATAAATGTTTTTAAATTAATATAGTTTTTTTACTATATTGTATGATAATAATTAAAACAAAGAACTTTTTTTATATACTAAATATATTATAAGTAATAGAATAAAATAATTTTTCTATAACTTTGTCATTAAAAAACTGACCTGCAAAAGTTAGTCTTAGGTCTAACTTTTGTAGGCCAGTTCAAAGCATTTTAACAAATTAAAGTGTTTTTTGCTTTTTACATCTAAAATATTTAAAAGGTAGGATAAATAATAATGGAATTGCAAGTAAAGTCAATGATAATATATTTCCAATAGGAGTAAATAAATTAAATACATTTCTTATTCCAGATTGAGCTATAAATATTGAAATTACGCTAACAAAAATACATACAGTTAAAATTTTCAAATTATTATTATTTATTGATTTTGGTACAAACACTGAAAATCTATCTGATACAGCAGTTAAACATGATGCTCCAGTTGATATAAAAGCTAACATCAACAATAAAGCGTATGCAACAGTAGTACCCTTAAAACTAATTACATTCTGCATAATGTATAAAGTTGGAATTTCCTGAGATACTGCTTCTGTGTATGATAACAAAACTAAAGCTGGAAGCCATAATGCTGTCGAACACATCAAAGCACCTAAGGTTAATGTACTTTTTAGATCTTTATCATTATTAAATTTCTTCACATTAAGCATATAAATTGCCAGAAAAGATGCAAATGATGCAGTATCCGCAAAAGCCCAATAAAAACCTCTGCCAAAATTGGCACCTTTCGGCATCCAACCACTCTTAACTATTTCTATTAGATTTGGAAATCCTTTTATTAAAGCTGGTATGTAAGTTAAAAATAATATTGCTAACATTCCAAATGTCATAATACTTTGAATCTTATTTAAAAAATCTAATCCATAAAATGAAATAAATATACATACCACAGAAATTATTATTACTCCAAACAACACAGGTGTTCCTATAAATTGGTTTAATAAAACGCCCCCGCCACTAAACGCAAGTGCTAAAGAAAACATCAAATTATAAATTACCGCTAATTCACCTAAAAGCGTAAAATACTTTTTGAAATCTCCATAAGCAAAGGATAAAACTTCATTATACTTTTCAAAGTTTTTCATCCTCGCTACTTGAAGACCAAAATAATATATAACAAACATCAATATAATTGTTACCCAAGGAAAGAATATAGACATCCATCCTCCTTTAGTAATAAAGAATCCCGCTATTGAAACTCCAGAAGCAGTCCCTGCTCCTAATAAACCTCCAAAATGTGTTGATGCTATTCCAAACTTATCTCTAAATCTTAATTCTTCATTCACATTATCACCTCGTTAAAATCCAAATATTATTGCATTATTTCAACTCTTTGATAATTTTTTTACATTGATCGTAAAACATAATTTCATCTATTGAGTATAATAATATTTTTGATCCGCTATCTAATACTTCTCTCGCTGTCTTTATTGAAACTTTTGGCCATGAAACAGCAACAGTTGGAATATCATATTTTTTAGATAATTCCAAAATCTTATCATAAGCTTCCAAAACAAAGGGATGATCCCAATTAACTTTTTCTCCCTTTTTTACTAGTTGTTGTGCTAAATCGCCTCTTCCAAATAATACAGCGTCTAGACCTGGTTTTAATTCTCTAAAGATATATTCCGCATTATTAACACCATCAATATCCTCAATTAGAGGTATAAACATTACGTTATTACTGTGATAATCAAGATAATCATCCCAATCAGAAGTTGAATAACTTGAAGCTCTAATAGAGGAGCAACTTCCTTTTTTACCTTCAGGTGGATATCTCATTGAATCAATCGCTTTTCTTGCGTCTTGAGCACTACTTATATGAGGTACAATTATACCTTGAGCTCCTTCCTCAACTCCTCTTGCAATTAAAGAATAATCGTTTTCTGCAACTCTAACAATTGTACTTATGTTAGCCGCATCTGCTGCCCTTATAAGATGTCTCATGTTTTCTATAGAAACTGGAGCATGTTCCATATCTAACATATAAAAATCAAAACCAGTATAACCCAGAATTTCAACTAAAGCTTCACTCCCTGTATATAGCTCTAATCCTATAGAAATTTCCCCTTTTTTTAAGTTTTTTAAAATCTTATTTTCAACTGGATAAAAAGTCATTTTATTTCCTCCTTTAATGACAATACTTCACATAATTATTAGGCATTATTGTATCGATACATAAACTCATGTTATAATGTGATTAATTCAATCCTTTTCTTATGTTTAAGATAACATAAATATTTAATTATCGCTATGACTGAATTTTTATTAAGATATAACGTTTGTGTGATAAAGTTTAGAGGTTTTAAAATGCTAGATAAAAAACAAATAAAGTACCTTAGTGTTTTGATAAAATATAAAAATATTTCAAAAGCTAGTGAAGTTCTTTTTACATCTCAACCATCTTTGAGCAGATACTTAAAAATGATTGAGTCTGAATTAGGTTTTCAAATTTTTGATAGAAGTTCTTCTCCATTTAAGCTAACCAAGGAGGGCGAAATATATTCTAAATATTTAGAAATGTTTATAGATTTAGACTCCAAAATGCATAATGAAATAAGAGCTATCGATGATAAAAAAGAAGAAATTAGAATATCAAGCTTACCTTTCTTGAGTTCTTATATTTACCCTAATTTCATCCCTATCTTTATAGACAATAATCCTAATATTACACTAAATATAACTGACTATAATGAGAAAAATAATGAATATCTAATATTAAATAATTTAATAGATATTTTTATAACTAATTCTAAACCAAAACATAAGAATTTACTTTATAAATTTGTAAATAAAGATAATATTTATATAATTTGTAAATCAAATAATGCTATAAATTTCAAATATAATTTAAAGAATAATTCAATTAAAAATCCAATACCTATAGATTTCGAAGACTTCAGAAATAAAACTTTTTATTTAGTAGATCCTTTAGAAAATATTGGTAAAATATCAAAGGATATATTAATTCAAAATAATTTTACACCTAAGTCGATAAAATATGTTCCTAATATATTATCATCAGTTTCTATGCTTGATCAAAGTTCAGCAACTTTTATTACTGAATCCTCTCTATTTTATGTACCTATAAAAAAAGATATAGTCTTTTTTAAAGTCAAAAATTATCAAGATTTAATGTCAATTGGGTTTATATACCATAAGGACTTTAATGCAGAATTAATTAATAAATTTTATTATTCAATGGTAATGGCTCTATCTAATAAAATTGTCTAATTTTGTTGTTTTAATATTCAAAACAATTGACTATTCTTTTTTTAAGTTTTTGAACTATCTTAATTTTATAAATTTATATTTCAAATATCTATTAAGTAATATATTCACACATTCATAAATCAAACAAAAATAATCCTCAATTATTTAATACCAAAATATATTCAAAATTTTGGTCTTTGAAATAATATGAGGATTGTTTTTATTTTTTATTTATTCTAAAACTTCTTCTGCGACCTCTTTTAGTAATGCAATTTTTTTCCATTGATCTTCTTCTGTCAATGTATTTCCTTCTTCTGTTGATGAAAATCCACATTGTGGTGAGATGCATATATTTTCTAGAGAGATATATTGTGAGGCTTCTTTTATTCTTTCCTTTAGTTTTTCCTTATCTTCAAGTTCTGGCCTTTTGCTTGTTATTATGCCAAGGACTACCTTCTTGCCCTCTGGAATTTTAGAAAGTGCTTTGAAATCGCCACTTCTTTCGTCATCGTATTCAAGGTAGAAAGCCGATACCTTTTCTTTTGCAAATACATAATCAGCTACTGCATCATAGGCTCCTTTAAAGTGATAGGATGATTTGTAATTTCCCTTGCAAATATGTGTTGTGATATTTAATCCATCTGGTGCCTTTTCTATTGCTCTATTATTTATTTCTAGATAAATTTTCTTTAAGTCTTCAATATTCTTGCCGTCAGATTCATAAATTTTCGTGGCATCTTCGTCTACTAATGCTCCCCATGTACAATCGTCAATTTGTAAATTTCTGCAGCCCAATTCATAAATTTCGTGAAAAAATTCTCCATAAGCTCCTGCCACATCTTCTATAAACTTATTTTCATCTTGGTAAACTTCTCCGCTGCCTATTTGCTTATAGACAGTTCTTAAAAGTTGTGCTGGTGATGGAATTGTTTGTTTTGCTACAGTATTTTCATCTTCAAACTTTTTTATGAATTTATAGTGCTCTAAAAAGGGGTGATTTTTTCCGCCAATTTTCCCTACAATTTTTACTCCTTCAGGTCTTAATGTTTCACCATGGAAGTGAATTAGTTCATCTTCTTTTAAAATATATTTTTCAATTCCTTCTAGTCCCCAAAAAAAGTCGTAGTGCCACCAGCTTCTTCTAAATTCTCCATCAGATATGATTTTTAATCCTGCTTCTTTTTCTTTTTTAACTAATTTTTCAATTTCTCTGTCTTCAACTTCTTTAAGTTCTTTGGAGTCTATTTCTCCCTTTTTAAATTTCTCTCTCGCAATTTTAAGTTCCACAGGTCTTAAAAAAGATCCTACTACGTCATACTTACTTGGTGCTAAAATTTTTGTCATTTTCTTTCTCCTTTTCAATTCATCTTGAGAATGTATAAAAAAAGTCCTTACTGTTTTAAAAACAATAAGGACGAAATTTTCCGCGTTACCACCTATTTTGCATAAATGCCACTCTCAAGTACCAACATACTCTATCTCTGTAACGGGAGCTCCCGTAAAAGTCTAATATCGACTAATCCCATCAGAGGCCATGTTCATCTTTCTTTTCCTTTGCCCCTTTCACCAAACGGGGTTCTCTGTAAAATTCCAAGTAAGATTACTCTTCTCTTCAAATGGTTTAATTTTATTTTTAACTATGTTAACATCTTTAATTTTTTCTGTCAAGATTTAATTTAATTTTTTTAAAATTTCTTCAACTCTTTTGCGAAGATTGTATAAATTTTCTCTTACATCTTTTATTTCTCTATCCACTCGAAGGTCTGTGAATATGTTGTCAAAAATTACATCTACAAAAAAATCGTAATTTGTGTTGCTTATTTCCTCGTCTAAATTTAACTTCAAATCGCCAAGTTCTTTTTTGGCAATTGCTAATTTTTCTCGAATAACTTCTAAATCTTTATTGATGTCCTTTATTTTCGATCTTTTTACAAATCCCACTATGCTAGAGCCTGCAAAAATGTCAGCTATGCTCCAATTGCGTGCACTCTCTGTGTTTTTTATAACTTCATCAATTTCATTTCTTAAATCTAAAAGGGCATCCTTTGCTTCCCTTACTTCTTTAGAATCTAGCATATTTTACTCCTATTCTGGGTCTTCTATTTCATTTGCTTCTTTTGAAATAACTGCTCTATCCCCAGGATTTAAAACAGTATCGCCCCTTGGCACAATTATGTCTCCACTTGGAGTTTGCACCATAATTATAAGTTCATGTTTATCAATGTGAAGGTCTTTTACTTTTTTGCCTGCCCATTTGTGAGTATCGGAAATTTTTATTTCTAATAGATCTTGACCTGTTGAATCGAAGTAAGCTTCGCCACCTAGTACAACTATATCTCCGTCTTTAAGGTAGGTGTTGCCCCTTGGTACGATGCTCTTTTTATCTCTTTCGATTTTTGCAATTATTATATTAAAGGCTAATTCTATCTCAGATATTTTTTTATTTACCCACGGAGAATTTTTTGCAACATAAGTTTTTATAAATTCAAGATCTGTCTTGTCTGAATAATAGTTAAAGGTCCTTAAAACTGAGTCATCGGGGTCATACATGTCCAACTTTTTTGTGGCAAAGGGCAGTGCTGTTCCCTGTATTAACAGTGAAAATATACAAATTACAAAAACTATGTGGAAAATATCAATGGAGATGTTTACTCCAGAGTTTACAACCATTATAGCGAAGGCAATGGCTGCTGCTCCTCTAAGTCCTGCAATGGAAATTAATGTCAACTGATTTTTTTTCATCTTAAAGGGTGCCATTAATCCAAAAACCGAAAGTGGTCTTGCTATAATTAACATAAATATTGTAATTATAAATCCAATTGGAATTGCCTTTATTATCAAGTGTATGTCAGACAAAAGTCCCAATAAGAAAAACATTGCAATCTGAAAAATTGTTGAAAGCCCGTCATAGAAAAATACTACATCTCTTTTTTTTCTAAACTCGTGATTTCCAATGTAAATTCCAAGGATATATAATGCTAAATATCCGTTGCCACCAACAAGTGATGTTAGAGAATAAGTTCCCAACATCATCGTTGCTATAAAAACTGAGAAGAGTCCTTCTTCGTCAAGGGATAATATCTTTATAATTTTTATAAAAATAAATCCAAGTAAAAATCCACCGAGAACTCCAAGGACAACTTGTTGCAAAATAATTACTGGAACTGAAACACTATAACCAGATAAAATTGACAAAAACACCATTGTCATTGTATATGCCGTAGGGTCATTAGAACCGCTTTCGATTTCAAGAAGTGATGCTGTGGAATATTTTAAGTTTAAGTTTTTTGAAACTAAAATATTGGATACAGAAGCATAATCTGTTGAAGCAACAACTGAGCCAAGTAGCATTGATTCCAAAAAATTAATTTTTAAAATGTAATGGCAAAAAAGTCCAGTTAATATTGCAGTTGCAAAAACACCTAAAGTAGCAAGACTTATAGACTCTTTGGCAGTAGGACGACCCATTGTCCAGTTCGTTCCAAATCCACCGTAAAAAATTATTATCATAAGTGAAATTGAGGCAATGTTTTCTGCAACTTTATAATTATTAAAATCATACCCTAGTGCTGAAAATAAAACTCCCAGTGCCAAGAACAAAAGCAGTGCGGGAAGGCCTGATCTGTTTGAAATTTTTGTGGCGATAATCGCCAATAATAATACTAATGTTATAAGTAATAGATTCATAATTCTCCTATTTTTTAAAAGGAACTGCCTATGACAGTTCCATATATTTTAATTATAACATATTTAATTAATTAAAGTTGCAAAATAATCAAATTTAAATTTTATTTGCAGATTTAAATACATAGAACAAAATTCCCGTCAAAGCGTAAAATCCAATTAAAATAAAAAACAATGCCCTATTTTTATTTATCGCTGCCATTAAAAGAGTTAGTAATACTATGACAATTGCTAGAATAATTTGTACCCTTCTTAGAGTCTCATTTATTGCACCTGCACTTGTCTTTATATATTGATTTGCTAAAACTGAAATCATTATAAGTGTTGCTATAAAAATTAAAATTTTTTCTAAAATTTTTAAAATCTTATCTCTATTCATTTTCACTCACATAAGCCTTAATTCCTTCTTTTAAAATTTTCATGCTTTTTTTAAGAGCATCTGTATTTAATATAAAAGCAAGTCTTATCATTTGCTTTCCTTCTTCTTTGTTTTTAAAAAATCCCTTTGCTGGTGCAAATACAAGAGTTTCTCCGTCAATATCAAAGTTTTCAATCATCCATATTGCAAATTTTTCTGTATCGTCGACAGGAAGTTTTGGCATTACATAAAAAGCTCCCTTTGGTTTTTTTACTTTCACGCCTGGAATGCTAATTAATTCTTCATAAATTACATCGCGTCTTTTTTGATATTCTTTGTTTACCTCTTCAAAATAACTTTTGTCTATTTCATACAGTTTTGCAGCAGCCATTTGTTCAATAGTTGGTGCAGCAAGTCTACAATTGCAAAGTTTATTTATTCCATCATTAAAGGCTTTGTTTTTTGATGCAACTGAGCCAATTCTTGCACCACAAGCACCAAATCTCTTTGAAATTGAATCGATTAAAATTAAGTTTTCTTCGATTCCTCCCACCTCTCCAAAGGATTTATAATTGTTGCCATCGTAGACAAATTCTCTATACACTTCATCTGCTATAATGAATAAGTCGTATTTTTTTGCGAGATTGACTATTCTAATAATTTCTCCTTCAGAATAAAGTGCTCCTGTTGGATTAGTTGGGTTTGAAAGTAAAATTGCAACTGTCTTGTCTGTAATATGCTTTTCAATTTCTTTCTCCTCAGGAAGGGCAAAACCCTTATCTGGATCAGTTTTAAAAACATTTAATTCAACTCCAAGTTGCTCGAATACTGTCATGTAATTTGTATAGAAGGGATCCGTTGTGAGAACTGCATCTCCTTCATCGGCAATAACTTGAAATGTAAATAAAATAGCTTCACTTGCTCCATTTGTGATGTAAATATCATCTGCATCAAAATTTATATTTCTTTTTTTATAATAATTTGCAGTTGCCTCTCTTAATTCGCTAATTCCCTGTGCATAAGCGTAAGGGAGCGGACCCTTTTTAATTTTTTGAAAAGTGTCATAATAAATATCTGGCACGTCAATATCTGGTGCGCCAATATTAAGTTCATAAAGTTTTTTTCCATCTTTTTTAGCCCTATCAACATAGGGTGTAAGCTTCCTTATTGCAGAATACTCTACACCTTCAATTCTCTTTGATAATTTCATCTTTTCTCCCTTCATTGCCATCTAAGGTCTGGTCCAAAAAACCTAATTGGCACAAATTTTTGAAAAACTCGTGAAAAAACTCTATCAGTATAGGTTTCCGAAAGTTCTTTAGGCGATAAATTTGTAGAAATTAAAGTTTTTTTCCCTCGCAAAAGTCTTGTGTTAATAATGTTAAAAATCTCTGAAGTTGTAAAAGAGTTTACAAGTTCAATCCCAAGGTCATCTACGATTAAAAGATCGGACTCAAAGTACAAATTGTACTTATCGTCATCTATATTCTTAAACTTTCTATCTTCAATTGTCTTTAGAATTTCATAGGCAGTCTGATAAATAACTATTATGTCTTTTTTTATGAGTTCAGAGGCTATGCAATTAAGTAAAAAGGTCTTGCCCTGTCCTGTTGGTCCCCATAAAAGTAAATTCACATCATTTTTTTCATCGAAATTATTTATAAAGCTTTTTGAAATTGCAAGGATGTTTTTCATATTTTCCCTTGGCGACATATTGAATTCTTCATAAACTTTTTCAGAAAAAACATTTAAATCAAATTTATCGAAATTTTCTTTGTCAAGCATATAGGAAATTGAGCTCATGTCGTATAATTCAGATACAATTAGTTTCTTTAAACAGTGGCATTTCTCGTTATCTTCATTGATCCCTGTATCTAGACAATCTTTGCAAGTATATATCTCTTCAAGATAATCTCTAGGATAACCTTCCTTTTCTAAAAATTCCATCTTTTTAAGTTTTAATGTATAAATTTTTTCCGACTGCTCTATGGATTTATCTTGATTTGGATTTTTTATCTGTTCAATGGAAGCCCTTAGAGCAATATCTCTAATAAGCCCATCGATTTCCCTTACTTCTGGGATTTTTTTGTAAATTTCTTCCACTCTTTTTTCATGAGTCTCAATGTTTTTCTTTCTCAAGTTTTCGTAATAATTACTTATCTTTGCCGTGAGTTCCATAATCAACACCTAATTTTTTAAAACCTTCACGCTGTTTTCGCATTGCAACATCAACTAATTCATCTTCTGAATATTTATCTGTAATTTGCTTAAAATTATGGAAAGCCGTTGGTTTTCTTTTCTTTTTCTTCTGGTCCTTTTCTTCAATTTCTTCAACTGAATTAATATTAAGTTCCTTCCATTTCCTCAAAATAGCATCGACATAATTTACATTGGGCTTAGAAATTTTTGAAGTCCTGTTGCAAGCAGCTAGGATCAAGTCCTTGGAAAAATTAAATTCATCAAACCATGAATTAATAATATTAAAATCAACTTGTGAGAATTTTTTGTCCACTCCAATATATCGCATGACCTTTTTATATCTATAATATTTTACATCGTGTTCAATATAAGATTTTTCAACATCCTCCATGGTCCTAATATTATCGCGAGACCAATTTCTTACGACTTGCTCAGCATAGGAAATATTGTAAATTCCCTTAATTTCCGTTGTATAAAAAAATGCCTCTTCGATTAAATCAGCTGGCATATTGTAAGATGTAATCCAATTAATAATATCAATTTTTTTCATTGGAGCAATGGGCTCTCTCATCAAAAATTCTACTCTAGTGAGTAAATTCGCATAAGTTGGATTCTCTACGATTTCTGAATAACCCTTTTCCTTCTTCTTCTCTTCTTTCAAGTTGTAAACATTGTTGATGTAGAGTTCTTTTAAATTCACAAACTTTATCTTTTCATTTTCTATTTCAACTATGCCCATCTTTTGCCAATATTGCCACGCTCTATTGACATCAGATTCCAGTATGCCAAGGTAGTCGGCGAGCTTTTCATTAGTCAAGTCTTCTCTATTTTCCTTTGCAAATTTGTAGCCTAGTATATAGACTTTAACAAATTCACCATTGGCTCCAGGCATAAAATCATTTATAAAAATATTTTCTATGGAAGTCTCTCCAAGGTCGTATTTATTTTTTTCAAGTAAAAACATATATCACCAATCCCTTTCAAGGTCTAGTTCCATTTTTACGGAGTAATAAAAAGTTTTATTAAAAATAATTTTAAAAGATTCACTATTATTTTTAAAATCCAAATTATTTTCGTCATATTCTCCATTGGTAAAGCGCATAAGAAACTTATACTTTTTTGTAAACCCAAGGCTTTTGTAAACTTTTCTTGCTCTTTTATTGTAATCTGCTACAAGTAAAATTATCTTTTTAAAATTTCTATTTTTTAGATAATCTAAAAAAATTTTTAGGATTTTTTTGCCAATGCCCTTATTTATATAATTTGGATCAAGCACTATTCCAAGTTCTCCTCTTTTTAAAAAAATATTGATGTTTTTTAAGGATAGGTAGCCAATTATTTTCTCTTCTAAAAGAATTACATAATACTCTGAAAAGGGTCGCTTGGTCTTCCAATTGTACCAATCTATAATATTTTCTTCTCCCTCTTCAATAAAATTGTATTCTAAAAATAAAATTGAATTATGTTTACCCCAGTTTCTAAAAGTAAAAACATCCTCTACTTCCATTTTTCTAAAACTAAGAGCTGAAAAATTTTCCATAAACTCCTCCGTATAAATTATTATATACTATTTTATAATCTCTATAAAGATTTATCATTTATTAAATAATATTTTTGGAGTTTATATAATTCTACGAAGTTTAAATATATATAATTTTTTTTAATTTATGTTAAAATAAAGTAGGATAGTAAAAAATTATACAATTCGTAACGAGGAGAGTCTTTATGCGGAAAAATGAAAATTTAGATGAAATAGATATCGAAATTTTAGAGCTTTTGAGAAAAAATGGAAGAATGAGTCATGAAGATATTTCAAAGCAGTTAAATCTTACAAGACCTGCTATCCATAGAAGAATATACAAAATGGAAGATGCTGGGTTTATCAAGGGCTATAAAGTCTTAGTTGATTGGCAAAAAATCGGCTACAATATAGATACTTATGTCCTTGTAAAAGTTAATACAAATAATTTTGAAAATCTAATTTCTAAAATCATGGAAATAAAGGATGAAAAATTTAAAATTTTTGAATGTTTTAGAGTTACAGGTGAACACTGCATTATGTTGAGAATAAAAACTGTAAACACTTCAGACCTTACAAGGTTTTATGATATTATTTTAAAAATAGAAGGAGTAATCGACACAAAAACTCTGTTAATTCTATATTCAGAAAAGGGAAATGACGAAATTTTCACAAAAATTGATAAAAAATAAAGGATGGTTTTATGGAAGAGAAGATACTCGTAGTAGACGACGAATCTGCAATTTCTGAAATTATAAAATTTAATTTTGAAAAAGAGGGATATGTAATTGACACTGCCGACAACGGCAAAAGTGCAATTGAACTTGCAGGCGAAAACAATTATGGTTTAATTCTACTAGACATTATGATGCCAAAGTTAAATGGTTTTGAAGCCCTTAGAGAAATAAGAAAATTTTCTGATGTACCTGTTATTATGCTAACAGCTAGAGAAGACGAAGTTGATAAAGTCCTTGGACTTGAGCTTGGTGCAGATGATTATGTGGTCAAACCCTTTTCTATGAGAGAGCTCCTTGCAAGAGTAAAGGCAGTCCTAAGACGCTTTGATTCACAGGAAAAAAAGGAAGAAGATACAAAAGTCTTAAAGGTTATGGATCTTGAAATCGACTTAAATAAATATCAAGTTAAGAGAAAGGGCGAAAACATCAAACTCACTCTCCGTGAGTTTGAACTTTTAAAATATTTAGCTTCACACCCTGGTATAGTTTTTTCAAGAGAAGAACTCCTTGAAGAAGTTTGGGAATATGAATATTATGGCGATATAAGAACAGTTGATGTAACTGTAAGAAGACTCCGTGAAAAAATTGAGGATGAAAACAAAGATTTTAAATACATCAAAACTAAAAGAGGAGTTGGATATTTATTTTCATCAGATAGTGGAGAATCCTAATGAGCCATTCTATTAAATCGAGATTTATTTTAATTTACGTAGTACTTGTTTTAATCTCCATGTTCATCGCCTCTACATTTATAATAGATAGACTTGAAAATGTGCAGATAGAAACTGCAACTACTTCCATGGTAAAAACCATGGACACACTTGCAACAACAACTTCAGCTTTTTTTAAAGATAATAATTATGAAACACTACCCCAGCTTGATGCGACTCTAAAAGACTGGGGTATTTCCAGTGAGGAATCCGCTTACATCATTTCCCCAGAAAAAGCTCCAAGGATACTTGCAAGCACAAAAAATATTTCATCAGAAAATTTTAGGGATGCCTATACCCTTAAACTCATTGAGCCAAAACTTGTAATGGATGCATTAAGAGGCAAAACTCGTGAAAAAATAGTTGAATATAAAAACGAAGGCAGCATTGAAAAACATATTGCAAGACCAATTTTATCTGGCGACGGAAAAATTCTTGCAATTATTTATATGACTAGAAATTTAAATTCTATTTATTCTGTAATAGAGGACTCAAAAGTAATAATTACTTATGCAACTATTATTTCTCTTGTTACTACATCAATTTTGGGATATTTTATAGCAAATTCCATTACAAACCCAATTCGTGCCCTTACAAAAAAGGCAAGTGCCATGGCAAAGGGTAATTTTAACCAAAGCGTTGAAGTAAAAAGCGACGATGAAATTGGTGAATTAGGTTTGATGTTTAACTTTTTAACAAAGGAACTTCGCGAGACTATAGAAAAAATGGACCTTGAAAAGTCAAAGCTAAACACAATTTTTAATTACATGGCTGAAGGTGTAATTGCCATTGACAGAAATAATAAATTAATCCACGCAAACTCCATTGCCAAGAAAATTTTAAATATTTCTGAGAAGGACTTCAACCGTGAAATAAATTTAAAAAGTATAAATCTTTACAATATCGACTACAAAAACGAAGATACTTTAAAGGGAGAAGAGCTTACAAAAATTTCCGACACTTTCTACAAAATTAAGTATGCCCCTTATAAATCCGATGCCTTTATAAATTCTGGACTAATAATTGTGCTTCAAGATGTAAATAAGGAACACTTGCTCGATATTATGCGCAAGGAATTTGTGGCAAATGTAAGTCATGAACTAAAAACTCCCATTACTACAATTAAATCTTACACAGAAACTCTTTTAGATAGCGACCTAGACACTGATTCTGAAAGGAAGTTTTTAAAAGTAATCGACAGAGAAAATTCGAGGATGTCTAGGATTGTTACAGATCTCTTGTCTCTATCAAATATAGATTACAACAAGGACAATTTTAATTTTGTAAAATTTGATACCTATGAATTTATTGACGAGGCTATTGAATCTCAATCATTACTTATCATGCAAAAAAATCACAAAATCGAATTTGACATTGCAATGGATATAAAGGACATTTACGCTGACAGAAATGGTGCTGACCAAATTCTTACAAATATTATTTCCAACGCCTGCAAGTACACCCCAGACTTTGGAAAAATTTCAATATTTGCAAAAAATGTTGGAGATTTTGTTGAAATAAAAGTTTCCGACAATGGTATTGGTATACCAAGAGAAGATCTTCCACGAATTACCGAGAGATTTTACCGCGTGGAAAAGGGTAGAAGTAGAGAAATGGGCGGCACAGGACTTGGCCTTTCTATTGCCAACGAAATGATAAAATCCCTTGGTGGAAATTTAAAGGTAGATTCAGTTTTAGGAGAAGGCACAACAATTACTCTACTCTTTAAAACAGGTGATAAAGATGAAAAAATTTCGTAGATATTTATCTACTTTGTCAATAATATTTTTAATACTCCTATTAGTTTTCCAATCAAAAAATCTTTGGCTCTCCTTTGACACAAAAGACAAAAATACAAAAACAGTTGAAGATGTAAATGAATTTTTAAAGGAAATTTTAACTCCTCAAAGAATTGTCGCAAATTTAGGCGATAGAGAGCATTATATGACTACAGATCTTTCTGAATATTGGAAAAAAACTGCCCAAGATATTTCTGAAAAACTACAAAAAGCAACTTCTGATAATTTAAAATTAATTGACACTGAAGAATATTTGAATCTACAAAAGAAAAAATCCATTGTATTTAAATTTAGTTCGCCATTATCAGGATCAGTTTTTGTAAATTTAATTGGCGACAATAGAAATAGCAACGATATAAATCTTAGTGTAGACTCCATATATATATCTGATCTTGGAGAAATCTACATATCTGGGATCAAAAATTTTTATAAACTAATGGACATTAAAGTTGATTTTCCCATTGACGATATAATAGATGAAGTAAAGGAGAAGGGGATTCGCTCCATAAATTTTTATGAAGCCTATGGGATTAAAAAGGATATTTACATTCCTGACGAAGACTATATTTCTCTTCAAAAAGTTTCTTATATATCTGGACTTTATAATCTTGAAGAAGATAAAAAGTCTACTCTTGCCGAAAGATTTTTAAACGTTCCCATCGATTACATTAGAGAAATCACCGTAGATGGTAAAAATACTTATATCTATGAAAATGAGTACCTATCACTTTCCTACGATGGTATGATAGAATATTCTCTAGAATCACTTTTTGATGTAAAAGCGAGAGATTTAAATAAATCCCTCAATAGAGCAGTGGAATTTATTGCACAAAAAACTGGAATTAGCAGTGGAATTTATCTTGAAAAAATTGAACCCTGCAATTACAACGAAAATCTTGGCTATAGGTTTTATTTTAACCTAAAAGATGGACAAATTCCCCTTGTACTTCCTTCAAAGGAACATAGTTTTATCGAAATTGATGTGTATTCTGAATTTGTAAAAAATTATAGGGAATATTACATTAGGAAAGACGACAACCCAATTTACAAAAAAGAAAAAATTTATCTTAAAAAAATTCACAAAATTATAAATAAAAATAAAGATTTATTTAAAAATAATTCAACCATGGATATTTTAAATTCAATAGAAAATTTAAATTTAGTCTATCTAATCTTTAGCGATGTCAAGGCAGCTGAACCAACGCTTGCCTACGAAATTCTCTACATGGGTAATATTTATTATTTTGACACAGAAACTGGAAACTTAATGATGGTAAGGTAGTATTATGGATTGGAAAAAAATTAAAAAAATTTTAATAATAGCATTATTAGTTGCCAATGCAATTTTATTTTTCTACACAAATTACACTAACTTCAGACTCAGAAATGAATCTACGACAAGGGATTTTGTAAATAAAGTAACAGAACTCTTATCTGAAAAAAATATTAAATTAGACACAAAAATTCCAAGAAAAATTAAAAAACTTCCCTCTGTTTTAGTTTCCTTTGAAACTTCAACAGAAGAAGATATAAACGACAGATACTTTAAGGGAAAGGGTCAAATTGAAAGACCTAGCACTGACCTTGCAGAGATTTCTTGCGGCAGCGAATATATAAACCTTGTTAATGGAAGGCGAGCCTTTTACGAAAATAGAATTAAGGAAAATAAATATAAAATTGACAGTTTAGAAGAAGCACAAAACATTGCCCAAAAGTTTTTATTAGATAAGAAATACGACACAAGGGATATTTATCTAAGTTATTACAAAATTGATGGCGATAAATACATTTTAAACTACACAAAAATTTTCGATAGCACACCAGTAGAAAGTTCTTACACAAATTTTGTCATTGACTCAAGAGGCGTAATGTCAATGGATAGGCTTTGGCTAAATGTCATGGAGAAGTCCGACCAAAAAATATACCTAGTACCTGCGTCACGTGCACTCTTGACACTATTAGACAAAACAGATTACTATAACAAGACCATTGAAAAAATCATGCCCTGTTTTTATTTTAATCCCGAAGACCAGGGTTATATCGAAGACATAACTCGTGCAGTAAATGGTCGTGCAATTCCAGCTTGGAAGGTAAAATTTACTGACGGAGAATACACAGTCCTATCCAATTACTAGCTTAACAAAAAATTGGCACTGTGTTAGAATAGGCTTGGAGGTTTTTTATGAAATTTTGCTCATTGGCAAGTGGCTCTAGTGGCAACTGCCAATATATCGAATATAAAGATACAAAAATCATTATAGACGCTGGACTTTCAGGCAAAAAAATCGAGGACAACTTGGAAAAAATTGGAGTAAAGGCAAATGAGATCGATGCAATTTTAGTAACTCACGAGCATATTGACCATATAAAATCTGTGGGAGTTTTATCGAGAAGACATAATATAAAAGTTTTTTCTAATATGATGACCCTTGAAGGTATGCTTCCTGTTGTGAAAAAGCTTGACCCAAAAAACACTTTTATCTTTGAAAATGGGAAGAGCTTTACCTTTAAAGATTTAGAAATTATGCCCATTTCTACTTTTCACGACTGTGCAAGTGGTTGTGGCTTTGTAGTAACTGGCGACAAAAAAATTTCACTTCTCACAGACACAGGATGGGTAAACGCAGATGCAATGGAAAAAATGGACGATTCAGAACTTTTTTATCTCGAATCAAATCACGATGTCGACATGCTAATAAATGGAAGTTATCCTTATCCCACAAAGCAAAGAATTTTATCTACAAAGGGACATCTTTCTAATGAAAATGCAGCAGAAGTCCTATCAATGCTGTTAAAGAAGAAAAAGGAAAAAATTTTGTTGGGACATCTTTCATCAGACAACAATTTACCAGAAGTAGCACTAAAGACTGTCAAAGATTTGCTCTCAGTGGAACATAAAGAAGATAATATAGACTACACAATAGATGTTGCCCCAAGATTTTTGCCATCGAAAGTGTTTGAACTTTAAAGGGAGGAAAATTTGAATATACTAGTTACTAATGATGACGGAATTAACGCCGAGGGCATAGAGATCCTAGCAAAGGCACTTATTAAAGAAGGCCACGAAATTACAATTGCAGCACCAAATGTCGAAAACTCGGGAAAATCTCACGCAATAACCTTTAAAAGCCCCTTAATTGTACAAGATACAAAATTAGAAGGTCTTGAAAATGTAAGAAGCCTTTGCGTATATGGCACGCCAGCTGATTGTGTAAGAGCAGCAGTACATCTCTTAGACGAAAAATTTGACTACTGTTTCTCAGGGATTAACTCTGGATTTAACACCGCCACAAATGTACTCTACTCTGGCACAGTTTCTGCAGCCATCGAAGCAAATCTATTTAACATACCATCAATTGCAGTATCAGCTCAATGGGTTAAGGGTCATTCAAAATTTGAAACAGCAGCAAAAGTTGCCATGGATGTTTTTAATAAACTTGAAGATTTTAAAAAGTTGCAAGTTTTAAATATTAATGTTCCCTATCTAGATTACGAAGAATTAAAGGGGATAGAGGTATGCAAAGTTGGTGCCGATGTCATGAGTATATACGACATATCAGAAGACGGCGAAAGTTACAACATGAAGCTAAGGGGCTTTCCAAAGGAAAATAGTGCCAATGATTCAGATGTATATTTTCTTGGACAAAAGTATGCGACAGTGAGTCCACTTTTATACGATGTTACAAACTTAACTCTAATAAATGAATTAAAGGAAATTTTAAAATAAATTTGAGGAGAAAAGCGTGAACTACAAATTTACCCTATTATTTTTAATAATTTTAATTTTTGGAATATTTTTAAGAACTATAATGTAAACTTTGAACTTAAAAAGTCCTTGCGACTTTTTATTTTTTTTATTATACTTTAACAAAGAGGTGGATTGAAATGAAAAAATTTTGCCTAGTACTTTTAATCACTTTTATTCTTGTTTTTTCAGCTTGTCAAAAAAAGGAAAAGACATTATACGATTTTAAAACCGATTTTGTCGGCGACAACTCAAAAGTTTCCCAAATAATTAATAAGCAAGAATACCCAGAAAATTTTCAAACTAGCGAAATAAAAATTTTATCAGAAAAAGAACCCTATGGTTTAAAAGTCTTCTGTAAAAATTATAAAAATTTAGAGAAAAAAGATTTGTTTAAAAATGCAGTCACAACTCTTTCCCTAATAAAAAACTTAGATAATTTATATTATGTAGATGAAAATGAAAAAGAAATCTTTATATATAATCGAAAAGAAGTAGAAGAAAAGCTAGAAAAAGAAAATACAAGTTTAGAAAAAATATCAGAAAACAAGGAAAACTTAGAAAATTTTATAAATAATTAAAAGGGGAGACTACAATTAGTTTCCCCTTCTTTAAGATTTACCAAAGCTATGCCCCAAAATATTTGGCATAGTTTTTTTACATAATTTTTTGTCTTCTAATTTTTATTTATCTGAATTTGTAAAAATTTGTGTAGGCCCATCTGCTCCACCAATCATTTTTAAATCTCCATCACGAGTCATTTCTTTCCACTCATCTTCGGAAATCTTTCTATTGAGCAATTTTTCCATTTGAGTTTTTGTCAATCCTTGGTCTTCTTTTGCAATAGTCTTATTTGTAAAAAAACCTGCAAAAAATGATAGACATACAAGAAGAATAATTAAACCTTTTTTCAAAATTTCACCCCCTCATGGAATTCTAACACTGGTAATATTTTTAAATCTCTGAACAAAATTGACAATTTTTCATACTTTTTCATGCTTAATATTTTCACTTTGAATATATACTGTTACCTCCTTTGTGTCAAGTGTCAATTTTTATTTTCCATTTAAAAAGAGGAAAACTTTTAAGTCTTCCTCTAACTTTTTCATCTATTAATTTAAATGCTTATTAAAACTGTTGCTATTTCAAAATATACAAATAATACTAAAGTATCTACTATTGTTGTGATAAGCGGTCCCGCCATAATAGTTGGATCGATTTTTAGTTTCTCTGCAATTAATGGAAGTATTCCGCCAATCATCTTTGACAAAACTATGGTAGTAAGTAGTGTAGCTGATACTGTTAGAGTTACGCCAATGTCCACAGTGTCTAAAATTGACATTCTAATTATATTTACTACTACTAGAATTAATCCAACAATAATTCCAATGCGAAATTCTTTAAACATTACCTGTAAAAATTCTTTAAATTCAACTTCGCCTGTGTAAATTCCACGAATTATTGTCGTGGAGGATTGTGTTCCTGCGTTTCCGCCAGAGTCCATTAGCATTGGAATATAGGCTGCGAGTGCTACGCTTGATGCTAAAAGTGTTTCATACCTTTTTATTATAAAACTTGTAAAAGTTGCTGTTACAAGACAAATTATAAGCCACATAGTTCTATCCTTTGCAAGCCTAAATACAGATTTGTCCCAATAATGTTCTGGTGATGATTCGCTAATACCGTGGATATTTCCCAAGTCCTCTTCATATTCATCGTGCATTACGTCAATTGCCCATTCAACTGGTACAATACCTACAAGCCTTCCTTCAGAGTCCGTCACTGGAATTTCTGATAGATCGTATTTATGTGCAAGTTTTGCCACAACTTCTTGATCATCTGTTGCATAGACGCTGGAGTTTATTGGGTGCATAAATTCTTCGATATTTTTATTTTTGTTGCGAAGTAGGTCTGCCAAGTTTACATAACCAATTAGCACAAGGGACTCGTTTGTAACCCAAACTTGTTCCAATCTGTCTGCGTCTAAGTCTGAATGAATGATTTTTTCTAGTGTCTGAGTTGGCGTTGCTGTCTTTTTTACAAAAATAAATCCAACAGACATAATTGAACCAACAGATTCTTGAGGATAGCCCAAAAGTTCATTTATAACTGGTCTTCTCTCTTCTTCTATAAAGTGGTTCATGAGCTTTCTAACCATATTGGCTGGCAGCTCTTGCAAAGTGTCTACAAGTTCATCTTCTTCCAAATCTTTCATAAGAGATAATATTTTATCTTGGGAAAGTGAACCTATTATTTCAACTTTTTTATCTCCAGGCAAAAGGGAAAAAGCATCTGCCAAGAGGTCTTTGTTCAAAAGCTTTATCCAAATGGCAACATCTTCCTTTGGAAGTTCCTCTAGTTGTTCTGCGATATCAACTGGATCCATTCTATTAATGGTCTCTTGTGTCTTTAATAATTCTTCTCTATTATATTTTTTCATAAAGCCTCCTTAATTTTTATGACTTTTTTGCATAAAAAAAGCCGCTGTCTAAGCGGTAAAGAGGCATGATTAAATAGACTTATGAATTTATAAGCCTTATAGATTTCTCCTTTATCGCATAGACTAATACATTTTTCCAGGGTCGACTGGTATCCATGTAAACACCTCCATATAGATATCATTTTAACATAAAGGGCATTTTAAGTCCATTTTTAGAGAAATTTTTACAAAAAATATATTATAAACTAGATTCTTTATTCTTTAGAATGAAGTATAAAACAATTATGAGAGCAAAAATATAAACTAAAAGCAGCACCACCTTTGAAAATAAATTGTACTCAATGTTTTCTATTTTCTTTTCCACAAACTTATAGGATTGAGGAAAGGCGATTGTTCCAATTGTCATATAAATTGTCAAATTTATTTGAGGCAAATCTTTAGATCAGGTTTTAAAAATTCTTTCATAAACAAATAATAGGCTGCAAAAAATATTATTCCCAGAAAATATAAGACTATATAAAAAAATAAACTAGCACCTTCTTTTTTTATTATTTTCTTATTGCTTAATTTATTTTTTGATTCTTTTTCTCCTTCCTCAATAAAATATGACATATTAACTCCATAAATTTTCCATAGTCGGCGATGCCTGTCTTTTTCCATTTTAAAATTGCTTGTCTAGTTACAAAAAGCTTATTAGCTAAATCTTCTTGTGATAAATTTAATTCTCTTCTTTTGTCTTTAATTTTTCGTCCATACATAAAAATCACTTACTTTCACTTTCTAGCTTCTAAATTTACATCTAGATTATAAGTTTTCAATCTGTAAATTTCCTAAAAAATTTATGTTTTTTAACAAAAAAACAAAATTGTAAAATCATCACAAGAAAATATGCCGCAACTTTTGGTTGCATAAGCATTTTTCAATTTCTCTTCTATAAAGTTTGTAAAATTAATATAACTCAAAAAATTAGTGCTAACTTGAAGTAATTAAACAAATTTTTACTCATGAGAAATGGAGATAGAAAGAAAATAATTTAATTTTTATGCAAAGAAATTATAAATCCTAGTTTGTTTAATACCACGTTGTTTTTAATCAAAAAAGACCTAATTGCTTAGGTCTAATACTATAATTTTATTAATAATTTTAATAAATAGACAAATCTAGTTTTTCTGATAAGTATTCTAACATTCTAACGCCACTGTAAGAGTTGCCATGTTTGTCTAGCCTTGGTGCATATACTGCAAGTCCAGTTTTATTTCTTGATGCGGTAACTATACCTCCGCCCACCCCAGATTTAGCAGGTAGTCCAACTCTTATTGCAAAATCTCCTGAATAGTCATAAGTTCCGCAAGTTGCCATAAGTGCTCTTAAAACTTCTGATTCCTTTTTGGTAATAATTTCTCTACCTTTAAGATCTACTCCATTGTTAGAAATTACATAAGACATATGTGCTAAGTTTTCCGTACTTACAAGAATTGAACATGCTTTAAAATATGTATCTAATACTTCTTCGACTTTTGTATCGCTTGGCAAAATTTCCTTAGCTAACATTAAATAAATTAGCGTCCTATTTGTAAAGGAAGATTCCTTTTCTGATTGTGCAATTTTTCTGCTATAATCAACTTCTTCTCCTAGAAATTCTCCTGCTTTTTCAAGTATTACATCAAAGGTTTTTTCTCTATACACATTATATAGTATAGCTACTATAATAATTGCACCAGCATTTATAAAGGGGTTAACGGGAATCTTTTTTTCTGAAAGCTCTAGCTCTATAACAGAATTAAAAGGTTTTGCAGATGGTCTTACGCCAACATATCTTTTAAGTTCTGATACTCTATAGTTTTTCATTGCAAGGGCGTATAAAATTACTTTTACAATAGATTGGATTGAATATTTGACTTTTGAATCGCCTACACTATAAAGATCTCCATCTTCAATTTTTGAAATTGCAATCTTATTTGGATCAACTTTTGCGAGTTCAGGAATGTAATTTGCAACAGCCCCTTCATGTAGGTATTTTCTGCCTATATTAAGAGCTTCCTCTAAAACTTCTTCTGTAAAAATCATTGTTATCACACCTTTGTTTTTATTTGGGATTGTTTTCCCAGTCATAATAGGTTATCATATCACAAAATCTTTTTCAATCTATTTCTAAAACTATAACCATAAAATTACAAACTACTACATTTATAAAAGCTACTAAAAGGACCTAATACACTTTAGGTCCTAAAATCATTGCAAAATTTTATTTAACAAAAATTTTATATTCGCAATATCCTCTATCATCCATTTCTTCATAGGGGATAAATTCAAGTGCCGCACCATTTATGCAATATCTAAGTCCACCCCTATCTACTGGACCGTCTTCAAATACATGGCCAAGATGTGAATCAGAAGATTTTGATTTAACTTCAGTGCGAAGCATTCCAAGGGAAGTATCTTTTCTCTCTTCTAAATAATTTGAAACAATGGGACGAGAAAAAGACGGCCAGCCACAACCTGCGTCAAATTTATCCCTTGATGAAAAAAGAGGTTTCTTTGAAAGTTTGTCGACATAAATTCCCCTTCTATATTCTTTATTAAGTTCACTAGTAAAAGGTCTTTCAGTGCCTGCCCTTTCCATTACATCGTAGGAGATATCATCTAAAAACTCTCTTTTGTTTTTCTCTACAAATTTTCTGTCATCGTCAATTATTGGGTCTTCAGCTGAATTTAAATTTATATGACAATATCCATTAGGATTTTTATCTAAATAATCTTGATGATATTCCTCTGCTTTAACAAAATTTTTAATAGGAGAAACTTCAACAGCAACTTTTCCTATTTTTTCTTCCTCATATTCTATAAAGTCTTTCACAATTTTTTCAGAATTAATATCCCTTTCTTCCCAATAAATTCCCGTACGATATTGTCTTCCAATGTCATTACCTTGTCTATTTATAGATTTTGGATTTATAATTCTAAAATAATGTAGAAGGATCTCAGTTAAAGAAATTTTGGAAAAATCATAATAAATTTTTACAGTTTCTGCATGATCTGTCCTTGATACAATTTCATAATTAGTTTCATCGCTGTCGCCATTTGCATATCCTACTAAAGTCTTAACAATTCCCTTTAATTTTTTAAAATAGGCTTCTGTTCCCCAAAAACATCCGCCAGCTAAATATATAACTTTAATATTTTTCATACAATCACCAGTAATACTATACCCATTTTTTGTAAAATCAATTTCTAAACAATAATTATTATTGTTTATTAAATAAATTTTAGTAAATTCCTTAATATATTTTTAAAAAAATTGATAAACTATGTGTTAAGTGATAATTAATATCAATTTATGCTTTGTTTTATTTATTTTATGGAATTTTAAGCTTTGATAAAAATCTTTGACATATTTTCAAATAATAAATCTTGTAAACTCTTTTATAATATATAATTTTACTATTTTTTAATTATAAATTTAGCTATTTTCATATTTTAATCTTAAACAAAAGCAAAACTTAATAATTAGGAGGAATTATGAAGAAAAATTTTAAAATGTCCTTGGCAGTTGTTCTCATGTCTTCAACTTTACTTGTTGCTTGCAATAAAAATAATTCAAGCCATTCAACAAATCATGCAAGTTCAAAGGAAAACCACACTAAGGTGGAACAAAATATAGCTGCAAAGACTGAAGAAAAATCTCAAGATGTTGCTCTTTCTGATTGGTCAGGAGAATGGAATAATATTGCTAATTTTATCGACGACGATGCTTTAAAGGGAGCCTACGACGAAGTTGCTAAGAGAGATAATATTACAGCGGAGCAAGCTAAGCAAAATTTTGCCGACCGTACTGCTGTTGATTTTGGTGCAATTAAAGTTGATGATGATAGCATTACATTCTTCTCTAAACCAGGTGGAGAAGAGTTAGAAAAAGCTAATTTCAAATATGTTGACAAACATCCTATGGAACATGGTGGGAAAACTTTATATTGGTATGAATTTTCTTCCGATGGAAAATATCCTACAATTTTAATGATGCCTGTCCATGGAGAAGAACACATGCCACACTTCCACTTGAGAGTAGGCGAATCTGCAGAAGAAATGTTAGCAAAGGACAATTGGTATCCTACTTTTGTAAGTCCAACAGTTACAATAGATCAAGTTTACGAAGAAGTTGCTGAATAATATTTTTTCTTTTTCTTATCCTCGATTTTTATCGGGGATATTTTTCTGAGAGGAGTAATATGTCAAAAATAATAAAAATTATGTTGGTAATTCTATTGGCATCTTCTTTAATTTCTTGTAAAAAAGAAAAAAATACAATAGATAAACCTGTAGTCTACACTTCTTTTTATCCAGTTTATAGTCTTGCTAAAAGTGTAGTTGGCGATACTGTTGACCTTAGAATGTTTATGCCAAAAAATCAAGATCCTCATTTGTGGGAGCCTACTCCCAAAAAAATTAAAGAATTATCAAAGGCAGATCTTTTGATAATAAATGGAGCAAATTTAGAACATTGGTCCGATGCCATTTCAAAAACTCTTCCAAATTTAGATATTCTTAACTTGGCAAGTGGTGTAAATCTTATTTCTTATAAAGGTGCTGCAGCAATTGGCGACTTCCAATACATGGTTATGGGTAATTTCGGCAAAGAGACTTACTCCTTTGATTTTGGACACACTCACGAAGACAATATGAGAATTGCTTTTTTATATTGTGACAGAGAGTATTCCAATAAGGAGCTTATTAAAATTGGAAGAAAATTAATGGAAGATACTGGCGAAGATATTCCACAAAAGCATTTAATTAATGTCGTAGATAAAAAAGTCTATAAGCTGGAGATGGGTCATGAACATGGTGAAATTTATTATAAGCTACCTAAAAAAGGCAAGTGGATATTGTTTAGTGACAGAGTTTCCACAGACTTGCTTTCTTATAAAATGCTTGACCTTGATGGTAATGACCTTAATTTAAAAGTTTTGCGAGATACCTCCACTACTAATGAGGACAAAATAACCTATGATCCTCATTCATGGATGAGTATTAGAAATGCAAAGAGATATGTAAATGATATTGAATACAAAATGAGCCAATTATATCCTGAAAATAAAAATATTTATAGAAAAAATGCTTCTAAAACTCTGAGAGAGCTCACAGCTTTAGACTATAAGTATAGAGATCTCTTTAAAAATACAAAGAGAAAAGAATTTATAGTGAGTCATTTTGCCTTTGCGTACTTGGCAAAGGACTTTGATTTAATTCAGTATCCGCTACAAGGCCTTACAAGCACAGATTCTCCAAGCATTAAAAAACTTATAAAGGTTATTGAAGATTCTAAGGCCAGACATATTAATACAATTTTCTATGAATATGGGATGCCTAAAAATGGTGCGGATATTATTGCTGAAGAAATTGGTGCTGATCTAAAGGGGCTTATTTCTATGGAATATATAAATAAGGATATTGAAAATCAGGTTGGCAAAGATTATATTGACATGATTGAATACAATCTAAAAACTATTTACGATTCATTGAGGTGATTTATGAAGGCAATCGAAATAAAAAATGCCTATTTTTCCTATGATAGAGATCCTATCTTGAGAGATTTGAATTTAACTGTTAAAAATAAAGAAAAAATCACTATCATTGGAGGAAATGGCGTTGGAAAAACAACTTTAATAAAAATAATTGTGGGTGAACTTAAACTTGATAGTGGCAGCATTAAAATTTTTGAAGAAGATTTTAATAAAAATATACTTAAAAAAATTGGCTATGTGCCACAATCACAAAAGGAAAATTTATATACTTTTCCAATTACCGTTAAGGAACTTGTCACCTTGCAGTTATACGACAGTCTTGGCAAGTTTAAAATACCTAGAAAAGAGCATTACCACAAGACTATGGTTTTGTTAAAAGAGATGAACTTAGAAAAATATGCCGACTATCCCATAAGAGAGTTATCAGGTGGCCTTAGACAAAGGGTAGTCATCACTCGTGCTCTTGTAAATGAGCCCGATATTTTGATCTTTGACGAACCAACTTCTGGCGTCGATGAAAATTCTAAAGCACAGTTTGCAAAAACTATTGAAGAATTAAATGAAAAATTTGAAGTTTCAATAATTTTAATAACACATGAGTTGGACTGGGTAATGAATAATTTAAAAATGGATTCTATTTATGAACTAAAAAAGGGAGGTCTTGTAAATGTTTCAATATAGTTTTATGATTAGAACTCTTTTAGTATCAGTTATGATTTCCATAATAATACCACTTATTGGGATAGTAATAGTAAATCGTGGAACTGCCATGATCGGAGATGCCCTTTCCCACGTGTCCCTAGCTGGAGTTGCCATTGGTCTTATTTTTTCTGTTAATCCATTAATAGGTGCAATAATAGCTTGTATTATAGGTGCCTTTTCAATTGAAAAAATAAGAAAAAAATTTCCTCAGTTTGGAGATATGGCAACCGCTATTATTACTTCAGTAGGCCTTGGCCTTGCGGCAGTACTTTCCGATTTTTCTCCAGGGGGCAATAGCTTTGATGCTTATTTATTTGGAAGCATTGCATCTGTTTCTAATATTGATGTAATAATAGTGCTTGTAACCTTTATTTTTGTAGTTGCAATATCTTTTATTTATTATTTTGGACTTTTGAGCATAGCTGTAGATAAACAACTTGCAAAGATGAGTGGAGTTAATGTGGAAAGAATAAATGCAATTTTCACCTTTCTTTCTGCAATTACTATTGCACTTTCATCAAAGATAATTGGCGCACTTATGGTAACATCTCTAATAGTTTTGCCTGTGGCATCTTCACTTTTAATAAGTAGAAGCTACAAAAAAACTTTTTTTAATACTATATTCTTGGGAGTTGTCTACACACTTTTAGGCGTAACTCTCTCTTATTACTTTGATGTGAAACCAGGTGGTTCAATTGTAATAATTGCATCTCTAGGAATGTTAGTATGTCTACTTATTTCAAAAATTAATCGTAAAAATAATTCTAAAAATTTTTCAAAAATACAAAATAGTGATATCTGTAAAGTTTAACTTTGCAGATATTTTTTATGAACTTTATTGCATCGATTTTAAGTTTTATTTACCAAAATCATTGTACTTTATTAAAACATTGACACTATTACAGTCTAGTGTTAATTTATATTTAAGAATACTCTTTAAATTTGTATTTATACATAAGGAAAACAATTTTATAAAGAGAAATTTTTATGAGGAGGTTACTATGAAAAATAGTAAGAAAAAATTATTAGTGGCAGGTCTTGCCTCTACACTAATTATGTCTATGGCAATACCAACTTTTGCCTGTACAGGAATTATTGTAGGAAAGGACCTTACAGCTGACGGATCTTTTATCTTTGGTAGAACTGAAGATTACCAAAGAAATAGAACTATGAGGCTTGTAACTCATCCGCGTGGAGAATTTAAAAAAGGCAGCAAATTAGTTGACGTAAACAACGGATTTGAATACATACACCCTGAGGATTCATTAAAATTTTTCTCTACTCCAGATTCAAGTGTTAAGCCAAAGGATATGGAACAAGGGGTATACGATGCTGCTGGTTACAACGAAGCTGGCGTTGGCATTTTCTGTACAGTTTCTGCTGATCCATCAGAAGAAATTGAAAAAGCCGATCCCTTTGTTAAAAATGGCGTAAACGAAGCAAGTATGACTACATTTTTACTTGCACACGCAAAATCTGCTAAGGGAGCAATTGAACTTTTAGCTGATACAATTGACAAACAAGGTGCTTCCATGGGAGATATAGTTGCTTTTGGTGACCAAAATGAAGTTTGGTACATGGAAATTTATTCTGGACATCAATATGTTGCAATTAAATACCCTGAAGACAAATTCAGCATTTTCCCTAACGATTTTTGGCTAGGTGGAGTTGACCTTAAAGACAAGGAAAATGTAATTGCTTCTAAAGATATTGTAAAAGTTGCAAAGGATGCAAAAACTTATAAAGAAACTGAAGATGGTTTAATGGACATGGCTGGATCTTATGGTCCAAAGGAAATTTCTGATACTAGCCGTTCAAGAATTTGGTCTGGTATTCACGACTTAGATCCAAACTCTAAAATTCCCTACGATGCTAAGAGATTTGACCTATTAAATGATCTTTCTAAAGATTCAGAAAAAATTACGATTGATCATGCTCTAAATGTATTTAGAAATAGATTTGAAGGAACAGATTATATTCCATCAGATAATAAAGCTGAAAGGAAAGCAAACCCAAAGACTCACAAGAGGCCAATTGGTAGCATCAATACAATGCAAGCTCACATCTTCCAAATCAAGGAGGGTTATCCAAAGGATGCACCTGGAATTATGTGGATGACTCTTGGAAGCCCTTTAAATATCCCTTGGATTCCAATTTTCCCTGACATAAATGATTCAACTGATGAAGCTAAAAATAATTCTGCAACTTATGATGCAAATTCATATTACTGGGTTGGCTCATCTGTAAATGATTTAGTTTCAGGAAATAGGGAAGAGCTTGGCGAACCTACTCGCAAGAAAATAAATGAATTTGAAGAAAAAGTTAAAAAGGAACTTCCAGAAGTTGAAAGGGAATGGATTGCTCTTTACGCAAAGGATAAAGAAAAAGCAGCTGAATTTTCTACTGCAAAGACAATGCAATGGGAAAAAGAAGTGTTTGAGCTTGAAAAATCACTTCAAAGTGAACTTTCTAAAGTTTCAAAGGCTGACTTAATCGATCACTGGGCAAGAAAACCAATAATTGAAGCTATAAACAAAAAATTAATGGTTGGTACATCTGATCTTTACTTCTCTCCAAATGAAAAAATTTCTCGTGGAGAATTTGTTACAATTTTAGGTAGATTTGGCAAAATTGACACAAAAAAATATGCTGAAGTTAAAGATGAAAATATTGAATCAGGAAAATTCTACACTGAATACATGAATTGGGCAGTTTATAATAAACTTCTTCCAAAAACTTCAAAGGCAATAGCTTCCGAAAAAATCACTCGTGAAGAAATGGCACATATTTTAGCATCTTATTTAAAATTAATAGGCGACGACACTTCAACTCTTAAATTAGTTAATTTCGCTGACGAAAAGGAAATTTCTGATTGGGCTTATGAAGATATTCAATTCTTAGTAAATAAGGGAATTTTAATGGGAACTTCAGAAAATAAATTCTCTCCAAAGGCAAATCTTACAAGAGCAGAAGTTGCTCAAATTATTTCTAAACTTTCAAAATAATTTAAAACTTAATTCAAAAAGGTGATGTTACAAAATAGAATTATCTATTTTACAACATCACCTTTATTATTTATTCATTCTTTTCATCAAAATTTTTATACTTTAATAAAATTTCCATAAACTGCTTACCAGTAATAGTTTCTTCTTCAAGCAAGTACTCAGCAAGCTCCTTCATTGCATCTCTGTTGTCGGCAATTAGTTTTCTTGCTTCTTCTTGTGCACCTTTTACAATTTTTACAATTAAATCGTCTATTTCCTTACGAGTTTCTTCAGAACAATTCATATTCCCTGAATCACCCATGTATCTAGAACCATTTTCTTGGAACTTAACCATTCCAAATTCCTCAGCCATGCCATATTGAGTGATCATTGCTCTTGCTGTGTCTGTCGCCTTTTCAATGTCATTTGCAGCACCAGTTGATACTTCATTAAAGATTACTTCTTCTGCCGCACGACCACCACATAAAGTTGTTATATGATTTATAAGATCTTCTCTCGTGTAAAGATTCTTCTCGTCCTTTGGAACTTGCATTGTATAGCCAAGTGCACCAGATGTCCTTGGAATAATTGTAATTTTTTCTACAGGTTCGGATCCTGTTTGAAGTGCAGCTACAAGTGCGTGACCAATTTCGTGATAGGATACTCTCTTCTTTTCTTCTGGAGACAGTATATCTTGCTTTCTTTGTGCACCTGCAATTACAACCTCAATGGATTCTTGGATGTCTTCTTGTCTAACTTTGTCGCAACCCATTCTAACTGCACGAAGAGCAGCTTCATTTAAAATATTTGCAAGTTGAGCTCCAGATGCACCTGCAGTTGATCTAGCAATTAATGAATAGTCTATATCCTCTTCCATTTGGTAGCTCTTTGCGTGAACCTTTAAAATTTCAATTCTATCTTTAAGAGTAGGAAGTTCAACTCGAATTTGTCTATCAAATCTGCCTGGTCTTAAAAGTGCGGGATCTAAAATTTCAGGTCTATTAGTTGCAGCAAGCATTACAATTCCAATATTGCCATCAAAACCATCCATTTCAGTCAAAAGTTGGTTAAGAGTTTGCTCTCTTTCATCGTTTCCAGAAATTCCAGCAGAATCTCTCTTTTTTCCAATTGTGTCGATTTCGTCAATAAAAATAATACATGGTGCGTTTTTCTTTGCTTCATCAAAAAGTTCTCTAACCTTTGCAGCTCCACGACCTACGAACATTTCTACAAATTCTGAACCTGCTATGGAGAAAAAAGGTACATGGCTTTCGCCAGCAACTGCTCTTGCAAGTAGTGTCTTTCCAGTTCCAGGAGGCCCAACTAAAAGTGCTCCCTTAGGACATTTTGCACCAATCTTTGTATACTTGCCCGGATTTTTTAAGTAGTCCACAATTTCTACAAGAGATTCCTCTGCTTCTTCCTGACCTGCAACATCGTCAAAATTTACAGTTTCGCCATTAGGTTCGTACTTTTCAATTTTCTTTCCTCCCCCAAAAATTCCACTATTTCCTCCAGCCATGCCTTGTATTCTCTTTGCAAAAGCTCTCTGTAAAAAGAAAAATAATAAAATTGGAATTCCCCAAGTCATTATAAAGGACATAAATAAACTTGGTTTTTCAGGAATTTCTGAAGAGTAATCTACATTTTTTTCTTCAAGATCCTTCACTATATTTGGATCTTCCATTTTTCCAGTTTTATAAACCTTTTTATCTTCCTTTAAAGTGAAAAGAATTTGGTCCTGTTTAAATCTAACTTCATCTACTTTTCCTTCGCTTAAATTTTTTCTAAAATCAGAATAAGCTGCATTCTCTATACTATTCTGCGAAAGCATGGGAATAATCAGCCAATTAAGTGCAAAAACTGCGAGGATAGCAATTAAATAATATCTAAGTAAATTATACTGGGGTCTTTTATTTTTATCGTCTTTATCATTCATCATTTTAACCTCCTATTTATTGCGATATGTAGAAAATTTTTAATTAAAAAACCGGACACAAGATCCGGCTAAAATTTATTTCTTATTAAAGATCATCTTCGATTACAGAAGATTTAGAATAAGCAGATGGTTTTGCTTCAAAAAAATCTGTTTTTATTTGGTTTGGATCTGAATATTCGCTGACCCACTTCATTGATTTAGGTTCTTCAATGTTTTCATCAAAAAGATTTCCAAAACCTAAATTTCTTGAACGCAAATTTCCAAGATACATTATATAATCTTCAATCATTTTTTCATTTAGACCTCTAATTTCATCGCCTATTACATATTTACCCCAAGATATTTCTTCTTCAACACCTTTTTTAAGCATTGCTTTATAATTTTTTATGTTTTCATCAGTGAATATTTCTGGATTTTCCTTTTTCATTTCCAAAATAATACTTCTAAAGAGCCAAAGATGTGTATTTTCATCTCTGTTGATGTATCTAATTTCAGAAACTGTGCCAGGCATTTTCCCCATTCTCCCAAGATTGTAAAAGAAAGAAAATCCTGAATAAAAATAAATTCCTTCCAAAATATAATTTGCAATTAGAGCTTTCATAAAATTATCTAAATTTTCATCTTCGTAAAAATCTTGATATTGGTCGCCAATAAATTTATTTCTCTTTAAAAGAACTTCATCGTCTTTATATTGATACAAAATTTTCTCTCTCTCTTCTGGAGAGCAAATTGTATCCAAAATATAAGAATATGATTGAGAGTGAATAGACTCTTGATAACCTTGGATTGAAAGGCATAAATTTATTTCATTTGCAGTTACATAGGATTGAAGCTTAGGAATTTGTGCAGTTTGAAGAGAATCTAAATATATCAAAAAAGACAAAATTTTGTCATAGGCAGTCTTTTCGTGCACATCTAAAATCCTATAATCTTTTACATCTTGAGAAAGATTTATTTCTTCTGGAATCCAAAAATTATTCATGGCTTGGCGATACCAGTCGCTAGTCCAGCTATACTTCAAATTGTTAAAATCATTTAGATTTGTAGTGTTGCCATTAATAATTCTTCTCTTATATGTTTCAATGTCTCCCTTTTCGTTAAAGAGACCTCTTTTTGAAAGTTTCATAATTTCCTCCTAATTTTAAATTATGACGCACAATAATCGCAGTCTTCAACTTCTAAAGACTTACTTCTAACATAATAAACTGACTTTATTTTTTCCTTTGCAGCCTTGATATAAAGATTTAAAATTTTTCTCATAGTAAAGTCCGTAGTAATATAAAAATTAATTGACTGACCTTGGTCAATATGTCTTTGTCTTATTGCGGCAGCTTCAATTACAAGATTTTGATCTAGCTCATGAGCATTTTCGTATAGCCAAAAACTTTGTGGCGTTAAATCTGGTGCAACTCTAGGTAAAATTGAACCCTTTTTTTCCTCCAAGAAATACCTGTTCATTACAGGATCTACACCTGCAGTAGTTGCAGAAATAATAGAAGTGGAACCCGTTGGTGCAATTGCCATTATATATCCATTTCTAAGTCCATTTTTATTTACATCTTTACGAAGTTTTTGCCACTTGTCGTCCTTATAACCTCTCAAATCAAAATAATTTCCATTTTGCCAATCTGAACCTTCAAAGAAATCATAGGATCCCTTTTCCTTTGCAAGTTCCATGGAAGCAGTGATTGCATGATAATTTATCCTTTCATAGACATCATCAGCCCACTTTAAATGATCTTCAATGTCAGAAAAAGCTATACCTGCTTTTACAAGAGCATGATGGTAACCACTTGTTCCAAGTCCAATAGATCTATACTTTCTATTTGTTACTTTTGCGTAGGGAACTGGATAATAATTTAAATCTATTACATTATCAAGTGCTCTAACTGTAGTTTTTACAATGTCCTTTAACTCTTCATCATCTTGTAAGTCGATATTTCCAAGTACAAGAGATGCAAGATTACATACCACAAAATCTCCTGGTTTAGTTTTTGTAACTATTATTTCATCGCCAGCTTCAGTCTCTATTTTAGTTTCAAGAGTTTCTATTGCTGACATATTTTGCATAATCTCTGTGCAAAGATTTGAAGAATAAATCATTCCCACATGCTTATTTGGATTCATTTCATTTACATTATCCCTATAAAAGGCAAAGGGTGTTCCTGTTTCTGTTAGAGATTTAATAATAAGTCTAACTAAATCCTTGACGCTCATTTCACGTCTTGAAATATTTTTGTCAGAAATGCACTCTCTATATTTTTCTTCCCACTCTTTTCCATAGTAATCTTCGAGAGAATAACCCTTCTTCTCAAGAATTTCGTGAGGATCGAACATATACCAAGTTGCATCAATGTCTTTTTCTGCTAATTCAAAAAATAAATTTGGATAGCAGATAGCAGGGAAAATATCGTGAGCCTTCATTCTATCATCGCCATTATTTGTTCGAAGTTGCAAAAATTCTGGGATGTCTTTGTGCCAAGCATCAAGATAACATGACACCGAGCCTTGTCGAACACCAAGCTGATCAACTGCAACAGCTGTGTCATTTGCAAGTTTAATCCACCTAATAACTCCTCCAGCAACACCCTTAAATCCTCTTATGTCAGAACCCGTTGCACGAACCTTTCCAAAATAAAGACCCATTCCGCCACCGTGTTTAGAAATTTGTGCAAAATTATCAATTGAGCGATAAATTCCCTTTAAAGTATCAGGAACTGTATCTATAAAGCAAGATGAAAGCTGATTGTAAGGCTTTCTAGCATTGGACATAGTTGGAGTTGCAACTGTTACTTTTAAAGTGGAATAAATGTCATAAAACTTCTTCGCCCAATAAATTTTGTTTTTTTCAGGTACTGCAAGGTGCATTGCAATTCCCATAAACATTTCTTGTATACTTTCTACAAACCTTCCGTCGTGACTTCTTATTACATATCTCTTTATGAGAAGATCAAGACCAGAATAATTTAAAAGCCTATTCCTAGAATTATCTATATAATTCTCTAACTCTAAAATTTCATCCCGAGTATAATTTTCTAAAATGTATTTTCCATAGAGGTTCTTTTCACTTAAAAATACAATTTTTTCGTAAAAATTATTTATATTAAAATCCTTTAAATTTCTTTCTATTTTCTTTTCCAAATCGTAATTTAAAAATAAGGCTGCGATAAATTCCCACTTTGGTGAATCTTTGTCTGTTAACTCACTTGCAGCTTTTATAATTTCAGAAAGATAGGCATCTTCACTTTGGCCTTTCTTTACAAAAGATTCGAACTTATTGTACAAGTTTTCAAGTTCATATTTTTTTTGGTCATAATTTTTTCTCACGAATTTTAAAATCTTTAGGACTTTTTCATCTTTTATGAAATTTCCAAATTTTTCTAAAATTTGTCTTTCTTCAGAGTGTCTATTTCTATAAAGAATGTATGCCTTAACAACTTCGATTTCCTTTTCATCAATTAGCTTTAACTCAACTAAATCCTGAATTTCCTCAACAGTGGGTGGATTCTTTGGATCATAGTTTCTTATAAGTTTATCCTTAATATCAAGAGCATAATTATTTATAACATTGTCGTCATACTTTTTACCGACAGAATCAAAGGCTTTTTCTATTGCATTTTTAATCTTCAAATGATCGAAAGTTACCTCTCTCTTGTCTCTTTTTAATATTTTCATGAATCCCCCATATAGTATATTATTTTAATATTTCTTTTTAAATACTACTATATATTATCACAAACCAAATATTATAAGTAGACCCTTTATTAAATAAAAATAACTTTAGATTTTTGTTCATATAAATTTTTTGGTTCTATAATAAATAGTGTTGGTGAGAAATCATCAGCACTATTTTTGTATGGAAATGTATAAAAAATAGACATAGAAATCACATTCCTATAAAATATAGTTGCAACCAAATACCAAGGAGTGATTC
>NZ_JABDSR010000011.1 GCF_012976305.1 Peptoniphilus faecalis
TCTTTTGATAATTTTAGATTAAGAATTTTTTTATGTTTTTACCATAAAAAAATATATGGTTTAAGCCATAAGACATAAACCATATATCATTAATTTTTATTCACCAACACTATTTGACAAAGAACCAAAAAAAGACAAGATTTGCTCTCGTCTTTAAAAAATTAAATATTCAAAAAATAAAAGTCATTTCTTTTTATTTTTGCGACCTATTCTATTGGAAATTTTCATTTCTTTTTTAAATTTCTTGAGATTTTGTTTGTATTCCCAAGCATCGTAAATTTTTATCTTTTTATTGTGCTTGCGAGCTACTTCAAAAACTCTTTCTTTGTCTTCTTCAGTAAAGAAAAATCTTTTTGTAATATCTCCCTTTGTGAAATACAAAAGTGTAAGCTTGGGCTGCTCAGGTTTTTTCTCATAAGTAATTGCTTCAATCTCTGACCAATCCCAGACATTGTAGGTCTTTGTAATCTTCATATCCGTATACATTTCCAGACCTTTGGCACTTGCTGCCACATATCTTTTAGTCAGTAAAGATAAGAGAAGGAGTCCTGCAAGGACAATTGTAAGTTTGTACTTTGTAAAAATACCCAACAAAATCAAAATAGAAGTGATTATGTAGGCATATTTTTCAGAAAAGCTTTTTCTAGGATTAACATATACATATTTAATTGCTTCGCTGTCATCATCCCAAGGTAGTTTTATATCTGACACATAATCACTTCTTTCTCTTTTAAAATTTTTAATTTGTTAATTTTTTATCGTCAATTAAGCTGTAACCTTTGGTGCTTTTCCCTCAGTCCTTAATTTTTCAAGTTGAGAAACAGCATATTTATGTGCTTCTTCAGGAGCTGCAGCAGCTTTCTTCATAACAGTTTTGCCAAATAAATTTGTGTAAGCACCGTCAGCCCAGAATATATTTTTGCCCATAAATGCAGTTATGCAAGCATAAATAGGGTTTAATAGATTAACAAATGCATATGGGAAATATACAAATGGATTCATTCCAAGTACACCGCTTTGATAAGCTCCGCAAGCTGTCCATGGGAACATACAAGCCCAAAGTGTACCGGCATCTTCAAGTGTTCTTGAAAGCATATTTCTTGCAAGTCCAAGTTCGTCATATTTGTCATCATAAAGTGGAGCAGGCACTCCAATTCCTAAAAATTGGTCACACATTGCTGCATCACAGAAAATTGATGTAAGCATTGTTGCTAAAACAAGTCCTCCAACAGAGTGAATCTTGTGTTTAATATTTCCAAAGATTCTTTCAACAGTACCACATCTTTCAAGAGCACCACCAAAGGATACTGCAAGTAAAATTAGGTTAATTGTCCACATTTGATTGTCCATACCACCCTTAGCAAGAGCCTTATCTACAAATTCGTTTCCCGTTTCAATAGATGGTCCATAGTGAAGAATACTAAAAATATCTGCAACATTATGTTGTCCTTGGAAAATAACTGCAAATAATACACCTGTTACAACTGAGATAAGAACTCCAGGAAGTCCAGGAACTCTTAGGATACATACTACAACAATTACGACTATTGGTAGAAGTACAAGTGGATTTAAATTGAAATTAGCTGCAAGTGCTTCTTCTATACCTTGTGCAATTGTAGGATCATAATTTACAACATTAATTCTTGAACCGAGAATTGCATAAATAATAAGTGAAATTAAAAATACGGGTCCTGTAGTAGAAACCATTGCCGTTACGTGATCAAATAATCCAGTATTTGAAACACCAGCTGCAAGGTTTGTAGTATCAGATAATGGAGAGAATTTATCTCCAACATAGGCTCCAGAAATTACCATACCTGCTGTAAGTGCAGGTTTGATTCCAAGACCAACTCCTATTGTCATAAATGCGATACCAATTGTACCTGTTGCTGTCCATGATGAACCACAAGCTAGTGAAACAATTGCTATAAGTATACAACCTATAGGCAAAAATAATTGTGGTGTAAGTAATCTCAATCCATAATAAATAACTGCTGGGATTGTTCCTGAAATCATGAAAGCTGAAATTAAAAGACCTACTGTAAGTAAAATTAAAATTGCTTCAAGAGTAGCTGTAAGTCTTTCGATCATTCCTTCTAACATTTCAGAAAAGCTGTGTCCACATGCTGCTCCAACTGCACATGCAACACAGATTGCAATTATTAGTGGCATATGAGCTGCGTCATATTTTTCGTCACTAAAGTTGAAAACATATACCATTAAACAAACCATTGTAATGATCGGCAAAAATGCTTCAACAAGACTAGGTAGTCTAACAGTCCTTTGACCGTCGTTCTTCATATAATTACCTCCTCGACATATCATTTAAGCATATTAACTTTACATAAATTTTTCTAATATGCTTAGGATACAATTTTAAAAATTTTTGTATCTTTGAAAATGTTTTCTGAGTAAATTTTAACTCTGAGTAATAAACAAGTCAATCAATTAATTTTAAAAATGACAGAATTACAAGAAAAAATACAATTTATTAATATCGTTACATGATAACTCATTATCATGGGTAATAATCTTTCTTGTGAAAATTTATTTTATCGCAAGTCCCATAATTATTTAATTAATAGCATTAAATAATTGAATTTACAAAAAACCCTTTAAGAAAATAAGAGTCTAAAGTGTTTTTTGTAAATTTATTTAATTCTTCCCCTTCATTAAAGATAAAGTTTTTACAATTAAATAAAATGCAAGTAGAATTTTCCACCTGCATTTTATAAATCATAGCTTTGCAAAAATTATTTAACTAATTTTCTATCTTCAACTACAAGTTCTCCATCTACATAAACTTGTTTGCATAAATTTGTTGCAAAGAAGTAAAGCGTGTAGTCTATGTTGTGAGCATCAAAAATTGTTATATTTGCTCTCTTGCCCTTGTCAAAAGATCCAATAGTCTTTGCTCTGTCAACTGAATATGCAGCATTAATAGTTACTGCGTTAAATACTTCAATTGGTGTTAATTTCATTTCAAGACAGCCAAGTTGCATAATGAATTGTAAATTTGCTGTTGGACAAGATCCTGGGTTTGAGTCTGTACAAAGTGTAATAGCCATTCCCTTCTCGAGCATTTTTCTTGCAGGTGCATAAGTGTCAAGCATTAGTGAGAAAGTTGTTCCCGGAAGTAAGTTTCCAATTACATTTGCCTTAGAAAGTGTTTCAATTTCTTCTTCATCTACCACCATTAAATGTTCTGCAGAAACTGCTCCAACTTTTGCTGCAACATCTACTCCACCAATATTTTCAATTTCATCAGAGTGAATTCTTAATTTGAAGCCTTGTTTTTTTGCAGCTTCTAAAATTCTTTCAGATTGCTCGGCAGTGAATACTCCCTTTTCGCAAAATACATCACAAAACTCGGCAAGATTTCTTTTTGCAATTTCTGGCATCATGTCTATTACAACATCAACATATTCATCAGAATTGTCTTTGTATTTTTCGTGGATTACGTGAGCTGCCATAAAAGTTCTTACAAGTTCTACTGGAAAGTCTTTGTTTAGCTTTTCAAGAACTTCAAGTTCTTTAAGCTCAGTTTCAAGAGTAATCCCATATCCGCTTTTTGCTTCAACAGTAGTTACACCATGAACTAGCATATGTTCAAGTAAATCTCTAGTCTTATCATAAAGTTCATCAAAACTTGCAGATTCAGTTGCCTTTAGCGTAGAAAGAATCCCTCCACCTGCTTCAAGAATTTCAAGATATTCCATTCCATTGAGTTTCATTGCAAATTCATTTTCACGACTTCCACCATAGACTAGGTGAGTATGAGCATCAATAAGACCTGGAGTTGCAACTTTTCCTGTAAGATCAATTATTTCCGTATTGTCGTCTTTTAGCTTTTCGTAACCCTTACCTTCGCCAATTTCTAAAATTTTTCCGTCTTTAATTGCAATATAAGCATTTTCTAAAATATCCGCTTCATTCATTTCTTCGCCTCTTAAAGGTCTTCCAATATCTTTAGGTGAAAAAACTTGGTTTAGATTAATTAATAATTTATCCGCTTTCATAAATCCTCCTTATTTTTCAAACATCGTATTTTTATTATACCCTAGTTAATTTTAAAATAAAGAAAAACTGTATTTTTAATTTTATAAGTTTTAATATTTAAGATATTTCTATATCGATGTTTTTATTATAATTTTATGATGAATTAATTTTCTTTCTTTTGGACTTTTTTTGCAAAGGTTTTATTTTTAATTTAGTTTGATAAACTTATCAATCGATAATCTGATTTTTAGTTGCTCCATTTGCTTTAAAATAGTAAATTTCTCTATTTTAATTAGTATTACTAAAAATTTTTATTTTTTTAGGAAATTAATTTCCCTATGTATTTACTTTTTAAAAATTTTAATTTATAATGGCTTATAAATGGAGGTTGATAAAAGTGATAAATAATCATAATGCAGAAGTTCAAAAGATCATGAAGGTACAAATTACGAATCTTCCAGAAAAAAAATCTTTTGAACAAGGAATTAGGAGAGCTCCTGATAGGGGATTTAGACTTTCAAAGGCACAAACTAAAATTGCCCTTAGAAATGCTCTAAGATATATCCCAGAAGAATATCACGAAGAACTAATTCCCGAATTTTTAGAAGAACTTACTACTAGAGGAAGAATCTATGGATACAGATTCAGACCAGAAGGAAGAATTTACGGCAAACCAATTGACGAATATAAGGGAAATTGCTTAGCTGGAAAAGCTTTCCAAGTAATGATTGATAATAACCTAGACTTTGATGTTGCCCTTTATCCATATGAACTTGTAACTTACGGAGAAACTGGTTCAGTTTGTCACGACTGGATGCAATACAACTTAATCAAGCAATATCTTGAAATTATGCATGATGATGAAACTCTTGTAATGGAATCTGGACATCCCCTTGGACTATTTAAATCAAGAAAAAATTCTCCAAGAGTTATAATCACTAATGGACTTATGGTTGGCGAATATGACAATCTTGAAGATTGGGAAATTGCAGAAGAAATGGGAGTTGCTAACTACGGACAAATGACTGCTGGTGGTTGGATGTACATTGGACCACAAGGTATTGTCCACGGAACTTACAACACTATCCTAAACGCTGGTAGACTAAAATTAGGTCTAAGCGAAAAAGATAACCTAGCTGGAAAATTATTCGTTTCATCTGGACTCGGTGGAATGAGTGGTGCTCAAGGTAAAGCTGGAGACATCGCTGGCGCTGTTTCCATCATCGCTGAAGTTGATATCTCAAGAATAGAAACTAGACTTGAACAAGGATGGATTAAAAAACTTGCTGAATCTCCTGAAGAAGCTTGCAAACTTGCTAAAGACGCTCTTGAAAAGAAAGAACCCCTTTCAATTGCCTTCCACGGAAATATTGTTGATCTTCTTCACTATATGGATAAAAATAACATCCACATTGACCTACTTTCTGACCAAACTTCTTGCCACAATGTATACAATGGTGGATATTGCCCAGTAGGTATTACTTTTGAAGAAAGAACTGAATTATTAAGAACTGATATTGATAAATTCCACAAACTTGTCGATAAAACTCTTAAAGAACACTTTGAAGTTATTAAAAATCTTACTGCTAAGGGAACTTACTTCTTTGACTATGGTAACTCTTTCTTAAAAGCTATTTACGATTCTGGAGTTAAAGAAATTTCAAAGAATGGTAAAGACGACAAAGACGGATTTATTTGGCCTTCTTATGTAGAAGACATTATGGGACCACTTCTATTTGACTATGGATATGGACCATTTAGATGGGTTTGCCTAAGTGGTAAACACGAAGACTTAATTGCAACTGACCACGCTGCAATGGAATGTATAGATAAAGACAGAAGATATCAAGATATGGATAACTATATCTGGATTAGAGATGCTGAAAAGAACCAATTAGTAGTTGGAACTCAAGCAAGAATCCTTTACCAAGATGCTAAGGGCAGAGTTGACATTGCTCTTAAATTCAATGAACTTGTTAGAGAAGGAAAAATTGGTCCTGTTATGATGGGTCGTGACCACCACGATGTATCTGGTACAGACTCTCCATTTAGAGAAACTTCTAATATCAAAGACGGTTCTAACGTAATGGCTGATATGGCTACTCAATGTTTCGCAGGAAACTGTGCTAGAGGTATGTCACTTGTTGCTCTTCACAACGGTGGTGGAGTTGGTATTGGTAAATCAATCAATGGTGGATTTGGTCTAGTACTTGACGGATCTGAAATGGTTGACGAAATCATCAAACTTTCACTTACTTGGGATGTAATGAGTGGCGTTGCTAGACGTAACTGGGCTAGAAACGAACACGCAATTGAAGTAACTAAAGAATTTAATGAAGACAATAAATACGGACACATTACAATTCCTTATCTTGTAAAAGATGAATTAATTGACAATGCTGTTGACGCACTTGACATTGACTAAGTTTGAATAAAAATTGCCCTGCATATCATGGAAAGCAGGGCTTTTTTCATTTTTTTAGGCTCTATAATATCTGTTTGGGAGTAAATCTCTAACAGATATTATAGAGCCTCTTTTAATAACAATACTTACAGACAAATAAATAAAATAAACTAAAAAACATAATTGCCATAAATTATTTCACACCAGTTAACTACATAATATAATATAATTAAAAATAAACTTTAATGCAGAAATATATGATATTATTTTAATATGAGTTTTCACACATAAACTATTTCAAAGTCTCATTTAATAAAAAAGTGATTACACAATAGGGTTATCTATTGTACAACACTACTCCAAACTATTTTATAATAGTCTTTTATATTTAGTAATTCCATATAAAATATACGCTAAAATTTTAATTATTAATTTCAAAATCTTTTAAAATAACTTCGTTATACGCATTAATTACTTTAAAAAAAGATGAAATATCATCTTTACTAACTTTTTCTTGCAAACTATTTAATGTTTTAGAAACATCAACTATATCAAATTTTCTATGTTCTTCATTAACCTTTTTTCCTTTTTCTGTAACATATAATAATTTAAAGCGTTTGTTTTTAACGGATGCTTCTTTTCTAATAAGCTTGTGTTCTTCCAATCGTTTTAATATTTGAGAAATAGAACTTTTACTCTTATGCCAATATTCAACTAATTCTGTAGAAGTAATTCCAGGATTATCTTCAATATATGTCAAAGTATGAACTTCTATCATTGAAAATTTAATATCTACTCCGTAAGAATGAGTTGAAAATATATAATCATTATATAAAAGAACAAATTTATACATTTCTGAATAGACATTATTTATAGAGTGAAAAACTTCATTAACGCTAATTTCACTAAATTCAAACCCTTTAGATTTAATGTCAGAAATATTATTAAATAATATTTTTAGTAATTCATTAAATTTATCATTATCCATAAATTGCCTACTTTCTAAATATTATAAGGACATTTAAGTAATTTAACATGGATATAAATAAAAGTCAAGAAAAAGAAAATAAGCATTGACAAAATAAAAAAAGTTGTTAAAATGAATCATAGTATAGTTTATTAACTAAACTATTATAAGGAGGTTTATATGAAAAAATATAATTTTGACGAAATAATTGATAGAAGAGGAACCAGTTCATTAAAATATGATTTTGGCATTCAAAGAAAAGGAAGAGATGATTTATTGCCTCTGTGGGTTGCTGATATGGATTTCAAACTTCCTAGTGTTGTTTTAGATGATCTACATAAAAGAATCTCTCACGGAATTTTTGGATATACAGACCCAGATGAAGAATATTTTGAAGCTCTTAATTATTGGTTTAAAAAATATCATAATTATACTGTTGACCCTAATACCGTTACACTTGGTTGTGGCATTGTATACGGAATTGCAACTGCTGTAAAATCGTTTACAAATAAAGGTGATTCTGTTATTATCCAACAACCTGTGTACTATCCTTTTAGAGAATGTATAGAAGACAACGATAGACTGTTTGTTAACAATCAATTAATACTGGAAAATAATAAGTATAAAATTGATTTTAAGGATTTTGAAGAAAAAATTATAGATAATAATGTTAAGATGTTTATTTTATGCAACCCTCACAATCCTGTGGGTAGAGTTTGGAATAGGGATGAATTAACAAAATTACTTGATATCTGTTATAAACATAAAGTTGTTGTTCTATCTGATGAAATCCATTGTGATTTAATATACAAGGGAAATAAATTTACTTCGGTATTTAATTTAGACGATAAATATAAGGAAATAATTGTTTTAATGACATCTCCTTCAAAAACTTTCAACATTGCAGGATTTCAACCTTCTAATATAATTATTCCCAACGAAAATTTAAGGATGAAATTTCGCAAAGAAAAAGCTAAAACAGGTTACAGTCAAGGTTCTCTTATGGGTCAAGTGGCATTAATTGCTTGTTATAAAAAGGGTGAAGAATGGTATTTAGAGTTATTAGATTATTTAGAAGATAATTTAAATTATTTTAGAAAATTTATTAAAGAAAAACTACCTATGGCAAATTTAATTGAGCCTGAGGGAACTTACTTATTATGGGTTGACTTTTCAAACTATAATTTTACTGCAGATGAATTAGATGACATTATAATTAACGATGCTAAATTATGGCTAGATTCAGGAAAAATTTTTGGAGTTGAGTCTGAGAAATTTCAACGTTTTAATATTGCTTGTCCTCGTTCTACCCTTGAGAAAGCACTTGAAAGCCTTCAAGTTGCAATAAATACAAAAAAATAATATTTAGTTAGATTTTAGGAGATAAAAAATGAAAAAAATATGGAGTGTATATGGTTCTTCGTTAATTTTACTTTTTTCAATGGTGTTTGGAGGTGTTATTGGATATTTTGTTGGTCCAGAGATAAAATTCTTACAGCCATTTGCTGACATTTTTCTTAATTTATTATATGTAAGTGTAGTCCCTCTTATCTTTTTTTCTTTGACAACTTCAATTGCAAAGATGACAGATATGTCTAAATTAAAAAAAATACTAGTCTATTTTATTATCGGTGTATTCATTACAGGAATATGTGCTTGTTTGTCAATGGTTCTTCCAATGATGTTTATAGATCCTATTGGAAATGCTGAAATTTCATTAACTCAAAATGACATTGAATTAAACGCTTCATTTAACGTATTATCAATGTTTACCGTTAATGATTTTCCTCTGCTTTTTTCAAAAAATAATTTAATGGCTTTAATTGTATTTTCAGTAATTTTATCTTTTTCATTAATACGTTCTGGAGATAGAGGAAAAAACATTATTGCCTTATTTGATGATGCAACGGAAATGATTTCGCAATTTATAAGCATTGTAATGAAAATAGCTCCAATAGGATTAGGTTCATATTTTGCAATCTTAATAGGAGAAAATGGGTCAAATTTAATTGGTCCTATGGCGAAGGCTATATTAATTTATTCAATAGTTGTTGTTATTTATTATATAATTTCTCAAACATTATATGCCTATATTGGAGCTGGTTCTGAGGGAGTCAAGGCATGGTGGAAAACTGGAATTACACCAACATTAACCGCACTTGGAACTTGTTCATCAGCAGCAACATTACCTTCAAATTTAAATCAAGCAAAACAACTTGGAATCCCTGATGAGATAGCAGATTTAGTCGTTCCACTAGGAGCTAACCTTCATAAAGACGGAGCCTGTATTATACAAATTTTAAAAGTTGCATTTCTGTGTTCATTATTTGATGTTAATTTTGTTACAGTTGAAAACATATTTTTATCAATACTAGTAGCTGTTATTGCATCCATTGTAATGGGAGGAATCCCCGCTGGAGGTTACGTCGCAGAAATATTTATTATATCAGCTTTTGGATTTCCACAATCAGCAATACCAATTATGGTACTAATTGGAACTATAACTGATGCTCCAGCAACAGTAATAAATGTTACAGGAGACACTGGCTTGGCAATGGTAATTGCAAGGCTTGTTGATGGCAAAGACTGGTTTTCAAGAAATTATGATAATAATAAATTATAAACTTTACAATTTTGATATTTTTATTATTCTATAAAAATTTATTGGATATAAATATTTCTAATGCTAAGTCTTAAAAGGAATAAAATTGGCTCTATTTCAAATTTGGGGGAGGCTCGATAATATCGGGTCTCTTTTTACCATAAAAATTAATAAATATACACAAAATAATTCTAAACTATAAATAAAAATTATATATTTTTAAGCATTGCAAATAAAACCAATAGGAGTTTCAAAATTCTTTCTTTGCACTTATATGCACCTCCAAACTTTTTGTTATTTAAGTTTAGGACTTAGTGAGTTTAAGTACAATTTTTTTACATAAAAATATCTGTTAGAAATTACTCTCCAACAGATATTATAGAGGCTTTTAAACAACTCCTTATTTTATAATCGAATATGGAGTTGTTTAATGTTTATGGCTTTTTATTTTTTAAGAATTTTTTCTAAATTGCTAATTATCTGTACAATTTCTGCCCTTGTTGCTGGCTTTTTAGGAAGTACTCTTCCCTGTTCGTCGCCTTTTATAAGCCCAAGATTATATGCTATCTTCATATCTTCTATTGCCCAGTCTGAAATAGTATTTACATCTTTAAATTTCATCTCAGAACCAGATTTTATATCTACATTTTTCATCTTTAGATATCTAACAATCATAGTAATTACTTCTTCTCTTGTTATATTACTATTAGGTGAAAATTCATCTTCCATTCTACCCTTTACTATATTATTTAGGACTAGTTTTTTTACATCTTTATAGTACCAGTCAGATTTATTTACATCTTTAAACTTGATATCTCCTGCTACATCATCTAAATCAAAGGCTCTATTCAAAATAGATACATATTCTGCCCTTGTTGCTGGATTGTCAGGTCTAAAGGTATTGTCAGGATAACCCCTTACAATTTTTCTTTCGACTGCTTTCAGTATAATATCTTTCGCCCAATGATTGTCTATATCCGTTAATTGTACAGAAATATTCTCCTTCTTGCTACTTTCTTTAGTTGTTTTTTTGTTCTCAACTGCTCTTACTTCATTTACCTTTGAAGGTTGCCTATATCCACTCATTCTTGAATAAGTGTGGTCTGAATAATAACTATCACTATCTAATTTTTCATCTTTTGAGATAGGTGTTATTGGAGTGCTTGGTTTTTCCGTAGGTGTCGAAGGCGTTTTTAAAATATTAAGAGTATACTCTTTTTCTACTTCATTTCCGTAGTTATCACTTATTATAACTATTATTTTCTTCTTGTTCGGTCCTTCATTTTCACTGCTCTTTAAGGAAACCTTTATTCCCTCAGGTATTTCAAATAAATTGGCTATATTGTTTAATTCTTCCTCATTGACATTTAGTTTGATCAATTTCGCATCAGGAATTGGAAGAATTTCAATATTATATTCTTGTCTATAAGTGTTTCCGTCTTTTGTAAATTCAACTTTTACAAGAGTTTTACCCACTTTATTTGCATCAATTGGTTCTACAAGTTCTGCACTTACTCCTTCAGGTAAATCAAATAATACATCTATTTTTCTTAATTCTTCTGCTAAAAACTTGTCTTTTTTAAGTGCTATATCCAAAGTTTTTTCGCCATAACGACCTGGACGTTTTTTAGCCTTTAAATTTTCTTCTGTCTTAATTCCAGAAGCAACTCCTTCTACTTCCTCATAAATAGCTTGTTTAATAGGAAGTGTATATTCTCTTGTCTTATAGATGTTTTCTTCATTCTTTATTCTTATTTTAACCTTTGCTACTTGCTTATTTCCTTCTACTTGTTCAATTTTTGCTTTCTCTAAAACTTCGGCGCTATAACCTTTTGGAAGTTGAAGGATGGCATTTGCATCGGTCAAGTCACTAAAATCAAAGGCTTCTTTTTTCGCTGGTATTTCAGGGAATTGAACTTCCTTATCTTCTTTTTTGCTTGCATCAATAATCTTTTCAGAAGTATTTCCCGCTCTGTCGGTAGCTATTACTTGGATGATATATTCATCTCCATATTTTGAAAGCTGGCTTCCACTTTCGTAAGGCTTACCATTTACAAGGATAATCTTTGCTTCATCTGCTATACTTCTATCGTCCTTGATTTCAATATCAAGTATATCGCTGCCATTAAATGTTTGATTCTTGACATTTATTGTCGGAGGAACATTATCAAAGGCAACTCTATATTTTAAATTCTCAGTCTTGTTGTGATGTCTATCCTCTGCATATAATGTTATTAAATCGCCATCTTGTACAGATATTTCACGATTGAATTCCGCCTTATTATCTCCCATCATACCCGGTAAATTTGCACTTGCTACATTATCTCCATTAATATACATAGACCAATTGTCATTAGAATCCCTTACCGTACCCTTTATAGTGATAGTGTCTGAATTTGTAAATATATACTCACTAGAGTCAAAAATATTTGAATCGTCTCTTCCAATTCTTGACTTGTCTATTTTAAATTCTGGTGCTTCACTATCTAGTAGTATAATATGTCCCCTACTATATAAAATCTCATCAGGATTATCTTTCTTATAGACAGTGACATTTATAATATTAAATCCTTCTTGAATTTCAAGACGCTGACTTGGAACTCTTCCACCTGTTCCCAAACCTGAAATATCTGTCATTGGATTATATCCATTTTTGCCATAATTATAAGATGTCAATCTCATTCTATAGTCTTTAGTACCCTCAGGCATGTTGAAAAACTCTGTATTAAAATAAATTTTATCTTCGATTTTTGATATATCTTTTATACTTAAATTTACTTCACGCCAATTATACATTATTTTTGATAATTCTGGTCTAAACTTAGCTTCAGTATCATCGTCAAGCTCCGTATAGACTAAAGCACCTGGTCTTGTATCTGCTTTATGAGAACCCGATGTGCTTTCTTCTGTACTTTTTGCAACATTTTTATTTAAGTCTACATTGTAGCCTTCCATAATATTTCCTGCAGTATCCATTGCCTCTATGCGCAGTGTAGATCTAGTTAAATTATTGATATGCTCGTCTAGATTTTCAATTTTATATTCATCATCACTAATTTTTTGAACTGGAATTATTTTTCCATCTATACTTGCTCCAACAAAAGCAAGTCCATGTTCGTCGTTGATTTTAAAGCTAGCTGTATTTGATCCAAAGGTTGGCATCATTGTCATCTTAGGACCTGTATTGTCAATTCTAACAGGCATATATAACTCTTGATAAGGTGCATTTTCCTTAACGCGAGCCCTTATTCTAAAATAGTATTGTCCTTCATCGGCAGGAGTCATTATTCCCGGATATGCTTCTTCATCTTCAAATTGACCATCTCTACTTACATATACCTCGCCATCCCATTGTAAAAGTGGATTTGGCGCTAAGAATTTATTATCATATTGCCATTTATTTTCTAGTGGAAAATGTCCAAAAAACTTTCTGAAATATTTAGATGTGGACAATGTCCTCACATGTTTCTTATCTTTATCAACTATTGCAACTTCTAAATCTCTAGCTTCTCTTAACGGAATGATCCTTGCGGCTACTCCGTCCCATGCTCTTATCCCTTTATTTGAAAAAGCAATTTTACTAGGATCTATATTCCCATTCTCATCTTTTCCAAGCTCAATGAAACCTTGTGAATCATCGTGATGTGCTTCCTTTGTAGCGATTACTGTCGTTAATTTATAAATGGAATCTGCTTCCCATGCTGGTGAATCGATGATTTTACCTGCATTCCAATCGCCCTTATATCCAAAGTAAGGAATTGACAATCCTGGTTGTTTTTCTGGATTTTCGGCATCGAGATAGATAAAGCCTTCTACAAATTCATCCTTTGATTTTCCTGTATTTAATGTTACAGTTATATTTTTTTCTTCCTTAGGCTTTAACTCTACATATTCCATATTTGAGTTTATACTTGCATCTACTATTGCCTTTGAACGTGTTTCATAAATAGTATGGTTCTCAAATTCATCTTCAAAATCTTTATATTTTCTCGCCGAATCTGCCATATTAGGCTTTGACATCTCTTTTACTGTTTCTCCAAGCACAGGTCCAAAGTTCACTTGAAATTTTTGAGCTTCATTGGAATAGTTTTTAATTTTTAAGTTAAATTGTACAGTGTTTTTTTGAATCTCCTTTAGTTCAACAGAGCCTTTATCATTGTGCGTAACTAAAACATTGGTCCTTAGTGCATCATAGGCATTTACCATGCCCGCACCCTGTCTACGAGGAGAGGATTCCGTGCTGGAGTTTGCTGTGTCCATAAGAGGCTCTGCAGTATTCATCAGTAGAATCTTGTTTAGTTTTACCCTGCCTCCCTCATAATTAGCTCCACTATTTATAAGTTCTGTTACCTTATTTTTAAGAATTGCTGAAATTCCCGCAATATGAGGTGTTGACATTGATGTCCCTGACATTAGTCCGTACTTCCCATTGTGGTAGGTTGAATAGACATTTTCACCAGGCGCTACTATTTCCGGTTTTAATTCTAATTCTGCATTAGGTCCCCAACCCGAGAAACCTGATATCTTTGTATCTTTGTTAATAGATACCAGTGTTTTTTCCTCTTTAAATTCTACTTTTTGTTTCGGAGATTTTTTTATCATTTCCCTAAGGATATCTCCTTGCGTGCCGTCAATACTCGTAATCCACATTTTAGATGTATTGATTCTATCTATTGTCAGCTTGTCTGTATCATAATCCATTATCGGATATTGTTTGTAGTGATCTCTACTATAATATATAGGTGCATTTATAAGAATATATCCTACTGCTCCCTTTTCTGCTGCATTTTCAAACTTATCATATATAGTTCCGCCACCTCTAAGACCAACAGCAACCTTTCCCTTTAAATCGAGATCCTTTACGGCTGTTTTTCTGCCATTGCCGACAAAGACAAATTCATACTCCTGATTTTTTATAAATTTCTTATTGTCTTCATCACTTCCCATGTATTTATGATGGAAATCTGTACCGCCAATTTTTACAGTATCTAGGGGAACTTTATTATTAGTTGTAGAACCAACTGAAAGTCCTTCGCCAACAGATGCAATATATGTCATAGCAGAGTTGTCGATTAATTTAGCATTATTATCTGGATAAAAACCATAAGTGTCTTCTGATGCCGATGAACTGTAATTTCCAATAGCCGATACGACGACAACGCCCTTTTCTGCTGCATTTCTAACGGCTTTGTAATAAATATCTCCCACATAGCCATTTCCTGCCTGACCTATGGACATACTGATGACATCGGCTCCATTGTTTACAGCATCTTCCATAGCATGGTAGACTGCATCGTCGCCACCATATTCGAATTGTGCATAATCCTGTGTCCATTCTCCTTCTTTATCTTTAATTGGGAAGGTTCTATCTGAAAATATTCTATACATAAATAATTGTGCATTTGGTGCTACTCCTTTAAAATCTTCTGAATTAGCAGCCACAATACCAGATACGTGCATCCCGTGAGCTCTTGGAGTTCTTTCCATTAAATCAAAGGATCCCCCGAGATAATTAAAACCATGGGGTACTTTTAATGTAAATCCCTTTTGTATTTTATTTTCTTTTATTTTCACAAGGGGCTTTGCATCATCGTCTATTTTCATTGCAGGATGATTAATATCCATGCCAGAGTCTATTACCGCAACTACCGTTCCACGACCGTCAAGCTTTTCATTCCTAACTTCCTCTGCATATTTTACCGCCTCATTTACCTTTGTCATATCTCTTGCATTTAAATTTTGCGGTACAAAAGTCCCATTTTCTTGGATATTTTTTATTCCATCAATTGCTTTCACTTTTTCAAATGTATCAGTAGATATTTCTACAGATACACCATCGAAAAGAGAATTATAATTATATTTTATCTTTAATCCTTCAATTTGATTAAGTTTTGCTATTATAGTATCTCTCTTGCCCTTTTCAAATTCTAATATATATACTCTTCTCTGTATATCTTTTGCAGTATCTACCTTTCCGTCTAAAAATGCCTCTACTAGAGGATAATTTTCTTTAATTGAATTACTTGAGCCTTCGCTTTCAGGGCTCTTTGCCATAACTGAATATGGAATAGTCCCCAAAAATAAAACAAGTGCTAAAATAAAGCTTAAAGCTCTTTTTGATATACTTTTCATACTTCTCCCTTCAAGTGTAGTATTTCACTTTTATAAAATATTATTTTATAATTCTATACTTAGTTTAAACCAACCTCCAATTATTGAAGGTTGGTAATTTTATTTGTTTTTATCTTGTCTTCTCATTTACTACTTTTACAGCTTCAATTAAGACATCACTTGCCGGCATAATAAAGTAAGTCTTGCCTTGTCCGTCTGTCTTAACTTCTATAGTTTCACCCTTTGCAGTTATTTTCAACTTGTACTTAGCTTTTCCAAAATTAACTGCTTCTACATAGATTTTAGAACCTGAAATACCTTCATCTAACCATTCATTTTTACCAAAGGTAATTGAACCCTTAGTTTCAATTTTATATGTTTTAGATTCTGAATTTGAATTTTCATCCACAGGCTTGCTGCTACCTTCGTCTGGATTTCCTATACTGGCATAGATATAAATCTGAGCCTTGTATTCTGTTGCATTATACTGATCAGACTCCCTAGATACATAATCTAAAAGTTCTTGATAACTATTTGCCGTCTTATTGAATAAAACATCATTATGCTCCTGAGTCTCATTTGTCTTCTCTCTTGCAATATAGAAATATCTAAAACCAGGTGTTTGAGATAATTCTTTTAGTTTATCTAACATCTCTCGGTTTAATAAGGCATATTTTTGACCCGTTTTGAAGTTTTCCTGAGTCAAATGATAGCTTGCTTTATTTTTTACACTATTCCAATCATAAATAAGAACTTTGGCATCAATAGCATTTTCATCTACTACCTCTGGTTCTTCCGGCTCATTTTCATCTACATAATTTGGATCTATGCTGGCATAAATATAGACTTGACCTTTATATTGATCTTCATCATATTCATCAGATTCTTTCAAGCTATAAGCTAATAATTTTTCCAAATTTCCAATAATTGTGTCATTTCTTGTGGCAGAAGATATAGGTTCTCTATGGATATAGAAATACTTAAATCCTGGTTTATTCGCCAACTTTGTCAATGTGTCTTTCATGCTTTCATTTAGATTAGATAAGGGTTGATCCGTCATAAACTCGTCCTGAACATTTTCTTGGTCAGCTGAAAATATAAATACTTTCATTGGCACAGGTTCTTTTATTTCTTCTTCCTGTTCATCTACAAATATAGTTTTAATTGTAGTATCCTTATCTATTTTAATTTTAATAGGTTTAGTCTCATAACCTGCTATGCCAGTTATCGGATCTTTTTCCCCTTCAAATACTATTGGTTCATTATTTACCAGAATTTGTTTTAAAGTTTTCCCATCTCCAGTATTCAAAGCTGCCCTAATATAGATAGAACTTTCTGGGCTTACATCTAGTGTAGTCCCTCTCGCAAAGGACATTTCTTTATAGTGAGCCGTTCTATATTCTCCAGCAGGACCTCCTGAATACTCAACATTGGATTTTTTGTCGTCATTTATCTCATAGGAAGCATCCTTCCACTTTTCTATATAATCGTCCCTTCCATATAGGCAATAGGTATATGGATTCATTTCTGTTGAAGTGAAGCTAATTGTATGTTTATTGTCTTTACTTACTAAAGATTTTTCAAATTGTTCCAAGTTAAAGAGCTCTACACTTATTTCTGTAATTGCAGGATTCTCAAGCTTAAGAATTTTTTCCGCTCTTTTAATTGTTTCTACTAGTCTATTTGCACTATCTGATGTGTATCCACTTAAATCCAGACTTTTAGCGCTTTTAACTTTAGTTTCTAATGTCGCCTTATCTGCTTTTTGTCCCTTTGCTTTAATCTGTGGATTAAGCTTCATTACATACTCTTCATACTCATCTAACGCAACCATATCCTTTGTAACTTTTAGGTTTAATAATTCTGCCGTCGTATAAGTTTTGCCCGTCTTTTCTATTTGCCAAGCAGCTACTTCCATGCCCTCTCCTGCTTCAAAATTTAGAATGGCATTTTTAACCTTGTCAACATCAGAAAATTTTTGGTTGATTTGGATTTCTAAATTTTTGTTAGTATTGGGATCTATGCCGCCGTATATATAGACAGTTTCGCCTAACTCTACGTCTTCACCTGGTTCAGGTTGTGGTTCAGGCTGAGGTGCCGGTTCTGGTTGTGGCTCTGGTTCTGGTTGTGGCTCTGGTGTGGCATTTTTATCTACTAATATCGGACTTATTGTTACATCAGATTTCGGCATGATAAAATATGGCAAATCTCCTTCAGGATATTCCACTTCAATATCTCTGCCATCTGCATTAACTACTTTCCAACCGTCAACTTTCTTTCCGAAAGCTGTCATATTGGAACCAAATTTTATCAAAATCTTAGAGCCTGCTGGATAATCAAACTTTCCTTGTATATAATTTGTCTCATAATCAGCCTGGATAGTGAACATTATCCCTTTTCCATCTATCTCTATATTGAATTTTTCTCTATCGGCTATTTCCGGTGGTATAACTGGTGCTACAGGATCTCCTTTATTGTCTAGGTTTGCATTATATGGGTTATCATAGAAATATATATAGATATTAGGATTTCCCGCTCCATATCTATGTTCATTACTTGATGTCATTGCCAATAATGCCTTGAGATTTGCAGGTCCATTTCCTAAAGATTCAAATCTTATATCTCTATCCTCTCCATTAGGACCTTTAGCTCTTGCAATATAGATACTGTGATGTCTATATTGTTTAGATAATTTATCCATTACTGCTAATGTCTTTTGATCTAATTGACTATATGGCTTGCCTATAATGAATTTATCCTGAACATAGATTTCACCACTGTCATAATGGCTACATCCTGCACGTGTTGTTCTCCAAATGTTGACAGATACCTCGTTGGATAATTTATCCGTCTCTAATTTTGGTGCCACATAGTTTTGATCTTTTTCAGTCACCATTTCTATATTGATATACTTAAATCCAGTTGGGCAATCCTGAATCATATTGGACGTCAATGTTAATTGTAAAATTTCATCTATGGTATATTCTCTACCAGTTTCTTTTAATTTCCATTTAACAAATTTATATCCCGGTGCCGGTTTTGGATTTTTTAAAGCGGTTTTGACATCTTCTCTTGAATCAAATTTGTCCCCTAAATCCAATCTTAGCCCATCGAGTCCCGCGCCATTAAATGCTGGTTTGCCTTTTTCGAATTTTGATTTTATTTCAGTAGAAATTTCAGTAGGATCTTTTTTGTCTGTTCCTGTAGGATCTTTTTTGTCTGTTCCTGTAGGATCTTTTTTCTCCGGTTTCTTTAATGTATTATCGTAGGCATAAATATAAATATCTGTATAGCCTCCACCATATCTATGGTCTTCTGTAGATTCCATTGCTTTTAATTCAGCTAGAGTCTTAACTTCAATATCCATATTTCCCTCAGATGGATATCTTCCAATATAGAAGTTTTTATGTCCTTCTACTTTGGATAGTTTTTCTAGCTCTGTTAAAACCTCTGAATTTAATTCACCATATTTTTTACCTATTTTGAAATCCTTTTGAAGAGCTTTTTCTTTTATCGCAAAGTGTTTGCAGCCCAATCTACTATAGCTATAGACATGGACTGACGCTTTTCCTTCAAGGTCTTGATCTTTATAGTTCGGGTCAGCCTTGGTAATAGGCTTTAACTCTACATAATGGAAGCCATAGGGACATTCATAAACCATGTCCTTAGTTAGCTTTGTACCTAATAGCTCCTCTGTTGTGTATTGCTTTCCTGTTTTTACCGATTGCCATTTTTCAAAAATTTGTCCCCTTCCAATTTTTGGATTTGATAGGGCTTCTCTGATTGCTTTTACATCTCCAAATTTTTGATCTATGTCAATTCTCAACCCATCTAAGCCTTTAATTCCTGTGCCTAGTAGTGCAGACTTCCCTTTTTCATATTTACCTGTCTGGTCTAGTCTTGGACTTATTGATTTTTGTATTTTATCCCTATCTTCCTTTGACTCCACTGGTATTGGCTTTGGGTCTGGTTTTTTTATTTTTGAGTCCTTTGAACTACTACCACTATTATAATCTCTATAGCCACTGCTACTTATAATACTAAAAGACGATGCCCTTTTTCCCTGTGTTTTTTTAGAAACATAGCTCTCCTTTTTTATTTCTTGACCTTGTTTATTCAAGAGTTCTTTACAATTATATAAAGCTACAAAAGCATTTTCTCTAGTTGCCGCTTGATTGAAATCTCTTATTTCAAGTCCAACATCACTTCCAATGATTTTTTCTTCTTTAGCCCAATTAATATAAGAATCAGGCCATTTGGCATTTTTTATCATCTGATCACTGAGATCTCTTTTGCTAGCTACTACTAATATCTTGATTAGTTCCGCATAAGTAATATTATTCTCTGGTTTGAAAGTCCCATCTGGGTAACCTTCTATCAAATATTGACCATTGGGCATTTTTATTTTGCTTGCTGCTTGAATCACTCCCTTTGCCCAGTGATTTGAATTAACATCTGAATATTTAGATTTTTCTGATTGAAATTTTACTGCCTCGTCTTTATATCCCAAAGAATATATTAGGATTTTTGTAATCTCACTTCTCTTAATTGGATCGCCAAGGTTTAAATTTCCTCTTTCATCTCCTTCAACTATTTTTGCACTAACTAATTTGTCAACTTTTTGTTTATTAGTTATTTCTACTTTAGCAAAGACCTCAAGAGGCACAGTGCCAATCATCATTAACATTGCCATCATTAGCACAATTAATTTTCTTTTCATATCTACCTCCTAAATAGAATTAATGACACAAAATATCATTTTATAGTAATCTTGCTTATCATAGCCTTGTTTTGCTATATGTTTTTATCATAAGTTCTACTCTCTTTTGAATTAATTCCTTTTTTTGCAAAAATTTTATTATTGCAAAAATTTTATTGTGAAAATGTTTATCTCTTTTGATTACCTCCCTTTAAAAAATAAAATCCCAATCAAAATCTTCATTCATGGACATGCTATAGCTTGTAAAGACTTTGATTTAATAGAAACATCCCTCATTAGAGTATAATATAATTGATTATTATTATCATATAGATAATTATCGTTATTTTTTTAATTCTTGAAGATAAAATTAGTTTTTATTTCTCCACAATTGATTGCAATATGTGTAAATTTTTTAATTTAATTTTTCTTTATTTCTCTCTTATTATCCTAAATAAAGTATTTAAGGATTTTTGTATAAATATGTAAATCTTTAATTCCAAAATAATTTATTAAGCATAGGTAATAGAGGAATCATTTCTAATTTGCCTTTTTACTTTAATTTAAATTTTAATAGCAAATGTTTTTACCTATGACTTAATGTGTGAGTGTCTTTTTGCTCCACATGATGGTACAAGAAATTGAAAATTCTTAAAAATGAGTTTAAAGAAGTTTATGTATATAAAAATGTCTTTAAAATTTATTTTAAAAAATACGTACTTTCTCGATTATGCTTTAATTATTGTCTATTTAATTAAACTCATACAAAAATTAAGAGAGTTACAAGAAATTATTTCGATAGGATAAATTTTCCAGAATTTGAAAAGGAATAATACTTGTTTATAAATATTTTGGAGAAAAGAAATCTGCAAAACATTATGCTTTTGTTTTTATGCTAAAAACATCTAATCTTTATTTATAGCTTAGAATTGTTTTATGTATTTATTTTTAAACAAAAAAAAGACTCGACATATCGAGCCTCCCCAAAATTTGGCATAAAGCCAAAGATCTCCTATAAAATTATAGCATTAAATTGCTTTTATCTGTCAAGGCATTATCCTAACAGGTAGAATGATCGAGTCTTAACTCCCCTCAGCATTTGCTCCCATAATTTTATTATAAATTTTTAATAAAAATATAATAGTGGTTTTTCAAATCAAATATCCAATAATTTTTAGATTAAAATTATTCCTTAATATTTTATAATTGATTCCACTTTTACGCCCTTTAAGGTTTCTCTTCCCTTTAAATCTAATAACTCAATTAAGAAAACTATAGAAGACACTTCGCCCTTTAATCTTTTTACAAGATCAACACATGCCTTAGATGTACCACCAGTTGCAAGAAGGTCATCTACTATTACAATTTTTTCACCAGGGTTAATTGCATCCTTGTGAATTTCTATAGAATCTTTTCCATATTCAAGCTCATAGGATTCTATCAATTTGTCGTAAGGAAGTTTGCCTGGCTTTCTTGCTGGCACAAAACCCTTGTTTAATTTATAGGCAAGTGCCGCACCAAAAATGAATCCCCTAGCTTCCACACCAATAATTTTATCCACATCTTTGTCAATTTTTGTTGCCATTTCATCCACTGCTTTTTTAAAAGCATCTTTGTCCTTTAAAAGAGTAGTAATATCTCTAAAGATAACTTTCTCTTTTGGATAATTTTCTATTGCACGAATTGTGTCTTTTAATTCCATAATTTCCTCCATTCCTTTATAGTATAACACCTTTGTTAATTAACTAAAACTTTTATTATTTTAATTTTAATGATATAATATGTTAAATTTTTAAATTTACACGAGGTGTTAAATGAATAATAAAAATATTAAAAATATTAAAAAATATGATAAAGATATAAGAAAAGCAAATTTTGGCGAAGCAATTTTTACTTTCCTTTCTCTTGTAATAATTATGTTTGTGAGCATTATAAAGTATGAAGAAAGTCCTCATATCCCCATGTTAATTGGTGTTTTTATAGCATCCCTCGTTGCATTAAAAATAGGCTATAGTTGGAAGTTTATTGAAAATTCAATGATAAAGGGAATCTCTCAAGCCATGCAATCTATTATAATTTTGGCAATTATTGGAGTTTTAATTGGCATTTGGATTTTAGCCGGAGTTGTTCCAACTATGATTTACTACGGACTTTTAATTTTAAAACCTTCAATTTTTCTTGTGGCTACAGTTTTAATAACTTCTATAACTTCACTTGCTACGGGAACTAGTTGGGGAACAGCTGGCACAATGGGCATTGCTCTTATGGGAATTGCAAAGGGTTTAGGCATACCTGCTCCAATAACTGCAGGTGCAGTTTTATCTGGCTCCTACTTTGGCGACAAAATGAGTCCCCTATCTGATACTACAAATCTAGCACCAGCAATGGCTGGCACCGATGTATTTACGCATATCAAGGCAATGTTTAAGCCAACTGTTATAACATATATTTTAACTCTTGCAATCTTCGGATTTTTATCAATGAAATACAGCGGAAGTTCTGCCGATCTATCTAGTGTAAATGTAATTACTAATGGTTTGAAAAATAATTTTAATATATCTCCCCTTCTTTTAATTGCACCTTTAATTGTAATACTTTCCATTGCAAAAAAGATTCCCGCAGTCCCTGGAATAAGCCTTGGCATAATTGCAGCTGCCATCTTAGGGCCAATATATCAAAATATAAATTTTGGAGATATCTTGTCTGCTGCACTAAATGGTTTTGTTTCAGAAACTGGAGTTGAGTCTGTGGACAAGCTTTTGACAACTGGCGGACTTAACAACATGATGTCTTCTATTTCACTTACTATTATCGCCATGATGTTTGGTGGCATTGCAGAAGAAACTGGAATCCTAGAAGCAATAGTGAAAAAGTTCCTTCACAAAATAAAGTCCACTGTTGGAATAGTAACGGCTACAATTTTAACTTGCTTTTTTACAAATGCAACTATGCCCGAGCAGTACATCTCCATAGTTGTGCCTGGAAGAATGTTTAAAAATGAATATAAAGATAGAAACTTAGATCCAAAACTTTTATCTTCAACTCTTGAATCAGGTGGAACTGTTACATCTGCAATGATACCATGGAACACTTGCGGTACTTATATGACATCTGTACTTGGAGTTCCAACAGTACATTATCTTCCCTTTTTGTTTTTCAATCTATTGATGCCAATTGTACAAATAATAATTACAGCAATTGACGCAAAAAAATTTAAGCTTTCTACTGACAAAGATACTTTCACCAATTGAAAAACTGCCTCTTTTTGATATAATGTTTAGTGAAATAAAAAGAGGTGTAATATGTATAAAGATATAATAACTGGACTTATAAATTCTGCAAGCAATAAGAAAAATTTACTTGAAGCTTCTCTCTTCAAGTACATAATTTCCTCAATGCTTGCAGGATTTTTTATTGGTATAGGAATGCTCATAATGATACTTTCGACAAATGTATTTTCTCCCCTACCAATTGCAGCTGTAAAATTTATTAATGGATTTTTCTTCTCTCTTGCATTATCCTTTGTAGTTTTTGCAGGCGGCGAACTCTTCACTGGAAATGTCCTCGTTACAACCCTTGGAAGGCTAAATAAAAAAATTGAAACATCTACATTTTTAAAAATTTTAATATTTTCCTATATTGGAAATCTTTTGGGCTCAATTTTAATCGCATTCTTATTTAAAATGACTGGTGTATCCCCTGAATACAATGAAACTCTATTAAAACTTGTAGCCGGGAAAACAAATTTCGACTTCACTGCACTTTTATTTAAGGGAATTATGTGCAATATCTTAGTATGTATAGCAGTTTTAATATGCTCAAGAAAAATTTCTGACTCAGCAAAATTAATTTTAATTTTTTGGTGTATCCTAGCCTTTGTAAGTCTTGGTTTCGAACATAGCGTGGCAAATATGACTTGCTTTGCCCTTGCAAAAATATTAAATCCAGAATTTAGCTTTGCATTAATTCTTAAAAATTTAATACCAGTTACAATTGGAAATATTGTTGGTGGTGTGCTCGTTGCAATAACTTATAATACTATAGGTAAAGACAAATAAAGAAGACAGGTTTTTTATTTTCCTGTCTTCTTCTTATATCTTTAATTTTAAAATTAATTTGTAGATAAAAAAGGTCATCACCATTACAAAAATTGTAACTGTAAAAAGTCCCAAAATATAATTTGGAAATACATTTTTTATCACTTCAAGAGGAGAACCAATATAAGGTTCTTCAATAAAAAAATAATTTGCACTTAACTTTTTATTTAAAATTCTTATAATAGGCAACATGGCAATTATAAAAATTGCTGGATAAATAATATCAATAAGCTTTGGTTTGTATTTCTTTGAAAGAACAAGATATATGGGATAAAAGGAATTAGCTCCGTGAATTATCCACGAAATAATTGCAACATAGGAATACCTATTTACACTAGTCCACCCTGGTGTAATTAAACTTAAAATGGCAGCCGGCATAAATAAAAAGAAAAGCGATGCCCTTATAAATTTACTTTTGAAAAAAACATCTAATGCCATAAACTGTGCTCCAAACAAACAAAGATGAAAGGGTAAGTAGGAGCTGTCATAATGTCCAGTCATTAAAACTATAATAAGCCTTATTATCTCCAGTGTAATTGGCATTATCGCAAAAACTTTTCTAAAGTTTTTATTATTTTTCCAAGGTTTATATAAAATTATTGCAAAAATAAAAATAATAAATATGCAGGTGAAGTGATACCTTCCAAAAAACTCAAAGCCAACTTCACCATAATTTAAATCCCAAAAATTTCTCATTTAATTAAAATCCTTTATAATTTTCTTTAGAATATTTCATCATAATAAATTATACAATTAATTCTATATAAAGAAAATACTATAAATTCCTTTAAATTTTGATCCTATGTTGAACAATTTTTACATAATCTTGAATTTCTTATATTTTGCCTTTTATATTTGCTTTTTATTTCATTAGACTATCTATACTAATATTAAATCAGCCAATTGTAAAATTATTGGCATAGTAGCCAAATATAAAACCGTACTAACGCTAACTAACTCAACTGAATATATATAATCTTTATCTAATTTTTGTGCATATACCGCCAAATTAGAACCTACAGGAGCACTTACACAAATAATTAGCGGTAAAATTATTTCTTTATTGACATTTAATACCTTAAAAATAAATATTGTTGTGATCGGTATAATTAGCAGTCTAACCATTGAGCTAATTACTAGATTTTTATTTAAAAATGAACTTACTCCTCGCACTTGAGCTATATATGTGCCTAACAGAATCATTGCTAGCGGAGAATTAATGCTAGCTAATGATTTAATAAATGAATTAAAAACATCAGATACTTGGTATTGAAAAGTATATATTGTAACGCCAATGAAAAAACTTATAACTAAAGGATTCTTTATCATATCCAATTTGTTTTTCAAAATAGTCTCTCCTAATAATAATTTTTGCCCATAAAAATATTGTAAAATATTTAATAAAGCAATATAGCCAGATGCATAAATCAGATATTTTTCATCTAAAACAGATGTTATAATTGGTATTCCCATAAATCCTGCGTTTGAAAATGAAACTCCAAAATTATCAATTGCTTTATCTTTAAACAATAAAGAAGATATTAATATTGAAATCATTAAACATAATAATGACAATGCTATTGAAGCTAAAAATAATTTAGACGGTATTTCCATATTGTTGTTGATATAAGACGTTAAAATTGAACAAGGCAATACAATGTAAATTAATAAGTTAGCAATACTTTTTGAACCCTCATTATCTATCTTCTTATTTTTATACAATAAAAATCCCACTAGCATAAACAAAAACATTATCAACAGCTGTTTTAGTATTATAAACAAATTACTCATTTATATTATATTTCCTTTAGTATTTTTTCTAAATATTTTTCAAACTTGATTGCAGATGCATAATCCAATACTTCACTAGGCGTGTGGTAATACAATCTAGTAGGACCAATTGCTATTGCATCCTCTAAGTTCAGCAAATCTTTCAAAATAGCTACTTCATTTCCAGAGTGAGATGCAGTTATAATTGGAGCTTCGTTATAAATGCTCTTAAAAATTTCTTCGGCTTTGCTACAAAGCTTAGAACTCTTGTCAGAAGTCCAACCAGGATATTTGCTATGCACACTTATATCACAGTTATAAATGTCTGATAATATTTTGATTTTTTCTAAAATCATTTCTCCTGATTCTTTATAAGCACTTCTTATCTCCTCAGTAAGTATAATCTTATCCACTTGGGTTTTTACAACGCCTAAATTTGACGAACTTTCTACTAAACCGCTAAACTTGTTATCCATTTCAAATATACCGTTAGGAATTAGGCTTATGAGATTAATTGTTCTCAATTCATCAATTTCAGTAAGCACTAAACATTTATCAATTTTACTTAATGATAAATTTAAATTCTTTCCCATTGTGTTATATTTCTTAGACAAAAAATACGAATATTCATTAATAATTTTTTTGCATTTCTCTATATTATTTTTATTCCTTAGTCCTAATTTTATAGATGCTTCTCTTGGTATAGCAAGTCTAGAATTTCCTCCATCTATCGAGCTAAGACTGCATTCTATTCCAGATTTTTTTAAATTTTTATATAAATCAACTAGTAGTATTAAGGGGTTTCCATATCCCTTATCTATATCATTTCCAGAGTGACCACCACGCATATTGGTTAGTTTTAATTCAAAAAATTCTCCATCATACTCAACAAAATTTACTTTAAGGCTAAGTTCACACGCAAAGCCACCTGAAGAGCCTACTAGAATTTTATTTTCCGGACTAATATCTAAATTTATCATTCTTTTTGCACTTAATAATTCTTTGTTTATATTATATGCTCCAGCCATATCAGTTTCTTCTCTTGTTGTTAAGATTGCCTCTATTGGTGGAAACATTTCATCATTAATTTCTAACATAGCCATTATTAGAGCTACGCCAATACCGCAATCAGCACCCAATGTTGTGCCGTTTTTTGATCTTATAAATCCATCTACTATTTCCCATTCGATAGGATCAGTTTTAAAATTATGATTAGATTCAGGTGTTTTTTCACATACCATATCTAAATGAGCCTGCAAAATAATAGGATCCTTAGATTTATTATTATCTTTTTTTATAATTAAATTATGATACTTATCATCTTTAACTGTATACCCTCTTTCAAGCGCCCAGTTATATATATATTTACTGACTTTTTCTTCATTTCCACTTCCCCTAGGTATTTTAGATATTTCGCTAAAATAAAACAAAGTATTATTTTTTAATAAATCTTCTTTTTTCATGAATTTTTAATTCCCCTTGTCATTAAATTTATTGTTTAAAATGGCCCATAATTTATATATTGTGCAAACATTGCCGCAGCTACACCTATAGCTAGTAAAACCAAATATATTTTACTAATAAATTTAAACCAGTTAATATAATTAATTTCTCCTATACCTAGTCCAATCATAAGTGTTCCACATGTCACCCATAGCATATTTGAAAGTCCATCTCCTAGTTGAAAGGCTAAAACAGCAACTTGTTGATTTACACCTAACACTTGCGCTAGTGGTGATATTATAGGCATTGTAATAGCAGCTTGAGTTGATCCTGAATTTACAAAGAAGTTAATTAACGTTTGAACTATAACCATTCCACCTGCCGATATAATTGGTGGTAAATTCTTAAGTGGCAAAGATAAATAATAAACTATTGAATCTAATATTTTAGCAGAATCTAGTATTGTAGTAATAGCCATAGCAAATCCGATTATTAAACAAGGAACAGCCATATCTTTTGCTCCCTTACTAAATTCTTGAAAAATTTTATTTAAATTATATTTATTAACTACACCGCTTAATAAGCCAATAGTTAAAAAAATAGTAGCACACTCAGATAAATAAAAACCTTTCATAGTCGCACCATAAATTAAAAATGCTAATCCCGATACAAATATGAGCCATACTAGTTTATGAGATTTACTCATTTTATTAATGTTTTCAAATTTGCTTTTGCTCTTAAATTCTTCTGGTATATTAGGGCTAATACTTAAACTAAAATCCTTTTCAACTTTATTTGCATAATTTATCATATATCTAACTGCCACTAAATATAAAATTAAACTTAATATTATTCTAAACTCTAAACCTGATGGATAGGGTAATCCTGCAATATCTTGAGCTACTGCCAAGTTAAAGGGGTTTAAAAACCCTGAACCATATCCTATAGCATATCCTAATATCATAGTTCCTATAGCAGTTATAGTGTCAAACCCTAAAGATACCATCAATATTATTATAAAAGGTGCAAAAGCCATCATTTCTTGACCCATTCCAAAACTTGATGAGCAAAACAAGAAAAAGAACATGGTGATAGCTATAATTATTTTTTTCTTTTTTTCATTATTAAACTTTTTTACTAAAACATTTAATAATGATTCTATTGCTCCAGTAGATGTAATAACTCCTAATGATCCTCCAATTAAAAGTAGAAAGGAAATTATCGGTGCCGCCTTTTGAATTCCTGCATCAAAGGATAATAACATTGTTGTTACACTAGCTTTATCTGCTTCAACAAATTTAAATGTATCTGCTACTACAACTGTTTTTCCTGTTACTTCATCTAATACTCTGGCATATTCCCCTGATGGAATAAAATGTGTCAAAATTGAAACTATTACTACTATAACAAAAAGTAAAGTTAATGGGTTCAAGTTTGAAAAAATGCTAGATAAACTTAATTTTTTATTCTTTTTCATAATACTCTCCTCTTCATAATACTCTTCTATAAAAACGTTTTTCTTGATTTTTATTTTATACCTTTAATTTTCTAATGTACAATTCAATAAAAAAATATACCCCATACATTTTTAATATGTTATTTTTTGATAAATTTGTTTTACTAATTTGTTATAATTATTATGGGTGATATTTTGGAATTAAGACAGTTAGAATATTTTATTACTATTGTTCAAGAAGGTTCTATTACAAGCGCTGCAAAAAAATTACATATGACTCAACCTCCTCTAAGCCGTCAAATTAAAAATTTAGAAGAAGATTTAGGAGAAGTTTTATTTTACAGAAAAAATAACAAAATGTACCTTACAGAATTTGGAAAATTTTTCTTATTAAAATCAAAGGAAATTGTTTCTTTATCAAAGAATATAAAAAAAGAAATTAAGGAATTTAATGAACAAAATATAGGAAGTATATTAATTGGAGTAACTCCTACTTCTATACCCTTAATTTTCAACAATGAATTAAAATCTTTTTTAAAAGATAATCCTAAAATAGTTTTTGATATATATGAAGGAGATACTACTTTCATATACAATCTTCTAAACAAGGGGATAATTAACATTGGAATCGTGAGATCCCCTTTTCAAAAAGATAATGTTAATACCATAATTAAGAATCCAGAAAATATGTGCGTAGCCATGATTGATTATTTTAATTGGAACAAAGAAAAAGATTGTTCAATAGGCGATTTAGATGGAAAAAAAATAATAATTTATCATAGATATCAAAAGGATTTGGAAAATTCTTTTTTTAAAAATAATATTAGACCTGAGATAGTATGTGTCTGTAATAGTTCAAGCACTACGCTAAGATTAGCGGAACTGGGGATGGGAATAGCAATTCTACCTAAAAGTGCTATTAAACAATCAAATGAACATATTGTATATAAAGAAATATTAGATGATAGTTTAACATCTTCTACTATGGCTATTTGGATAAAAAACAACTACTTATCTAAAGCTGAAAAGCTTTTTTTAGACTTTTTTACTAATTTATAATTTATACAGATAAAATTCATCATTAAAGCGAGAATTTTATCTGTTGATATTTACCATTTTTCGATATTTATTTTGTTGTTTCTAAAAATTCCCTTCCAGTGATTTCAACTTTATCCAAGACAAAAAGCGTGAAACTTCCCTTTGCAATTATTTTGTTCTTGCACATGGCGACAACTTCAATCACTTCTGTGCTTTTTCCCACGTGAATTATTTTTGTATTAGAGTAAATTTCTTCTCCATAGCTTATGGAGGAAATAAAATTGACACTCGAATCTAATGTAACAGCTTTTTTTCCATTTATGATAGAAAGGCAACCTACAGCTGTATCCATTAATGCAAAAATTTCTGCTCCGTGAAGTATATTATAGGCATTAAATTGATTTTTCTCTGGTTTCATTTTTAAAACTAAATTATCGCCATCTAGTTCAAAAAATTTTATATTACTTTTTTTTACATATTCATCATCTTTAAATAAATTTTTTAAATTAATTTTTTTCATTTTTCCTCCTACTAAAAAAAGAAAGCTGTCTTATGTTTAGATCTACTAAATTTGAAACTGTGATGCCAATAAGCCTTAGCTTCTCGCCTTCATAAGCTTCATCAAAAATCTCCATACTCTTATTTAGTATATCTCCTTCTTCATAAATTGCATTGTCATAAGTTTTTGACCTAGTCTTAACTTTAAATTTTTCATTTTTCATCTTTAAAGTTAAAGTGTATCCAGAAATTTCCTTTACAATTAAATCTTCTGAAACTTCTTTAGAAAATTCTTTTAAATAATTTATAAGTTCTTCTTTGTTTTTTGTAGCTTCAAAGGTTGACTCCGTGCCAAGACTTTTTCTCATAGTGTTTGGCGTCACCTCTCTATTATCTACTCCTCGAATTCTGTTGTAAATTTCTTCGCCACTTTTCTTAAACATATTTGCTAAAAATTCATGGGAAAGTTCATAAAGATCCTCAACTTTATTTATTCCAATATTGCGCAGTTTTTCCTCCGATTTTCTCCCAATACCGTGAACCTTTCTTATATCCAGTGGAAATAAAATTTCTGGAATATCGGACTCTCTAATAACCATTACGCCACTAGGTTTGTTCCAGTCGCTTGCAAGTTTTGCTAAAAATTTATTATAACTAAGGCCAACACTCACGCTTAGCCCTGTTTTATTAAAGACATCTTTTTGTAGTTCGTAAACAATATTTTCGTCATAACCAAGTCCTGTTACATCGAGATAGGACTCATCTATGGAAACTTTTTCGATTTTGTCTGTATAAGTCTTTAAAACTTCAAATACTTCCCTCGATTTTTCCAGATACCTATCTCTTCTCATGGGCTTAATTATTAAATGATCGCAAAGATTTTTCGCCATATACATGGGCATGGCAGAATGAATGCCATATTTCCTCGCAACGTAATTAGCCGTTGTTACAACTCCATGATTGGATTTACCCCCTACAACTACTGGCTTGCCTATTATTCTATTGTCGTCAAGTTCTTCTACTGATGCATAGAAAGCATCTATGTCAACATGTATAATAATCCCCATAAATATCACTACTTTAGTATATCATATTAACTTTTTATAATGAAGAAAATTTGATATAATTACATTGAGGTGAAATCTTGAAAAAAAAAGTTGCACTCTATGATTTTGACAAAACTATTGTTGACTGTGAGTCTATATTGGAACTTTATAAATACGCATACAAAAATAAAAAAATAAATATTTTTAAAACTCTTTGGAATTTAATTTCTGCATATATCAAGTCAAAAATTAATTCCGACTTTGAAATAATGAAAAATGAAATGGTCTCTGTTATAAAATATTTTTCAGAAGATGAACTCAAAAGCTTCGTTACAAATTTTCTCTACCCCAAATTTTTCTTTAAAGAATTTGAAAGTGAATTTAATTCCTATGACGAAAACACTGTTAAAATCCTCTGCTCTGCTTCTGCCACAAATTATTTAATCTATGTAGGTGAACTCTTTTGCTTTGACTACATAATTGGAACGGATCTAGACGAAGATTATAAATTAATTCGTGGCAATAATAAAAAGCAAATCAAGGTAAAAAATATCAACGAAATTTTAAAAAGAGATGGAATAGATATTGATTACGAAAATTCCCTTGGCTACTCCGATTCTTATAATGACGATAAATATATGCTCAGGCTTGTAAAAAATAGATTTTTAATCAACTCTAAAGTAAAGAAAAAGGGATATACAAATTTAACTTGGCATAAAAAAACTGAGGGTTAATTTTCCTCAGCTTTTTTTAAATTTCTAAAATATATTTTTCAATTAGCTTGGCAATTTCGTCATAGGATTTTTCTCCAATAAACTCGTAAACTTTTTCGCCCTCTTTATAGAAAGAAACTCTAGGCAATTGGAAGATTTCATATTTTTCTGCAAAGTCTTTATTTTTGTCGAGATCCATGTAGTAACAGCTAATCTCTTTGAATTCTTCTTCTAGGAGAACTTGCATTACTTCCATAAGTGGTTCACAGTGAGAACATCTATCTGCACCAAAGATAACTATGGCTGCTTTTTGTGATTTTATCGTGTCGCCAAAATAATTTTGCATTACATATTTTATTACTGATTCATTTCTCTTAATTACTTTCTTATTTTCTTCAAGATCTAAAACTGATTCTGATTCTTGTGAAAGTGGGTCTATATCGTTATTTAGTTCACTTCCATTTACATTTGTAACAGCAACAGACTTGAAACTTCCTGCTCCCTTTAGCTTGTAATAAGATGCATCTTCAATCTCTTCAATTTCATTTTCACTTTCATCTACGTCTAGATAATCGTAGGGATATCTATAAACTCTGTAAATCATGTTATTTTTCAAAACATTTTCTGTCGTCGTCCTATAAGGGCATGTCCATTGCCAAACTATTTCCTTTGAAGGTGTGATTTCAATAACCATACCCTCTGTCGCAAGGGTTATTAGAGTGTTTCCATTGGGAAGTCTTTGAAGATTTCCGCCATAGGGTGAATAAAATTTGTAGCCATTCATTGGAATTGAAAAACCAAAATCCCTTGGATCTACGGACCAATTTACAGAAAGTGTTACTGGATTTATCTCTAAGATTCTGGAATAATTTCTAACAAAGGGCAGTAGTCCTGAAGGTGATGTGAGTGTTGGTGAGCCGTAGCCACATCTTCCTCCATTGTCAAAAATCAATAGATTGCCCTCGCCTTCCAAACCCCTTGGAATTATACTTGCAAAGGCAGAGCCAACTACTGGATCTATTTTCTTGAAGTCTGAAAATTTTGGTCCCAGCTTGTAACAAATTCGTGACCTCTTTTTGTCGATTATGCCAATAATATTTGCAGCTCTCGCAGTAAATAAAATGTTGTCTGGATGAAATCGTGGATCGCCTTGATCGTACCACTTGTTTTCGCCAATTGTAGAAATTGATGTCACGTCTAAATAATTTCCAAGAGGTCTTTCCGTAATCCTAAGATTTGGATTTCTGTATAAAACATTTTTTGCCTCTTCGGAAAATCCAAGTTGGTCAAAGTGTTCACTAAAGGAAAATTTCCAAATAATATTTCCCTTTTTGTCTACTTCTAAGATTACATCGTCAAGCAAAGTCTTGTCAGAAATTCTATTGTCCACGATGGCATCGTGAACTAATATAAGCGTATTGCCACCTTGGATGATTTTTTCTCCAGGGTAATAATATCCAAGTGAGTTTCCTTCTCTTTGAAAATCAGAATGTGCTCTAGCCATCCACTTTGGTCGATAACCTCTGTCCTCTGTGAACTTAAATTTGTCGAAGTCAAATACAACTCTTCCATCTTTATCAAATTCAACTAATTTTATACCATCACTGACTCCAAAATCTGATGATCTAAAAGAAGAAATACTCATAATATTTTTATTTGGAAGCATCTTTGCAGGCATTGGGTTCACAGAATACCTTTTAAGCTCCCTGCCGTCCATTTTTGTAATTAGTGCTCCGTCCTTTGCCGTTGAAATTAAATTTATACCATTGTATGCCTTTTCTTTATTGTAGACTACAGTTCCCCTTGGATAAACTCTCATCTCACACCCCTATTTCTAATGTATCTCTCTGCATAGACAGTAGCCACTGCACCATCGCTTGCTGCTGTAACAATTTGTCTAAGAGGTTTTTGTCTTATATCTCCTGCAGCATAAATTCCTTCTACAGATGTCCTCATGCAGTCGTCCGTTACAATAAAGCCAAAATCATCTAAATCTAAATAATCCTTTACAAATTCTGAATTGGGACTCATCCCCGCAAAAATAAAAACTCCATCAGAAGTCACTCTAGTATTTGTATTGTCAGATAAATCTAAAATATCAAGACTATTTACTCTGTCATCGCCGTAAATTCCCTCGAGTTTTGAGTGCCAAGTGTAAGAAATTTTTGGATTCTCCTTAATTTTTTTAACTTCCAATTCATTTCCATCGAAATTTCCTTCTTCGTGAATAATAATCATATTAATTGAGTTTGCAAAATTAGAGAGATAATCTGCCTCTTCTAGTGCAAGATCACCTGAACCTAAAATATGTATGTCTTTGTCCTTAAAATAATCTGCATCACAAGTTGAACAATAGGACACACCACGACCAGCAAATTCAATTTCGCCAGGAACATTTATCATCTTTGCATAAGTTCCCGTTGCAATAATAATTGCCTTTGCAAAAAATTCTCTTCTCCTTGAAGTAATAAGCTTGAAACCCTCGCCTATCTTTTCGATCTTTGAAACAGTTCCATAAGTAAACTCGTTAGTATTAAAATTTTCTGCTTGCCTTCTAAATTCATTTATCAAATCTCTCCCAGAAATTTCTTTGAATCCTGGATAATTAATAACCCTAGGAGTATCGTTAACTCTGCCGCCAAAGGAAAATTTTTCGATTACCAAAGTGCTTAAAAGAGATCTCCCCGCATAAATAGCAGCACTCAAGCCAGCTGCACCTGCGCCAATTATAATTAAATCATAATTCTTCATTTAATCACCTCAAATAGAATCCACAGGATTTTGTGGTGCCTTTTTTATAATTTTAAATTTACCATCGTGATAATCGGCGATGTTAAACTCTCCATTTCGCCTAACTCTATTTATCCAAAACTTTTCCATAGGAATATCTTCCATAATAGAAAACATAGCTACAATAGTTACGCCGTGAGCCACAACTAAAATAGTGTTGTCAATTTCTGGATAAATAGCAAATTCAAAGAATTTTTCCACACGTTTTCTAAGATCGTATAAACTTTCGCCATCAATGCGGTTGTATCTATGTGGCTTATTAAAATAAAGTTTGTGAAGCCATCTATCACTGTCTTTAACATCCTTAATGTTTTTGCCAGACCAATAACCCACATCAATTTCGCGAAGGAGCGAGGTCTTTATAATATGCCTGTTGGGACAAATTAATTTTGCAGTATCATAGGCACGACCAAGGTCAGAAGAATAAATCTTATCGAAGTGAATATTCTTTGACTTATCGTGAAGCGCCTTTCCCATCTCAATACCTTCTTTAGTAAGTGGCGAATCATCTTGCCCTTGAATTATATTAAGCTTGTTCCATTCAGTCTCACCATGTCTTGTAAAATAAATCCTCATACTACCCTCACAATCTGTATAAAAAAATATATTCTTAATAATATTATATATTATTAAGAATAACAATTAAAGAAAGAAAAAATTACTCCTTAAAGAAACCACTGAATAAAGCAGTCTATCTGTTTTCCATTTCCTTTGAAAGAATTCTTGCCTCATTTATTATTTCTTCTGGGTAGTTTAGACTATCCAAAATTGCTATGGCATTCCTCGTAGTGGCAGGACCTTCTTTTATTAAATAATCAAACTTTATGTCGCCATCTTCTATTTTTTCTTCAAAGTGTTTGTTATTAAATTCATCCTTCAATAAAATTGTAAGCTCTATATCATGAGTTGCTGCCACCACATGATTTTTCTTCGCCAAGTATTTTAATGTCGATGTAGCAGATGCAATTCTGTCAATAGTATTAGTTCCTCTAAAAATCTCATCTAGCAAAATTAACTTTTCTTCCTCATCTTCTATCATCTCTCCAATTGCCTTGGACTCTGCCATAAAATAGGAAAGATTTTTCATTATTGAGTCGCTAATGTCAATAGCCGATGTTACTTTAAGAGGTTTTATTTCAAATTTTTCGCCAAAGAAAATGCCAAAGCTAAGTGCAAAAACTGCATTAATGCCAATGGTTCTAAGATATGTCGACTTGCCCGATGCATTAGAACCCGTTAAAATTATTGATTTTTCCAAATTCAAGTCATTTGGCACAGCATCTTTTAATAATGGATTGTACAAATTTTTGCCACAAATTTTCTCACTAAAAATTGCCTCTCCTGTTCTATATGCCTTTTCAATAGAAATAATTCCTATTTCACAGTCGATTTTTCCCAATAGATAATATAGTCTAAAAATTTCATCTTTATACTCTTTAAAGTATTTTTGTGACTTCGAAAATTTCCTAGCTTCCGATAAAAATAATACATTTTTGTAAGTTTCTGCAAAATCCATTTCCGCATTGCCAGTCAAAAAACCAAAGGATTTCAAAATTTTCTTTAGTGGAGAAATCCTTTTTAAAATATTTTCTATCTCTTCTAACTCTTCTATAAAGACTTTTCTTTTATTTTTCATCAAATTTTCTGAAACAAATAAAATGCTTTTAAACCTAACTAAAGTTTCTAATTTACCAAGGGTTATGTCATTAAATTTTTTATAAATGTAAATATTTATTCCAAGTAGGACAAAAATAAATAGAAGCGATCCAGCTCTTAAAAAGATAAAAAGAATTAAAATATAAAGTGCTGTAAAGGAAAAAATTCTCGCTCCAATTTCAAGCTCTCTATCTATTTCAATTTCTTCTTCAACTAAACTTAACACATCTTCTTTGAAAAATCCAATTTTGCCAAGCTGAAACTGAAGATCTAATAACTCATCTTCCTGCTTTTTATAAATATTTCTATTGTTTTGAGACTTTATCAACTCATCCTTATCTAAAATTAAATTTCTAAGTCTGTGATAAAAATATTCAAGCCCAAGCCTCGACACATTGTGATTTATTTTCTCCGTTATTTTGTCAAAATTCAAATCATTGGCTGTGATTTCTGTTAAATTTCCGCCAATCCTTTTATGTAATCCGTCAATTTTCCCCTTAAATTTTTTTGAGTGAACCTTTCCAAAGTCTTTTATTATTTCTTCTCTCAAAATTTTTTCATTTCTCACTTTTATATAATAATTGTAGAAAAAAATTATTGCAGTAAATACAAATAATAAAATAATGGGTACATAATAATCCTTCATATCAACCTCCCCCTTTAATATATTATAAAAAATTTTAAAGAGCAATGTTATTTTGCATAAAAAACCTGCCCACAATTGTGAGCAGGTTTCTAATTTATTTTAGTCTTAACTCTATATGCTATCTTAAATTAGCTATTGTATTCTTATTTTCCGAAAAGTTCATCAAAATTTCTTAGTACTACATGTCCAATATCGTCTTGAGCATCGATAGTAGAGCCACCAATATGTGGTGTTACATAAAATCTATCTAGTTCAAATAATTTACTTTCAACTGGAACATCTTGAGTGTCAAGTCCACCAGAGCCAAGTTCATTAGAAAGTGTATCTAAGTTAGCTCCACCTAATTTACCATTTTTAAGGTAATCATAAAGTGCATCTTCATTAACAATTCCACCCCGTGCAGCATTGATTATGCAAGCTCCATCTTTCATCTTTTCGAATTCATCACTAGAGAATAAATCCTTAGTATCTGGAGTAAGTGGCATGTGAAGAGTGATAATGTCAGACTCTTTTACTATTCTATCAAAATCAACAAGTTCAACATAATCGACTTTAATATCTTCTGGCTTTAAGAATGGATCATAAGCAAGAACATTCATGTGGAATACCTTGGCGATTTCTGCAACTCTTCTACCAATTGCACCAAAACCACAAATTCCTAGAGTTTTATTTCTAAGTTCTCTACCAATCCATCTGTACTTATTCCAAATTCCGCTCTTAACTTCATTTTGAGCTTGTACAGAGTTTCTATAAAGATCTAACATTTTTGCAAAAACAAGTTCAGCAACTGCATTTGCATTTTGTCCTGGAGAGTTTTTAACTGGAATATTTTTTTCCTTTGCATACTCAAGATCAATGTGATTAGTTCCTGTTGAACCAACAAAAATTGCCTTTAAATTTTTAGCCGCATCGAGAACTTCTTTGTTGATGAATGGATCAACTCTCATAAATAAGAAATCATAAGGTTCAATAATTTCTGCTAGCTTTTCAGAAGTTGGAAGCATAACCTTATCGAGTTCAATACCTCTTTCTTCAAGTCCCTTATCAATTACATCTGACATATAATCTACCATTAACGCTTTCATTTACATCCTCCTTAAAATTTTATGTACTTTGCTACATCTATATTGTAGTTGAAATCATACTCTTTTTCAAGTTCATTTGTAGCCTTAATATAATTAACACTTTTTTTTAAAAAAACCCTTGCAAAATTGGCGTATATTTACTTTACGTTAATATTTTTGTCAAAAGTTTCTTTGTTTTTTTATAAAATTATATAAAAATATCTTCGTGCTGTAAAACTCTAGTTTTCTAAAACTACTATAATTCCAAAGCAATGATAACTAAAAGTAGAACAACAAACTATATTTAGTTCCTTCAAAGTTTTCTTTAAAACTTATTTATAAATTAGTCCAACATCCAAATAAAATTAATCTAATCAAATATCTTTTTCTGTCATAGTTTTTAAAAAACTTCATCAATAAAAAAGAAAAAGCAAAAAACAATACACAAATACGTCAAAAGTTGAACTTATTTATTGGCTATCTAATATCTCTTGGGTAGTAAATCACTGGCAGATGTTTTTATGATAACATATACACTTATATATAAAAAGTCCTAAACTTTAAATAGCAATAAATAGTCTGGAAGTGCATATATGTGTAAAATAATAATATAAATTTGTTTGTTTTAAAAATATAATTGTTAATATAGTTAGAAACAACCCTTGTAAAAGTGTTGGAAGTAATCCAAACTTTACCTTATTATTTATAGAATATTTGTTTAGCATTCACTCAGCTTCATCACAATCTGAAAGAGTTTTATAGAAATACTTCATAAAAAATCTCTTCCTCTTTTGTGAAACTCGCTTTTTTGAATTTCTATTTACAAGTCTTACCCCATACCCATATCCAAGTGATGTTCTCTACTGAAGATATGACAGGTTGAGATATATATAGTTCTTCACTCGCACTTGTAAAATTGATATGATGAATTGATAGTTGATTATGATATATAGATATTAGCAAAACTTTTCTTTACTTGCTATGAAATATAATAAGTTAATAATAAATCGCTATTCTCTTAACTATCTATTTTTCCTGTAATAATTCCTATGATTAAGGCGGAAAATAGTTCGTATCTTACAAGCGAATCATCAATGTTTTTTTTTAAAATTTCTTCAATTTGCTCTAAACGATAGTTTAATGTATTCCTATGGATATATAGTGATTCTGATGTTTCTCTTTTATTGCCATTATTTATTAAGTATTCCCATAGTGTTTTTATTAAATCTTCTGAGTTTTTATTTTTATTATTAAATAATCTACCAATTGTTTCTTCGAAATACTCGTTAATTACTATCGGATCTTTAATTTCTAGAATTAATCTAAAAGATTTTAAATCTTCAAAATCATAAAATTTACTTTTAGTGTAATTATTATTGTTGAAGTTTATAATATTTTTTGCATCCTTATAGCTTTCTTGTATGTTGTCTTCATCAGTATCTATTATTCTTCCTATACCCATAGAAAAATCATTTTTAAATTTATTAAAATATTCAACCATTATTTTTTTTATTAATTTTAGAACATTCTTATCATTGGATGAAAACATGTAAATATATTCATTTAAGTGCCTATAATTAATGAGATTAAAATCCTCTATAGGAACTTTTTTAGTAATTACCTTTATTATTGATGTCTCTTCTATTTTAATTTTTGAACCCTTTTTCTTATTCATAATTAAAATAAAAGAATTGCTCTTAAATGGCAATTGATAAATAGTACTCATTTGTGAATTTAATATTTTATTCTCATCAAATAATATTTTCCCTAAGTGAATTTTATTGAATATATCTTCATTAAGTCTCATTGATACAGCATTCATAATTTTTTTAGTTAAACTTACAAGTTTTGTTTTATGTGACATTGAAAATATTGGGAAATTGTGTTTTTCTGATAAAGCTTTTGTAGACTCATAGATTTTTTCTATAAATCCTTCTCCAGCCATAAAAACGATACCCGAAATATTAAGTTTTATCCCTTCTTCAACAAGTTTATTTAATCGCTCCTCACTAACTTCTATCCCTGCTCCTGTAATAAAAATCAGTTCTTCTGCTTCCATATAATTATCAAAAGTTTTTCTTGCCCAAACAAATGGGCAAGATATCTTTCTATATAAACCTTTTTTGCCAGATACTAAAGTTAATTCTTCAAAATTTAATAAATCGCCTGCAGAAAAATACATTTTATCATCCTTTAAGATATTTTATTTATGTTAAACAATTCTTCAACTGATTCTATATTCTCTAATTCTTTGATATTGTACCATAATAATTCTATATAATGTTTTGAAAAAATTTCTTTTAGCAAATAGTCGAATTTGTTTTTAATATCAATTTTTCTCGCTTTTCTCTTAGGTCTTCCATATACATCTATACATTCTCCCTCAAGAATTTTTCCATTTTTTAAATTAATCTTTATCTTACAAGATTTAGGATTTTCTAGCATCTCTTTACAATATTTAAAATGTACCTTTTTTTGCAGATCTATTATTTCCTTATTTTTCACTAAATTATCATTAAAACACTCTAGATCTAATCTTCCATATTTCAAAAAAACAGATATTGAATAAGGTAATGAAAATTTAGCGGAGAACTTATTATTTGCAATTGTCATAACTCTACTAGTTTTAGAATTTCCTTGTATAATAATTATAGATTCTATTTCCTCTGGTAAAATTTTCATTTCACCTTGATAGGGTGGGTAACTCTCATTCTGTAAAGTGTATTCAAGTGCATCAATTGCTGCTTCTATCGCTGGATGACAAACTCCACAATTTGCATGAAATTTAAAATATGTGTCTAAAATCTTGAACTCTTTTCCTATATTATTAATAATTTTCTCATAATCTATTTCATTTCCTATTAAATTTTCATACATATCATTTAATGAGTTTTTAAAACCATAAAATCCAGAATCTACTAAATCTTTTATTAGAAAAGATATGGGAGCTGAAAATGATGCAAAGACTGTACTTATTGTTGCTCCTACTTTTGATGCTTCATAAGAAGTTGCCAATTGTAATGAAGATGACATCAATATAGCATTAATAAATTTTTCTTTATTCCAATCCTCCATTTTCCCAATTGCTATAGAAGAAGCTATATGGCCAATATTTCCATGTGGATAAAATCCATCTCTAAGTTTTATACCTTCCGAAAATCTTGCATATATTTCATATCCTAAAATAAAAGATAGCAATATATCTCTACCTGATTTTGAATGTTTTTGAGCATATGAAAGTATAGGTGGCAATATGTGTATAGCTGGATGATGACCAGTTATTGTACCTTCATCCAACTCTATAAATGTCGATTGTGTTATATTTACAAAAGCAGCCTTTTCCGCTGATGTCATTTTAAAATCCTTAGATAGTATAAAGGATTCTTCTATACTATCTAAGTTTTTATGTAATTTCTGTATTTCTCTTTCCTCTGAACCCCTAAATATAACAGCTAATGTATCTGCTATTGTCAATTTAGCTCTTTCTATTATTTCATCAGGGATTGAATCTAAATTTGTATCTTCTAAAAAATTTCCTAGATTGTCTAAGAGTTCTGAAATATGAATTTTTTTAGTCATTTCTCACCTGTAATTATTTCTTATAAATAAAACTATTAGAATTATTGCAACTAGCGTTATAGCAGCACCAATACCAGCAACATATGTGATAGACTGCATAGCTATTATTGGTACAATAGCTGGTAATGTTCCCGTCAATGGCACTAAAACAGCACTACCCACTCCTGTGCTTTCTGCTGCAGTTGATTTGAAATCTGGATCAACTGATCTAACTAATGCTAGTCCCGTTGAAGCATTTCCAGTCGATTGCCCAAAATTGAGTAACACTTTTTCAAACCAGTCTATTCTACATAGTTTTTTTCCTATAAACAAACTTATTATTAAGGTCAAAATTATATTAGCCATTGAAAATATTGCTATAGGTACTATATAGGTTGAAAAAAAGTCAAGTCTAAGTGTAGCTATTGCAGATGTAATAATAAGTTCCAAACAAAACCCGGATATAGTAGAACAAGTTTTTTTATCTGCATATCCATCTACTTTAAAAGCTTTCATCAAATTATAAAGTATAGCAGCTCCAATCATACCTCTTGCCATATTAGGTATTTTATTAAACATTTCATTTATCATGGATAATAGGTCTATTATCTTATCCCCAATAAAAATTGCAACACATAGTAGAGCAAACTGCAAGGCTAAGCTATTTATTGCTGATGAAGACGCTTTCTCATTTCCAATACTTATTTGTTTATCTTCCGAAAGAACTCCACCTAATAATATCTCTTGTCCCTCATCATCAACTAAATAATTTGCATAGCCTTTTCTTATTCCCCAATTTACAATTATCATTCCAACAGCAATAGCTGATATTAAACCTATAGTAGCTAAAATCATTCCCATTGAAAGATTATCTTGAACTCCTAGCTCTTGATATAGGGCACCTGCAACTGCAGAATTTCCATGACCTCCAAAAAACGCAAACACTCCTAGAGTTCCCCAAGCAGGTGGCAAATTTGTCCATATTTTCCCAAGAGCTTCTCCTATTACTGTTCCAAATAATAATTGTATACCATAAGTTATTAACATTAATAGTGTGAAATCTAAATAAGCATTTATTCTCTTTTTATTAATACTAATACCAAACACTAGAGCTGTCATAACTATTGTGATAAATGTGCCAGATAATTGATTAAAGGTTTCAGGTATTTCTATTATACCTAAAACTTGTTGACCTAAGATTAATGCAATTAATCCCCCAATTATAGATGAAGGAATATATAATTTTTGTAATGGTTTTACTATCTCTCTTATTGAAAAGCCAATAACCAGAAATATCATCAATAAAATTATATCATCCATAAAGCTAGCTACTGTCATATTAAACCTCCTTCTATTTTCTTAAATATTTTTTCTCTAATTCTGCATAATCTTCTTTTCCAATAAATTTTAAAAAATCATTAAATGGCATAATTTTATCCAAGAAACCGTTATCAGTGCCTGTCTCATATAATTCTTTCATTGCAGCTTGCATAGCTTTAACAGATGCACAAATTGCAGAAGTAGGATATGTAACAATCTTATATCCTAATTTACCAGCATCCCATGCAGTAAGACCTTCTGTCATTTCAGTACCACCATCGAATCCTACATGTAGTAAAGCATCTACTCTTTTTGGAAGTTCAATTAGTTGTTCTCTTGTCTTTGTATTAATTTTAATCATATCCGCCCCAGCCTCTAAATAATAAGGAGCTCTTCTTATAGCTTCTTCAAAAGGTGCATCTGATCTTGCTACAATTACAAAGTCAGGATCTACCCTTGTGTCAACAGCAGCTCTGATTTTTCCTACCATTTCATCTACGCTAACTACTTCCGTTTCTTTTACAAACGGACAATTTGGAGGTAGTTTTTGATCTTCAATAAAAATTCCTGCTAATCCTGCTTTTTCAAAAGTTCTAACGGTTCTAATTGTGTTGATAGCGTTTCCATAACCGGCTTCAGCATCTGCTAATATTGGAACATCCACTGCATCTACCATTTTCCCTAAAGCTTCAATCATCTCATTAAATGCAAGTTGACCATTATCAGGTGTACCAAGCATCGCCGCATGCATATCAAATCCAGATGTTGCCACTAACTTAAATCCAGCTTCAGCTATTATTTTGGCTGATAATGCATCATATGCGCATGGTGCAATTATAGTTTCATTTGATTCTAATAAATCTCTTAGCATTCTTGCTTTTGTTTTTTTCATTATGTCCTCCTTAAACTTAGTAAAATTTGTTAAACCAATATCTTATGTCTTGTATAGTATCATATGATTAAACTATATGGTATGTCCAAAATGTATGGAGAATATTAGTGTTTTATGTGCATAATGTATAAAAGTGTTATTGATTTATTTTTAACAAAATTTAATTGATAAATCTATTTTATAAATATAATAGGTGTTTACTTAAAATTAATAATATAAAATGAAGTCAAATACATAATATTGTATAATTTTACTAGTAAAATATTCTCTTCTATTCATAAATATTGCTCCCTTTAGCATTATTGCTGATATTTCACTTAGAAATATTCTCATTGCTTTTCTTCTTGTCTAATTTTCTTATTTAATCTTTCAAGACAATTTGTTGTTCTTAGCCTTGAATAAGATTCTTCATTTAAGTAATAAAAAGCATCTTCAAATACTTAATCTTGTATTTCTAAGCTTTTTTGATATATTTTATCTTCTTCATATTTGATGAATATTTCCTCTCTCATTTTTCCAGCTAGTTTTATTTTTTCTCTAAATTCTTTTGTACTTTTCTTTGGAGTTTTATTTTAATATGTTTAGTATGAAATTGTAATGAAATAAGACATGCGTTGTAGAAATAAAAAAATAGAGAGGTCCTTTTGATACAATATAACTAAGCAAAAAAGTATCGAAAGAAGTCCCCTCTATGTCAGTAATAACAGAAGAAATGAGATACTCTCAAATATTATGTGAATATACAATTGAAATGGTATTGCTAAAACTGTAAGAAAATATCATACTAATAGTCAATTTGTATATAAACAGCTAAAAAATACGATAGAAATGTATGAAGTCTAGCATTGAGATCTAAACAGCCAAAAGCAAGCCCAAAAGCCCACAAAAAAGAAGCTTTGGACTTAATTGAAAAAGTTTATAAAGAAAACGGGATATATAGATTAGTATAAATATATGTTAGATGCAAATTTAAGGGATATTAAAGATCTTTTAAAAGCATGTATAAACAAATACGCAAACAAGGGTTTTTTAAACCAAAATCAAAGGTCAAAACTATATAAGATATATGATAATAGGCGGAAAATATCCCCGAGAAAAAATGCAAATATACATAAAATATGTACCTGAAGCGTGCATAAGATTTCCCACATAATAGAATAACTATTATCAGATGACAGCAATGATTAATATTCCAAAAAAGAATATTCATAATAGGCTCTGAAAAATTGTACTGGTTAGTGTTTGTTGTTTTATTTATCTGCCTTTCCAGAGCCTATATCTTATTATAAATACTTAAGTCCTATTATTATTTGTGTGTATATTGGTTATCTATTTTAAAATTTATAACTATAACTTTTATCCCCAAATGTAATTAATTTTAAATCCTTTTACAAATGAATCTTCATTATCCAATACATACATTGAATATCCATATATCCAAGCTTCCCCTAAAAGCGTTGGAACAACAGCTTTATATTCTCCAATCATTGTTTCTTCAATAAGCTCTCCCTCATAAACCGTCCCCAGAATTCCCTCATGTCTAAATTTTTCATTTAATTTTAATTTCCCTTTTGCATATCTAACAGCCATTTGTGCACATGTTCCCGTACCACAAGGGCATCTATCAATAGCACCAGTCCATGTTGATGGGTCGTCAAAGTCAATCTCTCCACTTGCAACAATTACAGCATTCTTAAGATCCGCATCTTCTATATCTGGTTCACTAGTTAGTTGGGCAATTGAAATACCACGTTCAGGAAAATCTGGGTGAGAAGTAGGCAGTTATTCATGAGCAGCTTTTAAAATCAAAGCTTCAACTTCACAAATCATATCTCCCTTATCTGGGGTAAGTTCTAAGTCTTTATATCTTTCAATTTTCTTAAATTGTTTATAATCAGCAATTACATAAAACATTCCTCCCCAAGCAACATCAACCTTTACCTTTCCTATATGAGGTACATCTATTATCTTGTCTAAATGAACTGCAAATGCAGGCTGATTCTTAAATCTTACACCTTTTACTTTTCCATTTTCACAAAAAGCTTCAATTCCAATTAACCCAACTGGTGCTTCCAAGTTAAATCTTGTAACTGGCTCTTCCATAGGAATCATTCCTGTTTCTAAAAGTACAGTTGCAACAGAAATTGTATTTCCTCCAGACATTAATGGATACTCTGTCTGTTCCATAATTATATATCCATCCTTTGCTCTTTCATCCTTTGCTGGAACAATTAAATTACAACAAAGTGGCAGATACCCTCTTGGTTCTCTTAACATTAGTAATCTAATTTGATCGTCATTTTCTTCTAAGTATTTCATTTGTTCATATACAGAATTTCCAGGAATATTTGGGATGCCACCAGTAATTACTCTCATTGGTTCTCCGGAATGTGTTTCTACAGCTTAAAGCATCCTTTTAAAAGACATATTTTACCTCCTAATCGCAATAATAATTATCGTCATTCATTTCTTCATAAATTACATGAACATCTTCTTTTTTCGCAAATTTTGTTTTGTCGATAATATCAATAATACTCTTTGCAAGTTCTCTTTTTTGCTCAATTGTTCTTCCCTTCATCAATTGAATTCTGATAAACGGCATAATGTTCTCCTTTCTAAATTACTCCATCTTTTCTTAATTCTGCTATTTGTCCACTATTTATACCTAAAATTTTATTTAGTACATCGTCTGTATCTTTACCAAGTGTAGGCGCACAATTTTTCGGGCCATCTTCAGTATCTTTAAATTTTATAGGAGTTCCCGGAACTATCACTTTTTCTCCTATTGCTTCATCAAAAATTTCCCAAAGCATATTATCTTTTATAATTGGCTCAAAATTACATGCTTCTTTTATATTATTTATTTTTCCAAATGGTATACCTACTCCATCTAAAATTCCTTCAACTTCAGAAACTGTATATTGTTTTGCCCAGTTTTGAATAATTTCTTTTAATTCATTATAATTATTTACTCTATTCATGTTAGTATTAAATCTTGAGTCAGTTTTTAATTCAGTTTTTCCCATTTCGTCACAAAGTATATGGAAAAAATTGTCTGTCCCACATGCCAATACAAACATGCCGTCAGAAGCTTCAAATGCATCAAATGGGGCTATCTTAGGATCTCTATTAGCTTCAGGCTCTGGAATAACTTCTCCGATAGTATAGTCAATTACACTAAATTCAAGAATCGAAAAAATAGTATCGACCATAGAGACATTAATAAAGCTCCCCTCTCCAGTAATCTCTTTCTTATATAGAGCCATAGCAACTGCAAGTGCTAGATAAGTTCCCGAATAATTATCTGCTATTGCTGGACCAACTTTTACTTGTCTATCTTTAAAACCTGTTACGCTTATTATTCCACCCAATGCTTGAGCGATAATATCATATGCAGGTTTTTTAGAGTATGAATTATTTAGTCCAAATCCAGAAATAGATGCATACACTACCTTAGGATTCACCTCTTTTAGAACTTCATAACCTAGCCCTAATTTTTCCATTGTTCCAACTCTAAAGTTCTCACATACAACGTCAGATTCTTTTACTAAATCTAAAAATATTTTCTTTCCTTTTTCGCTCTTTAAGTTCAAAGTTATACCTTTTTTATTTCTATTTATATAAGCAAAATATCCACTAGAATTATTTTTCATAGGACCCCAAGTTCTAGTTTGATCTCCTTTATTTGGAACTTCTATCTTTATAACTTCAGCTCCGTGATCTGCTAAATGCATTGTCGCAAATGGTCCACTATACGCATGTGTTAAATCCAATACCCTTACTCCATTTAAAGCTTTAACCATAAATTCCCCCTTATTCTTTTTTATTTATATTCTTTAATTCATTAGAAGTTATTCTAAAAGAACCAACAAATGAGAAAATCATAATTATTGAAACTAACAATCCAATTATATTAAATAAACCTCTTACTGAATCTATTCCACCTGAGGCAACCAGCGAATATGAAGTTGCGCACATTATTACTCCAATCAGTATCTTTATATTTCTAGGTGCTTCATCATTTACATCAAGACCTTTTGTAGCAATTGTAGCAATAGTTGTCGACATTGGATCAGCTAATGTTACAAATGAGAAACATATAGAAATCAAAAATATAAAAATTAAAAATTTTCCTAAAGGAAGTGTTCCTAATATTTGAAAAGCCGTTGCCTGCATACCATATTCTTGTACTGCAGCCCATACATCTAAAGTTCCAGATTGTTGAAGATTAATTGTCATTCCACCAAATATTCCAATCCAAACCATACAAAATATTGATGGAGCAAGCACATTTACTAATGTGAATTCTCTAACTGTTCTACCTTTTGCAAGTCTACTTAAAAACATTCCCATAACAGGAGCATAGACTATAAAACTTGCCCAATACTGAATTATCCAATCTCTAGACCATGTATCTTCTGGAATCATGGTGTTTAGTAATGTTGTATTTGTTCCAAAATTATCAATTATTCTGCCAAATGATTCAGCAGTTATCTTCATCATAAATCCAGTATCACCAAAGATAAATACATATATTAAAAGGAATATAAATAGATACACACAAGTTGATGCAATTTTCTGCAATCCTTTCGCTAATCCAGATAGACTTGATGTTATAAATACAATCCCAATTATTACAGCTATTACTAACCAAATAAAAGGACTTTGTTCTATTCCAATCGCAGCTTCTAAACCTGCTCCTATTTGCATAAGACCAACTCCCATGGAATTCGCAACAGCTCCTGTCAAACAAAATATCAAGAAAAAGTTTATTACATTTTCTAATATTTGACTTTTCTTTCCTATCGTTTCCTCTATATATGCAGACCATGCTAATGGTTTTTTTAAATTATGTACAATTATTGAAAATCCTATTGCACATAATGTATACATGCAATATTGTACAAATGACCAATTCCACATTGCTTGAGATACTGCAAATATTCCTGCATCCCTAGATCCTGGTTCTATTCCAAGTCCTAGTGGTGGCTGCATGAAGTGAAATATGGGTTCTCCCATTGCCCAAAATAAAAGTCCTGTTCCAATGCCTCCAGTTAATGACATTGCAATCCAACTAAACGTACTATATTCTGGAACTGCATCTTTACCACCTATCTTTACATCACCAAGCTTAGAAAAAATAAATGGTATTATTAAAAATAGACTTACGAGCGAAAGAATATTGATATATCCTCCAAAGTTTTCAGCTACTTTATTTAAAAGGTACTCTAAAAATTTTGCGAATTGATCCGTATGAAATATTCCAGTATATAAAAATATTGTCAGTATAATCATCGCAGGAATAAAAACCTTATAATTAAGTGTATATTTTTTATTATTATCCATATTTATCCCTCTTAAAAATATGCCACTATTTCATCACGATCTTCAAAAAATTCAACGAATTTAGCATGCTCTAATTTCTTGTAATCATCTTCAGATATATTTACAATAGGTATTTGGTAATTATAAAATCTATTTGCAATTATTGGTCCAGTAAGTACTACTGGATCACTTCTTAAATTTATGATAGCCGCTGGTGCACAATTATTTCTTATTTGTTCAAGTATAATTAAACCAGTACCACTACTACCTTTTGGCGTAGGAAAAGCTAGTACCTTACCTGACATGTTTTCCTTATAAAGAGGATGCTTATTATCTCTAATTTCTCCATTTTTCGGATTCACAGTACCCCAAAAACTAAGCGGTTTTTCAGTCCATAGTAGTTCCGCTTTTAAATTTGCTCTTACTGCACTCTTGCACTTAATATTCAATGTATTTTCCATGGTTTTTCCCCCTTAACTACTTTCCCATAAATTCCTGACTCAACACATTCTCTCAGATTTCCAATTATTGGTTGAACTCCTCTCATCGAAAATGCATAACTATTAAACTTTCCAGAATCAGACATTATAACTTTAGAATTCCACTTATCATTTCTATATTCTAATATACATCCATCTGTATATATTTCTATGCCTGATCTGAGCAAAGATTCATATATTCCAGATTCTTTAATTAGATCTTCTGTAACTTTTGAAATCGTTATCCAAAATTGCGTTTTTTCTACTATTCTTCTTCCAGCAAGAAGTTTATTAATTTGTACGCATTCATTATATGATAGGTGTGGACATCCTAATAGTACAGCATCTAAATTATCTTTACTTTCCGAAGAAAGCATTTTTTCTGCTCTGTTTAAATCTTCTATATGAATTTCAAAAACTTCTTTCGGAACTCTTCCTCCAAAAGCTTCACTTTTTGTTTTAGCCTCTGGAGTAATTCCAATCATATGAAATAAAGCTACACCACCTGAAGAAGATGCTGTTGCACTAAATTGTTTTAACACATCATTACTAACATATTTTCCAGGAATTCCATCTATAGCAAATATTCTATCAGCTGCAATTTCCCCGAATAAATATCCAATTAATGTGAAAATTTCTCTATCTTCAAAATATTCTTCTTTTATATCATTTCCTATAGTTATTAGCCCCTCTGCAAATCTGTTTTCCTTTTTATGAAGACCATAGTAAGGAACCCTACCAGCTATAGCACACAACAATTCCAATGGTCCAGCATATCTGTTTGTTCTTGCTCCTATTACAGAATTGTAATAACAAATTACATTAGATTCCGCAGATGCAAATTGTTGTCCGAAAGATGGAGCTACCCCTATTTGATATGGAGCGCATGACCATGTAGGAACGGCTCCCATCTTAATATGAGATGCCTGAATCCTATTCGTAGCATACATTGTGCCTATATCATGCTTTTGTTCTGCCCATCTATTAATGTCGTTTGCCATTGCATTCGTTGTAGTAGGCACAGAAAATTTAGCCCCATTATCTGCTAGATATTCAGCAAATTGAACTTGTGCTTCACCAGCATATACAGTGCTATCATCATGACAACCAACAATTTCTACAAATTCTTCAACATTATAGAATTTCGCTAAATCTACAAGTGCTAACATTGACTTCTTCTTCATTTCACCATGTTTTCCGTCTAACATTTCTTTTTCATAATCTGTTAACTTCATAATCTACCCTCCTAAATTTTCACTTTACAACTAATTAATTCATCTTTTTTACATCAAAGTAATACGCTTCAATTTCCGCATCCAAACTTCTTAATGTTTCAAATATTTTATCAGCTTTGTTTTTTTTGCAATATATATGATAATAACCATTATTTCTATCAAACTTTTCAATTTGTTCATTCAAAGGAGTTTCCTCTATTTTAATCTTAGTAAATATGATCATTTCAAACCTTCTTTTCTCAAATTCATCAACAATATTTATGAATTTAACACAAATGTATAAATTTATTATTGAATATAAAAGTGTCTCAGAATTTTTTAATACCACGGAACCCAATACTATTATTATAAAGTCAACTATCAACAAAATATCTCCAATAGGAATACTAGGTCTTTTTCGAGTTACTAATCTTCCCACTACAGTTGTACCTCCTGTAGATGACCCTAGTTTTAAAATCATTCCTAATCCAATTCCCATAATTATTCCACCAAAGATGGATGCCAACATAATATTATTAGTAAAAGGTTTCATATTTGCAAATAAATCCATAGTTGTGCTTGTTAATATCACAGTTAATACTGTATATATCAAAAATTTTTTACCTAGTTTACTGTAACCAAATATTAATAGAGGGACATTTATGATAATACTTACTAGCCCTATAGGAAATCCAAAAGCTGCTTTTAAAACTACTCCTACGCCCGTAACACTACCAGGGATAATTTGTGCTGGATCTATAAAAAGAACAACTGATAGTGAATATAGCAAGCACGCAATGGCTAATACCATTAATTCCTTTATAATTTTTTTATTTTTCATATCTTGTTAGTTTTTTCATAGCCGGCCTCAAAAGCATTAGTTATAACTTCATCATAACGACCCTTTGCTTTAAAATATTCCTCAAGTCCCCTTAAAAACTCATCATGTGTAAATATATCATTTGCTTTTATAAAAGCTCCTAGCATAACAATATTTACTCCTCTAAGATAATCGAGATTGTGACAAATTTCATTTGCTTTAACTCCATAAACACCAACATTTTTAGGTTTCTCATCAATATTTACTATTGATGAATTGACAATCATTTTTCCACCTGGTTTAACTACATCATAATATTTTTCATAAGAAGGTCCATTAAGTGCTAATACATAATCATATTTTGATGAATATGGAGTCCCAATTTCTGAATTTGCAAGAATTACCCCACAACTTGCCGTTCCTCCTCTCATCTCAGCTCCATAAGAAGTAGTCCAAGTAACTTCTTTACCAGCATTAGCACCAACCTCTATTAATATTTTTCCAGCTGTTAATACTCCTTGACCTCCAAAACCAGCTATTAGAATTTCATTCATTTTTTTCACCTCTATCCTTATATACTCCTAGTGGAAATATCTTTGTATATACTTCCTTAACCTTATCTGCTGCTTCAATAGGTGACAATTTCCAATTTGTTGGACAATTAGATAAAATTTCTATTAAAGAAAATCCTTTATTATTAATTTGATTTTTAAATCCTTGCTTTATATACCTTTTTGTCTTATTTATCTCTTTTCCATTAAATAATGCTCCTCTTGCAAGAAACTCAACATCATAATTTTTTAATACTTCCATCATGTTTATTGGAGAGCCATAATTTTCCGAATTTCTTCCATAAGGAGAACTGACTGTTTTATCACCTAATGGTGTTGTTGCAAGATTTAATTGCCCTCCCGTCATCCCAAAAATTCCATTATTTACAACGATCATAGTTATAGGCACATCTCTTAATGCAGTAAATATTGTTTCACTAAGACCAATTACATAGCTACTTCCATCACCTGCATGTACATACACATTAGTCTTTGGCCTTACTTTTTTTATTCCAGTTGCAACAGCTGCACATCTTCCATGTGGACCAGCAATAGAGTCAAAATTCATTGTGTCCATTGACCAATACGAACATGCAATGTCTACAACATTTATAATATTATCTTGTATGCCAAGCTCTTCAATGCTTTCAGCAATTAATCTTTGAATAACTCCATGTCCACAACCTGGACAATAACCTGTAATTCCAATTATAGATTCTGGCTTTGAAATTATCTTATTCATCAGTAAACCTCAACTTCCTTTATTTTTCCTTCAAAAATTTCTTTGCAATAATTTACTATCCCTTCTGGTGATGGAATATTTCTGCCTGTTAAATAAGAGTATAAAGGTTTTCTATTTTCAGACGCTATTTTTACATCTAATGCCATCTGCTGTATCAATGCCATCTCTACTGTTACAATCCCTTTAGCATTTTTTATCTTCGCTTCTACAAAAGCCTTATTAGGAAATGGCCAAACACTTATTGGTCTGATAAGCCCTAAATTTATTCCTTCTTTTTTGGCGAGTTCTATTGCACTTTTGGAAACTCTTGAAGAAATTCCATATGCTACTAATATTAAATCTGCATTTTCTAGATTAACTTCTTCCCATCTTTGCTCATTATTATAAATTTTTTTTGTCTTATTTATATAAAACTCATCTGCAGCATCAAAGCCTATACTTCTATCTAAATTTGTAATTCTATTCTTTATACTATTTCTTGATTTGCCAGTAATGGTCCAGTCAAACTTATCTATGTTATGTTCTTTTGCTTCTGGTAAAATGCATTTTTCTACCAATTGACTAATAGCACCATCAGTAAGAATTATTACTACATTTCTATACTTCTCTGCTAAATCAAAAGCTTTATATGTAAGACTTGCACATTCATTTACAGAAGCTGGAGCTAATACTATTTGTCTACTATCACCATGTCCTCCGCCTCTTACTGCTAAATTATATGAATCTTGACCTGCTGTAATTTCACCGTCACCAGTTCCAAACCTCATAGCATCTACAATAACAGCTGGAATATGATATGAAGATAAGTAAGAGATTCCTTCTTGTTTTAAATCATATCCTGGCCCAGAAGAACTAGTCATACATCTTGCACCAGCTGCTGCCGCTCCCCAAAGCATACTTATACTTGCTACTTCATTCTCCCCTTGAATAAAAACTCCTCCATATTTTTCCATATTTTTTGACATATATTCCAATATTTCACTTTGTGGAGTGATTGGATATCCCGCATAAAATCTACATCCAGCTCTAAGAGCAGCTTCAGCTATTGCTTCATTACCTTTCATTAATTCAAAATTTCTCATTTATTACCTCTCTATTATTGTATAAACATAATCTGGACATATTCTATAGCACATACCACATCCAATACACTTTTCTTCGTCTACCGTTGTAATTTCATATCCATTTTTATTTACAATATCTAGCTCTGTAATTGCACCAACAGGACATTCTCTAACGCATAATTTACAACCTTTACATAATTCTTCATTTAAAATTGCAACTTTACTTTTTACCAATAGTATACCCCCTTGAATTTGAAACTTTTTTCCATTTTATTCTATTTTGTTTCATTTTTAATTCATTTGTTTCTTTTATGTTATCATTATTTAAAAAAATTTCAAGAGTTATTTTAAAATAATTCAATAATTTTTTATATTTTATTTTATTGATCTTATATTTTTCAACATTGCTTGACAAAAAACTCGTGTTTTGCATATAATAAATTAAAGTCTTCTACTTGCTTTAGTTAGTACAAATGGAGGTATTATTTAATCATGGAAAAAAATCTAAAAGATGACAATGTTGTCGTTCTTGATAGAGCTTTCGATATACTGGAACTTCTGTCTGAAAAAGATAAACTTTCTTTTTCAGAGCTAAAAAATTCAACAGGAATTAGTAAGGCCTCTCTTTCAAGAATACTAACTACTTTAACTAATAAAAATTTTATTTCTAAAAATGAAAACACATTGGAATATTCCCTAACATTAAAATTGTTTGAAGTTGGAGCTAAAGCAATTAAAAATTTTGACTACCTAGAATTAATAAGAGCTAATTTAAATGAAATATCCAATGAGCTGGGAGTTATTGCTCAATTTTCAATAGAATATAACAACCAAAATATTTTATGTATAGAAAGTTATGATAATAAAAATGACGCGTTTTCAATTTATACTAGAGTTGGTCAAACATCTGCTATGTACTCTACAAGTGCAGGTAAAGCAATACTGAGTACTTATTCTAATGAAAATATAATTTCTCGATTTAAAGATGTAGAATTTAAAAAGTTTTCTCCAAATACAATTGATAATCTTCAAGATTTACTAGAAGATATATCTTTAGTTAGAAAAAACAATTTTGCTAGTGATAAAGAAGAAAATGAAATTGGTGTCTTCTGTATCGGATCAGCTTTAAAAAGTTATAATAATAAAGCTCTTGGTGCAATAAGTTTATCATCTAGATCTAAAGAAATTACTACTGACCCTAAATATTCAAAAAACCTATTAAATAAGGTTAGTCGTATTTCAAAAATGTTAGGCTATTTTATATAAATTGAATAACTCTAATTTACAATATCAAATGCAACACTTTTATCTTTTCTCTTAAAATCTATAAAGAATAATCGAAAGTTTTTAACAATATAGAAAATAAAACCGAACTTTTTAGAAGAAACTGTGAACTAATTATTTATAAAAAATCCTCCCGATAAGATAATGATAATCAGGAGGATTTTAATATGCAAAAAAAGGTCAATCAAAAAATCTGTAAAATCACCCTACAGAAACATAGATCTAAACATTCCTAGAGACATATAAAATCATTTTAACCACAAACATAGAAAAAACGAATCAAGTAAATATTGGCTATTAATATTAAATCAACCAAAAGAACGAGGACTAGAAGATATACTAATAGTTTCAACAGATAACCTCTACTGGTATTTAGTCAAGTCATAGAATCTGTATATTCATACGCCAAAAATTCACAATCAAAATGTGTAATCCACCAAATAAGAAACTCAACAAAATATGTATTCTACAATAATATAAAGATAATAAAAAATTTGAATCTCTCCGTCAAGAGTAAAGATTTTGTCCTAGTCTTACGACAAAAATCTTCAAATTTTAAAATAGATAATTAGACAAAAAACTTTTAAGATAAACCTTAATCTTTTAATTAAATTGCCAATACTAGGTTTCAGACATCTGAACTGTAAAATTTTAGCAATAATATATTTTTTATCAAAAAAATATCAGCTCACAATCTATCTGGAGGAGCTGATACACAAAACTTTTCACACTACCATTGTTTTGAATTTTCACTGTCTTTTCTTTTCTATATTTTAATACTTTTCTTTAAAACTTCTCTTTAACTTTTCGTATTCCTTCATTATATTTTCGATTATTTCTCTTGCACTCTCGATTTTATTTAGGTACTCAAATCCTTCACCCGCCAAAACAGAACCCCATTCTACATCTCCATCTCTTACAGCTTTTTTCCCTGAACCACGAGCATATTTTTCAAATTCTTCTTCTCCAAGATTGTTAATTTCTATCTCCAAAAGTTTTTCTGCCAATTTGTTTTTGTAGCATCTTATAGGATGATTTGTTGTTACTCCCGTTACAATTGTATCTCTATCCTTTGCTTCTATTAAAACTTCTTTAAATTTTTCGTGGACTGGTGCTTCTCTTGATAGCAAAAATTTTGTTCCCATTTGTACGCCACTTGCCCCTAAAATTTCTGCCGCTAAAATATGTCTTGCTGTGTAAATACCACCCGCAGAAATCACAGGAATCTTTACAGAATCGCAAATTTCTGGAAGAGCAGGAAAGGTGTTTAGCTTTCCAATATGTCCTCCCGCCTCTGCGCCTTCAAATACACAAGCTATTGCCCCGAGGCTCTCAACTTTTTGTGCCATTTTTTTATTTGCAATAATGGGAATTACTTTTAATTTGTTTTTTAACCAATAGTCAAAATATTTTTGAGGGTTTCCTGCTCCACAAGTTATTATCTCAACTCCCTCTTCAACGACAACTTTATTTAATTCTTCAATATCTGGATGAATCATTACAAGATTTACTCCAAAGGGCTTGTCAGTCATTTTTTTTATTTTTCTAATTTCCATTCTAACTTCGTCAGGGCTAAATCCACCAGTTGCAATCATCCCGAGACCGCCAGCAGTAGATACTGCACCGGCAAGCTCTGCTGTTGAAATATTTGCCATAGCACCTTGAAAAATTGGATATTTAATATTTAAAATCTCATTAATCTTCATAAATCCTCCTATTTATTTTCTTTATTATTTATTTAAAATATTTACCCAAAAATATTTATTCAACCAAAATCAAATTACAAAATACTTATAAATCGTTTTCAATAAAATTTTCGTACAAATAAAATGCGACTTTTCAGGATAATTAGCTTTTTATTTAATTGACAATTAATATTCAATAATGTAATATAAAATTATCGGATAAACATTTTCATAAAATTTTAGTTTATTTGAATAATGTCAAGGAGGGTTATTATGACTAAGAAAAAATTTATGACGCTAATCATGCTTATTGCTTTAGCTGCAGTTGTTTTGACAGCTTGTAGTGGTGGAGGAAACAAAAAAGAAGATTCTTCGGCAAACGCTACTAAAACTGAAGAAGGTGCAAAAACAGAAGAGGGTAATAAAGCTACTGGCGACATCAAAGCCGAAGGTTTAATGGAAACTAAGGGCGGATTTATGTCAGTTGCAACAGGCGGTACTGGTGGTACATATTACCCATTAGGTGGAGCACTATCTAATATTTTAAACAATGCAGGCGTTAATTATACTGCTACTGCACAAGCTACTGGCGCATCTGTTGAAAACGTGGAACTAATTACTAAGGGCGATGCGGAAATCGCATTCATACAAAATGACGTTGCCTATTATGCAGCAAATGGTACTGATACTTTTAAAGGAAATCAAAAATCTTCTCTAAGAGGTCTATGCTGTCTATATCCTGAATTCGTTCAAATAGCTGCTTCTGATGATTCTGGAATCGAAACTATTGAAGACTTAAAGGGTAAGAAAGTTGCAGTTGGCGCTCCTGGCTCTGGCGTTGAAGTTAATGTTAAGCAAATCCTTGAAATTCATGGAATTACTTATGATGATTTGGGAAAAGTTGACTTCTTATCTTTTGCTGAAGCTGCTGATCAAATTAAATCTGGTCAAATAGACGCTGCTTTCATTACAGCTGCTATTCCATCATCAGCCTTTACTGAACTTGCTACAACTCATAATATTCACTTAGTTCCTATAGCTGAAGATAAAGCTGCTGAACTTATTAAAAAATATCCATTCTACGTTAACCTACACGTTACTCCAACTGAATATAAGGGACAAGACAAAGAACTTTCTCTTGTAGCAGTTCAATCAATGTTAGCAGTTGACGAAAAAATGGCTGATGAAGATGCTTATAACATTGTTAAACTTTTATTTGAAAATCTTGATACAATGAAAGAATCTCACGCAAGAGGTGGCGACATCGCTCTTGATAAAGCTCTTGACGGTATGAGTATTGAAGTACACCCAGGTGCACAAAAATATTTCGATGAAGTTAAAAAATAATGAGCGGCAGAAATAAAGAGGGCATTGGAAAGAAGTTATTCTTTCCAATACTCTTTATTATATTAGTTTTTTTTATTTTATCCTTTATTAAAATCGATGCAATTTTTATAAAATCTTATTTTAATGGAAATATTAAAAAGATTGAATATTTAAAGGATAAGGATAGGTTTGGCATAGTTTATACTCATTCAGTTGAGAAATCTCAAACTAGCGAATGGTATGAAGCTCGTGATGGAAAGTTGATCCTTATGGAACAAAGGTATCGCGACCAAGGTGCAGGACTACCTGTAAATTTAATTTACAAGTTTAAATATGCTGAGGATGGAAGTTTCTGTCTATATGATATGAATGTTCCCTTTGATACTGTTGTTTATAGAACAGGAGCTGTTATAGCAAATCATAAATTCGTAATTAATGGCAAAGCTACTCCTTTCTTGGAATTTTCTGAACCTAGAGAAGCTTTAGAATTTTCTACCAAACATATATCGCTTTTACAATATGCACTAAGGAGGTGCCAAATTGAGCAATAATAATAATTTAAATGAAAATATAAAATCTGAAAAGATATCAGATGCTAGTGTTACAAAGTCAACAGATGATCTCGGCGCTATGAATGTCGATGAATTAATGGAACAATATGATCTCGAAACTAGTAAACTTCGTAAGTTATCTGGCAAGGTTGCTTTATTTATCACAATCGTTGCAATTTTAATGTCTGCTTTCCATCTATATACTGCATGGCACGGAACATTATTAGCAATGAAACAAAGATCACTTCACTTAATCTTTGCTTTCACTCTTGGTTTTGCCCTATATCCTGGTTTTAAGAAGTCATCTAAGACTAAAATTGAAATTCTGGACTGGGCATTGATGATTTTATCAATTGGTGTATGGAGTTACATATTCTTTAATGTAGAAGCTATTGCCTTAAAAGGTGGTCAAATGTCCACACTTGACATGGTAATGGGAGTTCTTGCAGTTCTCCTTACTCTAGAAGTTACAAGAAGAGTTGTTGGCCCAGAGCTTCCGATTGTTACTATAATATTTCTAATTTTTGCATACTTTGGCAGACACTTGCCTGGAGTTTTTGCTCACAGAGGCTTTAACGTAACTAGAATTGTTTCCCACATGTACATGACTACAGAAGGTATTATGGGTACACCTCTCGGAGTATCTTCTACATTTGTATTTATGTTTATCTTGTTTGGTTCTTTCCTAGACAAGACTGGTGTCGGTGAATTCTTTATAGACTTTGCTTATGCCCTTACTGGTTCTACGAGATCAGGTCCTGCAATGACTTCAGTTCTTTCTTCAGGTCTTATGGGTTCAATCTCAGGTTCATCTGTAGCAAACACAGTTACCACTGGTGCTTTTACAATTCCATTAATGAAATCAGTTGGCTACAAGCCTCATTATGCAGGCGCCGTTGAAGCTACTGCATCTACTGGCGGACAAATTATGCCTCCAGTAATGGGTGCTGCTGCCTTTATTATGGCGGACTTCACTGGTTTTCCTTATATTTCAATTGTTAAAGCTGCTATTATTCCAGCAATTCTATACTATATAGCCGTTGGTACAATGGTTCACTTGGAAGCTTGTAAACTTGGCCTTAAGGGTATGCCAAGAGAATCTCTTCCAAAGGTTTCAAAAATTTTAGCTAAACAAGGTTATTTAACTCTACCTCTTATCGCAATCATCTTTATGTTGGTTAAACAATATCCTCCAACAATGGCTGCTTTAACTGGTATTATCATTGGAGTTATAGTTGCCTTTGTAGCATCTCTAATTAAAAAAGATAATTCTTTTACTGCAAAAGATATTCTTGAAGCAATGGAAGCCGGTGCTAAGGGTGCTGTTGGTGTAGCTTGTGCCTGTGCATGTGCTGGTATGATAGTAGGTGTGGTAACACTTACTGGCTTTGGTCTAAAGATCGCAGAAGTTATAGTACTAATAGCTAAAGGTAAACTTATTCCAACATTACTACTAACTATGGTATCTTCAATTATCCTTGGAATGGGACTTCCAACAACTGCAAAATACATAGTACTTGCAACTATGGCTGTTCCAGCAATAACAAAACTTGGTGTAAACCTAATGTCAGCTCACTTATTTATTCTATACTTTGGTGTAGTTGCTGACGTTACTCCTCCAGTAGCACTAGCTGCTTATGCAGGAGCAGGTATCGCAGGTGCAAACTCAATGAAAACTGGATTTCAAGCTTTTAAACTTGCAATTGGCGCCTTCATAATACCTTACATCTTCGTTATTAATCCACACTTAATAATGGTTGATTCCGTTGTTGGAACAACAGTAAATTGGCTTCCAATAACTGCTGCAATACCAACTATTGTAACTGCTCTTATTGGTACTTTCTGCTTGGCAGGTACAGTTGAGGCCTATCTATTTGGTAAATTAAGAATTTGGCAAAGAGTAATACTTCTTTTAGCTGCCTTTGCACTTTTAGATCCAAAACTTCTTACTGATGTTATTGGACTTGCAGCTCTAGCATTTATCTATATTACTCAAAAAATATTAAACAAAGATAAGCCAGCTGCGGCTGTTTAAATTTTAATAAAAATATAAAAGGACTTTGCAAAAAATCCTAAAAATAAAAAAGGCGAGGATAAAAAATTCTCGCCTTTTTTGATACAATGTATATACTAAAAAACAATATTTTCAAGAATATAAAATAAATTTATATATAAGATAAATAGAAGTGGATATATAAATATAAAATTAATATGAGGAGGAAAGCTATGAAAAAGATATTAATAATAGAGGATGACAAACATCTAAATAAAGGCTTATCCATAGCTTTAGAAAAAAATTATGAAGTCATTTCTACATTTACTATAAATGATGCCCAAAATTATATTGATGCTTCTGATTTGATTTTACTTGATATGAATTTGCCCGATGGTGATGGTCTTGAAATAATAAAATATACAAGAAAGATTTCCACAATTCCAATAATTGTGTTGTCAGCTATAAATTTAGAAGCCTATATCATCTCCTCAATTGAGTTAGGTGCAGACGATTATCTAACAAAACCTTTTTCTTTGGGAATCTTAGAAGCAAAAATAAAAAGAACCTTCGAAAAGATAGCGTCTTGTGATTTAAACCTTTTTAAAAAAGATGGTCTAGATTTTAATTTCAATGAAAATACTTTCTATGTGGATGATAAAAATATAGACCTCACAAGGACGGAGGCAAAAATTTTATACTACCTGATAAAAAACAAGTCTCAGGTTATAACTAAGGAATTACTATTTGATTTTGTTTGGGGAATAGATGATGAATTTATTGATCAAAATACTTTGAGCGTCAATATTTCTCGAATCAGAAATAAGTTAAAACCCTATGACCCAATAGAAACAGTCTTTGGAGTTGGATATAAATGGCAATTTTAATAGGTCTTTTATTAATTATAATTGGAATTATTTTATATAAATATATTGTCTTGAGAAATGAGATGCGTGAATTTTCAGATTATATTGATGATGCAATAGATGGAAATTTAGAAATTACTAAATTCGATGAGAAGGAACTTTCTAAAATAAAATCAAAACTCATTAAATTTTTATATGCAAGTCAGGTAAAAGAAATGAAAATCAATACAGAAAAAAATAAAACAAAGGATTTAATAGCAGATATATCTCATCAAACCAAGACTCCAATAACCAATCTTTCGTTATATATTAGTCTTTTAGAAGATAATCCAAAAGATGAGTATATTGAGATTATTAAGTATGAATTAGATAAATTAAAATTTTTGATTGATACCCTCGTAAAATCTTCTAGGCTTGAATCTGATATTATAGTTTTGCAAAAAAATCCAGCAAATTTAAAAGATTTAGTAAGGGAGGTTCTAGAAGAATTTAAAGCCCTATTAAGGGAAAAAGATATAAAAATTACTTTAAAAGATGAAGACTTAATTTTCGATTTAGACGAAAGATGGCTCAAAGAAGCTATCCACAATTTAGTTGACAATGCCATAAAATATTCACCAAATAGCACAAATATTAATATTTCAGTTTATAAATCTTATCTAAATTATAATCTAGACATAGAAAATAAGTGCATAGACTTATCAGAAGAAACTTTGCCTAAAATATTTGAAAGGTTTTATAGAGGAAGAAATTCAGTCTATAAAGATGGACTTGGTTTAGGACTTTTTATAGCCAGAGAAATTATAGAGAAACATGGCGGAAATATAAAGGCATCTTTGAAGGAAAATAAAATAAAGTTTTCAGTAGACTTCCCCTTGTGAGAAGTCTTTTTTCTTACAAAACTGTAAGAAGTCTTGTAAGTGTTTTGTAAGATGAGGATGTTATATTAAATGTAAAGAGGTGATAGATATGTTAAAAGTTGAAAATTTAAAAAGATATTATAAAACTAATGAGGTTGAGGTAAGAGCTCTCGATGGTGTATCTTTCGTTGTTGAAAAGGGAGAATTTATCTCTATAATCGGAGCATCTGGTTCGGGGAAGTCTACCCTATTACATTTATTAGGAGGACTTGATTATCCTACAAGCGGAAAAGTTATAATTGATGATACCGACATTTATGCATTGAAAGATGATGAGAGGACTATTTTTAGGAGAAGAAATATCGGTTTTGTCTTTCAAGCATATAATCTTTTACCCATGCTAAATGTATATGAAAACATAATTATTCCCTTTGGTCTTGACGGCGACAAGGTTGATAAAAAATATGCCCAATATGTAATGGATATTCTAGAGATTAGCGATCAAAAAAATAAAATGCCCAATGAATTATCGGGTGGTCAACAGCAAAGAGTTGCCATAGCAAGAGCCTTGGTTACCAAGCCATCTTTAATTTTAGCCGACGAACCTACAGGAAATTTGGACTCAAAATCATCTTCCCAAGTTGTTTATTTACTAAAAAAGATTAATAAAGAGCTTGGAAACACTATTCTTATGATTACTCACGATGATGCTGTCGCTCAAGCTGCAGAAAAAACTTTAAGGATAGAAGATGGAAGGCTGGTGAGGGATAATGAAAGTCAAAAATAAAGCTTATATAAGGGGTCTTGCAAAAAATATTTTAAATGCGAATAAAAGCAGGAGAAATATACTTTTATTAGCAATTGCCTTAACTTCTATATTATTTACGAGTCTATTTTCAGTAGCCTTAGGTTTAGGAAAGAGCATGGAAACCCAAACAATGAAAACTATTGGTACAATCAGCCATGGCGTTTTTAAAGAACTTTCTGACAAAGACATAAATAGTTTATCCAAGGATAAAGACATAAAGGAATTTTCAATAAGAGAGAAAGTTGGTATTCTTGATGATGAAAAAATAAGTGCAGAACTATCCTATATGGATAGAAAAGGATTTGAATGGTCTCTCATAGAAAAAGTTAAAGGGAAATTTCCTGAAAAAGAAAAGGAAGTTTTTATAGATTTAGCAACTGCAAAAAAATTAGGTTATAAGGGTGAAATTGGAGAAGAGATAGAAATTCCCTACAATATTGAAAAACCTTACACAGGAGAAATTATCGAAAAGAAAAGTGAGAAATTTATTATTTCGGGGACTTTCCAAAATCCTATTGACTCTAATGTTGGTGTAGGACAAATCTATTTATCAAAAGCTTATGTAGATAAATTATCTCTTCCAGAAAATAATAATGACGTGGAAGTAATGCTAAAGAATTCCTTTATGATAAGGGATAAACTTTTAAAAATTGCAGAGAGAAATGGTTATAAGGTGGCAGATAATCCTGGAAATCTATCCGACAAAGAAATAAGAATTGGTGTTAACTTTGCCTATCTTTTATCTGGTGATAGTAGTTTTGACTTTAAAACATTTCTACCCTTCTTAGCTTTTTTGATTTTAGTAATAGTCGCTGGCTACTTAATAATAAACAACATTTTTAAGATTTCAGTAAATGAAGATATTAAACTTCTGGGACTTTTAAAAACAATTGGAATGACAAAGCCACAAATCAAAAAACTCGTTCATCTAGAGTCTTTAGCAGTCGCACTTCCAGCAATAATAGTTGGAGATATAGTAGGGATTTCTATCGGTAAAATTATTTTAAATAAAATATTTGCAAATAATGAGATGTTAACGGATGTAAAATTATCAATCATCGTAATAATCTTAATTATCTTATTTTCGACAGCCTTCACTTTGCTTACAGTATTTCTATCAGTTATGAAACCTGCTAGATATGCAGCAAAAGTTTCTCCCATAGATGCCAGCAGATACAATGAAACCACGATAAAAAAGAAATATAAAAGTGAGAATATTTCTCTAGGCAAGCTTGCTAGAAGACAAGTTTTCTCAAATAAATTTAGGTTTATATCTATTGTTCTTTCTATTAGCTTATCTGCAGTTATTTTAAATAGCGTTTTAACTTATACTGGTAATATTGATCTAGAAAAGGGGATTTCTGATGTTATTGCAACGGACTATAATATAGCAAGCCCAAAATATTTTAGGTATATGTACTCAGGAAGTGAGGACAGTATAAAGGATAATTTCATTGATGAAATAGAAAATCAAAAGGGATTTAAAGCTGGTGGAGCATTATACTATTATGGTTATGAGTACGATTATCAAGATATAAAAATAGAAGACAATAAAGTTGCTCCAATATTATTGGGAATAGATGATTATCTAATAAATAAACAAAAATTCATAGATGGAGAGTTTGATAAAGACAAATGGCAAACAGGAAATTATATTATCATAGGAGAATATGGAGATAAAAAATCTGCATTTAAAGCTGGTGATAAAATAAAAATCAATGTAAAAAATAAAATCAAAGAAGTCCAAGTGATGGGAAAGGTTGAATATAACTTTTCAATTGGTCTTAGATATTTCCCTGTAATTAAGGAAGATGTAAACGATGAATCTAGTCCTACTTTAGGCTTGGAATACATTTATATGAAGCCGAATGAGTATAAAGAGCTCACAGGAGATAAGAGTATAATGTCCTATGGATTTGATGTAAAAGATAGCGAAAAGGAAAATTTTGATAATCTATTAAAAACTTTTGAAAATGAGCCAGACTTTTCCTATGATTCAAGAGACCTTCAGATCAAATCTACAATGGAATTCAAAAGCCTAATAGAATTTGCTGGCTACAGCTTATCTATAGTATTGTTCTTAATATCTGTGCTAAACTTTATAAATGTTATTGCTACTGAAATTTTAAAAAATATGGTTAACTTATCAATCCTTGAAGCAATTGGAATGACAAAGAAAAATATTAAAAAATATTTGGTGAAAAAGAATTTGATTTACTCTTTTTGTGGCTTAATATTTTCTTTTCTCATTATGCTTCTTGTAAATAAATTTATATTAGTAGATTTCATGGCACAGACTAAATGGACTTCCTATAAATTCGTGATTATGCCGCTTATTCTTGTAAATATTATAAATATAATTATCGGGATAATATTTACTGGTAAGTTCTATGAAAGGCACAGCAAAAATAATCTTATTGATAGGATAAGAAATTTGGAATAATGGAAGAGAACAATATATTTATTGTACTAATTCTTATTGATTTTAATTCTGCCCATAGATATATTTCGTAGTTTGTAAATGCATAAGAGTTCTATATAAAATAAAACCGACATTTATCTTAAAAAATAAGTGTCGGTTTTTGTTGACTCTTAATATCTCTTGGAAAATAAAATCTCTAACAAATATTTTTAAGAAATATTATCTTCTAAACTCGCCATGCCCAAATACTATATATTTGTAGCTTACAAGTTCTTCCAATCCAACTGGTCCTCTAGCGTGAAGTTTTTGTGTTGAGATGCCAAGCTCTGCACCTTTTCCAAATTCTCCACCATCTGTGAACCTTGTTGATGCATTTACATAGACACAAGCTGAGTCCACTTCCTCCAAAAATTTCATTGCTCTTTCATAGGATTTTGTTAGTATTGCTTCAGAATGCCCCGTTGAATATTTTGTAATATGTTGAATTGCTTCATCAACATTGGAAACTGTCTTTACAGAAAATTCGTAGTCTAAGTATTCTCTTCCAAAGTCATCTTCAGTTGCGGCTTCTGCGTTCTTAAATTTTGAAATAGATTTTTCGTCCGCGTGAACTTTTATATTGTATTTTTCAACAACTTCATTTAACATATCAAAAAATTTATCTGGAAGATTTTCATTTAACACAAGTGATTCCATTGCATTGCACACGCCAATCCTTTGTGTCTTTGCATTTTCTATAATCTTCACTGCCTTTTCAATGTCAGCTCCATCATCTACATATATGTGGCAATTTCCCACTCCCGTTTCAATTACAGGTACTTTTGCATTTTCCACAACGGAATTAATTAGTGAAGCTGAGCCTCTTGGAAGCAAAAGATCTACGTAGCCCTTTAATTGCATAAGTTCTTTTGACGATTCTCTCGATGTGTCTTTTACAATTTGGACGAAGTTTTCATCATAGCCTGAATTTTTTATCCCAAGTCTTATTGCGTCTGCTATTGCAATATTTGAATTTATAGATTCTTTGCCGCCGCGAAGAATTATTGCACTAGATGCTTTAAGTGATAAAATTGAAGCGTCTAGTGTTACATTTGGTCTGGATTCGTAAATTATCGCAATAACTCCCATAGGAACAGTTTTCTTCCCAATTAAAAGTCCCGCATAATTTTTTTCCATGGACAAAACCTTTCCCACTGGATCCTTAAAGTCGATTACGTCCTCTATTGACTTTGCCATAGCTTCTATTCTCGCATCATTTAAAAGAAGCCTATCAATTAGACCATCAGGCATATTATTTTCTCTGCCTCTTTTTATATCTAATTCATTTGCCCTTAATATATTTTTACTTTCAGACAAAAGCGACTTTTTAATTGAAGCTAGCATTCTATTTTTTTCTTCTGTATTTAATTTTTTTAATTTATAGGAAGCTTCCTTTGCTATTTTTCCTAATTCCTTAACACTTAAAATAGGTTCCAATTTCTTCTCCTTTAACTATATCTCTAATTGTCTTCATATTTTCTCCAGATGCAATTATAACTTCGATATTTTTTTCTATGGCAAGTTTTGCCGCCCTAATTTTTGTGAACATTCCTCCAGTGCCAACATTGGATTCAGTTTCCTTTGCCATTGCCTCCACATTATTTATGTCTTCAACTTCGTGAATAATTTTTGCGTCGCAATTTTTTCTCGGATCGTCAGTGTAAAGTCCTTCAATGTCTGTTAGCATAATGAGGAGATCTGCCTCTGTAATTCTCGCAATCACAGCAGATAATGTATCATTATCGCCAAATTTTATTTCATAAGTAGAAATTGTGTCATTTTCATTTATAATTGGTATGGCATTCATCCCCTGCAATTTTTCAAAAGTGTTTTTTGCATTAATTCTCATCTCGTCATCTTTTTCTATCTGTCTAGTTAAAAGAATTTGTGCAGAATTGTAGCCATAACTAATCAAAGACCTATCGTAAATATTTGTGAGTGCAACTTGACCCACTGCTGCTGCAGCTTGTTTGTCTGAGGTTTCCTTCGGTCTTTCTTTCAAATTTAATTTCGCACGACCTGCTGCAATGGCACCACTTGATACTAAAATAACATCTATTCCCCTATTTTTTAAGTTTGCAATTTCATAGCAAAGCTCGTCGATTTTTTGTAAATTTATCTTTCCATTGTCGTGAGTAATAGAAGATGAACCAACTTTTATCACAACTTTTTTTATTTCCTTTGAAAATTTTCTCATTTCAATCACCTTAAATATAATATACTTTAAATTTTTACTTTAGTAAATATTTTTTACAATTTATAATAAAAAAGTAGATTTTAAATAAATAATCTTAACATTTTAAATTCCTTTTACCTTAATTTTTCCTTATGCTATAATAATTTTGGAGTGTGATTATTTTGCCAAAAATTTTAAAAAAAAAATTACTTGCGCCAAATATTTATTTATTTGACATTTATGCACCTAAAATTGCAGCTTCTGCAAAACCAGGTCAGTTTATTATTTTAATTGCAGACAAATATTCCGAGAGAATTCCTCTCACAATCTCAGATTACAATGTAGAAAAGGGAAGCGTTCAAATAGTTGTGCAAGCTTCTGGAGAATCTACAAAAAAAATTGCATCCTTTAAAGAAGGCGAAAACTTTAAGGATTTTGTTGGACCTCTTGGTCATGCATCTGATTTTTGCGACATGAACCTTGAAAGTTTAAAAGATAAAAAATATTTATTCGTTGCCGGTGGTGTTGGAACTGCTCCAGTTTATCCTCAAGCAAAGTTTTTTAAAGAAAATGGCCTTAACTGCGACATTATTATTGGAGCAAAGTCAAAGGAGTTTGTAATCTTAGAAGATGAGCTTAAATCTGTCTGTGACAATTTATACATAGCTACAGATGACGGCAGTTACGGTTTTAAAGGTTTAGTAACTGATAAAATCGTAGATCTTATTGAAAATGAAAACAAAAAATATGATCATGTGGTTTCCATTGGGCCTATGATTATGATGAAATTTGTATGCTTAACTACAAAAAAATATAATCTCCCTACTACTGTTTCTCTTAATCCAATTATGGTGGACGGAACTGGAATGTGTGGAGCTTGTCGTGTAAGCATTGGCGGCAAAACTAAATTTGCCTGCGTCGATGGACCAGAATTTGACGGTCATTTAGTTGACTTTGATTCTGCAATGAAAAGACAAAGACAATATGTAAACAACAAAAAAACTAAGGAGATTGCCGACCACCATTGCACAATGGACCTTGCCGTATCTGATCACTTGGCAGAAAAATCTGTGCAAGATGAAAATTTAGAAGGCGAAACTTTTGAAAACTTTACAATAAAAAAAGCTAAAGATAGATTTAAAAGAGTTCCAATTTCTGAACAAGCACCTGACGAAAGAAATAAAAACTTTAAAGAAGTATGCCTTGGCTACACTGCAGAAGAAGCTGTAGAAGAAGCAAGCAGATGTCTTAACTGCAAAAAACCTGGATGTGTAGGCGGCTGTCCCGTTTCCATTGACATACCTGGCTTTATTAAAGAAATTGCCAATGGAAATTTCAAAGAAGCTTACAAAGTTCTTTCCCTTTACACTTCTCTACCTGCAGTTTGCGGTAGAGTTTGCCCACAGGAAACTCAATGTGAAGAAAGATGTGTCCTTGCAAATCGAGGCGACTCCGTATCCATTGGTAAACTTGAAAGATTTACAGCTGATTACGCAAGACGTCACCAAATTAAAGACAGTGGCGACATTAAAAAATTAAATAAAAAAGTTGCCATAGTTGGTGCAGGCCCTGCTGGACTTACTTGTGCAGGCGAACTTGCAAAGATGGGCTATGATGTTACAATTTTTGAAGCTTTGCAACAATCTGGAGGAGTTTTAATTTATGGAATACCTGAATTTAGACTTCCAGATGAAGTTGTTGAATATGAAGTAGAAAATATTAGAAATCTCGGTGTAAAAATCGAAAATAATTTTGTCATTGGCAGAACTATGACTATTGACGACATTATCAAAGAAGGTTACGAAGCAGTATTCATTGGATCGGGTGCAGGACTTCCTAAATTTATGAATATTCCTGGAGAAAACTTAAATGGAGTTTATTCTGCAAATGAATTTTTAACAAGAAACAATTTAATGAGATCCTTTGACGAAGAATACGACACTCCAGTAAATGTTGGCGAAAAAGTTGCAGTAATTGGCGGTGGAAATGTTGCAATGGACGCTGCAAGAGTTGCAAAAAGACTTGGAGCCGACGTTTCAATTGTATACAGGCGTACTGAAAAGGAACTTCCTGCTAGAGCTGAAGAAGTTCATCACGCAAAGGAAGAGGGAATTAAATTTGAAATGCTAACTGCTCCTGTTGAAATTATTGGAGACGATGAAGGTTGGGTTAAATCACTTAAATGCGTTAGAAACGAACTGGGAGAACCTGATTCATCTGGCAGAAGGAGACCAGTCCCAATAGAAGGTAGCGAATACGAAGAAAAATTTGAAACTGTCATTATGGCACTTGGAACAAATCCAAATCCTCTTATTTCTTCAACTACAAAAAATCTAGAAATCGCAAAATGGGGCGGAATAATTGTAAATGAAGAATCACAAACTTCTCGAGAAGAAATTTTTGCCGGTGGAGATGCAGTAACTGGATCTGCAACAGTAATACTTGCCATGGGTGCAGGTAAAAACGCCGCAAAATCTATTGACGAGTTTTTAAGAAATAAATAATAAATTAATAAATTAATAAAAAAGTGGGAAGAATATCGTTCTTCCCCTTTTTTGCTTATTATGAAACTAATTTATATATTCCCTACTTTTTTGAAAATACACAACCACAAAGCTCTTTCTTGCCACTTTACCCGATGAATTTCGTTAGGTCTTATTACAATACTATCCCCCTTTTCTAACTTAATAATCTTTCCATTATCGTACTCAATCTCAGCACTTCCCTGTAATAAAAAAACTATTTCTAACTCATCTTGATCATAAAAATCTGTAACTTGATTAAGAGACATTGTCCTTACAATTTTTAGAAAATCATCTTCATAAATTTTTTCTTCAATTTCTTTTTCTTCCGAAAATTTTATATTTTTAAAAATATTAAATAATTTTTTCATCCCCTTATTATAGCATTTATCTCCCAGGTTTTTCATACGCTATATTGCTTTTTGATATTATTAAGAAAAGAAAGGCTTATGTTTTGAAAATTTAGAAGATGAAAACAAGAACTTACCCTTAATGAATCTAAAAATTTACTTTTGAATTGCAAAATAGGAGTAATCTTTTAATAGAGGAAACAACTCTACTTATTCAATACCAAGAAATCACTTTATTTTTAATATTTCAAAATTATTTATATTTTCTAAACTAATTTTTCCATTGTCAATGAGATCTTTTAATTTATTTTTGCCAAAAACTATTTCAATTTCATTTTTTAAAACTAAATCATAGGATTTTATATAATCTATAATTTTTTCTTCTTCACTTAAATTTCCTTGAACCTCTTCAAGCTCCAGATTTTCTAAAATAAATTCTTCAACTCTATCGAATTTCATAATATTTTGTAGAACTCTATGATTTTCTGTAATCAAAAATCCCGGCAGTTTCTTTATTCTGTAATCAAAGGCTTCCATTCTATTTTCTAAAAAGATTTCATGACTATTTTCATAATTAAAGACAAATTCATCAAAATCAACTTCAAATTCTTTTAAAATTTCTCTTTGCACATCTAATTCATATATGTTTTTCTCAAATATTATTGCCTCTTCTAAAATTTTTCTCATATAGTCCTTTGAAGATTTCTCGTCTAACTCTTTAAAGGCTAAAAAATATTTATCTAAAGGATAACTTGATTTATATTCCTCAGTAAAAAGCTTAGGCACTCTTGCAAAGCCCGGCATATTTGTTACCGTCGCCGTAGCCCTATACATATCGTATAAAATTTTGTTTCCAAGTTCCACAGAATTTTTTTCTCTAAAATTTTGTGGTAAAAACTCTTCATAATTTCCTATTAATCCGCCCATTACAAATTTATAACTAAAATTTTTATATTTTCTTTCAAATTTTCGCAAAATTGGAATAAATCCCCACAAAAAGGGGTCCAGTACATCTGTAAATATTTTTAACATAGAACCTCCTATAAATATTAATTTCATTATATCATTAACTACAAACATCTTAAAATCAAGATCTTCTAAAACTATAATCTTCGTATACATACTGTATATAGTAGATTTTAATTTACAAATCACACAATATGTTGTATAATTTATGTATTCGCAAAAGAAAATTCTTTTGCTTTTAAATTTTATTTAAAATAATTTTATGGAAAATATTACATATTTAAAAGAAAGGATGAGTAAAATGCCACAAGTTATTAAGAGAAATGGCAAAAAGGTTGATTTTGATAGAAATAAAATCGTAATCGCCATAGAAAAAGCCATGCACTCAAGTTCTGGCGTATATGTAGAAAATCAAGCGCTAGAAATTGCAAAGGAAATTGAAGCCCTTGCAAACCAAAAGGAACTTCCTCTTTCAATCTACGACATAGAAAGCGAAGTTTATTACCGTTTAATTCAAAATGACAATCCTGCCACTGCAAGATCCTATGAATCTTACAAATCTGTTCAACAATATAAACGCGAACAAAATACTACTGATGAAGATATCCTCGGTCTATTAAACGAGACCAACGAAGATTTAATGGATGAAAATTCAAATAAAAATGCAATTATTGCATCTACTCAAAGAGATTTAATTGCTGGAGAAGTATCAAAGGACATTGCAAAAAGAAAAATGATCCCTGCCGATTTAGTTGAAGCACATGAATCTGGTGCTATTCACATTCACGACATGGATTATTTTATCCAACCTATTTTTAACTGCTGTCTAGTAAATATGAAGGACATGCTTGACAATGGAACTGTGGTCAATGGCAAGATGATCGAAACTCCAAAATCCTTCCAAGTTGCCTGCAATGTTATGACACAAATTATTGCACAAATTGCATCAAACCAATATGGCGGACAAAGTATTAATATCTCTTGTCTCGGCAAATACCTAAGAAGATCCTATGAAAAGAATTTAAATTTAGCACTTGATACTTTAGGCGACATTGAACTTGCCGAAAAAATGGCAAATAGAATGACTAAAAAGGATCTTGAAAGTGGCATTCAAACTATTCAATATCAAATAAATACTCTCATGACTTCAAATGGTCAAGCACCTTTCGTAACACTTTTCATGTGGCTTGAAGACAATGATCCCTATGTTGACGAAGTTGCCAAGATAATCGAAGAAATTTTAAAGCAAAGAATTCAAGGCATAAAAAACGATGCAGGAGTATATGTAACTCCAGCTTTTCCAAAATTAATTTATGTTCTCGACGAAAATAATATTAACAAGGACTCAAAATATTATTATTTGACTTCCCTCGCCATTAGATGTACTGCAAAGAGAATGTACCCTGACTACATCTCTGCAAAGAAAATGCGTGCAAATTACGAAGGCAATGTATTTTCTCCAATGGGCTGCCGAGCTTTCCTTCCTCCATACAAGGATGAAAAGGGCAATTACAAATTTGAAGGCAGATTTAACATGGGCGCTTGCTCTATAAACTTACCTCAAATTGGAATTTTAGCAGGTGGTGACGAAGAAAAATTCTTTGAAATTTTGGAAAAAAGACTAGACCTTGTCAAAAGAGTTGGACTACTTCGCTATGAGCATTTAAAAAAAGTTACTAGCGATTCATCCCCAATTCATTGGCAACATGGTGCCATTGCAAGACTGGGAAAACACGAGTCCATTGCACCACTTTTATTAAATGGCTATTCCACAGTTTCCCTCGGCTACATTGGAATTTATGAAGCAACTATTTTAACTAAAGGTGTAAGTCATACAGACAAAAAGGGCTATGCCTTTGCTATGAGAATAATGGATGCACTTAACGCTGCTGTTAAAAAATGGACAGAAGAATATGGAATTAAATTTACACTTTACGCAACTCCTGCAGAATCACTTACACAAAGATTTGCAAATATCGACAAAGAAAGATTTGGCATAATAGAAAATGTAACTGATAAAGGTTACTATATCAATTCCTTCCACGTTGATGTTCGTGAAAAAATTTCTGCTTTTGAAAAATTCGCCTTTGAAGCAAAGTTCCAAGATAAATCCACTGGTGGATGTATCTCTTATGTAGAAATTCCAAACATGGGGCACAATTTAGAAGCACTTGAAACTATCGTAAGATTTATATACGACAACATTCAATATGCAGAATTTAACACAAAATCTGACTACTGCTCTGAATGTGGCTTTGATGGCGAAATAAAACTAAACGAACATGGCGATTGGGAATGTCCACAATGTCATAACACAGATAGATCCACACTAAGCGTCGTAAGACGTACTTGTGGTTACCTTGGTGAAAATTTCTGGAACGAAGGACGCACAAAGGAAATTAACGCAAGGGTGCTACACATCTAATGAATTATGCACAAATAAGAAAGTATGATGTTGCAAATGGACCTGGGATTAGGAGCACAATTTTCGTCACAGGTTGCACTCACAATTGTTACAACTGTTTTAACAAAGAATATCAAGATTTTAATTACGGAAAAATCTGGACTGATAAAGAAACAAGAGAAGTAATTGAATATTTGAAACTAGATGAAGTAAAGGGGCTTACCCTACTTGGAGGTGAGCCCTTTCAAAATGAAGTAGATCTCTTAAAAGTAGTTAAAGACATAAAAAAAGAAGTCCAAAAGGGGATTTGGATCTTCTCTGGATATACTTACGAAGAAATATTAAAGAATGAAAACAAAACAAATCTACTAAAAGAATGTGATGTCTTAGTCGATGGTAAATTTGTTGAAAACTTAAAAGACTTGAGTCTTAGATTTCGCGGCTCCTCAAACCAAAGGATTATCGACATAAAAAAATCCTTAGCTTCAAATAAAATAATTTTATTTGATTTAAAGTAATTTACACAATTTTAAATTTTTATAAAAACCTCAGTGAATTTACTGAGGCCTTTTTTTCTATTTAGTTTCCGGTGGAATTGGCTCTTCTAAATATTCATTATCAAAAAAATCTGTACCATCATTTGCATTGTTTTGAAAAGTTCCAAAGATAGAAACATAGTCCACATCATCAATAGTGTAATAAATCTCCACTATAAGATACTCCATAAAATATTTTTCATATTGCGTGCTATACCTTTTAGTTTCATAAAAATAAGTCCCATCATCAAGCCTATCAAGTTCTCCCTCTATAATGCGCTTTTTATTTTTGTCCTTATAACTAGAAGCATGAGCATTAATTCTAATTTTTGGAGTTTCAGGATAATAAATCTTCCCATCTTTTTCAAAAGTAAAATAAATTTTACTATCCTTATTTAAATGAATAGAAGTAATATCCCCCTCTATCCTTCCATCAATCTTATCTTTTACTCTCATAATCTTATTTTCAGGCATATTTTCATATTCTGATTTTTTAAAAGTCCTTACAATGGGTTTTCTATCATCATTGGAAACCTGAATATTTATCTTAACACCATTAATGGAATTATTTCTCATAAAATTTGGCGTTGGAGAAAAATAGACATGTATAGAAACAAATAAAATCACTATAATAATAAAAATAATAGAAAAAATTTTTATTATTCTATTTAACATATAATCACCTTGTAAATAAATACCCTAAAAATATTAAAATTACCAATAAAAAAATCTTCCAATTAAGGAAGATCTTTCTATCTTTAATATGTAATGAGATAACTCATTGTGGAATAATTAAAGCAAAATATTTTACTAATTTTAAAAGGAGTATTTAAAATAAAAAGTCTATTGATAAAGAAGATCTTGCATCAATAGACTTTTTAACTGGCGATAACTTACTCTCCCAGGTCGTTGCCAACCAAGTACCATCAGCGGACTAATGCTTAACTTCTGTGTTCGGCATGGTTACAGGTGTGTCCATTGTCCTATTCTCACCAGATTCCTTAAAACT
>NZ_JABDSR010000012.1 GCF_012976305.1 Peptoniphilus faecalis
ATTACGAGCTTGGAAATAGATCTCCAAGTAGAGAACAATTACAAAAAATATCTGAAGCTCTTGATTGTGATATATCAGCATTAATTAATCATGAACCTAATTCTATTTTTGAAATAATGCATATAATCTTTGATTATGAAAAAGACATGAAGTTTAGACCGTTGGCAGGTGATGGAGAAATTACTGGACTTTTATCAAATGATGTAGACTTCAATAATTTTCTTATAGAATGGAATGAGATGAGAAAAAAGCATTACAACGATGAGATAACAGACGAGAAATTTGAAGATTGGAAGTTATCATATCCTAAAAAATCAAGATTTTTAAAATAAATATGTGTACGCAAAAAGACCGCAGCTTTTAACTACGGTCTTATTTTTTGTCCAAATGTAAACCACTTGGAACTATTATTTAGTTTATTCTTTTTAGCTTCCAGTACCATTTGAGTACCAGTAGCCACTTTTTATTCTCTTTATAGCTTGTAATTAAGCCAATTTAGAAAATTTTGCTACTATTCCCACTCAATAGTTGCTGGTGGTTTTGATGTTATATCGTAAACTATTCTATTTATGTGATCTACTTCGTTTACTATTCTATTTGATACTTTTTCTAGGATTTCCCACGGGATTTTTGTGAAATCTGCTGTCATGAAGTCCGTTGTCGATACTGCACGAAGGGCAAGCGTGTAGTCGTAAGTTCTAAAGTCGCCCATTACGCCAACTGTTCTGATACTTGTTAATACTGCGAAATATTGGTTGATGTCTTCTAGTTTTGCAGCTTCTAATTCGTCTCTAAAAATTTTGTCTGCGTCACGCAAAATGTCTAATTTCTCTTTTGTTATCTCTCCCATTATTCTTATCGCTAGTCCAGGTCCAGGAAAGGGCTGTCTGTTTACTAAATAATCAGGTAGTCCTAGTTCTCGTCCAAGGTTGCGCACTTCGTCTTTAAATAACATTCTAAGTGGTTCTATTATTTCTTTGAAATCAACAAAATCAGGTAGTCCCCCTACATTGTGGTGAGATTTTATTACTGCTGAGTCGCCTAACCCTGATTCTATTACATCGGGGTAGATTGTTCCCTGTGCTAAGTAATCTACTGATTTTATTTTTTGTCCTTCTTCTTCAAAGACTCTTATAAATTCTTCGCCGATTATTTTTCTCTTTCTTTCTGGATCTGTTACCCCTGAAAGTTTTTCTAGGAATCTTTTTTCTGCATCTATTCTTATGAAGTGCATGCCTGAGTCTTTAAAAGCTTCTTCTACTTCGTCACCTTCGTTTTTTCTCATTAGTCCGTGATCTACGAAGATGCAAGTTAATTTTTCACCTACTGCTTTTGATATTAGTGCTGCTGTTACTGATGAGTCGACACCACCTGATAATGCAAGTAGTACTTTTCCATCTCCAACTTTTTCTTTTATTTCTTTTATTGCTTTTTTTGCGTAGTTTTCCATTGTCCAGTCTTTTTTTGCACCACAAATATTTACTACAAAGTTTTCTAACATTTCTTTGCCGTGGATGGTGTGATTTACTTCTGGGTGAAATTGTAATGCGTAAAGATTTTTATCTACATTTGCCATTGCTGCTACTGGGCAGTTTTTACTATGTGCAATTATTTCAAATCCTTCTGGCAATTTTTCTACTCTATCTACATGGCTCATCCAAACCGTTTCTTTTTTATCTAAATTTTTAAATATTTCAGATGTTTCTGTTGTGATTTCTGTTTTTCCAAATTCTCTTTCCTTTGGTGCACTTACTACTTTGCCACCTAATGTGTATGCCATGACTTGCATTCCATAGCAAAGTCCAAGTACTGGAATATTTTTGTCAAAGATTTCTTTTTCAATTTTTGGTGCATTTTCTTCATATACTGAGTTAGGTCCACCAGTAAATATTATCCCTTCTACATTTTTTCTATTTTCTAATTCTTTTAGGGCCTTGTTGTAGGGTACAACTTCACAGTAAATATTTAAGTCTCTTATTCTTCTTGCTATTAACTGATTGTATTGGCCTCCAAAGTCAACTACTAGTATCATATTAACCTCCTCTTTATTAAATACATTTTAATATAAAATTTAAAATTTGTATAGTTAATGAACAGCTAAATTCAATTAAAATTAAGTATTTAAGCTATTTATATTGACATTAAATATTTGTAACAATATAATTTATAGAGATAAGTAAAAATTGTTTTTTGTTGTAAATCATGCCATTTAATGATAAAATAATACGTCAGGTAAAAGGAGTGGTAAAATGGGTTTAATGGAAAAGATTTTTGGTACCTACAGCGATAGGGAACTAAAAAAAATCGAGCCCCTTGTAAATAAAGTTATGAGTCTCGAAGGCGAGATGGAAAAACTTTCAGATACTGAGCTAAAAGAAAAAACTGAAGAATTTAAAAATAGAATTAAAAATGGTGAAACTACCGATGATATACTTCCAGAAGCTTTTGCTGTTGTAAGAGAAGCTGCTTGGAGGGTGCTTGGCATGAAACACTTTAGAGTACAAGTAATAGGTGGTATTATTCTTCACCAAGGTAGAATTGCTGAAATGAAAACAGGTGAAGGTAAGACACTTGTTGCTACACTTCCAGCTTACTTAAATGCTCTTGAAGGCAAAGGCACACATATTGTAACTGTAAATGATTATTTGGCAAGCCGTGATAGAGACTGGATGGGTAAAGTTTATGAATTCTTAGGTCTTACTGTTGGATGTATTATCCACGATATGGATCAAGATGAGAGAAAAGCTGCTTATAATTCAGACATAACTTATGGTACAAATAATGAATTTGGTTTCGACTATCTTAGAGATAATATGGTTATCTATAAAGAAGAAATGGTACAAAGAGGACTTCACTTTTGTATAGTCGACGAAGTTGACTCAATTTTAATTGATGAAGCTAGAACACCTCTTATTATTTCTGGTCAAGGCGACGAATCTGTTGATTTGTATGTTAGAGCTAGAGATTTTGTGAATACTTTATCTCATAGGATTAAGAGCCAAGATGAAATAGATCTTGAAAGATTTAATAGAGAATTTGAAGAAGAAACTGTTGACTATGTTATAAATGAAAAAGACAAAACTGCAACATTAACTGATAAGGGTATTGAAAAGGCTGAAAAATATTTTGGCATCGAAAACTTATCAGACGCATCTAATATGGAATTATCTCACCACATTAACCAAGCTTTAAAAGCTGCAGGTACAATGCATAAAGATATTGACTATGTTATTAAAGATGGCGAAATTATTATAGTTGATGAATTTACTGGTCGTTTAATGTATGGTAGAAGATACTCTGAAGGTCTTCACCAAGCCATCGAAGCAAAAGAAGGACTTGAAGTACGAGCTGAATCAAAAACTCTTGCTACAATTACATTCCAAAACTATTTTAGAATGTACGACAAGCTTTCTGGTATGACTGGTACAGCAATGACAGAAGAAAGCGAATTTAGAGACATCTATAATATCGACGTCGTTGAAATTCCTACAAACAAACCTGTTATAAGAAATGACGAAAATGATCACATCTACATCAATGAAGATGCAAAGTTCAAAGCTGTTACTAGAGAAATAGCAGAAGCACATGAAAAGGGACAACCAGTGCTAGTGGGTACAATTTCCATCGACAAATCGGAAGTGCTTTCAAAATACTTGAAACGTGCAGGCATTAAGCATAATGTATTGAATGCCAAAAAACATGAACAAGAATCTGAAATTGTTGCGCAAGCTGGTCGTTTTGGACAAGTAACCATTGCCACTAACATGGCTGGTCGTGGTACCGACATTGTACTTGGTGGTAATCCAGAATATCTTGCAAAGAAAGAACTTAAAAAACAAGGCATGGAAGAAGAAATGCTTGAATATGCAGATTCATATTTCAAGACAGATGATCCAGAAATTATAAAAGCAAGAGAAGATTATCAAGCTCTTGTTAAAAAATTCAAAGAAGAAACTGATAAAGAAGCAGAAAAAGTTAAAAAAGTTGGCGGACTTAGAATAATTGGTACAGAAAGACATGAGTCAAGACGTATCGATAACCAACTTCGTGGCCGTTCAGGTCGTCAAGGAGACCCTGGTTCTTCAAGATTTTATATATCAGCAGATGATGATTTAATTAGACTATTTGCCGGAGATAGATTTAAAGAAACAATGCTTAAAATCGATTCACCAGAAGATGAACCCGTTGAAGCAAAAATTTTAACAAGGCTTATTGAATCAGCACAAAGAAAAGTAGAAGGAAATAACTTTAGTATCCGTAAAAATGTCTTAAAATACGACGACGTTATGAATAAACAAAGGGAAGTAATCTACAGCGAAAGAAGAAGAGTACTTGAAGGTGAAAACTTAAAAGATGACATCATCGCAATGAGAAATGATGTAATCGACAAGACTATCGACTTTTACAACAAGATTGATGACAATAACAAGAGATACTTAGACTTCGAATCAATTAGAAATTTTGGAATAAATATTTTTGGTTTTGATGAAAATTTCTTAAAGGGACTTGAAAATCCAACAGCAGAATCTTTAAAAGAATACATTGAAGAACTTGCCGATGTAAAATACAAAGAAAAAGAAGAAGACTTTGGTGACGAAAAGTTTAGAGAAATCGAAAGAGTTGCCCTACTTCAAAATGTTGACCAAAAGTGGATGGATCACATCGACGCAATGGATCAATTAAGAAAGGGAATTGGACTTCGTGCAGTTGGACAAACTGACCCAGTTAGAGCTTACGCAGAAGAAGGCTTTGACATGTTTGAAGAAATGAACGAATCAATCAAAGAAGACACAGTTAAAATGCTTTATCATGTAATAAATCCTGAAAGAGTACAAAGAGTTAGAGTTGCAAAAGAAGTTGAAACTGTAAATCCAGATGACGGAAAACAAAAACCTTATGTAAGAAAAGAAAAAAAGATTGGAAGAAATGATCCATGTCCATGTGGAAGCGGAAAAAAGTATAAGAACTGTCACGGAAAATTTGAATAATATAAATTAAGTGACCTAAGTATGCTTGGGTCATTTTAAATATAAACATAATTTTTAATATTTAATTTTAATGACTTTTAATATGAGGTGGTACTATTAATAAATATTTAATGGATTCTGAAAATATAGATAAGCAAACATATAAAGAAAAAGCTTATTTATTAATAAAAGATGCTATTATGTTTAATAAGTTTAGAGTTGAAGGAATATATTCTCAAGATGATATATGTAACGAAATTGAAATTAGTAAAACTCCTGTAAGAGAAGCCTTATTACAACTGCAGAATGAAGGATTTGTAAAGATACTTAGAGGAAAAGGAGTACAAATAGTACCAGTAAACGATGGTAAAGCTAAAGATATCTTGGAGACTAGGTTGTTATTAGAAACGAATAACGCATATTTTGCTGCAACTGTTTTGGATAAATCGGGTATGATTGAGATAAAAAAATGTCTAGATGATCTTGAAAGTTCTTTGCATCTAAAAGACAGTATTTCTTTATATGTTATCGATCATGCTTTTCATAAATCAATTGCAAAGGGAACAAAAAATGAAATTTTTTACAAACAAACTTGTTTGATTCTAGATAATTATTTACGATTTGAGAATAAAAATGTATATAATAATCTAATTGATGGAAAAAAAGTTTTTGAAGAACACAAAACAATAGCAGAAGCTATATTTAATAGAGATTGTAAAAACGCAAATAAAAGTATGAAGTCTCATTTAATAAAATCCTATAATAGAACATTGAAAGATATTTGGGAGAAAAGTATATTGTATAATTTGAAAATTTAATAAATCATAACCACCGGCTAAGCCGGTGGTTTGTTATGCCCCTATAAGGGGCTGTTACCGGCAGCATTTCATGCTTTGAATTTTCTTTCTCGTGCACCTTTTTCACAGCTAGTGCTAAAGCACTTTAGTTTCTGCTTTTGTTCACTTGCTCACCCGTAAACGGGTCTATAAATTCTTTCATACTTATTTGATTTGACATATAATCTTCTTTCAATTGATTCTTTATATATTCTTGTATTTTCTTTGCATTTTTTCCCGCTGTGTCTACATAATATCCTCTACACCAAAAATGTCTATTTCCATACTTATATTTTAAATTCGCATGTCTATCAAATATTATTAAACTGCTTTTTCCTTTTAAATAGCCCATTATTTGTGAAATACTGTATTTTGGTGGGATTTCCAAAAGCATATGAATGTGGTCTGGACAACATTCTGCTTCTATTATATTTATTCCTTTTCTCTCGCATAAATCTCTTAATATTTTTCCTATGTCTTGTTTTAATCTTCCATATATTATTTGTCTTCTATACTTCGGTGCAAATACTATATGATACTTACAATTCCAAGTTGTATGTGATAAACTATTTTTATCCATTTGGATACCTCCCTGATTTTGATTATGCTACTGCCTGTAAATTAATCATTATATCATGGGAGGTTTTTTGCTTGAAGCTAAAGCTATTATTCCTACCACCAGCATAGCTGGTGATTTTTTCATGTTTAAGCGTACAATTTAAAAATTCTCTATTTTTAAAATAGGGAATTTTTTGCGACAAATTGTTGACAAGAATAAAAATACCTCCTATAATTAGTAATATATTGCGCAATATATTACTAATTATAGGAGGTATTTTATGGTAATTTTAACATGGTTAATAACATTTTTTATTGTTGTTGGATTAGGCATTTATTCAGGTAAATCAATAAAATCATCTAATCAGTGGACAGGGGCAGATAAATCAATGGGAGCTATTTCTATTGGTTGTATTTTTGCTGCTTGGCAAATCGGTGGAATGGCAATAGTTGGAGCCGCACAAAATGGATATAACCTTGGAATATCAGGAGCTTGGTATTCAGTTGCAGGTTCTTTTTATTTTATTGCATTAGCTTTTCTGGCAAAAACTATAAGAACCAAGATGCCAGGAGAATCTGTTCCATCTTATTTGCAAAATAGGTTCGACAAAAAAACAGCTAAACTATATTCAATTGCTTGGATTGTATATGGCTTTTTCTATATTCCAATTCAGTTAAAAACTGTATCAAGTATAATATCTATAGTATTACCTAATGTAAGTTTAACAGTGGCAATGTTAATAGGGTTAACTTTGGCTGTACTATACACTAGCTTTTCTGGTATGAAGGGTGCAGAAACTGTTGGTAGAATAGTTTGTATTGGAATTTACATATTATTAATAATTTTTGTATTTCTAAATTTAAAAAAGTTTGATGGTTACAGTGGTTTATTAGCTAAATTACCAAATGAATACAGTAGTATGACCAATATGCCTATACAAAGGATAATAGCTTGGATTTTTGGCGGATGCATCTCTACTGCTGTAATGCAATCTGTATTGCAACCATTATTAGCAGCAAAAGATCCCGAATCAGCTCAAAAAGGTTCTATATTAGGATACTTAATTGCAGCACCTATATGTTTCTTCACAGCGTTATGTGGAATGATGGCAAAAGCATCTGGCACAAACCTTGGAGATGGTTCTACTGCATTTGCGTATTCTATTGATTTATTTAGTTCGCCATTATTTGCAGGAATAATTTTTGCTTTTACTACATTAATAATTTCTGCTACAATGGCAACAATGATGCTTGCCACAGGAACAATTATTACAAATATTTATAAGACTGATATAAACCCGAATGCTACAGATGAAAAGATTTTAAAAACTTCAAAACTAGTAACTTTTATCTTTGCATATTTAACTTTAATTCCAGCATCTTTAATTCCAAGTGAATCTTTGACAAATTTATTTTTGACTTTACAGCATGTTGCGGCCGCACCTGTAAGTTTTTCAATAATAGTCGGATTAATATGGAATAAAGCAACGAAACAAGGTGCATTTTGGAGTATGTTGATGGGAATAATCATTGGTATATCTTGGATGTTACTTGGACTTACAGATAAACTAGAGGCAATATATCCTGTTTTCTTAACAACATATCTAGTTGGGTTTATTGTTTCTAAGATGACATATAAAGAAAAGGGAGAATTATTAGATGAATAAAAAAAGTTATGAATGGCCTAAAAATTGGGATAGACCTTTCTCTAAAGGTAATAAAGGAGCAATTAGTTCAAATAATTATTACGCTACAAAAACAGGACTTGAGATATTAAAAAAAGGTGGAAATGCATTTGATGCAGCAATAGCAATTAGTTTAGTATTATCAGTTGTTGAACCACATCATTCAGGAATTGGAGGAGGTGGATTTAGTCTTATATATTCAAAGAACGAAGATAAATTATATGCTATAGATGCTAGAGGAATAGCTCCACAAAAAGCAACAAAAGATATGTTTATAAAAAATAATGCAGTATATAACGAATGGAAAGATAATAGTGGAAAATCAGTTACTGTACCAAGTTTAATAAAGCTACTTAGTTACATTTATAATAATTTTGCCACTTTAGATATAAAAGAATTGATTAAGCCTGCTTATGAGTATGCTGAATTTGGTTTTAAGACTAGCTTTACGCAATCAATTACAGTTAAAGATGAATCGGTCAAAAGAAAAATTGAGTTATCTAAGGAATTTAGGAGTTTATTTTTAAAAGGCTATAACAATGGCTATGAATTTGGAGAAGTCCAACAGAATAAGAGAATTGCTAAGCTTCTAAAAATACTTTCTGAGAAGGGATTTGATGAATTCTACAAAGGAGATGTTGCTGAAAAAATTGTAGAATCAATAAACGCTAGAGAAGGATGTTTTACAAAAGAAGACTTATCTAATTATAATATAAAATTAAGAGATGTTGTTGAGACTGATTATAAAGGATATTCTATAAAAACTTTTGGATTACCTTCAAGTGGAAGTACTATAGTTGAAATGCTAAATATTTTAAATAATTTTGACTTAAAATCTATGGGTCATAACTCAAGTGAAAGTATTCACATTATTTCTGAAACTATGAAATTAGGTTTTGCAGATAGATCAACGCTTATGGCAGATCCAGATTTTTTTAAGACTGATGTTCAAAAATTAATAAATCCAGAATATGCAAAAAAATTAGCAAAAATAATTACAGATTATTCACAAGATTTTTCAAAAAACTTAGGTAATAATTACATTGAAGATTATCCAGGCAATACATCACATTTTTCTGTAATAGATCAGTATGGGAATTGTGTTTCACAAACACAAACAATAAGAGATTGGTATGGAAGTGGAATAGTTGTAAAGGACTATGGATTCACATTAAATAATAACATGAGTGATTTCTCTGCAGATATTGGTGAAAAGACAAGTCAAGGGCTTGAATATGGAGAGGCTAATGCTATAGAACCATTTAAAACGCCGATTTCAAGTATGTCGCCAGTAATAGTATTTAAAGATAAAAAACCTTACTTAATTATTGGCGCTGCAGGAGGTCCAAGAATCATTACAGGAATACTTCAAGGAATTGTTAATGCTATCGAATATGATATGAATCCTGAACAACTTGTTAGCTTTCCCTTTATAGCTTGTTTAACTAAAGAGCAAGGGCTAGAATTAGAATATGGTATATCTAAAGATACAATTGAAAGATTAAAAGAAAGAGGTCATGTTATTAAGCCTATTGCTGTGAAAAATATGATGAGCTCTATGTTAAATAGCGTTATGTACAAAGACAATATTTTTTACAGTGCATCAACAAAAAGAGTTGACGGTAGTGGCGGATGTTTATGTGAAAATGGATCCATTATTTACGAAGGAATAAGCCATAATCAAACTTAATATTTGAGAATAAAGTTTTAATAATAATACATTTGGTTTATCCCCTCTTTATGGTTAAGCTTTGTGCGTCAGCTCCTCCTGATAGGATGTGAGCTGATTTTTTTACTTCTCAATAGATTTTATAGAGTTCTATAAAATCTAAATTAAGTGGTGATGTTTTAAAATAAAATTATCTATTTTGCAACATCACCTTTTTATTTTAGTATTTATAGCAGTTCCTTTAATCTTTAAATATTTTTAAAAACTCTTTCCATTGGCTTTAAAAGTACAAGCACAATCACTGATGAAACTGCAATTTGAATAATGTTTCCAGGTATTGATGCAAGTGGAGTCACAAAAGATGAAAGAATAAATATTTCTCCTACATAGTAAACTAAAACTTTTACTATAGTAGCAAACACAAAGGAAATTAATAAATTTTTTAATTTTAAGTCTTTGTAATTAAATTCATTTAGTATGTAACCCATGATTAATGCTGATATAACTGTCATTGGAGACCACATTACCCAGCCGCTTGTCAAGTCAAAAAGTCCCATTCCAAGTGCACCTGCTGTCATTCCAATTCTTTTGTCAAAAAATATTGCAGCTAAAAAGAAGGGAACATTGCCGAGGTGAATAAGTCCTCCATTTTGTGCAAAGGGCAACTGAATTTTTACTATCCATGTAAATACATAGACAAGTGCAATAAAAAGTGATGTAATAACTAAATCTTTTACCTTAAAATTTTTCATGATTGCTCCTTTTTGTTAATGTTAATTTTATGATAGCACGATTTTTGTCTTATATAAAGAAAAAATGCAGCCTAACAAAAAATACCAGAGAAAATATAAATTCTCTCTGGTATTTGGCCCAACTTTATGGTTCAGTTTAAAATGAGATCTTTTTTAAAATTTTAAATTTTGATTTGTGTTCCCTTGCAAGATTTTCATCAAATAATAAAGACCCCTTTGTCGTCAATTTCAAGTGGAATTAATTTATATTCGCCACTTAATTTTTTTAACTTTTCTCTAATAAATTCTTCAGATTCTTTGTCATTCTCCTTTAATAAAATCATAATTGTTGAACCAGAACCACTTAGGTAGTGAGCAATTGCTGAACTTTCGCCAATTATTTTTTCAATTTCATTTATTTCGGGAATGAATTTAAATCTATAAGGCTCGTGAATTTTATCTTGAAGGGCAGCTTTCAAGTTATTTTCATCTCCAGAAATCAATGACAAAATTAATAATGATAGATGAGAGATGTTAAATACTACATCTTTTTTGTTGTAGCTTTTTGGTAGTACTTCTCGTGCCCTTTCTGTGCTAAGTTTAAAATCTGGAATTAATGCCAAAAATTTTATTTTATCTGAAACTTTAAATTTTTCAACATATACTTCTTCATCTTCTAATATTGATGCAGTTATTCCGCCAAAAATTGCAGGGGAAACATTGTCGGGATGTTCCTCTATTTTTGTTGCAATTTTTAAGATTTCTTTTTTGTCGAATTTTTTATTCATGACAGAAAATGCTGCCATAATCCCAATAACTACGCAAGTTGCAGAGGAGCCAAGCCCACGTGACATTGGTATATCTGAATTTAGTTTGAAATCAATGGGAACAATTTTCTCTCCGTAGATTTCAAAAGTATGTGCATAAGCTTTATATGTCAAATTATCTTTTACATTTTCATTAAAGCTTTTTAAATCCTTACTCTTTTTAAATTCAGAAGTATTGTATAGTTTTAATGCAAGCCCGAGAGAATCAAAACCTGGTCCTATATTCGCAGATGTTGCTGGAACAGCAATTCTCATGCCGCGATTTGCAAATTTTAATACTTCATCTTCTATTTCATCTTTATTTATTTTATTGTTGTGAATTATTTTTTTTGACTTTAATTTTTTTATTTCTCTTGGAATTTTTACACCTGAAATTTTATAAAGATAGTCAATGTTTTCAAATTCATCTTGTGAAACTTTTTCGCCAAGGGAAGATAAGACTGCTGTTGAAAATTTGTAAGGACTTGCAGTGGAAAGTATTACTGTGTTTTTTAGCCCAAGCTCATCAACTATATGTTTTGCCACAGCTGTGTGAGGATCGATTAAATAATTTTCCTCGTAAAAAGTTTTTGCAATAGCATTTTTTGTTTCTTCTTCATCTGCATAGCCACATAAAAATTCTGGAAATTCATTTTCGAATGTGAAAATGCGAGATGCGGCTAATTCTTTCATTTTTTCCCTTACAACTGAATCTGATGATTTGTGATATAGTAATCTTTCTAGGTTACTTGAAACTAATATATCCATTGATGGTGAGATAGTTTTTTTCAATTTTTTACTTGCATCATAAAGTCCAGACATAAAAAATTCTGTAAGAACATTGTTGGAATTTGATGCAATTATTAGTTTTTCTATGGGAAGTCCCATTTCCCTTGCATAATATCCCGCCAAAATGTCGCCAAAATTACCTGTGGGAACGCAAAAAGAAATTTTGTCGCCACCAGATATTTTTTTTGAATTTACGAGATCTGCATAGGCGTAAAAATAATATACAATTTGTGGCAGAAGTCTTCCAATATTTATTGAGTTGGCAGAGGAAAGATATATGTTTTTTTCTGACAATTTATTTTTTATTTTATTGTCGTTAAAAATTTTTTTAACGGCAGATTGTGCGTCGTCAAAATTTCCATCAATGGAAATTACCTTTGAGTTCAGCGAATCTGTTGAATCCATTTGTTTTTTTTGAATGGCAGAGACTCCCTCCGTTGGATATAATACTAGTATGTCTATATTTTTAGTGTTGTAAAATCCCTCAAGGGCCGCCTTTCCAGTGTCTCCTGAAGTTGCAGTAAGAATTAGAGTTTTTTCCTTTATGCCAAGGGATTCTTTTGCGTAGGTCAAGAGATTTGGCAAAAGACATAGAGCAAAGTCCTTGAAGGCGGAAGTTTTTCCGTGATAAAGTTCTAAATAAAAATCTTTTTTATAGGATACTTTTGCAATTTCACCTTCAAAACTTGCGTAGGATCTTTCTATAATTTCAAGAAGTTTATTACTGTCAAAATCTGTTAAGTATAAAGATAAGATTTTGTGTGCAAGATCAGTATATTTAAGATTTAAATTTTCCATTATGTTAAATTTTGGGAAAGATTCAGGCACAAAAAGTCCGCCGTCATCTGAAATACCCTTTACAATTGCTTCTCTTGCTGAGATTCTTAATTTAGAATTTCTAGTTGATAAAAACTTCATATTTCCTCCTCTATTTCTGCAATAAAGATTTTGTCAAAATCATCAATTACATCTATTAATTTATTGAGGTTTACTTTCTTAGCAATTATGTGATGTTCTTCTCCAATTATTTTTTCTGACGAAATTAGACTTTTAAGTTCCTTAGAGAGTTTTTCACATCTCACATAATAATTTTTTTCTAAATTATTTTCCACTACATAATTATTTGCAGAATCATAGAAAGTTTTAATTTCTCTTTTTGCAAGAATCCTCAAAAGATCACGTATTATCGCATCTGCAGTTTCAAGTTTTCCTGCTCCAGGACCCTTTAATTCATACTTTTTAAAATTTTCACCTAGAATTTCTATTGCATTTGTAGATTCAAAGCTTTTTGCAAAAAAGTCATCTTTTACAAATGTAGGAATTACAGAAATATTTATCTTGCCCTCCTTTAATTTTGATTTTCCAAGAAGTCTTATTGAATAGCCAAGTGCCTTTGCAAAATCAAAATCAGATATTTTTATATTTGCGATTCCAAAAGTAAAAATATCATCTTCATTAATTTTTGAATTATAAACTATTGATGAAAGTATTCTAATTTTTCGCATTGTGTCAAAACCATAGACATCTGCTGTAGGATCGGCTTCTGCATATCCAAGCTCCTGTGCTTCTTTCAAAACCTCATCATAAGTTAAACCCTCAATTTCCATTTTTGATAAAATATAATTTGAAGTTCCATTTAAAATTCCTGAAATTTCAAAGATGTCGTTAATAAAAACTTCTTCCATAATTGGATGAATTGTTGGAATTGCACCAGCAACAGATGCCTCGTAGGAGAAAAAGACATTTTTTTTGATTGAAAGTTCATTTAATTCTTCAAAATATTTTGAAACCACAGCTTTATTTGCAGTTACAATATTTTTTCCAGCACTCATTAACTTTACAATTCTTTCGTAAGTTTCTTCAAGACTTGAAGTTACATCTATAACTGTATCCACATCAGAATTTAAAATTTCGTCAAAATCATCTGTGAAGGTTAGCTTTTTATTTAGTGGATTTCTTTTTTTATTTATATTTTTTATTAAAATTTTATCTATATTTATGTCAAAACCTCTTTTTAAAAGGGAATTTCTTTTTTTGTACAAAATTTCCTCGACACCTGTTCCAACAGTGCCAAAGCCCATTATTGCAATTTTCAAATTAAACCTCCAAGAGTTTCTTTGCTATTTGCACGGCATTTGTCGCCGCACCCTTTCTAATATTGTCTGCACAGGACCATAAATTTATTCCATTTTCCACTGTGAAGTCACGTCTAATTCTCCCAACAAAGACTTCATTTTTGTCGGCAGACATAAGTGGCATTGGATAAACCTCCTTTTCAGGATCATCCTCTAAAATTATACCCGGATATTCTGCTATAATTTTTTTAACATCTTCAATTTCAAAGGATTTTTCCACTTCAACATTTATAGAAATGCTATGGGAGTTTCTAACAGGCACACGCACAGTTGTAGCTGTAACAAGGAGGGAATCATCGTGAAGGATCTTTTTAGTTTCATTTATCATCTTCATCTCTTCCTTTGTGTATCCATTGTCTAAAAATACATCAATTTGTGGAATACAATTATTTTTAATTGGATATTTGTATGCAAGATTAGTTCCCTTTTCAAGATCTGAAATTCCTTTGATTCCAGATCCAGAAACAGATTGATAAGTCGAATAAATAACTCTTTTAATTTTATATTTGTCGTGAATTGGTTTTAGAGGTAAGACTGACTGAATTGTAGAACAATTTGGATTTGCAATAATTCCCTTGTTCTTTTTAATATCCTCAGGGTTGATTTCTGGAACAACTAGTGGAACATCAATATCCATTCTAAAAGCAGAGCTATTGTCAACAACTACTGCGCCAGCCTTTGCAGCTATTGGAGCAAACTTTTCGCTTACAGATCCTCCAGCAGAAAATAGTGCGATTTTTATCTCTCTTCCCTCGAAGGAATCTTCTCTTAATTCTTCAACAGTATAATCCTTTCCACAATAATTTATGATTTTTCCTGCAGATTTTTTTGAGCTAAACAAATACAAATTGTCAATTGGAAAATTTTCCTCGCTCAAAACCTTTAACATCATGCTTCCAACTAAACCAGTTGCCCCAACAACTGCTACATTAACCTTCATTTTTTTCCTCCTTATAAAATTCTGTGTAAATTCCTTCAATGGCTTTTTCAAAATCTTCAGTTTCAACGCCAATAATAATATTAATTTCGCTAGAACCTTGGCTTATCATTTTTATATTGACGCCCTTATTAGCAAGAGCTGTAAAAATCCTTGATGACACGCCTTTTTCATTTATCATGCCACGACCAACTACCGCAATAAGTGAAATATCTCTTTCCCAACTAATATTATCTACATTTAAGTAAATTTTTAGCTCTTCAAGTACCTTATTTATTTTTGGAGTAATGTAAGAATCTGAGACAATGACAGAAACAGAATCAATGCTTGAAGGCATATGTTCAATGGATATGTCGTTGCTTTCAAAAACAGTAGTGAGCTTTCTAAAGAAATCTTTTTCAGTATTCATATTAACTTTTTCAAGGTTTATAACAGTAAAACCCTTTTTCCCAGAAATACCCGTTACAATATTCTTGTTTTTATAATCGCATTTAGAAACGATAAGTGTTCCCTTTTCGTGAGGAGCATTAGTATTTTTAATATTTATAGGGATGTTTTTGTCTCTAAGGGGAAAGATTGCCTCTTCGTGTAGAACTTTTGCACCCATGTAGGAAAGTTCACGAAGTTCTTTATAGGTAATAGTTCCAATAGGACAAGAGTCCTTTACTATTTTGGGGTCTGCAACTAAAAATCCACTTACATCAGTAAAGTTTTCATACATTTCAGCATCTAAGGCAGAAGCAATAACTGAACCAGTAACATCAGATCCACCTCTAGAAAAAGTATGAACCTTGCCAAATTCATCTAAACCATAAAAACCTGGCACAACAGCTCTATCGTGTTTTGTCAAAATGTTTTTTATGTTTTCACAAGATTTGACAAGGTCTAGAACACCTTCGTTAAATACAATTAAATCCTTCGCATCCACAAAATCATAGCCAATGTAATTAGCAAGGACTTGGGCGCTAATAAACTCTCCACGACTAATTACAAAATCGTAACTAGCACCCCTTGCAATTTCCCTTTTAACATCATCTAAAATTTTATCAATATCAATATCTAAAACAAGATCATCGACAATATTTTTAAAAACATTTTCAATGATCTTGTAAACTTCGTTAAAATTCAAATCATGTACACTTAACTCGTGACACATTGCGAGTAGGTCAGTAACTTTGTGATTATTTTTTACACCCTTACCTGGTGCAGACACAACAACATAATTTCTCTCAAGGTCATCTTCTATTATCGCCTTAACTTTTCTCAGTTGAATAGCATCAGCTAGTGAGCTTCCACCGAATTTTACAACTTTCATCTTTTTCTCCTTTTTAATTAGTATAATAATTAGGTAAAATTAAATTAAATTTCTTGTTTAGTACAAAAAACAGGAAAAATTAAAAGTAATTTTTTTCGATTATACAATTATTTAGTAAAGTTGTCAATTAATATAGCATTAATTAGGTCTGTGATTTATGAATAATACCTATAAATAGAGAAAATTGAAAACTTGTTAAAGTAAATTCTGAAAATGATAGCTAAATTTTTTTGAAAACTAGAGCCTGCTATGTCCAAAAAACATATAATTTTTATTTATAATTTAGAATTATTTGTGTACTTATTGATTCCTAATAAAAAGAACCCCAAAATTTGACATAAAGTTCTCTTTTCTTGGCATATTAAAGTCCTCCTAATTATCATCTTATCAGGAGGACTTTTCATACACAAACTATTTCACAGTCTCTTTTTCTTTCACACCATTTTTAGATAATCACCTGCAAAAAATACATTATGCCTATTTATTATAGATAATTTTTAATTAATTCTTCGTGAGATAGCACATTGTAATATGCTGGCGGAGTGTCTAGCACTGTGTGAGCTCCATAGTTTTTATTTTCTACATATTTTAAAACTGCTCTTGATGCTGCTATCATTACTGATGCTGTAAAGTCTGGGTTGGAATCCAGTTCTAATGTAAATTTATACATTTCACGATTGTTTTCTAGCGTTTCTCCAACTCTTATTACATGGCCTCCATGGGGCATATTTGTGTGCTCTCTTTCAAACTCTTCTTCTGAAATAAATTTTACTTCTGTTTCATAAGGCTTGAAGTAATCTTCCATATTTACTATTTCGTTTCTTATTCTATCTTCATCCTTTTTTTCGCATACTACATAGCAAAGTCTATTGTGTGTTTCAAAACTTTTGTAGTCCTTTGAGTTTTCTTTAATGTTTTCTATTATTTCTTCTTTTGGAATTGTATATTGAACTGCTCTCTTAACACCTTTAATCCTTCTAACTGCATCGCTATGCCCTTGGCTTACTCCTCTTCCCCAAAAAGTATTTGTATGACCCTTTGTCAAAATTGACTCTGCTATTAGGCGATTCAAAGAAAATAAACCTGGATCCCAACCAGTTGATACAAAGGCTACCTTATCATTTTTCCTTGCAATATCATCCATTTTTTCAAAATATTGCGGAATATGTGCATGGTTATCATAAGCATCTACTGTGTTGAAATTTTTTATAATTTCTGGTGCCATCTCTGGTATGTCTGTTGCTGAACCTAGACTTAAAAATAGCACATCTATTTTATCTTTGTACTCCAGTAAATTTTTTATGCTTTCCATTTTATCATCATTAAAGGAATTGTTGTCCCTTCTTGTGAATATCTTCACTAAATTTAGATTTTCGTCTCTTTCTATAAGACCTCTAAGCGACCTTCCTAAATTTCCATATCCTACTATTCCAATTTTCATCTTTTTCCTCTTTCTTGTTTTATTAATTAAATTCTTATAGAGTATTTACTCCAATATGTCTTTAAAATTATAAAGACCTTTTTCCTTTCCAAGTAAAAATTTGGCTGCTTTTATTGCACCATTGGCAAAAATATTTTTTGACCCGGCACTGTGTTTGATCTGAAGTATCTCACTATCTCCTGCAAATATAACTGTATGATCTCCATTTATTGTACCTGCCCTTACACTTGAAATGCCAACTTCATTTTTATCGCGCATTTTGTGAAGCTTTGTCCTATCATAAATTTCAGATACACATCTTTCTTTTTTAACTGCATCCAAGAGCATTAATGCCGTGCCACTTGGTGCATCTTTCTTTTTGTTATGATGAGCTTCTATTATTTCTATGTCAAAACCATCTAGCATTTTTGTAAGCTCCCTTACAATTTTCTCCATTACATTTATGCCTAGAGAATAATTTCTCGAATAAATTACAGGTACTTCTTCCGAAGCTTTTTTTAAATTATCCATAGTCCTTTCGCTAAGACCAGTAGTTGCCTCTACAAGTGGCTTTTTCTTTTCTAACGCAAATCTTATTGTATCATCTACTATACTTTTATTTGAAAAATCTATTATTACATCAAAATCTACATCTACATCTTTAAAGTTATTATAAATATTTTTCTCTCTATCTTCTTTCTCTGCAAATCCACCTACTATTTCAAAATCTCCATCTAAATTAAAGAAAGTCCTGCCCATTGCACCTGTTATCCCGACTATAAATATTTTCATTTTACACCTAATACTTTCTTTAAATTATCTTTTGTATCTTCACTTGCCTCAAAAAGTGGAAGTCTAAGTCCTCCTACTTCATAGCCCAATAAATTCATAGCTGCCTTTACAGGAATTGGGTTTGGTTCTACAAAAAGTGCATCATTTAATTCTTTTAAATCCGTTTGAAGTTTAGCTGCTTTTTCTATCTCTCCATCTAAAAACAATTTAGTCATATTGTGAATTTTTTGAGGAAATATATTTGCTATAACAGAAATTACTCCCTTTGCCCCAAGGCTCATAAGTGGAATTGTAACATCGTCATTTCCTGAATAGATGTCAAAATCATAGCCTACAAGATTTCTTACCTTTGCCGCATAAGATAAATCACCTGTTGCATCTTTCATTCCAATTATATTATCTATCTTTGAAAGCTCAAGAAGAGTCTTTGGATCAATGCCCATTCCCGTTCTTCCCGGCACATTGTATAAAAGCATTGGGACATTTACACTTTCTGCAATTCTTTTAAAATGTTCAATCAAGCCTCTCTGTGAAGTCTTATTATAATATGGAGTTACTTGCAAAAGTCCATCTGCGCCAGCATCTTCACACATTTTTGAAAGCTCTACACCATGTCTTGTATCATTTGAACCTGCACCTGCAATAACTGGGAGTCTACCATTAATATAATCTGCTGTAAATTTTACAGTTTCTGCTTGTTCTTCATTTGTCATAGTAGAAGCTTCTCCAGTTGTTCCCACTATTATTATTGCATCTGTTCCCTTTTGCAAATGAAAATCCAATAGTTGTTGCAACTTAGCATAATCTACGTCAAAATTTTCTTTAAATGGTGTTACTATGGCAACACCGCTACCAGTAAATAAAGTCATAATATCTCTCCTTATAAATCAAATTCTCTAATAAACAATTTCATAACTTTTTCTTTAATAACTGTATCTACAATTATCGATACGGAAATTTCCGATGTGGAAACTTGATAAAATTTAATATTATTTGCATTAAGTACATCGAATATCCTTGCAGCAACTCCCGGTTCAGTTCTCATTGCATTTCCAATCACTGAAACCTTTGATACATTTTCTATAAAATTAAATCCATCTCCAATTGAATTAATTGTATCCTTCTCCTCTATTACTGATGTAAAGGAAACATAAACTTCATCTTCAATAATATTTTGATTTATAACATCAATGTTAACTCCATTTTTTGCAAGTTCAGAAAATAAATCTGCAATGCTTTGATTTTCTAATTTTTTATTTACAAGCAAAATATTATCAATTGATGAAACTCCTCTTATAATACTTTTTTCCACATTTTCCTCCTTATCAATTACAGTTCCCAAGACATTACAAGTATTTAGTGCAATATAAAGTTTTACTTCATATTTTTGTGCTAGTTCCACAGCTCTTGGGTCTATTACCTTTGCACCAAGATGTGCCATCTCCATAGTTTCTTCATAACTTATGCTAGAAAGTTTTTTTGCCTTTTTATAAAATCGAGGATCTACTGTATAAATCCCTTCAACATCTGTGTAAATTTCACAATCACATCCAAGCTTAGCTGCGAGAGCGACAGCAGATGTATCAGATCCACCACGACCAAGCGTTGTAGTATCTCCTATCCCATTAACTCCTTGAAAGCCCGCCACAATTACAATGTAATTATCTATAAGCTTTTCTTCAATATATTTTGTATCTACATCTAAAATCTTGCTAAAACCATACCTACCATAAGTTTTAAATCCCGCTTGTGCTCCACTTAAAGATATTGCCTTCTCTCCCAAAGATTCAACTGCCATAGCAAGAAGTGATGATGATACAAGCTCTCCTGTGGACATCAAAACGTCTAGTTCCCTTTTTTGAGGCTTTTTATTTATCTCTTGAGCTTTTTTTATTAAAATATCCGTAGTATCTCCCATTGCAGAAACTACACAGACCACATTATTTAAATCTCTTTTTCTCTTAACTAAGATCCTTGCAACACTCATAATCTTTTCTATACTTGCAACGGAACTTCCTCCAAATTTCATAACAACATTTTTCATAATTCACCTATTACAAATCATTTCTCATTAAATCTTCATATGTTTCTCTTTTAACCGCAACCTTTATCTCGTCTGATACAAAAATCATAGCTGGCCTTTCAATCCTATTGTAATTGCTAGACATTGAATAATTATATGCTCCAGTAGATGAAACTAAAATAAGGTCTTCCTCTTCCACCTTTGGAAGCATTATATCCCTTATAATAATATCTCCACTTTCACAACATTTACCTGCAATAGTATATACTTCTTCTAAATTATCATTAAATTTATTTGCAATAGAAGCTTCATACTTTGCTCCATAAAGTGCCGGTCTTATATTGTCGTTCATTGAACCATCTATAAATATAAAATTCTTACCACCATAGGTTTTTTTAATAATTTCCGCAGTATAGAGTGTGTGCCCTGCATTTGATATTAAACTTCTGCCCGGTTCTATTGTAAGAGTCTTTAGCTTTAAATTATTCTCTTCTAAAAGCTCTTCAATTTTTTTAATATACCTCTTTAAAAATCCTTCAAGTTCAAAGGGAGAATCTTCAGATGTATAATAAACGCCAAAGCCACCGCCTAAATTAAGTTCTTCAATTCTAATTCCCTTATCACTAACTTTTTTTATAAAATTTATCATCTCTTCTGCCTCAGAAAAGAAGGATTCCTCTCTAAAAACTTGTGAACCAATATGTGCATGGAAGCCGAGAAGTTCAAAATATTTTGAATTAGCCACTCTTTCAATAATATCAAATATATCATCCGAAAAAATTGAAAGGCCAAATTTAGAATCATTTTTTGAAGTTGTAATATACTCATGAGTATGAGCATCAATTCCAGGATTAAGTCTAATTAATACCTTTTGTTTCTTTTTCTTCTCTTTTAAAATAGCTTCAAGTTTATTTATCTCACTTGTATTATCTATTACAATTTTCCCAACACCAGAATCAACTGCAAATTCAAGCTCTTTTTTTAATTTATTATTGCCGTGAAAATATATTTTATCTGCACTCATTCTTGAATTTAAAATCGTATAGATTTCACCACCACTTACAGCATCAATTAAAATGTCCTCTTCACAAACAACATTGGCAATATATTTATTTAAAAGAGCCTTGGAGGCATATAAAATATTTGTATTGAATTTTTTAGATTTAAAACTATTTTTAAACTTTCTAATATTTTCCCTAAAAAAATCTTCATCTGCAATATAAAGAGGTGTTCCATATTTTTCTTTCAAATAACTCATGGAATACTTTCCCAAATGTATCTCATTATCTATCACTTTTAAATTTCCAAATAATTTCATAAAACTCTCCTTAAAACAAAAAAACTATGAGCAAAAGACTCATAGTTTAAATTCTCTTTTGCCCTCAATGAATAGAGCACACTACAAAAGAAATGGGCATTTCTAATGTGACAGTTATACAGATATTCTCTGCATCCCCAGGATTTCTCCTTCGGCGATTTTCCCTTTCGTTAACCTACTCTTAAAAACCGCAACCTCTCTAAACATCGACTATTATTTAATTATCACTTACTATAGCACAGAGCTAATAACTTTGCAAGTGTTTTAAAAATTTATTTGTTTATTAAAATGTAGCGTTACAATTGATGTGAGATCAAATAAAAGAAAAACATCTTAATTTTAAAGACATATTTTATTTCTACAACACATTTCTTATCACATTATACTTTTACAACAGTTAAAAAGTTTTAAATATAAAGATTATAATTAATTTAAGTAAAAAATTCTCTATAGAATATTATCTACTTAAATGAGATATTGGTAATATCCTATAAAATGAGTTATTGCCGCTCCCAACACGAAAAAGTGCCAAATAACATGGCTGTATTGTTTTTTCATCTTGTAAAAAATTGTTCCTACTGTATAGAGAATACCTCCCGCAACTAAGAAAAACAAAAATTCTCTCGGCATTTTTAAAAATATGGGTTTTAATAAAAATATGGAAGTCCAACCCATGGCAATATATAAAATAACGGAAATGGTTTTTTGTTTATCATACTTTCCATAACTTAAAATCTTGTAAATTGTACCTGCAAGAGCAATGACCCAAATAAGTACAAGAAAAAATATCATTTTTTTACCTGATAGAACTGTTAAAATAACAGGAGTAAAGGATGCCGCAATAAATAAAAATATAGCGGAGTGGTCAAAAATTCTAAGAATATTTTTTGCCCTTTTATTCCAAATTCCATGGTAGAGTGTACTTGCCAAAAATAAAAATATAAAAAATGCACCATAAATTATAAAAGCGGGAGTATAGGCATTTCCCTTTTTAATGCAAGATCTAATCATCATCACTAAAAAGACTATCCCTATTCCAACTCCAATAAAATGGCTTATACTGTTTAAAAATTCTACGAAAAACTCTCTATTCTTCTTCATACATTCTCCTTAAATAACCCTTTACATAAAGACTTCCCGAAATTGAGCGAATAGCTTCTGTTAAATAGAGGGATTCTCCCTTATTGGGAATTTCTTCTCCCAAAAACACTAGCCTTATTTGATCTTCCATAATATCACAAAAGGAATCGTAAGCATCTTTAAATTCTTTTCCCTCTAAATAGAGTTTAATTCCCCTTCCAACTTCCTCCATGGTAAAAACTTGCTTTACAAAACTAATTGCAGTCAGTAGAGCTATATGCTCCTTTGAATACCTCTTTTTTACGGGCTTTGGCATGAGATTTTGTTTCACGTAATTATTTATCATTGAAGGAGAAATATCCTTTTCAGATAAAAATGGAGATACTTGGGAAAGCACAATGCTTAGCAATTGATCGTTGTAAATTTCAAAATCGGGAAGTTCATCCCATCTCAGAAGTTTCCAGTTTCTCACTTTTCCAATAATTTCTTTGTCAAGACTTTCAACTAGCTTTAAATTATTTTTATTATCTTCCAAAAAAAAGTTATCTATTTTATCGTTCATATTATCACCACATCTAGTTTATAAAACTAGTATATACCATTTTTAATTTTATTGCAAGGAAAAGGGAAAATAATAAATATGACTTAAACTTAAAGACAAATGCCTTTGACTATAAATTAAAAAATTAGTATTTCAATTGACGATGGAAAAATGAATAAGTTTGTAAATTATTATTAGAAAAATAAAAAGCTCTAGAAATTATTTCAATCTTCTAGAACTTTTTATTTTATTTTATTCTATTCTATTTTTCATTTTTAAAATATTAATGATAATTACAACAACGAAATAAACTATCCAAAATATAATCATTGCATAGTTTGTAAAAAATTCTCTTAAATTAAAACTTTTTTTAAAAAAATGAGAGAAAATATAACCGCATAAAATTTGTATACCAAGTATAAAAAATATTCTGATTAGTTCTCTCTTAATTAACTTCATAGTTTAATGAAACCCTCTTTCACTAAAAGACCAAGAACCAATATATTGCGTCCTTTTAGAATCTAAATAGTAATCATTCTCATATCTAGTATAGATTTTACCTGTACTATGAGTTCTATAAACATTAAGTAAAATATAAATAGTCTGGTAATGATACAACTCCGGCTCCACCACCTGCAGCTATAGCTGAAATAATGATTTTTGTTGCAACTGTCATATTTATATATGCTACTGCAGCGACGATTGCTGCTGTAGCAATTGCAATAGTAACTTTTTTACCTACTAAGAAATCCCATACCTATCAGTTCGCAAATAAGTATTGTTTCCTAAGAGTGATATTTCATTTTTATCTTGTTTGTGATTTTCAATATTATCAATTATTTTTGCTGAAACCTCGTATTTTTCAACTATACCATCTGATTGAGTTTCGAGACAAAAAACTTTTCCATTCTTAATTTCACTAATAATCGAATTTTTTAAAATATTCTCTCCATCTTAGATTTTATAAATCTTACTATTAATTTTATTGCCATTAATTTTTTCTACTATGTAATATTCTCCATCTTCTCTATGTTCTTTGTAATCAATTATAATCTCATCTTTATTAAAATCTTCATTAATATTTATAAAGTTAGTATCCAATTTTGAGTTAGCATAAATCGGTGCTACAAAGTTCATCATAATAACTATTACTAACGCTAAACTCATCGTTTTTTTTTTAATTTTTCATAATTTCCTCCTTTATTATTTTATTCATTCATTTATTTTTTAAATAATTAATGTTTAAATCTACATCCCCTTTTAAATTTAGGCAAATTTTCAAAAATCTACTATTCAATTGGTCGGTTAGTTTTAATAGAATTACAATTTTTCTACATTAGAAATATCAATTATCGATATCACTGTAAATACTTTTTATAATTTTTATTTATATATTTTCATTAACTGTATGGACATATGTTACACTTTTACTTTGACAGGATTTTGAAAATTTTTATAAGAAATATATCTAAAGCTTTATAGAGTGTTAAAAAAGTCTTTGAATAATGCTATTATTAATGTAAGATTATTTTTAATGGGGGACAATGTGAAGTTACTTATACTTGTTGATAATAAAAATGCTATTGCAAAGGATGGCGAACAAATTTTATTCGTGGACAATGATTTGCATATGTTTAAAAAATATACTACAAATAATATTATAATCATGGGCAGAAAAACTTTTCATGCTATTGGAAGACAGCTTCCAAATAGAATTTCTGTAGTTTTTACGCATTCAAAAAATGAAGATAAAGATAATTTGTTTTATGTTGATTCAATTGAAAAACTTGATGATATAATTAAAAAATATAGTGATAAAGAAGTTTTTGTAATTGGCGGTGCTGCAATTATTAGGCTTTTGTGGGATAGACTTGATGAACTAATTGTTACAAGAGTTGATACTGTTGTTAAAGGAGCAGACACGTTTATTCCTGATTTTAAGGGCTTTAAATTAGTGAAAAAATGTGAAATTGAAGACCCAAATTACAAAGTTTATCACGAGATATGGAAAAGAGAAAAATGATAATTTTAAGAAATATAAAAGTTCCCTATGACAAAGATGAAAAATTTTTGAGCGGGGAAATTGCAAAAAAATTAAATAAGAGGGATTTTAATTATAAAATTTATAAAAAATCCTTGGATGCAAGGCATGAAATAAATTTCGTGTACCAAGTGATTGTCGATTTAGATTTAGCGGATATTGATAAAAAGATTATAAAAAGACTAAAAAATAATATTGAAGAGTTTCATGAGGATAAGCTTGAAGTCGAGAATATTAATAAAATTAAATCCGCAGTGATAATTGGAACGGGTCCTGCGGGACTTTTTGCTGCCTATTTACTTGCGAAAAAGGGTGTTAAGGTAACTTTAATCGAGAGGGGCAAAAAAGTTGAGGATAGGCTAAGGGACATCGACACTCTTCACGAGACTGGAAAGTTAGACGAAAATTCAAATGTCCAATTTGGAGAAGGCGGTGCAGGGACTTTTTCTGATGGAAAATTAACTTCACGTTCCAAGGACAAGAGAGTTTCTCACGTTTTTGAAATTTTTGTTAAAAATGGTGCACCTGAAGATATCCTTTACGAGCAGAAGCCACATATTGGTACAGACATTTTGCGAAATGTAATAAAAAATATTCGACAAGATATTGAGAGAAAAGGCGCAATTTATAAATTTAGTGAAAAACTAATTGATTTTGAAATTTGCAATGGAAAGATTAATAAAATAATAACTGACAAGGGAGAATACAGTGCCGATTGCTATATTTTGGCGATTGGAAATTCTGCTCGTGATACTTTTGTTATGCTTGATAAATATGATTTAATTGAGCAAAAGCCCTTTGCAGTTGGGTTTAGAATCGAGCATTTGAGAAAAAATATTGATAAGGCTCAGTATGGAATGATTTCAGAAAAGCTTCCTTCTGCTACTTATCAGTTAAATATTACAGATAAAGAAGAGGCACATTCAGTTTACACTTTTTGTATGTGCCCTGGTGGATACGTTGTAAATTCCTCTTCAATTAAGTCGCAATTATGTGTCAATGGCATGAGCTATCACGACAGAAAGGGCGAGAATTCAAATTCAGCTGTAGTTGCTACAATTGATAAAAAAATATATGGAGAGGGAAATTTAGCCGGCATGAATTTTCAAAATGAAATCGAAAAAAAGGCTTATAAAATGGGCGGCGGTTTGGCACCAGTGCAAAGAGTAAAGGACTTTATGGAAAATAGAGCAACAGAAAAACTTGGCGAAGTTTTGCCAACTTTTAAACCGGGCTATGTTTTTGCCGACTTAAATGAAATTTATCCAGAAAGCATTAATCACGCAATAAAAAATGCGCTAAAACTAATGAATAGACGAGTCCATGGGTTTTGTAGCGATGATGCGATTCTCACTGGAGTGGAGACGAGGACTTCGTCGCCAATTAGAATTGTGAGAGAAAATTATAGATCAGAAAAGCTAAAAAATTTATTTCCAATTGGAGAAGGTGCAGGTTATTCTGGCGGAATAATTTCTTCGGCATTAGACGGCCTTAAATGTGCCATGGAAATTTTAGAAGGAGAGAAAGAATGTTAAATATAGTTTTTTATGAACCGGAAATTCCCTTTAACACAGGTGCTATTGCTAGAACTTGTGGACTTACTAAAACAAGGCTTCATCTCATTAAGCCCCTTGGATTTTCCGTTGACGACAAACATTTAAAGAGGGCAGGACTTGATTATTGGCATTTAGTCGATATAAATTATTACGATTCCTACGATGAACTTGTGGCAAAATATCCTGAGAACAATTTTTATCTTGCAAGCACTAAGGCAAAGAAAAGATATTCCGATGTTAAGTTTAAAGATGAAGATTTTATTGTCTTTGGCCCAGAAACTCGTGGCCTTCCTGAAGATCTAATTTTTTCTAATTACGATAGGGCAATAAGAATTCCAATGTTAAAGGATTATGGCAGAAGCTTAAATCTTTCTAACTCTGCAAATATAATTTTATTTGAAGCTTTAAGACAACTTGACTTTTTAGATTTAGAATAATTTTTAATGGATTTTGTTATAGAAGGGATTTGTTTTGAAAGAAGTAAAAATCTCCGTGAGAAATTTAATAGAGTTTGTCAAGAGAAGTGGTGATATCGACAGGAGGTTTTTTTCCAATAAAAGAGCTGTCGAGGGCATAAGGGCACATCAAAGGGTGCAAAGGGAATACTCCAAGGATTTTTTGACAGAAGTTTTTCTGAGAACTCAGGAGGAAATTGAAGACATAATTTTTACAGTAGAAGGTCGTGCTGATGGCATTGAAGTAGCAAATGAAGTTACAGTGGACGAAATAAAATCTACTACTAGAAATTTAGAAGAATTAAAAAAGGAAGAAAACCTAATGCATTGGGCACAGGCAAAGTGTTACGCCTATATTTATGCCAAGGATAATGACCTCAACAACATAAATGTAATGCTCACCTATTATCAACTTGAGACAGAAGAAATCCTAAATATAAAAAAGACTTTTACCTTTTATGAACTTCGTGACTTTTTCATGGAAACTTTAATGGAGTATCTTGAGTTTTCAAGAAGAATTGTGGAATGGAAGGATATTCGCAACAGCTCCATAAAAAAACTAAAATTTCCTTTTAAAACCTTTAGAAAGGGACAGAGAGAACTTTCTGTTGCAGTTTATAACACAATTGACAGTGAAAACAAATTATTTGTAGAGGCTCCAACAGGTATTGGAAAGTCAATTTCTACTATTTTTCCAACTATTAAGGCAATGGGAGAAGATAAAATAGACAAGGCCTTTTATCTCGTGGCAAGATCTACGGGAAAACAAGCCGCAAAGGATGCACTGGAAAGACTTTTAAATAGAAATTTAAAATTAAAAATTACTGTGGTAACTGCAAAGGATAAGATTTGCTTAAATGATAAAGTTTCTTGCAATCCAAAGGATTGCATATACGCAAAGGGACATTTTGACAGAGTTAATGATGCGATAATTGATATATTTGACTCCTGCGACAATTTCACGAGAGAAAATATTGAAAAATTTGCAAAACTTCATATTGTTTGTCCCTTTGAGTATCAACTTGACCTTTTGGATTTTTCTGACTTTATAGTTTGTGATTACAATTATATATTTGATCCAACAGTTTATCTCAAAAGATTTTTTGAAAATTCAATGATAAGATTCACACTTCTCATTGACGAGAGCCACAATCTTCTCGATAGGGGAAGAGAAATGTATTCGGCAGAAGTTTTTATTGCTGACTTGGAGAAATTATTTGAAATCTTGCCAAAGAAGAGAAAAGCTGCAAGAAAACATATTAGAAATGCCCTTGATGAATTTAAAAAATTAGATAATCGAACTTTTTACAGCTACGATTCTTTTATTTATTTTAATGTAGAAGTGGAAAAGACAGTTTTTTCCATGAACGATTTTTTGACCAAGGACAAGGAAGCAAAAGACTATGAAAAGGCGCTGGATATTTACTTTTCAATTTTTAAGTACACCAAAATTTTGGAATACTATAATAGGGATTTCGTTTCAATAAAAAGCGAGGACTCTATAAAGATTAAATCCCTTGACATTGCACCGATTTTTGCAAATATTTTGAAAACGCCAAGATCATCTGTATTTTTCTCTGCAACTTTAAATCCAATAAAGTATTATGGCAAGCTCCTTGGTGCAGATGAAAAAACAAATTATTACAAAATAAAATCGCCCTTTGATCCAAATAACTTAGTTGTACTTAGAAATAATAAAATTTCCACGGTATATAGAGATAGAGAAAACTCTATTGAGGAAATAATTGAAAACCTTAAAAATTTTTCTGAGGACAAAGGAAACTATATCTTCTTTTTTCCATCTTATTCCTTTATGGAGAAGGTCTATGAAAGTTACATTGAAATAGCCGAAAATGAAAATATTGTAAAGCAAGATAGAGAAATGACAGAATTTGAACGTGAAGAATTTTTGAATAATTTTACATTTTCTTCTAGCACAATAGCCTTTGCAGTAATGGGAGGAGTTTTCTCCGAAGGAATAGATCTAATTGGCAATAGGCTCCGAGGCGTTGCCATAATAACTGTAGGTCTACCAGGACTATCCTACGAGAGAAATATTTTAAAAAGTCACTTTCAAAAAAAGTACAACAGAGGTTACGAGTATGCCTATATTTATCCAGGTATGATAAAAGTTGTGCAAGCGGCTGGAAGAGTTATAAGAACAGAAGATGACAAGGGCAAAATTCTTTTAATGGACAAGAGATTTTCTATAGAACCTTATAGTTTACTTCTACCTAGTCAATGGAAAATTTATGATTTTAATGACCCAACAGAAATAAAGGATATTTTAAAAAATTTTAATTAGGAAGAAAAGTACAAAAAGTGTAACATATGTCTTGACAGTTAAGAATTCTCTCCTATCTTATTTACAATTACATCTTTAAAATCAAAGAGATTTATATTATTATTTCTTTGCACTTATATGCACCTCCAGACTGTTTTTTTGTTATTTAAAGTTTAGGGCTTAGTTAGTATAAGTGCAATATTTTTTTACATAAAAATGTCTGTTAGAAATTTTACTCTCCAACAGATATTATAGAGCCTATTTTAATGGGATGCTATCGCCTTATGAAAAGGAGGATTCCTTTGATAAAAAATTATACTGAGTGATTGGTCGTTTACTACTTTTCTTTATTTGCCTACTTTTTAAGTCCTATACAATTTTGACATTAAAAAACCGACCTCCTTAAGTTGGTTTTTTAAGTCCAACTTTAGGGGGTCAGTTCAAGTCCAATCTTTTTATTTTATATTTCTTGCCTTTGAGAGTTTCCTCTTATGTCAACTTCTATTATTTTTTCAAGCTCATCATTTCTGTAGGCGTAAAAATAATTTGTTAGGTTTGCTGTTGAACATGAATGGTTGGGAATTATTTGGATTCTTTGTCCAATTTTTAATTTCTTTTTATCATCATTAACTTTTCCTACTTCTTCTGATAGGGATTCTATCAAACAATTTTCATGTCCAACTATAACTCCATGACCTTTTATTGAATCATTTCCGTGTGCTCCCTTATCAAGTCCCAAGCATTTTGCTCCTGCATCTATCATAAAGGTATTTTCTCTTGGGTTTGATGTAAGAGATGCCAAAACTCTTAAAGCACAATCTTCTTCTTTTGCAATGCCCAAAGACATTTGGATAGCATCCAAAAATACATAATTTCCTGGATGAAATATATTTATCGTATCATCTTTTACAGCTTTTAAATATGTTGGAGTTGAACCTGATGTCACATATTTTATTTCATATCCTGCACCTTTTAAAACTTTTTTTGCATAAGACAAAGTTTCGATTTCATCTTTTACAAATTTATCCACTTCTTCTGGAAGAGATGCTGAATAAACATGACCTGGATGGGATGAAATTCCTACAAAATTCAAGTTTTCAAATCCTTTCATTTTTTCAGCAAATTCTAATATATTTTCTTTTTCTATTCCAAATCTGTTTAGACCACAATTTATAATTATAGTATAGTTGATTTTAATATTTTTTTGACGAGCTTTTTCGTTTATTAGTTTTCCTGTTTCTAGATTATCAATTCTTACTATAAAATTGGTTTTTTTGGATAAATTTATTATTCTTTCTATTGCAATTTCATCTGAAACTGGATAGGCATACATTATATTTTCAAATCCTGCTTCCAAAGATTTTTCGCATTCATCTAAGGTTCCACACAAAACTCCTGTTGCCTTGTTTTCTTTTTGAATTTTTAAAATTTCACTTGATTTGTGTGTTTTAATCATTGGCCAAATTTCTTTATTATTTTCTATTGCCAAATTGTGAAATCTTTTTATATTATTTTCTAAAGCATCTAAATTCAAAATTATTGATGGTGTTTTTAATTCATTTAATTTCATTTTTTCTCCTTGTTAAATAAGTATTGATTTTAAAACAAAAACTACTGCCAAACCTGTTATGGCTTGAAGAACTGATGCTACTGAGAATGATTTATATCCAAGACCTGTATCAATTTCTAATGTTGATGTTGCTACCCAGAAGAAATCATCATTTGCATGGAAAATCATTGATCCGCCTGATGCACATGCAAGCATTGCTATAACAAGTCCCATCGGACTTGAAATTCCTAAAACCCCTAAAAGTGGAGCAAGCATACTTGCTGCTGTAACCATCGCAACTGTTCCTGAACCAATTGCCGTTCTAAATATCGCTCCAATTATAAATGGTGCGAGTATTCCTATATCTATTCCTGAGAAAAAGTTTATTAAAATATCTTGAAGCTGTGATGCTCTTAATATTCCTCCAAAAGCTCCACCTGCTCCTACTATCAAAACTATTTGTCCTGCTGTTTTTAATGCTTCTCCAAATCCGCCGTCAAATGTGTGAATTTCTTTGTCATCTTTATTTAAATTTTTATAAGAAATTAGTGCTATGATCATTCCTATTAACAAAGCAATCATAGGTTCTCCAATAAAGCTTATTATATTTAATAAAGTATTTGCACTTTGTGCATCTTTTGTCATCATGTCAGCAAAAGTTTTTACCAGCATTAAAACAATTGGTAAAACTATTGGTGCAAATGACATAAATACTGATGGTAATTGTTGGTCTTTTTCAATTTCCATTTCATGTTTTGGTTGAACATAATATTTTTTTCCTATAAATTCTCCGTAAAAATGTGCAACTAACATTACCGGTATTGATACTAATGCACCAAAAGCTATTACATATCCCAAATCTGCTCCAACAATTCCTGCAACTGCAAGAGGACCTGGTGTTGGCGGAACAAACATGTGAGTTGCATGGAGTCCCATTGTTAATGAAACTGCTATTGATGCCATAGAAATTTTTGTATCTTTACTAATTCTTTTTGCAATTGGTGCAAGAAGAACAACTGCTGCATCGCAAAATACTGGAATTGATACAAAATATCCTGTTATAGCAAGTCCCAAGGCCGCATGTTTTTCTCCTGTTATTTTTAAAATCGTTTGAGCCATAGTTTCTACAGCTCCACTTTTTTCAAGCAAATATCCTGTAACTGTTCCAATGGCAATAACAATTCCAATTCCTGCTATAGTAGAACCCATGCTTTCTTGGAAAGCTGTTAGCATATCAGAAAGTGGCATTCCAGAAATTATTCCAAAAGAAAATCCTGCTGCCAATAGAGCAAAAAATGGATGCAATTTTAATTTTACTGTAGCAAATATCAATATAAATAATGATAAAAATAAAGCTACGACTGTTAATGTTGATGTATTCATTTTATCCTCCAATTATAAATATGTTTCCAAATATTTTTCCATTATTTCATCTGGAACTAGCTTTCCACCTGTTGCCCAAGCAAAGTGATTTATATTTTCTTTAACATCTAATAAATCATTTTCTTCCAAATATTTTTTACTTTCCTCGTATTCAAATAATTTAATAGGACCTTCAAAGGCAGAACATGCTGATGGTTCAATTTTTATATCTTCACTATTATTTAGATCTCTCATATAATCAAACAATTTGTTGTCGTTCATTGTGAAAATTCCAGAAATTATTGGTTCCATTACTTTTCCAACAAAACCTGATGGTCTTCCAACAGCAAGTCCATCGGCTTCAGTTTTTCCATCAATCCCAAAATCTTGTACACAAATATCTCCATTTAATCCTGTTGCCATACCAATTAGCATACATGGCGCATGAGTCGGTTCAATATAGAAAATATGGCAATTATCTCCAAAAACTTTTTTAAGCCCAAAAGAAACTCCACCTGGTGATCCACCAACTCCACAAGGAAGATAGAAAAATGCTGGGTTATCTTTGTCAACTTTTATCCCTTGATCTTCTATTTGTTTTTTTATTCTATTTGCAGCAACTGCATATCCCAAAAATAAGGTAGAAGAATTTTCATCATCAACAAAATAAGAATTCGGATCTTCATCAGATTTTTTTCTACCAAGCTCAACTGCTTTTGTAAAATCTCCATCATATTCTACAACTTCAGCACCCTTTGATCTTAACAAATCTTTTTTCCACTGTTTAGCATCATTTGACATGTGAACAATAACTTTAAAACCTAAAGTCGCTGAACTAATCCCAATAGACAAACCAAGATTTCCAGTAGAGCCAACTTGAATTGTGTATCTTGAGAAAAATTTCCTAAATTTATCACTAGCTAAAATTCTATAATCATCATCTTCCTTTAGCATTCCAGAATCCATAGCAAGTTTTTCCGCATGGTACAAAACTTCATAAATTCCACCTCTTGCCTTAATTGATCCAGCAACAGCCAAGTGAGAATCCATTTTTAAATATAAATTTCCTTCTAAAGAAGTTTTTTCCTTCAAAATTTTTTCCATATTAGGAATTTTTTTAAGAGGAGATTCAATAATTCCATTTGTAGCTTTCGTGTCATCAAAATATTCCATCAATAAAGGAGCAAATCTTTTTAATCTGTCCTCAGCATCTTTTATATCGTTTTCATCAAAAGGAAAATTTTTCCAAACCTCTTCGCCAGTTTTTTTCTTCTTATTAATCCAAACTGTTTCCTTTTTTTCAGCTACTTCTTTTAATACTGGTTCTCTTTCAAGAAATTTCGTGATGTCCATTTTTACCTCCTAGTTAAATTATATTAAACTTCATTTAATTTAATTTAATTCTATCACATAAGAAAACATTGTCAAGCTTTTATAAAAATAAAATTAAGTAAAATATATGGTATAATAATAAAGCAAACAAAAAATAGAAAGGGTGATCATAATAGATAAGTTAGGATTAAATATTAAAAAATTTAGAAATATAAAAAAATTATCACTCAAAGAACTAGCAAAAGAGATTGACGTATCTCCATCTATGCTTAGCCAAATAGAAAGCGGGAAGGCAAATCCTTCTTTAAATACATTAAAATTAATTTCAAAAAACTTAGATGTTCCAATGTTTACTTTATTTGAAGAAGAAAACAAAGAATCCGCTATGATTGTAAAAAAAGAAAATAGAATAAGAATTACAAGCGGCAGGACAAATTCAGACAAATACCAATTAAGCTATGATCTTTTAAGTCCAGATATGAAAGGCGATATACAACTTTGTGAAATGAAACTTTCAGGTTTTCAATATAATTCAGATGATTTTAATATACATAAAGGAGAAGAAGTTGCAGTTTGCTCGCTTGGAAAAATAGAATTAATGTTAGAAACAGGCACTTACCTACTTCAAAACGGTGATTCAGTAAGAATTCCAAGCGGAACAAAACACAGATGGAAAAACCCAGGAAAAGAAGATTGTGCAATAATATTCGCCATAAGCCCACCAATTTTCTAAATGATGAATTGCAATAATGTTGCGACACTTGTAGCAAACTAAATTCGTGCATAAATATTTTAAATGGAGTTTGATATTAAGACATTTTTCTAGGTCTATTATTGAGATCTATTATATTTTTAATTAATCTTCCATTTCAATTTTAGTCAAAGCCGTTTTCTTTGGATAATATTCTCTTATATAAACCCTTTGAATTTTCATTACCTTCTTTCTTTAAAATAAAAAAACGACAGAATTATTGCTTTCTATCGTCTAAAATTTACATATTAAATTTTCATCACAAGATAAGACACTTTTAAGAATCTTTAGTTTTGTTGGTATTGTAATATGATAAGACTATGTTACACTTTTTGTACTTTGATACAATTCTTCAAAAGCTTTATCTGCTTATTAAGATTTAACGAAGGATTGTCAAGGGCTTATAGCACAAGCATGCCTTGACAAAAATGAATTAAATTCTATAGTCTTAGGAAGCTTTTTATTTATCACATACTGGAAGTTTTATCTAACTTAAGCTCGTTTTTTAATTTACTAATTCAGCCAAATTCCATTATATATAATTTCTAAAAGTTCTCCTAATGACAATAACCTTATCTATTACTTCATCTATAAGCTCGCCATAGTTTTCGTGATTATCAAAATCTAATCCGCTAATATAGTAGATAATTCTAGAAGCCTTTTTATTATCTAATCTTTGCCAATCCATATTAAACCCTAATTCATTTTCTATTTCTTCAGATACTGAATATAATCTATCAAAAAGTTCCTTATTATAATTGATGTAAACTTCGATACCTATACTATTTGTTTTATTTACCAATGTAATTGATATATGTGCTTCACTTGTTCCAAGAGCAACATCATACCAATGATCTGTTGTAGCTTTTCTTACATTAAAGGGCTTATTTCTTGAAATTAAAACTTCATTAAATCTATTCCAAAAATTCAATCTTTCAGCCTGTGATTTACTTAACTCTCCACTGTCGACATTTGCATTTGTTGTTTTTACGAAATCATTAGGCTTTTCTATAATCACAAACTTAGGTGCTGGCAAAGAATCTCCAATCCTATATGCCCGAATTTCCATCAAGAAAAATGAAACATCCTTAGTTGTCTTATTGTTTAACCACTCTATTGCACTTCTGTGTTCTTCTCTTGCCTCTTTAACTATCCAAACAACAACATTTGCATCTAGACCAGATGCATATGTTATTATTTTACCTAAATGGTCATGGTTTGTCGCTTCCAATTGGTTTTCAATAATTACTTTAATCCCCGTAGTTTCATCTTTTGCAACTAAATCACAACGATAAGAGCCAACAAAAACTTCTTTATTTATCTCTGTCAATGTTAATCCTATTTCATCACCTAGCATTTCAATATTTTCTTCTTTTGATAACCATTCTGAAAAATCATATTGCTCATGTTTCCAAAGTTGTCTAATATCAACTTCTTCTAATTTTCCTAATCTCAATTTATTCACCATCATATCAAAATCAATTCTTATATAAAAAATAATAAATTGGAATTATATCCCAACAAAAATTTCTACAATTTTTCTTATTTTTTCTAATACAGATTCCTTTTTCTTTTCTCTAGCGCCATGCCTACGTGAAGTCGGCGGAATGATGCGATCTAGCTCATCTCCTGCATATTCTACGTAGCCTTTATTAATAGATCTTTCTATAAAACGTTTTGAATCTTCTTTCAAATTTTCGTCCTCAACTAAAGATATAATTTTATTCTCTTTCTCTTTCTTTGCAAATTTATAGAATGACTCAAGAATATCGTCATTATTTTTTAGTTCAGACAATCTTGTGTTGTTTATAAAGTCCATAATCAATTCTTCTTTTGCCCTTGTGCCAAGGCTTGACCTGATTACCCTGCGAACTTCTGCTTTTAAACTTTCAACATCATCATTTTCTTTTGACTTTTCCAATATTAGAGCCAAAATATAATCAAGATTTATCTCGTCTGTTTTAAGTAAATCAATTTGAAATTCAATATCGGAAAAATCTATTTTATCACCTTCTGGATTTTCATTGCTCCCTGAATTTAAAATGCCTTCCCTAATATCAACATAAACACTTTTCATATCCTGCATCTGTCTATCTGAAATGATTTTTTCAAAGTTTTCAAACTCATCAAAATTTTTGAGGATATTCTCGGATTTCAATAACTCGCCAAAAAGTTTTACAAATTCTTTTTTATCAGCTTCCAATATAATTTCTGTAGGTTCAGGGAATTTAGACACAATCTCATTACAAATATCTATATAACCCTTGACTACATTTCCAGTTTCTTCATCTTTAAAACCATAAATGTACTCTTCATAGCTCTTTTCCAAAATAATGTTTACACTGTTTTCATCGCCAAAAATCTTGATTGCATCCTGAGTAGCTTTTTCTAAATCCCTAAAACAAACAATGTTGCCAAAAGTTTTTACCTTGTTGAGTATGCGATTAGTTCTTGAAAAAGCCTGAATAAGACCATGATATCTCAAATTTTTATCTACAAATAATGTATTTAATGTAGGAGCATCAAATCCAGTCAAAAACATTCCCACTACTATTAGCAAATCGACTTTCTTCTCTTTTACTTTAAGAGACAAATCCTTATAATAGTTTTGAAATTTATTTCCATTAGTAGAAAAATTAGTTTTGAAGTAAGTATTGTAATCGTCAATTGCCTTATCCAAAAATTCCTTTGCCGTCATCTCCATTGCTGAAACATCAAAATCCTCTTCTGCTATTTCTCCAATTGCTCTTTGTTCCTCATTAGGTGCAAAACTAAAAATTGTAGCTATTCTCAATCTTTTTTCTTCAGGTAAACTGCTCTGTTGTCTTTCAAACTCTTCATAATATAACTTTGCCGCTTCAATACTTTGCACAGCAAACATTGCATTAAAGCCATTGAGCCTTCTATGCTTTATATCATAAAACTCATTGCGATGTGTTTTTGTATTAAATACCTTTAGAATATGTTTTGTAATTTCACTTATTCGCTCGGGATGTAGTAGCATTTTATTTTCCAATTTAGCTAATTTTTTCTCATCTTCCTCTTTCTCCGCTTTTTTAAATTTAGGTGTAATATTATTATAATCCACTTTGAATTTTAAAACTTTGCCATCACGAATAGCATCCGTAATAACATAGCTGTGCAGTTGTGCTCCAAAAATACTTGCCGTTGTATCTCCACCAAGAGAATTTTCTGGAAAAATTGGCGTTCCCGTAAAACCAAATTGATAATATTTCTTAAATGACTTCCTTATATTTTTCTGTGCCTCTCCAAACTGAGAGCGATGGCATTCATCAAATATTAGGACACAATGTTTATCATAAATTTCATGGTCAGGATTTTTCTTAACAAATTCATTTAGTTTTTGTATTGTAGTAACTACAATCTTATTGTCATATTTTTCAATACACCTTTTAAGTTCCTTTGTATCTTTACTTCCATTTACACTGTCCGGCTGAAACCTTTGATATTCTTTCATTGTTTGGTAGTCTAAATCTTTTCTATCTACAACAAAAAATACCTTATCAATGAAATCCAGTGTCGTCGCAAGCCTTGCCGCCTTAAAAGAAGTAAGCGTCTTGCCGGAACCTGTGGATACAAGAGCAATAACTTCTCCCACTTGCATTATCTCATATCTAGGTTAGCTATTGCTTTTTTCTGATAGTATATTTATTTTTATTTGGATAATAATCACTATATAAATTATTTCTTAGATTATTTTGTATAATATCCCTCATATTCATATGAACGCTGGATTCCTCTCATATAAACTTGTCTATCATTAATTCTCTCTGTTAAAGCACCTTTTAACAAAACTTTAATTTCTAGAGAATTTATCGGTGATCTTTCCATAGCTGATAAATATTCTTCTTTATCTATCTTACTCCAATCTATGCACATACCCATATTTGATTTAAAAATTAAATCCAACCATATTCTAGTAGCTCTCCCATTCCCTTCTCTAAAAGGATGAGCTACATTCATTTCTACATATTTTTCTATAATACTATCAAAATCTGACTCAGGCATCTTTTCAATAATTTCCAAGTTAGATTCTAAAAACCTAACAGGAGCAAAGCGAAAATTGCCCTTTGATAAATTCACAGTCCTTATTTTTCCTGCAAAATCAAATACATCTTGAAATATATATTGATGGATTTGTTGTAGCCCCTTAAATGTTCCTACTTCAAATGTATCTATTATTTTGTTATCAAAAAGTTCATAAGCTCTCTTTTTTGTTAATTCTATATTTTCTTGCATAAAACATTCCTCCATTTACTCTCCTACTAAATTCCATAATGGATAATATACTTATCTCTTATTTTAGCCTCTTTAAACAATTCAATAATTTTATTATATGGTTCTTTATCATATTTGCTAAAAATAAATATAAAAGAATCAATTGACTCAGGTGGTATAAGTGTTATCCCACAATACGCAAGATTCATTCCTGGGCATTCTAGCGTATGCCAATAACAGTAAATATCATCGAAACTATGCAATAATGGTTCAATAAAATCATCATTTATTTTGATAAGTTCAAATTTTTCAGGCTCATATTCATCAAACCTCTGATATTTTTTTGGAGTATCTTCCATAATACCAAACTCATGGTAGGCCATAATCATCTTCCTTCATAAATTTAAATACTGTAGCTACATACCTTTCTACTTATGTGTAACTAGCTAATTCCACTAATATAAATATATCAAATAATTGAGAATTACTAAATAATCAAATTCTGTTCTCTCATGCACTGCCTTATGACAATTATACCTGATACTCTAAAAAATGCATGAATTTTTTTACATAAAAATCTATGAAATCCTTGATACTATAGTATTTATACACCCTGTCACTATTATGATACGAGCCCCTGTGGATAGAAAATCAAACAATTATATCTGGAAGACTAATATTTGATTACTTTATTAAATTATTAACATCATCCTCTATTCAAAATACATTCTCTGCATTGATAATATGTATAATTTTATCGCTATTAAGAATTTCTTCTATTTTTTCACCAATAAATCTAGACTTTATGTTGTAATTTTTTAAGTTTTTTGTAGGAATCTAAGGAAGTTTTTCTCCATCATTTACATAATACCATCTATATCATCAGCATCTTTTGTTAAAACCCTTCTAACTTCCATTTTCATTTATAACATCTCCCTCTTTGGTTAACTTTTCTCTTTTAATGGTTGATAGAAGTGTTCTATATGCCTTTAGAGATTATTAACTAATGCTTCACTACCTCCAATAAAATGGAAGTTTCTGTTGCATTCACCCTTACTAGTCCACCTATTGGAAATGTTGCAAAGGGGAATACGTGTCCAAAATCAACATTAAATACAATAGGTATATTTTTAAGTTGTTTTTTAGTTGATACTATTCTTTGAATTACATTTATATCTATTTTACAACTATCATCAAATCGCCCAAATAATATTCCTTTTACTCCATTAAATTTTAAGATTTGAATTAAAGATTGCAAATTTCTTTCGAACTCGGCAGCGAAATAATTCCCCATAATATTATCATCTTCCAAAAATAATATCTTGTTCTTTAAGTTAGGCATAAATTTTGTTCCTTGCAAAAGATTCAGTGTGCAAAGGTTTCCTCCTATAAGTTCTCCCTCACAACTTCCTTCCTGTATAAGATAGTATTCTTTTGCATCTTTAGATGGTCTTATATTATACTTATCAGAATTCATAAGACATCTTTCAAAATATGAATATGTATAGTCAGTTTCTTTTTCAAAGCCAAAACTTGAGAAATGGGGTCCATGATAAGTAACTAAACCTGTCTTAGAATAAATGGCATTAAGCAAAGCAGTAATATCAGAAAATCCACATATAATTTTGGGATTAGCCTCTATTAAAGAATAATCTATATACTCCAATATTTGATTAACATTAAATCCGCCTATGCAGGTAAGTATAGCCTTAACATTTTTATCTAAAAAGGCTTCGTGTAAATCTTCAACACGAGACTCGATACTTGAAGAGTTCACTTCATCAATTTCACGACTGTTTCGTGAAAAAGTTATTTTAAAACCTTTTTCCGTTAACAATGTTAAAGCCTTATCAAAAGTATCTTGCCTTACTACACTCAAACTTCGAGAAGGAGCTATAACCCTTATCTCATCTCCAATTTTTAATTTATTAGCAATCATTTAAACACTCCTCCTGAATATGTTATATTAAATATTCCAATTCATAACTTCTCATGCACTACTTACAACAATTATACCCAATTGCTCTAACCAATGCATGAATGCTTTCAATAAAAATCCCTGAAACCCTTATGTTAAAACATTTATGCACCCTGTCACTATTATGACACGTTCCTCGGTGGCAAGAAAAAAATGTCCAGATTATTTGATCTGCCCCTTTGAAATTTATTATTTTATTATAAATAAGTTTTCAAGCCAATATTAGTTTAATATAGAATAAAAGATATACATCCCTCTCTACAATATGATATTTATCACTTTCACTTCGATAAATATCTATGTATTCAATCTTATCTTTTACAAGATTATGTGTCAATAATACAGCATATAGACTTACTACTTCTGATAATGTCTCTGCTTATGTTACTTCATCCTTAGAGAATGGGCAATCCAAAATAATCTGTTCTAACACTATAGAAATCCTCAAAATAATCTTTATGAAAGTCCCGAAAACTGCCTTGATCTTATGTTCAATTTTATTACGTAGGGATTCCCCCACTTCATTTGATTTGAATAGAATATTTCCACTTTGAATATATGTCTTTTACTTCATAAAATTCAATTTGATCCAAATACTCGTTTTAAATCTGTCATCTAAATTATATTTTTCCTATCATTCAGAAGTAAAAAAACACCAATTTCATTTTTTTAGTAATGTACTACCATTCAAGTTTTCTAATTGATACAGGTATGCTCCCTCATCAACTATTTTAAAACTATGATTTCTCGATTCTATTTTAAATTTTATATTTAGGCCTCAATTTTCATCCTGTTTTTGAAATAAATATCTTAACCCTTCCTTGTTGCTATCATTATTGTCGTTCCCAATATCATTAATTATAGGCTTATCATTATATATATCATACCCATAAGGCTCAGTAATAAATATACCCTTTCCATTTGAATAAGAAAGTAATTCTGACTGATAGGACTTCGATGTATCAACAGGTATCTTTCCACTTAAAGTTGTCTCCTCTCCCTTGGCTATTATATCTTCAATAGAAGCCCTCATCTTTCTAAGATCACTCATAACCCTTCCGCAGAAATCATTTGGAACTTGAACTGTATATTTTAAATAAGGTTCTAATATTTCAGTTCCTGCTTTTCGAAGAGCTTCCCAAAATACATATGGTGTTAAATTCCTAAAGTCAGAGGGGGTACTTACCGGGCTATAGTATAATCCGTAGTCAAAAGTTACCTTTAAGTCTGTAATCTCCCAGCCATAAAGTCCTTCTTTGCAAGCCTTTTCTACAGCTTCTTTTACTGCATTTTGAAATGAATTATTTAAATATCCATAGGACACCTCTGTCTTATATAATAATCCTGACCCTATTGGTAGTGGTTCTATTGACAGTCCAATAGATGCCCAATAAGGATTTGGTGGAACCTCTATATGGATTACTGCTTTAGAGTTTCTCTTAGGTCGTTCTTTATATATTGTTTTCAATTCACCAAATTCAGTATCTATTTTATATCTGTTTTTAAGTAGTGATTTGATTACTTCCATCTGAATATTTCCAAATAGCTTCAATATGATTTCTCCAGTATCTCCGTTAATTTCACAATCGAGAAATGGGTCTTCTTCAGTTAATTCAAATAGTGCTTCTATCAGTTTGCTTCTTTTGCTTAAATCACAAGGTTTAATTGATGCTCTCAATGCCGGTTGGGCTATCTTTATATCTAAAATCCCGTCATATTTCTGTCCAATATAATCACCTATCTTCAGAGAATTAGCATTAGAAATAATAGCAATATCCCCACTATTAACCTGATCTACCTTAACAATTTCACCATTTATAATTGTTTCTAAGTTTCTTACCTTGAAAACTTCTTCTCCACCATTTTTAAAAATTTCTTGACGTATTTTTATACTACCTTTAAATATTCTTAAGAAAGTCATCTTTCTAGATTTTTCATCCCTATCAATCTTATAAACATACGCTGATAAAAGGTCTTCAGTATTATAGCTCTTGGTAGGAAGATATTTAGTAATGGCAAATAATAGCTCGTCAATTCCAATATTTTTTAAAGCCGAACCATGAAATACAGGATAAAGATTGCAGTTATTAATCTCATCCAAAAATACATCATTATATTCTTTTTCTGTAATGACATCGCCATTTATATATTTTTCTGCTAGATAATCATTTATATCCAGTAACTTCTCTATTATTTGACTTTGAATTACTTTATCATCCCTTACATTTGTCAATTCAAAATCACCTTTATCTTTTATTTTAACTGATTGCATTATTGCAAGATTAGAAGTTAATTTCTCCTGTATTTGAGTGTATATTTCATCCAAATATACTCCCTTTCGATCTATTTTATTCACAAATATAAGGGTTGGAATATTTAATTTCACTAAGGTATTAAAAATCACTTTCGTTTGAACTTGTATTCCCTCTTTTGCTGAAATTACTAAAACAGCTCCATCTAATACTCTCAGTGTTCGTTCAACTTCAGCTATAAAATCCATATGCCCAGGGGTATCTATGATATTTAGCTTTGTATCATTGTAATTAAATGAAACTGTAGATGCTCGTATAGTTATCCCCCTATCTCTTTCAAGTTCCATCGAGTCCGTTATCGTTGTACCATTATCGACTCTTCCAATCTTATTAATTGCCCCACCTTTGTATAATAAACCTTCTGTAACAGTTGTTTTTCCTGCATCAACATGTGCTAATATTCCTATATTAATAATTTTCATTTTATACCTCCATAATTATATAAAAAATCCCCTGTGATAAAATACTCTCTTCACAGGGGAACTTATTTTTTATATAACTGCTTAAAGTAAATATAACACACTCAATTAGATATAACATCAGGGTGCTACATCTACAGTCTAATCAATGCTATATAATACATAAAAATATAAATTTATTGTTATGAGAATATTTCTAAATAAAAGTACAATTAATAAGCCATACAAATATCCTTTTGCATGGAAAAGTACTTGTTCTATTTTATTAATAGTTATTTAAAAATATTATGCCTCATATGATAAAACTCCTTTGATTAATACTGCACTTTATAATACTTGTTTTTATTTTATTTGTCAAGTAAGCCAGAATCTTTGATAGTGTCAATATTTTTTAGAAAAATAAGCTTAATAACATTCTAAAATTATACCTAAGGCTCTAATAAATGCATGAATTATTATTAATAGAAGTTCCTGAAACCCTTGATTCCAAAACGTTAATGCACCCTGTCACTATTATGACACGTTCCCCCGTTGTGTGCCAAATAAAACCTCCCGCTTCTGGTCTGCCCGCTTTTTTCCCCTCATAACTTGATTTTATCTTCCACAAAATTCGTTCGGTTGCCGCTATTTGATAGGGTCTCATAATAAGAAGAGTATTATTGACATCAAATACACAATACTTTGTAAGCACTTCAAGAATGACACGTTTTTCAAAAAAAGTTTTAGTAAAATCCTCTAAATCGCAAATCACTTTGTTTTTAGCATCCGCCCATTCACAAGTAAACTCATAATTATTTTTATTTTGCGCCGTTGTATTGGCAAAATATCTTGTATAAGTTCCATTAGAAATGACAAATATCTGAACATACTTGTATAGGGAATTATCGCTGTTAAAACTTTCTTTGCTATACCTGTGAATTTGGTTAAAGGCCTCATGTAAATTCACGCCTCTTTTTTTAAGCTCTATATGGACAAGGGGCAAGCCATTTACTAAAATAGTAACATCATAACGATTTCGATTTTTTCCTTCGCCACATACCTGATTAGTAACTTGCAAAAAATTGTTGTGAATATTTTTCTTATCAATAATCTTAATATTTTGCAAATGTCCATCGTCAAATATGAAATCATGGACATGATTTTCCTGAACTTTTCGAGTTTTTTCAATCATACCATCACTTGGAGCATCCAAGTATTCAAGTAAAAATCTGTCCCATTCTTTTTTTGTAAAAGAAACTTCATTTAACTTTTCAATTTGAATTTTTAAATTTACATATAATTCATCCTTTGATTTTACAATAAGTCTCTCATACCCTTGCGAAACCAAATTTTCAATTAATTGACTTTCAAGTTCAGCTTCACTTTGGTAGGAAGTTTCTCTAACTTCAAGGTCCTTTTTAAAATTAGCTAAAATAATTCCGCCAGTCATTTCAGCAATTGTAGATGCATTATAATTTACTTTATTCTCTGACATCTAAATTACTCCTTCCATTTGTATTATTAATTACTAGTTTTTCCTTGGAAAATCCATTAATCTTTCCCTATAATATTCATACTGTTTTTGCCTTAACTCTATTTCTTTAGGTAAACCTTGAGAGATATCATTGATAAGAGCATCAAACTTATCGAGAATAGAAACAATATATTCTTGGACTGGGAGAGATGGTAATGGAACCTCGTATTCCATGATTTTATTTTTATCTCCTCTTGGCATTTTTGCCCCTTTAGAAAATTTGATATCATATTCAAAGAAAGATTCACTGGACAATGTTTTATACAAAAATCTAGGTATAATCATATTTTTAAAATCATCTTTTATACAAAATACCAATACATCGCCATTAGTCCCACCATCAACATTTGCTATCCAAATCTTTCTTAAATATGGTCTTATATTCCCTATCAAGACATCGTCTTTTTTAAAAGCAATTAAATTTCCTGTATTAGGAACATAACTGGAATCTACCTTTCCTAATTTATCTTTCAATAAATTTTCAACACCAACATAGTTTTCTGCGTTTAATAACCCCGCTGATACTCTTTTAGAAGAATATTGGGTAATGTCTTTTAATTTTTTCCACTCAAAGCCAAATAGTTTTACTCCAACAATATCCGCAGCTTCTTTTAATAAAGTTAAATACCTCTTAGAGATGTAACCTCTCTCTCTCTCTCTCTCTCTACCATATTTTCGTCAAATGTCAAGAGTTTTTCACGATAATATTCATATTGTTTTTGTCTTTGTTCAATTTCTTGAGGCAATAATCCCTTTGTGTCAGAAAGCAAAGATTGAAACTTATCTAAAATTTCAACCACTTTATTTTGAACTGGAATAGGTGGCAAAGCTATTTTTATTTTATTTAAAATTGATTGTGTAAGGCTTGGTCTTGTAAAATCTGTGCTCAACTTGGCAATATCGAAATTTTCGATAAAATAATAAAAGTACTTAGGGATTATTTTTTTATCATCTATCTCTGTATAGAAAATAGTATCTACATTCCAAAACGGTTCGTCTAAATAAAAAACATTTTTTATTGAACCTTTCCTAGGTATTAAAACGGTAGGTTTATTATATGAATACTTATTTACATAGATATTCATTTTGCCGCCACTACCATATACGGGAATATCACCTTGTCCCAAAGATTTCCAATCTTTTCCATTCCTTATTTTTGCAATTTCTTCTATAGTAACATTTTTCAATTCATATTTGTTTTCAAAAAATATTTTTTCTGAAATCTTATTCAAATAATCTTCACTTAAAAGTATATCTCTGTAATACTCATAACCTTTAGTTCTAAATTGTAATTCAGATTGTAATTCAGACTGTAATTCAGTAACATAATTTGTGAATTTATCAAGTATTTTTACTATTTTTTCTTGAGTTTCTATGGATGGGATTGGGATTTCAATTTTTAATATTTTTTCTTTAGAGATACTATATGGCACTGCCGATTTGTTAGATATTGAATATAAATACTCTTGCTTCTCCAATAAAAAATGATACAAATATTTTTTTAATACTTTTTCATCAGGGTATACAGAAAAACAAACATCATTTGCCCAAAATTTCTCTTTCTGCCAACTCACATATCCAGCCGTCCCATACTGTGCAATTGTTATAGTATTTTCATCTCTATTTTGTTTATCGATATAGCCCATATATCCTATTCCACCAGATACAACTGGATATTTTCCGTTTTCTACAAGATCTTTTTTTGTTACTCTAATTCCTCGTACAATTTCGCAAACTTCTCCTAGTTTCTTCCACTCAACCTTTTCATTTTTCAATAGTTCGTCTATCTTACTCATCTTCAAGCTCCTTTATTATTTCATTTATAGAAGCTCTAAGTTCATCTATTTTCTTGACAGTTTCTTCAATTTCCCTATTTAAAACTTTTATATCAATCTTTTCTCTTGTATCTTCCTTTTCTACATAAGTTGAAACTGAAAGATTATAATCATTTTCTTCAATTTCCGCCTTATCTACATATCTTGAAAAGTATTCTACTTCTTTTCTACTTCTAAACTCATCAAGAATTTTTTCAATATTTTTTTCTTCTAAAATATTATTATTTGTTTCTTTCTTAAATTCTTTGCTGGCATCAATAAACAGTACCTTATTTTCTGTCTTGTTTTTTGCCATGACTAAAACACAAGTGGCTATTGAAGTTCCAAAGAAGAGATTTTCCGGAAGCTGAATAACACAGTCAATAAAATTATTATCTACAAGATATTTTCTAATTGTTTTTTCAGCGCCTTTTCTGTAAAAAATTCCTGGAAAACATACGATGGCTGCTCTGCCCTTGCTTGAAAGATAGAATAATGAGTGCATAATAAAGGCATAATCGGCATAAGACTTTGGTGCCAATTTGCCCGCTGGAGCAAATCTTTCATCATTTATCAGAGTAGGATCAGCATCTCCCACCCATTTAATTGAATAAGGAGGATTTGATACTATGGCATCAAAGGGCTTTTCATCTTTATGTAAGGGGTTAATTAGAGTGTCTCCCCTTTTAATTGAAAAGTTATTGTAATTCACATTGTGAATGAACATATTCATACGTGCCAAGTTAAAGTTGGTCATATTTATTTCCTGTCCAAAAAATCCTTCATCAATAATATGTTCATCAAATTGCTTTTTCATCTGCAACAGCAAACTTCCACTTCCCTCTCATGTCAAGCTTATGACAAAAAAGGGATTATAGTTATGTAATATAAAAGAGAGTGATTGCTCACTCCCTTTGCTACTTCCATATTATGTTCAACACTTCGTTTCCTTCGCAGATTACTGAGTCTATATATTTCTCCATCAATTCTCTGGTAAGTTTAGTGTTGTCTATTACTTCTTTTTCTTCTTTTGCTTTTTGTATTTTTTCTTTTATTGCTTGTATTTCTTCATCTATCAAATTTTTAGAGTCAATGAATTTTTGTCTATTCATCTTGCCTAATTTATACTTCTCAAAATTATGCATTTTTTTAGCTTCAAGATCTTCGATAGATTTTTCCATTGGTTTAACTTTTACTTTTTCATCCTTGATTGGATCTTCTAAACCATATTTTTCCTTTATTGCTTCAAATACTTGCTCTTCAAGGCTTCCTGCTCTTGAGTTCTTATGTTTTACATTATTACACTTACATATCCTACAAGTAAAATATGTGTGAACTCTTATGCTTCCATCTTGTCGTTTTCTTTTTGATTGAATACATCCTAAAATGTGATTGCAAGTTGGACATTTTGCAAAACCTTGTAGTGGAGATTTCTTTCTCCATTCATAATCGGTATTTTTACCTTTCATAAACAGATTCTTCTCTTTAATCTTTTGAACTTTTTCAAAGTCTTCTCTAGATATAATAGCTTCATGATTATTCTCAACTCTTTCCCACTCTTCTTTTGGTTTGAATTTAAACGAAGATGGATTCAATACTGAATTATCTTGCATATTGAAAGTATAAGTTCCAGTGTAATTTTCATTCGCTAATACATCTATTACATTGCCATTAGTCCAAGTTGGTCTAGGCTTTTTAGCTGTTCTAATTATTGAATATTCGAAATCAAGGTTTGTTATTTCGCTCTTTCTTTTTGATGGTGTTGGAATTTTTTCCTCATTTAATATCTTAGCTATATTTCTTGAAGATATACCATCAAGTGCAAGTTTGAAAATCTTCTTTACTATCCAAGCTGTTTCTTCATCGACTATGATTTTATGTCTATCATTAGGATCTTTCATATATCCCAATGGTGGACTCCAAGCTAAAAACTTTCCTTGTTTTTTAAGTGTAGTCATAGATGATTTTACCTTTTCAGAAATATCTTTTGTGTAGAAATCATATAATAGTCCCTTGAATTGAATATCTAAATCTGTTCCATTTCCCTTTTCTTTGTTGCTATCATAGCCATCATTTATGGCAATGAATCTTACTCCAAGGAATGGAAATATATTTTCAAGATAATCTCCAAGGGTTATATAATCTCTCATAAATCTGGACAAGTCTTTTACAATTATCGTCTGGATATTATTTTTCTTTACATCTTCGAGCATTCTTTGAAAAGCTGGTCTATTTTCATTTGTTCCAGAATATCCATCATCGACATATTCTTCTCTTGTAAAGTTCTTAAATTCTTCATTCTTATCGAGATAATCATTTAGATATGCTCTTTGATTTATGATACTTTCACTTTCATCAGTCTTTATCATATCTTCAACGGATAATCTAATATAAATAGCAACCTTACTCATCGTCTGTTCCTCCTACCAAATTATCTATATTGAATTTAAAGACTATTTCAAATTCGTGTTTATCATAAACTATTATTTTTTCAATTAAGCTATGGATTAAATCACCAGGTAGCTTTTCTAAATTCTTTGAAGCATATAAATCATTTATCCATTTTGTTGATTTTAATCTTTCTTTTTTAAGTTTTGATATATTAACTTCGATTGCTGAAATCTCATTATCAAATGTAGACATATGACTTTGAGCAATCTCTCTTCTTAATAGATACTCATCTCTATCAATCTTACCTAGACTGTATTCTTCATAGGCTCTTTGAATGATATTTTCTTCATTTAGATTTTTTCTTTTAAGATTTTCTATGTCTTTCTTAAAAGTATCTATTGCTTTATTAAATCTAGATTTAATTCGGTTAACAAATTTTGTCTTGCTAGTTGTCTTCATAATAAACTCAGAAATCTTATCACTAATAGCCTGATCTAAATCTCTTTCCATAATGAATACTGATTTTTCGGGTTTTATACTTCCACTAAATCTCTCATTCTGAAATGAATAGTAAAGTCTATCTTTATTTTTACCATAGATACGAGTTCTTCTATTAAGTTCTTTGCCAGTATTATTATTGATTACAAGACCTTTAAATCTGTTATCATAGTCCCTATTTTCAAAATTGTGCATTGGCGAACTGAAAACATGATTTTTCTTTCTTTCTCGTCTTTCTTGTAATATTCTTTCGTGAACTTCCCTAGAAATGATTGCTTCATGAGCATTTTCACAAATTATATACTGACTTTCATCTACAAAATGTTGTTTAATGCCTTTTGCAAGATTTTGTTGCTTAACTCCTTGTACTAAAGTCCCCGTATAAGCTGGATTTGTAAGCATTTTAGAAATTGTCCCTTTATTCCATTCAGGATCATCATCTTCTCTATAAACTCTCCCAGTTTTATAATAAATCATTCCAGGAGCATACCCTTTTTCATTAAAATGCTTTGCGACTTCATATTGGCTTTTGCCTTGAAGAGTTAAATCAAACATCTCTTCTACGATAAATCTAACATTTTCATCGATTACAAGTTTTTGACCTTCTTTAGATTTTTTAATCTTGTATCCGTAAGGTGGAACAGAACCAATAAAGTATCCGTTTCTTGCTCTGTTGTGTTTTGAGGTTTTTATCTTAACTGAAATATCCTTAGCATACATATCATTGATAATATTTTTAAGAGTAACCTCAAAAGATTTCTTTGAGTCTGTTTCTTTAACTGTGTCTAATTTATCATTAACTGAAATAAATCTAACACCTAGAAATGGAAACACTTTATCAATCAATCTTCCCATTTCGAGATATTCTCTTCCAAGTCTTGATAAATCTCTGATAATAATACAATTGATTCTTCTATCCCTAATATCTTGCATCATATTCTGAAATGATGGTCTTTCAAAGTTTGTCCCACTATATTCATAGTCAGTGTAAACTTCTAAAACATCTATATTTTCTTTTAATGCATATTCTTTACAAGATAGGATTTGAGTTTCTATGGAATATGATTTTTCTCTCCACTCTTCTGTTCTTTCGTTAGATAGTCTTGTATAAATTCCAGCCTTAAAGACTTTTCTTTCGATCTTTTCGCTTTTCTTTTCAATATATCTTTTGGAAGTTCTTGCCATTATAAAACACCTCCAACTAATTGCATTGGAGTCTTGTTTTCAAGAGCATTTCCAAATATTTTATTTATTGAAATCAAATTTTTCTTTACTTCAGACTTACTTTCACTTTCTTCTTTTATAAGGGTCTTCAGTAAGTTAACTGTTTCCAAATTATTAAAGACAAAATTAATCTCATTATTTTCTCCGATCTCAATTCTATCTATAAAAGATACAATTGTTAGCCTATTTAGACTGCTTAAATCAGTGGGAACAATTTCAGAAACCAAACTGTCCTTGTTTTTCATCTTTTCTTGCAAGTTAGCAAGTATATTTTTCTTTGTAGCAATTTGTTTCTCTATTTCCCTGATTTTAATAAGATAATTTTTTCTGAACCTTTCAAACTCTTCAGAAGTTATAAGTTGGTCTTCTAAGTCCATATATAAAGATTGTCTAAGTCTTTCATACTTTCTCTTTTCTGAGTTTAAGCTTTCAAAATCAATATTAAATGTAACTTTTGATACATCTAACTTATTAACTTGACTTAGTAGTTCGTTATATTTTTTTAAATAATCTTTAAGTGCAAAAAGAGTCATATCAAGTAGATAGTCTTCTTTTATACTATGTCTTGTGCAATCTCCTTTGTTATTATAGTGAGAACAAATATAAAAAATATTATATCCATTCTTGGACTTAACCTTTCTTCTAACCATTGAAGATCCACAATCTTTGCAATAAAGCATTCCTGATAAAATATGTGGTATATCTGCCGATTGTTTTACATCTCGAAGCATCATCTTATTAGCCAAAGCATAAATGCTTTTTGAAATGATAGGCTTATGAGAGTCGTTTATTACAATCCAATCTTCTTCATTTACTTCTACTTCTCTCTTAGACTTGTAATTTAATTTTCTAGTTTTCCCTTGTTCAAGCACTCCTATATAGACCTTGTTTGTAATAATCCTATTGACCATTTTTGCGTCCCATTTAGAGTCTTTAACAATAAAACCAGTAGTATGATTATTGCCAGAATTTTCTTTATGCTTAGATGGTGTTACATAACCTATGCTATTTAAAAAATCTGCAATAGCCTTAGACGAATAACCGTCTATCTTCATATTGAAGATTCTTTCAATTATGTGTGAAACTTCTGTATCGACGACTAACTTATGTTTGTTTTTGCTATCCTTCTTATAACCAAAAGGAGCAAATGCACCAATAAATTCACCATTCTTTCTTTTAATCTCTTTTGAAGATTTAACCTTCATAGAAATATCCCTACAATAAGAATCATTAATAAAGTTTCTTATAGGAAGAATTAGGTGTGTATCACTTACATCTGCATTTTCACTGTCATAGTTATCGTTTACGGATATAAATCTTATACCTTTTTCTGGAAATATCTTTTGAAGATATTTTCCTGATTCGATATAATCTCTCCCGAAACGGGATAAGTCCTTCACAATAATTGTTTTGAACTTCTTCTCTTCAAGATCTTGAATCATCTTCTTAAATTTTGGTCTGTCAAAATTAGATCCTGAAAAGCCATCATCTACATATTCAGCAACAACTTTAAAATCATTGTCCCTTGCATATGATTTGATAATCTGTCTTTGATTTGAAATAGAATTACTTTCTGTGCTATCTCCATCCTCTCTTGATAAACGAAGATACATACAAGCAAATTTTTCCATCACAAAACCTCCTTAATTTGTATTTGGGCAAATAGTCATTAAGGAGTTCTTCTACCACTTATATTTTACCGCACCCAAGTTTTTAAGTCAGCACCCCAGCTTATAGTCTTATACAAGCTCTACATAAATAAAGCTCAACAATATCTAGTAAGTCGAGGGACTCTTTATCACTTTGAGTGTAAGTAATTTTTTTAGAATAGTCTTCTTTTGATATTTGCTCTTTAGGTTTATATTTCTTCTTTTCTTTTGTATTCATAGGTTTTACCTCACAATATAAAATTAAAGTTTTTTGACATTGACAAGTGCTTTGGATTAGCAACATAGGAATCTCACCTCCGCCTCTATTCAGGATGAGCCGGCTTCAACCTTAGAAGTATCATTATCCTCATTTTCTTCATAGCGAATAGGGTATCCCTCCCTATATTCAAACTCTTACTTATCGCTCCCTTTCTTCTTCCCTTGCTTTTAGCTTAGCAGTGCTTGTTTTGCCGAATTATTCAGCAGAAAGATCTTGGCGGATAGGTTATTACGCTCCAAAAATAATTAATGTCTTGTCTTGGTCTATTCAATTGTTAAGGTTCAAAATTTATCGAGAGCTATTAATCTTTTTAAAATTGACCATCAGAAAATACTTATCTTGATGAAACAAAATTGTTTAAAATTACCCTCTTATACTTAACAGTGAAAAGAAGTCTTTCTTGGTAACCAATTTTCAAAAATAAATTTGGTTAAATGAAAAGGTCCAATTCCCACTGCATAAGTAACAGTGAAAATTAGACCTTCTTGGTAACTGTCATCTAAAAGTCTTCTAACATTTCCTTTAGTTTCTCTAAGACTTTATTACGCCTTTTAATAACGGCTGGATGAGATATATTGAGTTTGGCAGCTACTTCTCTAATTGTTTCTTCTTTATAAAAGAGGCTTTCTATTAGGTCTCTTTCAGCAGGATTGAGTTTAGAAATAGCTCTTCTTACTTCTTCAATCATTTCCTTTGTTTCGATAATTTTTTCAACATCAAATTCCAGATCTTCTAAATTTTCTTCGAAGTTTCCATCATGATCATAGGAACAAAAAAAGAAACAGTTATTTAACCTGTCTCTTCTTATTTGATATTTCTCTTTATTCAATTCACTATGATAGGCAAGATATACTTCCTTGCTAACAACTATTTTCTTTCCTTCTACAAATAAATAATATTCTTTGTCCATTAATTTTTCCTCCTTGTTGACATGAATTTCTTTTGTTTGAAAATAAAATTCACACAAGGAGGGTTTCTAATTCTATGCATATATTCTCCTGGGCATAAAAAAAGACCGAAAGAAAATAAATTCTTTCAGCCAATAAATGCCAATATTAAATTTAGGTGCAAATCACCCATCATGGATATTATATATGCACTTAAGTACACATAAAATTCGTATATGGTACTTTTTTCATTCGGAAATAGTACGCAATAAGTTCGTCATAAATTAATTTCTTAGATGTTCATTATTTCTTCAATGCTACGACCGTCTTCAAGTTGGCTAATAGCAGTCGGTAAAGTATATCCCCAAATTATTACACCAACCAATGCAATTGCTTCCTTTTTTCTTTGATAATAAACAGTTCTCTCTAAAGATACACTTCTCATACAAGCTTCATCAGTAATCTTTTTTTCAGAAATGTAGTAGTTATAAATAATCTTATGATAGATTTCCCCATACTCTGGATAAACTTTTAACCTAACACAGGCATCATAAATTATTAAAAGCATAAGCTTACTATCCATTACATTGGAAACTCTATTATTGAACTTTTCTTCAACTCTATCTGGAGCAAATGTAGAAAGATACAAGTAAGCAGATTCTGAAGTTGACCCATAGTTTTCTTTACTCTCAAACATCATAAAATTTGCCCTGCTATCTACTGCCCAGGTAACTTGTCTATATAAACTTAAAATAAGTTTTGCAGCTGAACTGATCTCTTCAAATTTCAAGTTGCTATCTGCATACATGTTCATTATATTCTTTAAAGTTTTACTTATTCTCAATCTAATCACCCCAATACAACTTATTTACAAACTTGAATGTTTGTGCTATAATATGAATATAAGTTCAGTTTGTATTATATCTTAAATTGAAAAATAATTCAAGCACTATTGTTCGTATTAAAAGTTATAAATGCACATTAGTTCAGGAGGTTAAAGTTATGGCTTTTGCGGATAGATTAAAGGAATTTCGTGAAAAAGAAAAGTTAAGTCAAGCAGATTTTGCAAAAATGATAGGAATAAGTACAAGAACTCTTGTACATTATGAAGATGGAGAAAGATACCCAAGAGATGTCGAGGTTTACAAAAAAATTGCTGAGGTTATGGACTGTGATTACAATTATCTTTTAGAAGAAAGTGATGAGTTTTTAAATCGAGTTTATAACATGGGTGGCAAAAAAGAATTAGAAAAAGCTAGAGCATTAACAGAAGGTCTAAGTTCTTTATTTGCAGGTGGAGAAATATCTGATGAAGATAAAGACGCTGCTTTTGAAGCTATTACTCGTGCTTATTGGGAGGCGAAAAGAGAAAATAAGAAATATGGTCGTAAGAAAAAAGATTAGGTGATTATATGAGCATGAATCGCTATATATATGATAAGGTTAATCGACTTATAAAAAAGTATAAGACACGAGATCCTATCGAATTAATAGAAGCTTTGAATATTAACCTGGTATATCTACCTGAAACAAAAATACTTTTAGGAATGTACCATTATATTCAAAGGAACAGATTTATTTTTATCAGTAGTAACACAAATTTTAATAGAAAGACGATATTAGCACACGAATTAGGTCACGATCAACTTCACAGAGATTATTGTATGAGTGGAGGAGCTTTTCATGACCAAACAGTGCTAAACCCTACAAATAAATTTGAAACTGAAGCAAATATTTTTGCAGCTCATTTATTAATTAGTGATGAAGATGTCCTAAATAATATCAATGATCAAGTATGTGATTATGAAATCGCTGGAAAATTAGGCGTAGATATAAATTTACTAAATCTAAAAATTTCTGAGTTAGCAAAAATGGGCAAGTTTAATAAACCAATTAATGTTAATACACCTCAGGGAGATTTTCTCAAAAACTATCGCCCTGAACATGATGATTATTATTAGGAGACTCTATGGGAATTTTTATTGCAGGATATATTTTATTAATTCTTTCTGGAGTAGTTTTCTACTATCTCATCTCTACCTACTCTGTAAAAATCTCAGCATTTTTGATTGATTTTATAGTTGTAGGTTTAGGATTTTATATATCCATAAAAGATAAACTAGATAACAAATTAGCTATTCCCCTTTCAATTACAGTAGTAATAATTTATGGAATATTTCTAATTTTAATAAATCAAAAGCTACCAAAAATCAGTAAACTTTTAAACTATATAATTGCTTTCATAGGATCAGCAGTTGCCTTATGGTTGGCACTTGATTTTATAACAAGCACACTAAGTGCTTTTAAAATAATAGGTCAAACTTATCATCAATTACCAATAACAAAAAGTATGATGATAAATTCCTTTATACATTATGTAATTATATTCTTGATTAGTATTCCAGTGTTTAAAGGTAGAATGAAATTTATACTTGGAGGAAATTATGAGTAGAGAATTTTTGGAAGAAATTATATCTGAGAAAATATCCGAAAGTGATACATTAGAATATAAAGATTACTATTTTGCAAATGGTAAATTAACAAGCCTAGATCAAAAAGAACTTGCTAAATTATTTAAAGAAATATGTGCCTTAGCTAACTATAATGGTGGCAAAATAATATTAGGATTAAAGGAAGATAATAACCATAACCCTTCAGAACTATCTGATGTAGGTGTGAACAAAGATACATTCGAAATGTGGGAACAAGCTTTAAGAAATAAAATTTCTGTAAATATTATCCCCTCTCTCTATGGTATAAAAACTGAACTTGTTGAAGTTAGTGATGATACCAATTGTATTATCATAGATGTACCTAGAAGTGTATTAAAACCACACGCATATAACACTGGTAGTAACCATGAATTTTATATAAGAAATGGAAATACTTCCATTCAAATGAGATACAATGATTTGAAAAATAGTTTTGATGCACTGAGCAATAGACAACAAAAATTAGAAAGCTTCAGAAACGAAAGAATTTCTAGTATTTTAAATAGTGAAATAGATGATACGTTAATAACATCACCTATATTATTAATCCACATTCTACCTGAAGTTTCATTTGATGAAAGAACATATATTAATCTAAAAGCTTGTGAATATAATGATAATTTAGATATTTTCAATCCCGATGGCTACCATGGTTCAGTAAATTATAATGCAAATGGTTTAATCAAAACTCGAAGAAATCATAAAGATTTCTTATCAACATATATACAAGTTTTCTCTAATGGCAATTTAGAAATTGGAGAGATTTATTTAATGAAATATTATGCTGATGAGGACCCTAAAATGATTTACTGTTGGGATAATTTTGAAAAAATTATTGCAAAAAAAATATATAATTACTGTAAAGAACTATCCAAACAGAAATTAGGAACTGGATTCTATATTTCTTTTACTTTATTAAATGTTAAAAATTATTACTCTAGAACTTCAGGTTTTGGAGAAATCAGTGAACCAATTAAGCAAAATATCATTAAGTCTCAATTTGTTAAGTGGGATATAAATACATCTTATCAATCATCTATGTACCAGCTTTTCAATAAATTTGCTAATATCTTTGGTTCAAGAGAATCATGGTTGTATAATGATGGAGAACCTATTGCTGAGAAATTTAATTTTATAGCTGAAGATTAGAGACAACTTAATACACGCTTAACGCTTATAACTTTAATAGCAAGCACAGTAAGTGTACGGACACTTACGAAAAAATTAATGGAGCAGACCTTTATGGCATGCTCCATTTTTTTAATTTTTACCTTGTTAGGGAGAACCCTAAGACCCCAAAATTTATTTTATAAAGGAGAATAAAATGGCAAATAGATTTAGAAATGAAAGAATAGAAATAAAACTAACTAAGGAAGAAAAAGAAGTTTTCGAAAAGAAAATGAAACTTGCAAATTGCAAAACAATGTCCCATTTTCTTAGAAAATGTGTATTAGAAAAAGAGATATATGTTGTAGATTTAGAACCATTTAGAAACCTACAATGGTTACTTTCAAATGCTACGAATAATATAAACCAGATCGCAAAAGCTACTAATACAACTGGTGTTATTTACAAAAATGAAATTGAATCAATGAATAAGCAGATAGAAAAATTATCAAGAGAAATATGGCAGATTCATTCCCTACTTCTAAATAAATCAAAAGAAAGTTCTGGTGATTAGTATGGCAATTACAAAAATACATCCTATAAAATCAACCCTAAATTTGGCAATAGACTATATAACTAAGAGTGAAAAAACTGATGAAAAAATCTTGATATCTTCATTTAAATGTCATCCATCTACTGCCCACATACAATTTATGAAAACACGAGAAGATAATGATACTACAGGTAAAGTTTTGGCTAGACATTTAATCCAATCTTTTCTACCAGGAGAGGTTGATCCTATAAAAGCTCACGAAATTGGAATGGAGTTATGCAAGAAAATTTTAAAAGAAGATTATGAATTTGTTCTTGCAACTCATATTGATAGAGGGCATATCCATAACCATATTATTTTTAATAATGTTAATTACAAGACTGGTAAATGCTACCAATCTAACAAAAAAACTTACCATAAAATCAGGTATCAAAGTGATGAATTGTGTAAAGAAAATAAGCTTTCAGTAATTGATAAATATTATGAAGCTTACAAAAGAAAATATAAAACTACTGGTAAGTCTTGGTACGAATATGACCAAAACAAGAAAGGAAATTCTTGGAAATCTAAAC
>NZ_JABDSR010000013.1 GCF_012976305.1 Peptoniphilus faecalis
AATACTATAAATAAGTATCGTGAAATCTATAAATACCACAAGAAAAATCCTGAAGATAAGCAATTTGCAGAAGAATATTATAGTGAACTTTCCGTCTATAAAATAGCCGCTAAAGAGATCTTAGAAAACTATAACAAACTACCAAATACAAAAGAAATACTATCCAATCTCGATAAACTGCAAGAAAAAAAGAACACCCTTATGCAAGAGTATTCTTTAAATAAAGAACAATTTTCTGACCTTGTTCAGTATAGGAAAAACTATGAAAATTATTATGGAAAAGAAGTGGAGAGAACTTAATAAACCCTTAGAATATTTTCTATAAAGGTCTCTTGGAGTTGGTTAAATAAACACCGTCTGTCAAGTTTCCTCTATATATTTCTTCCGCTAAATAAGATAGTAGTTCTTTTTGTGAATCCTTGTCGTCAGGGAAAATTATTTTATTTTCTTCATTAATATCAATTTTTAAGTTTAAATTTTTTGCAGACTTAATGATTTCATCTACAGAATTATTCTCAAGAACTCCAGAATCTAATATATATGCAATTTTTCTTCTAGTCCAGTTATTACAAGACTCAGCTACAGAATCTATATCATCTATAGAGAAGCACTCGTTAGAGCAAAAATCTTTTATATCATCAGTTGTTGCTTCTCTATAATATTTGTTTAGATTAAATATTTGATTCGCCCAATAATACGATTTAAAATATAGATTACCATATTCGTAGTATGCGTCTATACAATCAGTTATAACAATACCTGGTTTATTTTCACATGAAAATGTATGTTTATTAAAAAAAAGTGTAAAATTATGGCTCTTCAGTATCTGTCTGTTAGGCAACCTTTGAAAAATTATTTTTTCGCAATCATCATCATCTGAAATAGGCACAAAGATAGCTTTAAGATCTAGCTCATTATCGGAGTTAACAGAAACTTGACTCACTCCCAGAGGATTATTTATAGCTTCAGTTATTTCATTTGGCAGATCAAAATTTTTTATTACTAAACTCTCATCATTCTCAGGCTTATATGAACCATCAAATTCAATTGTGTTATCTTTGTACCCTTCTATACTTTTAGTAAGTGATTTTTTGATACTTGCATCGTCTTCTCTTTGGGTCTCTATCATTTTTACAGATGTTGAATCTCTACCTGCATTTTCCAAAACATAAATCAATATTCTACCTCCATTAATATATCTTCGAAAATACGTATCACTTTTCTAACGTCATTGCTTTTTCTAATATTTCTCTTGCTTAATAAAGTGAAATCTTTTCCTTGTTCCGTGCTAATTTTATATGAGTTATATCCTACTATCCTCAGTATTGGATTGTTTGTTGTTTTATTTCCTAATACCAATAAAATAGCTGCAATACCCATTAAAATCCAAGAGTAATTATCTATTTCTTTTCTTAATAAATTTTTTATAAATGGAGAAAAATACGATAAAAAGCTTGCTATATACCAATTATTTCCCTCATCATCAACATTAGTTACATTAACTTTAAATACTTGTAAATTATTTCTTAAATATTTAATAAATATTATTTGTGATATCGCTAATATAATGGATATCAATAAACATATCAATCCGACTATTGATTCCTTAGACATCAACGAAGACACTCCAATCGCAAGTATATAAGGAATAATAATTGATGAGTTGAAAAATACATGAGAAAGCTTATTTAACATAAATACCTCTACTAATTAAATTTTAACAACTTTCTATTATCAAAAGCACAATCCATAACATCTTCAAGATTTATATAATGCTCAATTATTTTTACTCCATCAAGATCTGTTCTATCTATATGAATCTTAGTGGAATATTTTTTATTTGTAGGAATTAACAATCCATTAACTATTATAGCTTTATTATATTTTTGCCTTAAAAAATACTCATAGAATAGTTGTTTATAGTTTAAGCCTATATCATAATTTCCAAAATATTTAGAATCGAAAATATAAATTTTATCTTTCACTTTGCAATAATGGTCAAACTCAACTTTAAAACACCTATACATCTCATTTTCTAGTTTTTCTGCAATATTATTTTCTACATAGAGTTTATCTGGTTTATAAAATTTAAACCCTGGATTATCTCCCCATATTATTTTATCATCTATATAATTTTCAAAATTTTTATTAAGATATACCTCTATCATTTTTTCCCAATAATCTTCAAACTTCAATGTTAGAAGTTTTACATTATTAGAATTAGAACTTTTCCAGCTTAAATAATCTATAAGTCCCTGAATTAAATATTTCTCATGATCTTTAAAATAGTCATTTTTGATTTTCTTTAAATTCTTTATAACGAAATCTAAGTTATCAAACAATCGACTTTTATAGCTTTTTTTTATTGCTAAAAATATCATAATACTCTCTACACTCATCTAATGCATCATAAAGACCATATAACTCATTTGTTTTCTTTAAACATCTAGCACATCTACATCCATCAAAACATGCAATCGCTTCATACGTATTTCCATCACAATAATGTACAGCATTTCTTGTGGTGTATAATAAATCTTTCGCAACACTAAATTCAATTTTCCCTTCATCATACAACTCTAATACCTTTTTAGACACTGAATTTAATCCATGCCCAATACTATGACAACTCATATTTTTAGCTCCTTTTTTTTATTATCACTAATCTAAATATATCATATTTTTTTATTTTACTACAATGCTTTATTATAAACCTACTAACTGATTTTGTAATAATGTAATCAAATTTGCCTTATAATCCATCTACAATCATTTTTTTATAGCTTGTTCTTCCATTCTTTATTAACCCACTTCTTCCAACATCGTGATACACTTCAGCTAAATCGATTTCTATTACTTTGTTAGAAAGTTCTTTAAAATATGCAATTTGACTATTTAAACCTGAACGTTGTTCTTCTATATTTTTACTTACTCTACAATATACTGTAATTCTTACTACTTCTTTCGTTTTATTTTTAACTGGTATCTTCACTACATGTATCATTTTTTATCATCCTTATCACTCCAATCTTAACATATGAAAAAGATGCAAGTTATCATCAACAACTTACATCTCTATAAAACTGATTTGATTTTTTATCTTTTTCGCAACAGAACAATGGACTCTACATGCCTTGAGTGGGCAAAAAAGATGTCGCACCCCACTGGTATCCCCTTGGCGGAAGCCCATATTTCTGAAACAGTCGCCTGGATAGGCTATTTTTCATTGATTTGGTGCCTGCTTTTGCGTTACAATCCAAGTAATTGTAAGCAATAAAGCCTTCAAAAGCATGTTGTCCTCTTGAAGGCTTTATTCGGTACAACTTTAAAATTGGTTTACTTATCTTTATCTTCCTCTCTAAGATACTTAACTAGCCCCGGATAATTGCTTATCCTTACAGTTCGGATCAATTAGAATTAGCCGAAAACGGCGGCGAAGAAACGAACCACCGAGAAGCACCGCCGCATTGCCGAGCTTGATACCCTCATTGAACGACTGTATGCGGACCGGAAAAGGCGCGGTTGACCGCCTTGCCCTCAAAGGCTTAGGGGCATATCAACTATATATTGGGGCCGAGTGCCGTTACTTTAACACCGCCGCTAGCCATGAGCTTATGCTTCCTTTAGGACACTGTCCCAACAGACACTTTTTAAAGTATGCTGCACTAATCCTTATTTTTCACAGCATAGCGCAATGACAGACAGCCATGTTCTGCATTCTCTGTTCCCTGCAATTCCAAATTAACTTTTTCAGATAACAGAAGGTTATCAAATAGTTGTTTTTCTTTATTACCTACAAAACATGGTGATATCACAAGACTGATTTCATCAATAAGTCCGTTTTCTAATAATTTGTTGGTTAATCCACCGCCACTGTCTGTCCGCATGTATTTACACCCATATTGCTCATGCAGGATCTGAAAGGCTTTTTCATAGTCCACATGATCATTTCCTGACACAATATATGGGTAATGCCTTTCCTCCAAATAATTCAAATATTCCTTCGGAGTGGCAGTTGATACCAGAATGACAATTTCCTTCAGATATCCAAGATTTCTTAAGCAATGAAGACTTCTCAAGATACCTCTGCTGTCAGGTATGACTCCTATTGGTCTGGGGTCCTCCGGGCTTGTTATGATTTTCTCAAAATCAGCCTCTGTTTCAGCAGGATATTTTTCAAATGCAGTAAAAACAGTATTGGACCCAAACAGCACCGCATCCGAATGAATTCCCCCGGCAACCTGGTAGTAAACTTCCGGATTATCAAAGCCTTTAATGCGGCCATCAAGGCTAATTTGTGTGTGCATAATTATCTTTGGTTTCATATTTTTCAATCCTCCTTTTTGATAGTAGAATATCATAATACACTGACAGCTGTATGTCAGCAGGGGATATGAAACCTTACAAAAAATACATAACAGACCAATCGCTTTCTCTAAATCAAGTTTAGGCAGTGATTCGTAATTTGTGCCAGGTGTTTACGGGTTATGCATTTTAATTCATCAGGTTGGACTATTTCAATGCCTGATCCATATTCAATCAGCTGCTTGCTCAATATCTCAAAGGAATCTGTCTGGAATTCGATTTCCATTTTACTTCCCAAATCGGTTTCTTCAAGGAAGCCGAGAGAATACCTGTTCTTGATAGAATTGTATGTCTCCCCTTTTTCAGCTCTAAGAATTACATTATATAGTTTTTTATATGAAAGCATTTGTTTTAATATTTGTTCCAAAGAGCCATCATGGCTTTGACAGAGCTCTTCTTCTATGCAAATGCTTTTAATCCGATCCACACGAAAATTCCTATATTCATTTCTTAGCCTGCAAAACCGATTAAGTACCAGTTCTGTTCATAAAACCCCAGTGATATAGGCTCTATCATTCTGCTTTCCGGTTCTTGCCCTCCTGATGCAGGATATTGAATTGATATTACCCTTTTATTGCAGATTGCAGTCTGAATTGCTGCAATAACGTTATCCGCCAATGTATTTTTCTGTCCAGATGTGCTGTACACGTTAATACTGTTCTCCAACTCCTGTGCATAGTTTTTTTCACCATGCTTCAAAATAGATTTGATTTTATACATAGCTGAATCAAAATCCTTTATAAATGATTCATCTCCATGGCAATTTAAAAATTTCCCTGCTGTAATCAATGCACCCACTTCCGCCGCTGTAAACATTACCGGCGGAAGTAGGAAGCCCTCTACAAGAAAATATCCTTTTCCGGCCTCAGATCCAATTGGTATTCCGGCTTCTTCAAGTGTCCGGATATCTCTGTAAACTGTCCTTAAGCTTATATTAAATCGCTGTGCAATTTCTTTGGCAGGAATTATTTTTTTTGATTGCAGCTGAATAAGAATAGAGGTTACTCTGTTAATCCTGTTCAAATTTTATTCCTCCTCTGTGACTTCCATAAAAAGTATATCCTATGCGTTCTTAAGCTAGCTGCTGTTAGTGCTTCTCATTGCACCCTGGTTATAAAAGCCATACTCACAAACCTCTTCACCAAAACTCTTTACATCTCTAATATAGAACTCTATCTAGCGAACTTTTAGAAAAGATATAAAACATCAGAGTATGGACAGTTGCGGATGTACTTCAGAAAAGATTAGATGTCTAAAAAGCTTGTAGTTAAAGCTTTTTAGACATCTAAATCTAGGTACTAAAACAATTCATCCAGTAAAATATAATATTTTATTTTCTCCCAATCAGGCTTGATCCCCAGTAAGTCAAAAAATAGCTCGACATACTGTTCTTCCCCGATATCCTCCCTGATCGACCGGACGCAGAAGGCAATGTCATACCACTTGTCCGCCCTGCCGCTTCTCCCAAGATCAATAAAGCCACTTACTTTGCCATCTTTCACAAAGATGTTGCTGTCTCCCAGGTCGCCGTGGGAAAAGACAAGTTCCTCTTCGGGCTTTTCCGTCTTTAAAAAATCATACAGCTCGCGCGGATCTTTAAATGGAGTGTCTTCTTCCCAGTTTTCGCAATCCACATCGGCCAGATCGTTATTCAGTAAGTAATCCAATTCGGCTAAGCGGCTGTCTAAGCTATTCGTATAGGGACAATCCGATATGTCGATGGAGTGAAAGAGCCTGATGCACTCCGCATACAGCTCGATAATCTTTTCAGGGCTTTGTTCATCTTCATACTCTTCCGAGCAAAGGACGCCATCGGCCTCACTCATGAGCAGATTGCTCCAGCCATCATGCCGTTCAAAGTGCAGGACCTTTGGAACAGGCAGCTTTCCTTCCAGCCATAGCATCATGTCCTTTTCCCGTTCCACATCATAGGTGGTCCCTTTATACCGGCTGTCCGTCATTTTTAAATATAGGTTTTCATTTTCTCCCACCAGCTTATATACCTTAGCAGGAGACATTCCTTCCGTATCTTTTACGCAGCGGTATTTTTCGATCAGTTTTTTCAATTCCGGTGATATTCTCATTTTAGCCATTTATTATTTCCTTCCTCTTTTCTACAGTATTTAAAGATACCCCAAGAAGCTAATTATAACAAGACGAACTCCAATTCACTGTTCCTTGCATTCTAAAACCTTAAATACCAGAAAACAGCTTTTTCAAAGTTGTTTTCAAAGTTGGCGTATAACATAGTATCGACGGAGCCGATTTTGAAACCACAATTATGATAGAATTTACAAGCTATAAGGTTATTGTCCTGGGTTTCAAGCATTAGTCCATGCAAGTTTTTATGCTTTGCCCATTCTATAGATATATTGATAAGCGCGCTGCCTATGCCTTGCCCCCTGAAATCCTTACATACGGCGATATCTTCTATATAAGCGTACCGGTTCCAATTTTTTCGCAGTTTAACTTTTCCGACGCATTTATCGTCTTGGTAGTAAAGATATATTATCTTATCAGTATTGTCAATATATTCAAGGCAATCTGCCTCCTCATCCTCTTCATCCTCTTCGTCTTGGTAGCTTTTTAAATATGGCGCTTCATAGAGTAATTCTGTAAAGGTCCAATTCTCGTTTTCATACCTCGGTATAATCTTACCTATCACCTCAAATGGTTCGCTGGGTTTATCGATATCTTTCAGGTGCCCTGCTTTCATTTCTGTAATCACTGTTCCCGCCTCTCTTCTATATCAGCGGCATATGTGCTATCCAGGCAGCCGGTTTTACCAGTGTATTTTTTATACATGTCCCTGGTATATTTTGTTATATTCCTATCATACTCCGGATAGGCATAATGAAGCCTTTCCGCCACCTCACCGGATACCGCCCTGAACAATTGATGGCATAGAAATAATGCTTCCCATATGTTTTCATAGGAATCCATCCGGTAGGTGGACAAAAGTTTCTCCCACAAATCCTCGGATATATACCTTTCAATAAACTTATAGTTCTTGCCTACACTTAATTTAAAGCCTGTTTCGATGCCGACCTTCCATGATATCATTCTCAGCAGCTCATGGCGAACAATCTGATTAAAATGATCAATAGCAAATAAAATTTCCTTACGGCACAGTCCCTTAACCACATAGGTAGTGGTGTTCCAGAATTCATTGCAGCAGTCATCGTATTCCCGGGCACTGGGTTTTCTTATATGATAATCCATGTCGGTCGGAACTACAGCTTGCTGAATCCTTCCATCCTTATCCAGAATAATCTTTATCAATTTATCGTCATTCAGGTAGTTTCCCAACTCTTCCAGGGGCAATAAGGTAAGGTCTATTTTATTATAATCATCAAAAAGTATTATATAGGAGTAGCCTTTCTCTTCAGCCGGGAATAGTTCCATATCCTCCGGTTTTTGCATCATTATAATATTCCCAAATTGATTAAGCCAGTCATCATTAGATATAAACGGTTCTATATCACTTACAAAATATGTAATATCATAATCCTGAAATTCATCTTTAGGTATATTAATATTTGCGCGTGACCCCTCAAGGGTCACAATTCGAATACGTTCATCCTGTTCTGCTAAAGAAAGTACTAAATCCATCATTTCTTTTTCTGATCTCATTTACATACTCCTCGTTTATTTTTTCTATATTATTACATCTTCTTTTTTGCCGATACAATCAGCATCATTGGGCGTCGCATTTCATCCGCCATCCCCGGAATATCCATCATGTTCTCTGGCGGCTGTGGCTCCACAATCTGATTTATTATAAAACTATTTGAAAGCAGTGTATTTAGATATGTGGTCAGTGTTCTATGATATTTTGTAACCTTTTCTTCCAAAAACATAGCTGTCCGTTTGCCCTCATAATAATAATTGTCCACCGGGAAATGCAGTATTTCTCCTTTTTCGTTATAATACCAGTCTTGTGTTCCATGAGCAGTAAAAACAGGATGTTCAACTGTAAAAACTAAATTGCCACCAGCCTTCAGCATCCTATATATCTTTTTTATTAAATTCTCATAGTCTGCTACATAATGAAACGCAAGCGAACTTAGTATTACATCAAAGCTCTCCTCTGGGAAATCCACATCTTCTATGGCACAGCATTCATATTCAATCTGTGGAAAATGGGTTTTTCCTTTTGCTACTTCGAGCATTTTATGAGAAATATCAACACCTACTACAGAGGAAGCACCGTTTTCCATCGCATATATACAGTGCCATCCATAGCCGCATCCTAAATCAAGCACACGCTTACCCTTAAAATCAGGTAGCATCTTTTTCAAAGTCTCCCATTCTCCCGCACCAGCCAGTCCTTTCTGCGAGCGACTCATTTGACTGTATTTTTGAAAAAATATATTATCATCATATTTGTTTTCTTTCATCTGAACTCTCCTCGTTTAAAAAGTTATTTATCTCCGATACAATTTCATTCACTTCTTTATAAAGTTTCTCGGTCATGTCGTAGCATTCAAAAAGAGAAAGACCGAGTACTTCAAAAATATGATTAACTCTTTCGGCATATTTTTCAGGTTTATATTCAAAAGTTTCAAGCAGTTTTATAGCTTTCTTTTCGTTAATGCAATAAGCATTATTACATGCAAATAGTACTTGATTTAAGCATGAAATAATACGAAAAACATGGCCTGCAATATAATATTTATCCTCTGCCCCCGCATTTGCTTTTACAAACATTAAAGAGAATTCAGCTTCAAATATAAAAAAGTTCATCAAGCTTTTCTTTAGAGCAGTAGGGTAAATTTCTGCCTGCTTTTTTAATTCGCATAAGCTTTCGTTCTTAGCATATAGTATTTTACTAATCGCTAATTCTCCACGATACATAGCACTTATATAACCATGGGGATGCCCGGTCTGATAATTGGCAGTAACAATTCCTTGCTCCGTATCTTTGATTATTTGTTCCACCCGTTTTATATCACGTAATATCAAGTCAACATGACACCCGTTTATAACTAACCATCCACCGCCATTAACCCAATCACCCCACGCTCCGGGAGGTACAACAAGGTTGTTTCTATTCTCATCATCCAACTCTGTAGCAATTTGATTAATCGCTGTCAGGTCAAATGAGTCTGAATTGTAATAGATTCCGATATCTATATCAGAATTTTCTGTATGGGTGCTTCTTGCACGTGAGCCCCCTAATACAATGCCTTCTATAAAAGGCAAAGATGATAATTTCTCTGTTACTATTTGAATAACATTACCTACCATATAAACATCCTCCTTTATTCGTTAGATATTTTTATTTCATCTCCATCTGGTAAAATAAATGCCTGCACAAACTTGACACCTAGCACATCAGCAATGGCCTTCAACTCATCCAAGGTTACTGTTTCTCGTTGTAATTTTTTATTGAAATTCTGTGGAGTCTGGCCAATACGTCTAGCAAGTTCGGAAACACTTATATTCATTTGCTCACACAGTTCTTTAATCATTTCTGCCGTAGTCATACAGCACCTCCAAGTTTATGCTAAGAATAACATAAACCATTTGGTTGATAAATGCAATAGTCATTAAAATATTATTATAATCAGCAATTAAAAGAAAACCCACAACTCTACTTCAGAGTCATGGGCTATTTACTTCTGGTTTTCATATTTCCATTTCGATACCTGGTTTGAAGGCTATGACGAAGTGGTCTTCATAGACCTTAACGTTCTGGATTATCTTCCTTACAAGCTTATCATCATATTCTAAGGTGCGGAATTTGTTCTTGCGGATAAATTCAATCAACTCATTGATGCGCTCGTTCTCGCCACTGAGGGAGGCATCTTCTACTAAAAGAGTCTGACGCTTATCTCGCATCTCATCGATCTCATCTACCAGGTATTCATAATCTTGACCTTTATTGGCCAGCTTGATTAGTTCTTTTTGTTTTTCATCTAGTAGGGTATTAATCTCTGAAATTTGGTATTCTGTGGTTTCTCCAATCACAGCATGAATATTTTCTTCCAGTGTCTTTATCATATTGTTGCCACCAGCAAGTAGCTTATTAATTGCGGTCATTACCGCACCATAGAGTTCATCTTCTTTTACGGTTCGGTTCTTACATACCTCGGGACCCTGCTCGATTCTAGTCACGCATCGCCAGACAAATTCTTTTCTGCCATGAATATTCCAATAGGTTCTCCTATAAATATCGCCACAATATCCACAGAAGGTGATGGCACTTAAAGCGTACTTGCTACTATAAATTCTTTTGTTCTTGCCTTCTCCTGTGTAGATATTACTTCTCCGATAAATTTCTTCTTGAGCCTGCAAAAATAACTCTTTAGAAATAATCGCTTCATGGCTATTTTCAACATAATACTGGGGAAAATGAGAGATTAACTACAGTCTCACTTACTGGCTAGTGACAGTAAGCAGACACACTCAACGTTTAGTACTCAGGCGATTTAGGGATCAAGTCAACAAACACTAAAAACTATTGATTGCATAGGATTTTTAAGCATCTCCTAACAACCCAACATCTAATCTATCACTTCATTTAAGTAGGGTATTTTAGTTTCGCTGTTAAAATCAAGCCTATTTTTATCTGTGGATGTAAATCCTACTAATATCCGATTCTCCACTCCCTTAAGCCATGCAAAGAAATTCTAAACCATATTTGCACCAAAAAGAGATTAACCACTAGCGGATCGAAGAAAAACACCTTGTCTCAGCTACGTCAAAAGATGAAATGTGAGTGACGCTAGATTCGTGCTTCAGCAATTCTAGGATCGAAGCGGTCTCGCAGCCCCTCACACAAGGCGGTTTTCCATAGGATAGCGCGAGATTCAATCACCACTATTTGCCAAAGAGCCCAAAAAACCGCTAGCCAAAAATCGGCTACCGGTTCTAAAAATGATGTTTATCCTTTTCGAGTCTAACAACTCGTCAGGACGAACAATAATTATTTTCTTGTTAACAGACATACTGCTTCCACATGGATTGAGAGGACAGAATGAATGTCATTTGTGTATGTCCGTTCTCGGAAACATATCCACGACACTTTTTGCACTATCGGTAGACGGGAACATATCCATAGGCTTCGCTGTTTTTTGAAAAACTGAGGTATGCTGTTAATTTTCAGTACCCAATACTGTGAATAACGTTACTCTCCTATTCACTAATGTAATTCAACAATCTTTCTAAAATGTCATGTGTAACTTTTAAGTTGTATTGTTCAATAAGGTGACTTTGCAAATCCATAACTAATAGCAAAGAATTTTTATAGGCTTCAAATAATTCTACCTTATCTAATCGAGCAGTGGTCTTTGCAAATTTTTTATAATTTTCAAGGCTAATTTCTTTTTCAAGGTTTTTACTCATGTTTAGCCAATTATCAGCATTTTTTTCTGCCATACGTATAAGTTGTAGTGTATTTTTTTGAAGTTGTGATAAGAGTTCTAATGAACGAGCATATTCTCCTCTTTTTAGAACGTTGATTCCCATCAACCATAGATTAGAGAAATTACACAACAAAAAATTAGCATTTTCTTCAGTAAGTCTATTTGGTCTTGCACCACTTATCTCTGATAAATAATTTTCTAATTGCCCTGTTTCATCGTAAATAAGCATAGCCTTCGTATCAGGAATATAACCTGAATCTTTAAACGAGGGGATTATGTTCATATCTTTTTCAGAAAGGAAATGAAATTCCCCACGTATAAGATTATCAAAAATAACTACCTCTGTTCCGTACTCATTTTTATAAAGCATCAAGTACGGAGCTACGTCAAACAACCAGTTGGATGAATCAAAGTTCGAGGTTATACTATCTTTCAAAAATATATAGAACTCTATATCAGAGTATTGGTCACCTTCTCCTTTGGTAAACGATCCATACATCATACAAGCTGTAATTCGTTCATCTGACTCAGTAAGATTCTTAACGTTTGCAATTAATTCTTTTTGTTTTAACATTTCTTCACCCTTTCATGTAAATATCTTTTAGTTATTGTGGCAACTCAAAATCTCTACAAACCTAAATTAATATTTTTCGTACAAATGTTATTGCAAAAAGCATCATCATGCTCCACAAACAATAGTGTAGGACAATATTCCAAAATCATTTTTTCAATTTGGATACGTGAAAAAATATCAATATAGTTCAATGGCTCATCCCATATATACAAATGTGCACTTTCACAAAGGCTTTTAGCAATTAGTACTTTCTTTTTCTGACCAGCACTAAAATCCACCATGTTCTTATCAAACTGCTCTCTATTAAAATCCAGTTTACGAAGAATCGTTTTAAATAGAGTTTCATCGATCTTATTATTATAGGCAAATTCAGATAGATTACCTTTTAAATATGAAGTATCTTGCGAAATATAAGAAATTTTTAGTCCACTTGCTAGCATAAAATTTCCGGTAAATTTAATATCATCTCCATTAATCAATTTTAGGATACTAGACTTACCACTCCCATTTTTTCCGATAATGGCAACTCTATCACCAATATTGACTCTGAAATTAAGATTACTGCATACTTCTTTATCTCCATAAGACAATGATAAATCATTCGCTTCTATTAAGCACTCTTTGTGAAATTCAAGTGGTGAAATTTTTAAGTCATCATATTGTTCAATGTTGTGGAGCAGTTCTGATTTTTGTAAAACGGCTTCCTGATGTCTTGACTCAATATTTTTGGCACGTTTCATCGCTTTTGCAGCCTTATGTCCAACATAACCCTTATCCAGTTTTGAACCAGAATTTGTTGTTCCATATTTACTTTTTTCTACTTTATTTGACCAGTTTGAACTACGTTTTGCTGCATAAGACAACCTTCCTATTTCTTTAAGGAGTTTCTTGTTTTCTGCCAGTTCAAAATTATCTTGTAACGTTTTGTTCTCCCACCAAGAAGTAAAATTTCCCTTTTGGATTTCGATATTCGTTTTATTGATAGATAGTATATGGTCAACACATTGATCAAGTAAGCTTCTATCATGAGATACCAAAATAAACCCCTTCTTGCGTTTCAAATAGTTTTGCACTACATTACGTGCATCGATGTCAAGATGGTTTGTAGGTTCATCAATAAGCAGGAAACAACTCGCTGTAAGGAATAAAGCTGCAAGAAGGACCTTCGTTTGCTCACCATTTGACAATGTATTAAACGGACGATATAAAGCATCTTCTTGAACATCAAGCAATGATATTTCACGAAAAATCTCCCAATCCATACATTCCGTACAAATACTCTTCATTACTTCAATTGTATATAGACTCTTATCTTCCACATCATAAGGAAAATACTCAAACTTAACTGTAGAACTTATATTGCCGGAATACGCATATTTGCCAAGCAGTAAATTTAAGAAAGTAGTTTTACCGCGTCCGTTTCTTCCAATAAAACCGAGTTTCCAATCTGTATCTATCTGAAAACTTACATTTTCAAAAATATTGTCATAACTTCCTTCATATGAAAAAGTTAGATTTGAAACATTTATTAAGGACATATATTTCTTCCTCCTTTACATTATAAAAATTTTATAAGCAAAGTCGGTTTTCGGCATTAATTACTCTATAATGTTATCCAACTCTGCAAGGATTTTGTCATGAATGACATAGTATCATTGTCTATCACGTTTATCTTCCTTTCTTTTACAAATATTAAAAGCCGCAAGAAAGTAAATTCTTACGGCTCAAAAACAAATACTATTATTACCTTTTGTTATACATAACATAAGGTTACTGTAATGTATTATTGAGTGTAGAATACTTAACTTTCTTGCAATTTGCATAACAAAACAAACGGTTCTATAGCCGTTTCTTTAAATATCTTATTATGCATCATATAATTAGCAAGAAAAGTTATACATTCTTCCACCTCCAAGTCGTTTTATTATATCATATTATCTTTAAAAATCCAATATAATTCTTCTGTTCTCTTTCTAAAGATTACCCTTCTACATCAATCTCGACTCCTGATTTGAATTCAACGGCGAACTTATCATGAAATACCGTAACTTTTTCTATAAGCCTCCTTACTAACTGCTCATCATATTCCTCTAACTCACAGGATTGTTCATTAAAGAAATCAGTCATTTCAGCGATTCGTTGCCTTTTTCCTTCACGCTCTGCATTTTCAACAAGTGCATTTTGCTTCAATTCTCGAAGGTGGTAGATTTCATCAGCCACATCTTCATAGTCATTCTTGGATTTTGCTTGGATAAGAAGCTGTTGTTGTAATTCTTCCAATTTGCTATCAATATCATTGGTGGCATTATCATTTTCTTCATTAAGTATAGTAGCTATGTTTTTCTGCAACGCCTGGAGGAAGGGTTCTTTGTTAGCCAAAAGTTCGTTAATAGCCTTGACCACTGCTGTCTGCAATGTTTCCTCGTTTATGGTAGGGGCAGTACATTCAGATCCTTTTTCCTCCAAACGGCTGACGCATCTCCAAACAATAGACTTGTAACCTCGGTTATTCCAGTGTACCCGGCGGTAAATATCACCGCACTGGCGAGCAAACTGCAACTGCAACTATGCAGGCACTTAATCTTAAAAGAACTACTTTCTATAAACTGGTGAAGGAAGTGATTGTATGATGACGATGTGTCCACGATGTTTAGAGCTATACAGTGAAATTTGGTCGAAGCCTTGTTGTAAATGCGCCGATAAGACCATTCCTGTTGATATTGAACTCATCAATGTCGTTCAGATGCTGCTCACTAGAGGCTTCGATGTATCTTATGCCACTTGTTACCCAGATAAAGAACAAGGTGAGATCGAAGCTATGGAAATTGAGATTCACTTTAGGGAATTGTATCCGCAGGCTCTCTTTGATGGTCTCCCACCTGACTGGATTGTAATTGACGAATACCCAGTTCTTGGCGGTAAGGTTCTTGATGAACCTGTTGATATCCTTACATGTGCAATCGAATATCGATTTGAAGAGAGCATCCATATTCAAAAGGATATCGCTATAAGCAATCTGGAAACATGGCTCGAAGAGAAAGACCCGCAATCTTGTAGGGCTATCCTTACATTGACCGGCTTCTGAAAAAGTAAGACCCTCTCAACAGTAATGATCTGCTGAAAGGGTACTTTACTTTAATCTATGACCTTGAAGTGCCTTAATGCGTCTTTAATAGCTTCTACTTTATATTCTGGTGCTGGTTTATATGGGCGTTTTAGTTCTTCAACTGCGTTTGGTGCGTCGTACATCGGCAGGCCTAAGTTTCTTTTGACCTCTGCAATGTTTGCAGTGTGAACTTTGAAGCCGTACTTTTCTTCGATATACTCCTGAATAAGCCTGTAGGTGATACGATCTGGCTGGATTTTTCGGTCGTCTGCGTACTCCATTTTTACACTGATAAAATCGTCTGCACTTTTGTGGGACAATAAAACACACGTCTCAACGTGGCTCGAGTTGATGGCATTGATGTCTTAAGCTGATTTTTAACCCTTTCGTTCGCGGGAACGTATCAACGGTATTTTGATTATTTTTTAAGAAACTGATATATGGGGGAACATATCGAAGCAATCAATAATGCACATTAACAACTAGTCTTTGTTATATTTAAACTATTCGAAAAGGTAATTGGATATTAAGGGAAGACTCTATAGACTTTTTCATATGATTAACGAGTTCAGCCACCTCAGATTCCATTCCTTCCCACTTGTCAACACACTCTCCTAAATAAGCCTCTCTCGCTTTGTTGAGTAAAGTAGCATGCTCATCGGGTAATTGAGGTATCGCCCATTCAGCTGCCAGATCTTTTGAGCGAATTTCACCAGTAGATGCTGTCAGCCACATTCTGGCTAAAGTTAAAATCACATTGCGTTCGTCACCGTTAATGCTAGCTATCAACCCGGGCAACGATTCTTTAATTGCTTTTCGAATATCTGTCATTGGCACAGGCTCAATTACTTCTGTTGCCTTTGGTCCCAAAAGGTTAATACTATTTTTTCTTAGTTGTGCTAAAAGTATTGCTAAATCCGGATCATAAGTCGACTCAGGAATTTCTCCCTTTTCAAACTGCTCTCTTAGCCACTCGCCATACATAAATTCATATTTGGGGGGGAAATGCCAAGGGACAATATCCTTTTGATTTATGACCGTAACTTCAAGAGGCCTCATATCTTTTATGTTTCCTATTTTCCCAGATATAAGCATTAACCTATTTGTAAGATTCCTTCGAGTTTTTTCAGATAAACTTTGATTTGTTATTACCAAAATATCTACATCGCTATTCATACGTAAACCACCCATTACTGCCGAACCATACAAATACACCCCAATTAACATATTATCAAGTAGTTCCGCTATAGTTTTTAATGCTTGAATTGCTTCTTTCGGAATTTTTTTGTTACTTAAATCTATACTCAACTTCGATCTCCTTTCGTCTGAAAACTGTTTTTTAACGCCTCTTAAAATTTATAAAAAAAGAGTAAACATCTTTCGTTGTATTGTAAATTAACGCCATCCAAAATTTTGATTCAAGATTTTCTTTCGGTTTATTATATGTTTGAGCCAATATAAGCTACAAAACTGCTGTCTATCCATTTTTGAGTAACCTCATTTATATCAATCCCAATAGTAGCCAACCCAATAATGCTGCAATCCAATTTCTCTAACAAAGCTATTAAAGCCTTCATTTGAGAACCTGTCTCTATCCAATCATCTACAATCAAAACTCTTTTGTTCCTCACAATAGAACTCTTAGATATTTCAAAGCTTTTATCTTGACCTGAATAGTCGGTAAAATGTGTCGAAATAATCTCTTCTTTTGCGTATGGCAGCTTATCACCTTTTCTTACTCCAATAAACCCCACTCCAAGTTCTTTGGCTATGGCAGTGCCTAGTATCCATCCAATTGCTTCTGGGGCAGCCACATAATCTACTTTATTTTGAAAATCCAATGATAGTACTTTTACAATTTTATCAAAAACGGTTTTATGTGTAAAAATAGTTAGTAAATCATATTTTCCAATTGAGTTACGAGGTAATATACCTCTAATTTCATTTATAACATCAGTACTTTCCATACATTTACACCCCTTGCTTATGGTTAATAATCTTTGCTAATCTTTAAAAATAGTCATTTTCAACATATTTTTTATACATGTCCTCGGTATATCTTGTTATGTTCTTACCATACTCTGGATAATCAAACCCCAGTAGTTCTGCTACCTCTTTGGACACTTCCCTGAACAATTGGTGGCATATAAATAATGACTTCCAAATATTTTCATAGGAATCCATGCGATATGTAGATAATAATCTATTCCATAGATCTTCATCAATGTATTTGTTAATATACTTATAATTTTTCCCAACACTTAATGAAAATTCTGTCTTTATCCCAACCTTCCACGACATCATCCTAAGTAGTTCAAACCGTAGAATCTGGTTCAGATGATCGATTGCAAACAGTATCTCTTTGCGGCACAATCCTTTAATAACATAAGGTGTTACATTCCAAAATTCATTGCAGCAATCATCATACTCCCTTGCGCTTGGCTTTCTTACATGATAATCTATATCAGTCGGAACTATGTCCCTTTTAATTCTACAATCTTTATCAATTAGAACCTTTATTAATTTATCGCCCTTTAGGTAATTATCTAACTCTTCCAAGGGCAATAAGGTAAGATCAATTTTATTGTAATCATCAAATAGCATAAGATAGGAAAATCCCTTTTCTTCAGGTGGGAATAATTCCATATCCTCCGGCTTTTGCATCATTATTATATTCCCAAATTGATTAAGCCAGTCATCATTAGATATAAACGGTTCTATATCACTTACAAAATATGTAATATCATAATCCTGAAATTCATCTTTAGGTATATTAATATTTGCGCGTGACCCCTCAAGGGTCACAATTCGAATACGTTCATCCTGTTCTGCTAAAGAAAGTACTAAATCCATCATTTCTTTTTCTGATCTCATTTACATACTCCTCGTTTATTTTTTCTATATTATTACATCTTCTTTTTTGCCGATACAATCAGCATCATTGGGCGTCGCATTTCATCCGCCATCCCCGGAATATCCATCATGTTCTCTGGCGGCTGTGGCTCCACAATCTGATTTATTATAAAACTATTTGAAAGCAGTGTATTTAGATATGTGGTCAGTGTTCTATGATATTTTGTAACCTTTTCTTCCAAAAACATAGCTGTCCGTTTGCCCTCATAATAATAATTGTCCACCGGGAAATGCAGTATTTCTCCTTTTTCGTTATAATACCAGTCTTGTGTTCCATGAGCAGTAAAAACAGGATGTTCAACTGTAAAAACTAAATTGCCACCAGCCTTCAGCATCCTATATATCTTTTTTATTAAATTCTCATAGTCTGCTACATAATGAAACGCAAGCGAACTTAGTATTACATCAAAGCTCTCCTCTGGGAAATCCACATCTTCTATGGCACAGCATTCATATTCAATCTGTGGAAAATGGGTTTTTCCTTTTGCTACTTCGAGCATTTTATGAGAAATATCAACACCTACTACAGAGGAAGCACCGTTTTCCATCGCATATATACAGTGCCATCCATAGCCGCATCCTAAATCAAGCACACGCTTACCCTTAAAATCAGGTAGCATCTTTTTCAAAGTCTCCCATTCTCCCGCACCAGCCAGTCCTTTCTGCGAGCGACTCATTTGACTGTATTTTTGAAAAAATATATTATCATAATCTTCATCTTGTAATTTTTTCTTTATTGAAGAAACATCTATGTCATTTATATCTATTGCTTCTTTTATAGAATTATCAAAAATATCGTTTGATTCTAAAGTTTTGACACAATCCTCATTGATATCAGATGCATATTTTATATTAATTCCTGCAAGATGAGCACCTATATCTAAACCTCCCGCACCAGCAAACATACTAACACCTATAATATTTTTTGATGTTATACTTCTATCCATATTTAGTGATTTACTTTCATACTTTAATTTTATTTTATTATTTTTTTGTTCAACTTTATCATAAAATTCAACCATCTGTGGTGCATAAATGTTCTTAAATATATCATCATTTAATTGAAGAACTTTTTCCCCATTATTATTTATAAAGTCTAAATTCTCTTTAGTCATTTTTTCTCCTATATTCAATAATATCTCCAATATCACATTGAAAATACTCACAAATCTTTCCTAATGTTTCCAAACTTACATTTTCGTCTCTTCCCATTTTTGCTATTGTCTTGGGTGTTGTTGCTATTGCACATTGTAAGTCTGTTTTTTTCATATTTTTATCTATTAATAACTTCCATAATTTATTATATGAAAATCCCATATCATTCTCCAATTCTATATTTTACCTTTCTAAATGTATAGATTAACTACCTAATTATAGCATATAACACATATCCCTTTCAATTATATGATTTACTGCGTTAAACTGAGCAAAAAAATAACGGCAGTCCGAAGACTGCCGATATTTATCTCTCTGCGCCTTTGCTATGGTCTTTCTTATTAAATTTAGTTTTATCGTCTGTCTTAAAGCTTTTTATTTGCCCTAATATTGACTTTTTATCCTTGTCTTGACTCTTTACTTGTTCTTTTGCTTTTAAGAGCTTAGAAGACAACATACGAACATTCTTATGTTCCTTTCCGTTGTTATCAATACTTGTTTTTACTTGTCCAAATATTTTAACAAAATCTCCTTGCTTTAAGTTCTCTAAATCTTTTGTCTTATCTCCATAGGCTGAACAATTGGTATAAACTTTATTCCCATCGTTATCTTTTGAAACAAGAGAAAAATTACTTACTTTGAACTTTTCTCCATTAGCATTCTCCCTTTCAAGATTTTCTACTTGACCAGCTATATTACCGACAAGATTTATAAGATCATCTTTTGCTTCAATATCACTGACATTTTCAACAATCTTACCTTGTTCTTTCATGTCATCAATCATATAGTCAAAGTCATCACTTAGTAGACCTGTTGTGTCATTGTTCATATATAAAACATAGACTTCTTCAAGTGCTTTTTCATCATTAACACCCTTTTCTATGCTCACAAGTGCTTTTATAAAGTCCTTGTAGTTATCATTCATCATTTCTTCTAAGTTTTCTCTAATATCTTTGTATTTCATAATTTCCTCCTTGTACTAAATAAGGAGAGCTTTTAGCCCTCCTCTATCTTTCTTGTCCTTTTTCACTTTTTTCTTGATTTTTATCTTTTTCTTCTTCTGACTTGAATTTTGATATTTGTCCTAATATTGATGGTTTCTCTTCCCTTGCGTGAAGATTATCTTCCACATCATAAGTTGATTCAAAGTAATCACTATCTTTAAAATCATTGTCATACCTATCTGGTATTCCATCATTATCAAGATCTTTTGCAAGTGGATCATAGAAGTTTCCGTCATCATCTATTTCTAAGCCTAGAGCTTGTTTCAAATCTTCTTCATCTACTGCTACCAGATCATCAAAACTTGACATCTTTATGGCTTCGGTCATATCTTTAATAGCTTGTGAGTTAGATATATCTTCCTCTACAAAAGATTCTGTTCTAATAGCTACATTATCTACATACTGAGTCCATGTTTTTTCTTCCAAATTTACCTCATATTGAATCGAGTGCTTACCGTCAGGTGTTTCTGTATAGGCAAGTCCTATATGGCTTAAATGAGGGTATAGTTTGTCAAAGTCTTCATAACTATTAGATTCTGAAAACTCATAGTTAGAATAATCTACTATCGCTCTCTTTAAATCTTCTAATAATGGTGATTGGTTTTCTAATTCTTCTACTTCTCCCATATCTAAAAGTTTATTAATCTCAGCTAGTCTTAGAGTCTTATCCCTTAACTCATCTGCTTTTTCAAATGGTTTGGTCAATTCTACTTTAGCATTTTCTAAAGATTCTTTATAGTTTTCAAGATTTTGATTTAATCTTTCAAGCCTTGAAGGCATTTTTTCAATGGCATTATCAAGTCTTGTTATATTACCGTCAGTAGAGTTTGATAACTCTCCGAAGTATTCTGCTTTTCCTAGGAGTTTAAAGGTGTGAGTATTAGTCATAAAGTTAAATGAAACTTGTAAGTCTAAATTTCTATATTTACCAATGACCTTGCTATCATTTATCTTTACCTTTTTTATTTCTTCTAATAGCTTCTCTCCAGCTTCTTTCTTATCTAAAATTTTATTTGTCCCAAGACTGATTGAAGTGAATTTGCTATCTCCTTCTCCTAATTTCTCAACATTTGCAATATCTTCTTTAACTGCTTGTATTTCCATTTCAGTTTTTAAAATACTTTGAGGATAAATTTTATTTACCTTATCTTCAAGCTTATATTTATTAGACTTGTAGTTTGCTTCCAGCATTTTTAGTTTTGTAACTTCGTTATCTAAATCCATTTTTTCTTTAATTAGAGGATTACCAGTAGCTAAAGCCTTAATTTCTGAATAAGATAGACTTGCTTCATCAACATCTTCTGCAACACGCACAGGTGTCTTGCTTGTCATAATTTGAGAAATGAATTTCTGTTTATTCTCTATTGTCTGCCACAAATAGGCATCAAAGGTATTTTCTGTTACATATCTAAAGATATTTACCTTATCATTTTCATTACCTTGACGAACAATTCTACCACTTCTTTGCTCTAGGTCTGGTGAGTAGTCCGAAGTGGTCAATTTAATTTACCTATAAACTTGTAGTGAATTTCAACCTTTTGGCTAATTTGACCGTCTATTTCTTCCTTGTCATAGACATATATCTTATCTATTATTTGATTTAGGATATATCTGTTTAGCGATTTTATCTTAGCGTACTTGCTAATATTGTTCATGAATTTCTTGTAGTTATCTTCAGTTTCAAAAGACACTTCTATATCGCCCTCTAAGACTTTGATTTCCTCGATTAACTTGTCTTGTTTTTTAGATATGCTCACATTCATTAGATTGAAGTTTCTTTCGGTTATATTTCCCTCTAACCTATCTTCATATAACTGTTCATAGCTTCTGTCTAATTCTGCTAATTGGTTCTTTTTAAGCTCCAGCTTGTTAGATAGTTCTTTTCCCTCGTCAATTTTTTCTACTTCAATCTTTTCTATTATCTTTTCTACAAAGTCTTCTTTATCAGATAGTGCCATACTTCCATGATATTGTATATCTTCAAGAACAATATTATATAGATCCCTAGCTTCAATTCTGTGTGATGAACAAGCACTTACTCCATATTTTTTATATGTGGAGCAAGAAAAGTGAACAAAGTCTATGAGTTCTTTCTTTTTAAGCCTATAATCAGTTTTTGGTGTCAATGCATAACCACATTTAGGACATCTTACAAGTCCTTGAAAAATGTTGTCATAATAAAGTCCCTTTTTATTGTTGCACTTCCTCTTATCAACCATTGTTTGAACTTGTTCCCATATTTCCTCGCTGACTATTCCCTCGTGGGTATTTCTAGCATAAATATAGTCGCTTTTAGGAATATACATTCTTTTTGAGTTCTTAAATGATAAGGTAGGTCTTTTATTTCTTGCCATATTTCCACAATAAACTGGATCTCGTAAAACATTTAACACCATTCTATGTGACCATTGATATTTATTTTCTTCAGTTAGTCCATAGAGTTTTTCAGCGTTTTCAACAAAAGCACTTGGTCTTGGAATTTTTCTCTTCATCAACTCCTGGCTAATAAGTTGAGTACCCTTACCCTCTAAACACAATTTATAAATGAGTTCTATTATAGGTTTAGTTTTCTCATCTATGATTAATCTGCGTTTATTATTAGGGTCTTTTAGGTAACCAAATGGAGCTTTAGAGCCTATATATGTTCCCTCTCTCATTCTGCTTTGAATTGCACTCTTAACTTTTTTGGAAGTATCCTTTGCGTACATTTCATTGAGAATGTTTTTAAATGGCATAATATCATTTTGATTGCTATTTAATGTGTCTATACCATCAGTTACTGCGATATATCTTATGTTCTTTTGTGGAAAGTACATTTCGATATACGCTCCACTTTGAAGATAGTTTCTTCCTAACCTTGATAAGTCTTTTGTTATAACACAATTTATTTTTCCGTTTTCAATATCAGTAATCATCTTCTTAAATGATGGTCTTTCAAAGTTTGTCCCCGAATAACCATCATCTACATAATAATCATAAATAGCGATACTGTTACTTTCTGCAAATTGTTTTAACATTACTTTTTGTGACCATATACTCATACTCTCAACTGAGTTTCCATCATCTTTTGATAGTCTACAATAAAGTCCTGCTACATATTTTTTAGTCCTGCTCAATTTCAATCTCCTTTCCCTAAACAGGACTATCTCAATAATTTAATTATACTAAAATACTCCCGTTTAGTCAATCAATACTTACGCTTGCGTTTGTTTATTTTCTCTGTCTTTTTCTAAGTTTCTTTCGACTACATGCTCGATAATATCTTCAAATACTTCTTCAATCGGCTTTTTACCTACATATACACGCTTTATTTCATAGTTGATTTTTCCACTTCGTTTTTTCTTTTTTAATTCCATAAAATTTCTCCCTTTTGTTGCAATAAAAAAAGGCGATTAGATTTTTAATTTTCTAATCGCCTTTTAAGTGTCATATTTACATTTTTATTATCTCTGGCATACTTTGATACCTTTTTAGACTTAAAGTCTTTAATAATACCTTTCCACCTCTTTTTATCTATAAAGATTCTCCTACATCATAGTTCATTTTTTTATTTAAACCTTTATGTGTTAGTTTTTCTTTATCTTCTTCATACCACTTTAAGATTGTCACATAGTGGTTTTGATAGGTCTTACCACTGCTTTCCATGTATCTTGATAGCTTTTCAATCATTGTTTCGGTATGTCCTTGCAGCTTGTCTTTTAGGTTTTTATATTCTTCTTGGCTTAACCTTACATTTTTGTATTCTCCATAAAAGATGGGGGTGGACTTTTTATCTTTTTCTATCTCTCCCTCTCTCTCTTTATCTATCTCTATATCTTTCTCTATCTCTATCTCTCCGTTGCAATTTTGTTGCTTATGTGTTGCATTGGTGTTGCATTGCAACATTTTTAATTCTCTAGACTTTCTTGAACGCCTTGTAGAAGCCGTTTCTGATCCGATTAAGTTTGGTATTTCAGTTAGGTAGTATTCATCATTTTCTGTTACAACTTCTAATAAGCCTTGATTGATTAAATAATTAACTGTAACCATTACATCATCGTCTGTTTCATCTATGGTTAGTGCTAACTCTTTTATAAAATCACTTTCTACTCCGTCATAATAGAGTTTGCCCTCATCTTTTAGGCTCAGTAGTAGAAGTTTGAGGTAGATTATCGTATAGGTATCTCCTCCAGATATTCTCCTTAATCTTTTTATCCTTTTGTCTGTGAAGAATTCTTCTTTTAACTTTATCCAATAATATCTTTTGTTTGTTGACATATCTGCTCCTTTCTTGATTTTCGATAATCGAAATTCTTGATTTCCGATTTTCGGAAGTCTTGTTATTATGGTTATTTAAGGGTGTAACTTTTCGTTACTCCCTTAGATTTCTCTGGTCATATCTTTTTTACTTGGTTTTACTTTTTCTTTTACTTTTCTTTTTACTTTCTCTTTTGTCTTATCCTTGTTCTTGGATAGGTCTTTGTATTTCTTTATTTGCTTTAGAATACTTTCTTTTTCTTTTTTATTTTCCTTGGCTATGACTTGTTTAAAGGCATATTCCATTACTTTTATGTCTTTGGCTTGGAAGAATATCTCATAGTTTTGGGTTTCTTTGTTTTTCATTACTGAGAAACTTACTCCAAGTTTGTTTAGTTCTTTTTTTAAGTCTTTGAGGTCGCTTTGATCTATGCTTATATTTTCTAGTTGCCCTTTTTTGTAGAGGTCTTTTAGTTTCATTTCATCTCCCATAAGGCTTTTTAGGTTTCCGTTTGCTTTTTCTAAAGTATTATTCATCTTTTTTCTTATTTCTTTTTCAAGGTTGATTGATTCTTTTGCTGCTTTTATTGTGTATGTTATTATGGTTTGTGCTGCTTGACCTGCTTCTTTGCTTATTTCTTCGTTTATCATGCTTTATCTCCTTTGTTTGAATTAAAAAAAGGGAAGTATATACTTTAATTTTTCTATACTTCCCTTTGCTTGTTTTTATTTTATTGTTCTTGGTGGTGGAATGCTTTATTTTGATGTTTTTATATATTTCTTAGGTATTTGTACCTTTTATTATTTTTCTGCTCTTATTTTGCTTTTCCACCTTTAGTAGTTTGTGTGTGTTCTTTTATCTGATAGATAGTTTTTCATGTTGGAATATATAATCTGCACTTCCTCATTGTTCATCGCTTTTATTTCTTCTGTGCTTTTATATGTTTTGTATGTTCCATCTTGATCTGCTTTTATGAGTTCATCTATTAGCTCTTGCCTTTTATTCATCTCTATTACCTCCTAGATCTGCCTTTATTTTCTTGGTCATATTATAGCTTGGATAAGATATTTTTACCAGGTCTTATCTTTCTTGATTTTTGTAGTAGTCTTTAGTCATTTGTCTTTTTTTATTAAACTTATCACTATCTTTCTTATACTCTTTTATCTTTTCTATGATACTTTCTTTTTCTCCTCTCTTAATCGCCTTGTCAATTTCTATTGATAGGTCGATACCATATTCTTTATTGACTACTTCTACTGCATATTTAATATGATTTATTTCCTTGTACCTTTCCCTTATCTTTTCTGACTCTGTATTTAATTTACTGATTTCATCTTCTAAGTTTTTAATTTCTCCTAACCATTCTTTTTCTCTTAAATTTTTCTTTCCACTGATTTTTTCAATTAAGTTTCTTGCCCTTATATGTTGATCTATTTCCTTTTGATTATTCTTGTAGAAGCTTTCTTTGAATATTTTCTTGCTTTCATACTCTTGATAGGTTGCTTTTGTTTTTCTTACAGTCTTTGAATAGGCTAAACATTTATTAAGGTCTTCTATCTTTTGACTGTTTTCTTTTATGTTCTTATATATTTCAGAGTTTTTACTTCTTAGGGTGTTTATATGTCCTTGTAGGTCTGATATGGTTTTTATTTTGTTTTCTCTTAGATAATTTATTCCACTCGCATATCTTTTTAGATCATAGATTGCCTTGTTTCTTTTGCCATAAAATGATAATTCAGCTCTATTATTTTCTTGCATTTCTTGATAGAAGCTTAAATATTCATAGAGGTTAAAGAGTCCTGATTCATTTTCTATTTGCTTTTTACTTTGGTCTTTATATTCCTTGTATGATTCTTTTAGCTTCTCTTTGAAGCCTGCTAACCAAGATGTTATTTTCTTTATTTCATTGCCTATGTTTTTTAATAGTTCATTTTGTTTTTTTATTTCACGATTTATATCTCCTTTTTCTGTTCTTATTCCTTTTCTTTCCATTGCACTAGCACTTGCTCCTAAATGTATTGTAGGTATTTGTTTTATACCTTGTCTTTTAAAACTCCTATGGTCTACTCTTTTTTCTATTTTGTTTTTTGCTAGATATTCATTGCAAAGGTCTGAAAAATTTTCTCTCCATTTTTCTACATTGCCTTTATCGTTCCAGGTTGTTAGTTCTACTTTTCTTGTCTTAGGTTTTCCATTTTTGTTTAATACTTTTTCTCCTTTTTCATCTAGGATATATTCTTTTTTTGACTTAGCTAAGAACTCTCCTTTTTCGTTTATGGGTCGCATTATGGTCATTATATGACAATGGATATTTCCATTTTTATCTTGACTCTCATCATGAATTGCATAATCTACTATCATTCCTTGTGATGTTAGATTTTCTTTTATAAATCTTTCGACCAGGCTTTTATTTTTACTTAAAGTTAATTCTTTTGGTAGTCCTATTATGAATTGTCTTGCTAGTTGTGCATTAGAATTTTTTTCTGCCATTTCTACTTTATTCCATAAGGTAGACCTATCATTAAATTCTTTTGGTATATGATCAGGCAATATTATATTTTTTACTAATACTTTTTCTTTTCTTGTATAGTCATGGGTTACTCCGTCCCATTCATTTTTTATTTTTTCTCCACTTATATATGCTGCACTTGCTACTGCACTTTTGCCTTTTCCTCTTGATATTATGTTTACTGAAAAATGAAAACTGTCTGCCATTTTTATCACTTCCTTTCTTTTTTGTTGTTTTAGGTGGAGGCTTAATAGATTTTTTATATCCTCTTTGTGAATGAGCGTTTTGAAATGATAGAATGTAAAAAGCCGACTACTGAATTATTTTTTGTTGTTTCAGTATGTCGGCTTAATTGTTACTTTCATTTCAAATTTTAAAAGTCAAGGGCGAGCCTTAGCGAGTTTATTTACCCTTGACTTTTAAAAAGCGAATGGTTATTGCTCCCTGCAAGGGTTTGGCTCCGCAGGACGCAAGCACCCTTTAGGGTGTATAATTGCGCCCTTAGAAATCTAAGGGAGATTTGATTATTTACAAACCCCTTTATTTTTTCTTAATTTTCTCTGATTATTTTTAGTGTTTCTTTAAATTCTTTTGTCTTTGTTGCTTCTTCTAGTAGGATTTTTATTTCTTTATCTGTTAGTTCTTCTGCATTTTCTATAAGGCTTTCTAAGATTGCTCCTCTTGTTATAAGCCTATGTGTTCTTTCTTTTCTTTTTTTCAATATGTCTTGTTTTAATATCTTCTTTTCTTGATTTTTTAGTTGCCTTAATCTCTGTTCTGTATCGTCTATTTTATCTTTTATTTCTTTTGACTCTTGTCTTATTTGATCTAATTTTTTCATACATAACTCCTTTCTTGTAATAAAAAAAGACGATAGAGTTTTTATTTTCTATCGCCTAGGATATTCATCATTTAATGTTTTAACATTTTTCTAATTTAATAAGTTTTTATATCCTTACCACAAGACCATATTTTAGTTTCAGAAACTCTGAATCTTAATATAATCACTTATTATACTTGTTAATTCTATATCTAATACAGATATATCATCATTCATCCTAAATATCTAATTTTAGATTCTCCATTTTTTTTGAGTTCAATGCAAAAGACAATAAAAATATTACCGAATATATTACACAAAGTGCAACATTTCCACCTGACTTAGAAAATCCAAGCCTATTTAATGTAAATATTTCTATTGATACTAGCATTATAGACCCAATCAAGCCTAAAACCATCCACAAATCACCTTTCTCTAAATCAATAAAGTACATGGCTAAGTAGAAGATTGATATTAATTGCAAAATAAGACCTAATAGAACATTTAACAAAGTTATTAAGTCTGAAGATCCATAATCAAAATAATGCTTACCTAGATAAATTGATATATAATTCAAAATAATCAACATCAATATAGAAAAGAGAATAATAACTACTTGACTTATATATTTTGATAGTATTATATTTTTACTTTTTATTGGTAGCATGAATTCATATTTATATAATTTTAAATCATAATCTTTTCTTTGAGATAAAAGGATCAACAAACTGTTAGCGAAGATTACTACTGCAAAATACGCAAAAACAACCATTTGTATGTCAGCAAATAAATTTATTAGAATCCATGCTAAAATTAAAAATGCATTCATTATAAAAATGTTTTTAATGTTTTTATAATATATTTCTAACAATAAACCTTTCATATATTAGTCCTCCTTCCCTGTTAATATTAATAACATTTCATCAAAATTTGGTTTATTCAAAACAAATTCTTTATACTTATTCTTTATCTTCGATATATCTTTTACTAAAATATCTACCCTTCCAAGTTCCTTCCTGTATGAGATTATGTCCGTTTTTTCCACTTTTTCTAGTTCTGTATCAGTACATCGAAGTATCCCATAGTTATATAATAATTCGTCCTTTTCTTCACTTAACACAACCCTACCATCATCCATGAAAACTATATAGTCAGCTATTTTTTCCAAATCTGTTGTAATGTGTGATGATATATATACCGAGTGTTCTGGATTTTCTATGAATTCTAACAATATACATAAAATTTCATCTCTACTTACTGGATCTAACCCTGAAGTAATTTCATCTAATATGAGAAGTTTTGTTTCGTGAGACAATGCTATAGCCAACGATAACTTTTTCTTCATTCCAAATGAAAATTGTTTAGTCTTCTTGTCTATTGGTAAATTAAATCTATTCAAATAATTTTTAAAACTATCTTCTTCCCAATTACTATAATTAAATTTCATTACCTCATTTATCTCATTAGGTGTTAATAATAATGAATAGTTAGGGTCATCTAAAACAACACCTATGTGTTTTTTAATATCTATTTGATTACAATATTCAGTACCAAATATCTCTACTTTTCCCTCATCTTTTTGAAACATTCCAAGTATACAAGAAATAGTAGTACTTTTTCCTGCTCCATTTCTTCCTATATTTCCTACAATAGATCCATAAGGTACTTCAATATTTATATTTTTCAAAGAAAAATCATTTGTTTTACTCTTTTTATTTAATCCAGATACCTTTAATGCTAATTCATTTTCATATGAATCCATCATTGCCCCTCCTCATATATCTTTTTTATTAAATCTATCAAATCCTCTATTGAAATTGAACTTGATTGTATTTTCTTGACAATTTTCTTTGCTAAATCTTCCACTTCTTTATATGTTTCTATTTTTTGTAATTCAATATTTCTTGCTGATATAAAACTGCCTTTGCCATGAATAGTTTCAATAAATCCATCTTTTTGTAAATTTTCATAAGCCTTTTGAACTGTAATTACAGCTACCTTAAGATTTCTAGCTAATACTCTCATAGATGGTATAGAATCTCCAGTTTTCAAATCTTCATTCATAATTTGTTTTTTTATCTGATTTTCGATTTGCTCATAAATTGGCTTACTAGAATCGGTATTTATAATAATATTTATAATGCACCTCCTGTTCCAGAAGTGTACTTATGTGTGCTTGCCAATTTAATAATACCACCAACAAAAAGTTTTTTCAACCCCCTTAATTTCCTAATTTTGAATATAAAAAAAGACGATAGAGTTTTTTAATTTCTATCGCCTAACATCTATCTGTATTAATTTTTTTCATTCAAAAAAATAGTTTCTGTTTACTTGTGATAGTCTTCTATTTTATCCTCATATTTTTTTATAAGTTCTCGTGAATAAACTTTTTTGTTTTTTGAATCTCTGACTTCTTTCCAAAGAATTGCAGCTACTTGTATTTTATTAGAGTAGTTACAACTATTTTCGTCTGCACAAAAATCCTTTAAAAATTGATTCCATTGACAAACCGAATTATCATACTTAGCATAATCTGATTTTCCATAATAAACTTTGAGCATATCTTGAATTGTAAAACTCAAATCATTTTGTCTTTTCACTTTTCTCCAAGCCGTTGCCATATCTGCAGTAAATTTGAAAGGCAAAACACCTGTTACAACAGAAAAATATTCTCTGAATTTTGAATTAAAGGAAAATCCACACTCAAGTAAAGGCATATCTAAAGTAATATAATCAACTTGTTTCTTTATGTTTTTTATTGATGACTTTTTAATCATATCACCCTTAAAGTACTGCTCAATAATATAAGTGAGTTCTTGTTTTGTACCTCTATATTCTAATCCTAATAACTTGCATATCTGTGAAAGTTCTTCACGATACCAATAGTATTTATTAAACTCATCAAACGAAGTGATTTTATCAAACTTAGGTCTACTTTCTATCAATATTTTATCTCCTTAGAATAAGTCTTCTAGTCTTTTCCAATTTTCATTATTCATTTCTTCTGTGTAGTCTGTGTTATTAATATAAAGTCTTGTATCTTTATCTCTAACAAACCCCCAATTTATTTTACGCCTATCAGCATAATCCTTAAAAGCATAGAATTTATTTTCGATCTGCTTATCAATATTTTTACTTACACCTTTTCTTTCTCCACCCTTAGTTTCAATTATCCATACTTCTCCATTTTTCTTTTTGATTATATAGTCTGGATAAAAAAGATATTCTTTGCTTAGATTATTACCGTAAATAACTGATAGATATTGTTGCCCTGTATCTCCATTTTTATAGTACCAATCTACATCATCTCTACTTTCAAGATAGTTTTCTAAGAGTTGTTCTGAAGTTGATCTAAATTGAGATGTTGTCATAGATGTGTTGTATTCTTTATAAGCATTTTTCTCATACTCGACTACTTCTGTTTCATACGGAAGATACTTATAGAAATCTTCTAAAGGCATTTTCCATTTTTCAGTTTTCTTATCCAAGATTTGCATTTGTCTTGCATTAGAAATTGCAGCTAAATCTAAAAAGTCATCTCTAAGTTTATAAGCATTATTAATCATAAAAGCGTACCACTCACGATTAGAAAGATTTAACAACTTCTTGCTTGATGGTATATTTTTATGGAAAAGATGTTGAAGAATTGCCCTCATTTTGTTAGATGGTACACCAGTAACTTTTTTTATCATATCAACTGCGTGCAAACAATCAATTCCATGATCGTGAGTTGATACTTCATAGGCTATCTCTCTATTTTCACCTTGCTTTTCATCAACAATATCTTTGAGTTTTATAAACTTACCAGTCCTAAAGGTAGATATAACTTTTGTTCCCATTATAAAGCCATAAGACTCTAATAACTTTTCATTATCCTTTTTAATGTTGGTTAGTTTATATTTTTCTTTAAAATAGTCATAAGCTCTATCTCGAACTAATACTTCATCTACAAACTGATAGTCTTTATTTCTATATTCTTTTACAAGTTCAAAATCTTTGCACTTGTCTTTTAAAAATAACCTCTTAACTTCATAGGCGTTTCCACCTTGTATAACAGATTCTTTGTACTTTTCATCGAATGTATAGAGGAAGCAAAAATCTAATAAGTCATTGTCATAGTGCCTTGCTCTTGGCATTCTCCTTATGCGTCCTATTGTTTGCGTTTCAAAGGTTTCTGTCATATTTTCACGAAGTTTAACAAGTATCTTTGCTCTCGGACAATCCCAACCAGTTGATATAGCTTGTTTCATAATCAAGAAGTTTGATTTGGAGTCTTCATCTGTAACATCAAGTGTATTTATTTTTTCCTCACTTAACCATTTAGCAAGCATTTTATTTTTATAGGTGTAACCCATATTTGTTAAATGTTCTTCTACAAAAGTAACTAAGGACTCACTCGTATCTGGAAATTGGATAATAACTAGAGGATTGATTTTTTCTCCTATTTTCTCATACTCAGCTTTGATTTCTTTTCTCTTTTCATCTGCCTTTTGTATTAGATAAATAGTTTCACTTTCAAGGTCGTCCATCTCGTCTGCTTCAATACCAGGATTAATATAAAGTGCCTTTGTTATAAGACCAGAATTTATTACCTCTTCTTCTGGTATTTCATAAAATTCTGCCATCGGATTTTTAACAGTTGTTGCCGATACTCGTATTTCTCTATCAGAATCAAGGGCATACAAAATATCATCTGCTTTTGATGTGTTATTCAAATGCTCCTCGTCAATAATTGTGATAAAAGAAAGTTGTTCCCTATGTGCTTCTGCAATTCTTTCAAAAAGATTTTTCTTCTCACCATCTTTAAGTGCATTATTCTTTTTATTAGTTATCATTTCCCAGTTTATAAAATAGGTATAACCACCCTTGAAACCTTGAAGTAAGGCATCATGTATATTAGCAGATTTTGCATGAGGAATAAAGTCGTCCATTTTTTCCTTTGACTGTTCCTCTAAATCTCCCTTGCCTGGAGTAAGCCAGATAAATACCTTATTAGGGTCCTGCCATAGAAGATAATCATAGATATAAGAAAGTAGAATTATTGTTTTGCCAGACCCGGTCGGACTTTTTACAATGATTTTTCTTTTTGCATTTGGATCTGTTGTTTTATCCAAAAGATAGTTTTTGGCGTCTGTTTGAAAATCAAATAAATCTAACATCATAATTCGTTCACCTCTCTTAATTCTTCTGTGAAATAATAATCTGGGATAGTAACAACTTCAAGTTTCCTTTCTTCGATACTATCCTTGATTTCATTGGTTAGTAAGATGAATGATGGAATATATAAAACACCACTTCCTTCCATTTCAGAAAGTGCTATATTTAAATCTTCATCAGACAAAATGATTCTCCTACTATTCCCATCAATCTCACACATATTTTCAAGCTCGACCATTTCTTTGATATAATCAAGAAGTTTAGAAGATAGAATTTCTTCATCTTCTGAAAGTTTTGGTATGAATTCTGTTTTATAGTATTTAAGATTACTAGGAAGTTCTTCTACCTCTATTTCTTTTTTTCTACTTGTGTACTTATATCCCCTAATAACTTTTTTAATTCTTTTGTAACAGACATCTTCTGCTATCCCATTTTCATTATTAGTGCAAAGTATAAATTTTCTTTTTCCATCATCTTCATGATTTAATTCTATCACTGCATGCCCCGTTGTTCCGCTGCCAGCAAAAAAATCAAGATATAAGCTATTATTATCAAAGATACTTAATATTCTTTTCATAAAAGCCATTTGTTTAGGGTTATCAAATTCTATATCCATATTTTTTAATAAAGTGTAGTCTGGTCTTTGGTCATCACTCATTATAGACTTTGGTCTTTGATTTCTATTCTCTGATAAATATCTTTTTATTGTAGGTAAGCTTCCATCTGTATGAAAATGAATTCTATTTTCTGCTATTAGCTCATTTAATTTCTCACTATTATATCTGAACCCTCCTGGTGGAACTGGATCTTCCTCATTTGTTAAAGGATTTATAATGGGAGTCTTATTTCCATTTTTTACTCCCCCTAAATCTCCTTTTCTGTATAGTCCCCTATCATCAAAATACCAATAATTTGTAAAATCTATAAATCTTGGATATTTAGTTAATTCTTTTAGTTCTTCCGTAATTTCATCATGTGATAAGCCTAGTTTTTGTAATTGTTTTACTTTTTTCTCATATTCATCTATATTATTTTTTTCTGTTTCCCATTTATTATCTTTGTGTCTAACTTGAAGCTTTTCATAGTCTTTAGAATATATTAAACAGTATTCATGACTTACAGAAACATAAAGACTCTGATTTTTTGATGAGTTTGTATTCCTAATTATATTAGCAATAAAATTTTTCTCTCCAAAAATTTGGTCACACAATAGCTTGAGTTGTCCTTGCTCATTATCATCAATGGAAATAAAAATAACTCCCTCATCAGATAACAACTCTTTTGCAATAACAAGTCTTTCACTCATAAATGAGATCCATTTAGAATGCCTATATGTGTCATCTTCTCCAATTCTTGTATCGTTATAAATAAATTCTTTATTTTTTGTATTATAAGGTGGATCAATATAGATAACATCAATTTTGCCCATGTGAGTCTTTTTTAATAATTTAAGGGAATGTAGATTATCCCCCTCTAAAATAAAATTAAAATCAGAGGTATTATCTCCAATTATTTTTTTATCTTCTATTTCTCTAAACACTGGTATGTTGTGAACGAGCTTTTTATCGACTTCTTCTTCGTGTTCTTCCCAAACTAATCCATATTTTTTCTCAGTTAATGCTGTTTCAATCTTTCCAAGTGCAATCCTACTCTCATCATCTGTATGAATTTCTTTTAGATGATTTAGGTATTCAAGCATTTCAGCTCTTCTGATTTGTGATAGATTTCCCAATTTTATTCCACCTCATTTCTATGAATTTCTATAACATCTTCAATTCTGCAATCCAATGCCAAGCAAATCTTTTCTAGTGACTCTAAGTTCACATAAGAGTTTTTGCTCATTCTTGAAACTATGTTACTTGTTATGTTTGCAGCTCTCTTTAAGTCTTCTTTGTTCATTTCTCTTTCTACCAATAAGTGCCATAATGGTTTATAAGAAATTGCCATATTATTACCCCTTATCCGTTTTATTGTTAAGATATATTATATCATAAATAGGCTGATAAGTCACTTTAGCCTATTTTATACTTGTGCTTGCGTTAGTATTTATTGAGATAGTCCTTGTTTTTTTACTTGTCCCACTTGGAACTGCTCCAAATCAGACGGTCTCCAAGGAACGTCTAAATCGTGTAAGGCTATCAGTTTGTTTTGTACATTTGTACCTGCTCCCATTTTTTGAGTAGATCCTAACAAGACTCTTACTTCTCCTCTTCTTACCTTGGAGAACAATTCATCTTTTTGTTTGTCTGTATCTGCTTCGTGGATAAAGGCTATTTCTTCTTTAGGTATTCCCATATTCACTAGCTTATTTCTAATATCATCATAGATATTAAATTCTCCATCTCCTTTTGGTGTGGACATATCTGAAAATACTAATTGGGTCGATGAATTTTCTTTTGTCTTATCCCAGATCGAAAAGATGTTTTTAACGCATACATTTACCTTTGAATTAGGATCATCGGGAAGTAGTGGATTTATTAACCTTTGGTCAAGGGCAAGTTTTTTACCATCATTTGTAATCTTTAGCATATTATCTTCTGTTGGCTCGACTTGGTTATTTCTAACTGCGTCAGCTCTTTCTGAAATAGCTTCTAATATTTCTTTTTGTTCCTCAGTAGGTTTTGTTTTAATAACTTCAAAATTTGCTTCTGGCACTGGCAAATTTAACATATCTGAGGTCTTTATATCTGCTACTTCTTTAAACATGCTCATCAGTTCTGGCAAGTTATAAAACTTTGAAAATCTTGTCTTTTGCCTATATCCTGTGCCTTCTGGAGATAATTCAAAGGTGTTTTCTGTTTCTCCAAAAGTAGAAGCCCAAGCGTCAAAATGTTCTAATCCTCTTGCCTTTAAATCGTCATATTGAAGGTATCTTTGCATGGTGTAAAGCTCTGTCATTGAATTTGATATTGGTGTACCAGTAGCAAATACAACTCCCTTGCCATTTGTCATTTCATCCATATACCTACATTTCATATACATATCTGAAGACTTAAAGGCTTCACTCTGACCGATACCCGCAACATTTCTCATCTTGGTATGCAAGAATAAGTTTTTGTAATTATGAGCTTCGTCTATAAATAACTTATCTACTCCTAGTTCTTCAAAGGTTATTACATCATCCTTTTTAAAATCATCATTTAGTTTTTCAAGTCTTACCAGGAGTTTCTTCTTTGTCTTTTCCAGTTGTTTTACTGTGAAATTTTCTCCTCTATTTCTTTTATTCTCATCAATAAAGGAAACTATATCATCTATTTGGTCTTGTATATGCCTTACCTGGTATTCCTTAGACATTGGTATTTTTTCAAATTGAGAGTGTCCTATGATGACTGCGTCATATTCTCCCGTTGCAATCCTACCAATAAATCTTTTCCTATTTTTGGGTTGAAAGTCTTTTTTATCGGCCACCATAATGTTTGCTGACGGATATAACTGCATAAACTCTCTACCAATTTGAGTAGTTAGATGGTTAGGAACTACAAATAATGACTTACTTGCAAGTCCTAACTTTTTAGATTCCATAGCAGAAGCTACCATTTCAAAAGTTTTTCCTGCTCCTACTACATGGGCAAGTAGTGTATTTCCACCATAAAGAGTCCTTGCTATGGCGTTTTTCTGATGTTCTCGTAGTCTGATTTCAGTATTCATTCCATCAAAAGTTAAGTTAGAACCATCAAATTCTCTATTTCTAATTGAATTGAATTTTTCATTATAAATCTTTTCTAGCCTATATCTTCTATCAGGATCTTCAAATATCCAATTCTTAAATTCTTCTTTAATCAGTTCTTGCTTTTGACTTGCAAGCATAGTTTCTTTTTTGTTTAATACAGAAGTCTTAGAACCATCATCATTTATTACTTGGTCAAATACCTTTGTATCTTTTAGATTAAGGGCATTTTCAATTAGCTTATAGGCATTTACTCTACTTGTACCATAAGTCATGTTAGCAAGGTCATTAGTTGAGTCAACACTTTTACCTTCAATATTCCATTCACTTGTATGTGGTGAGAACCTAATATTTATATTCCACCTATCATAACCTGGTGTTTTTAAAAGATTAAAAGTAAAGTCTTCTATATCTTTTTGAGGTATCCATGTTGCTCCTAACCTTACATTTATGTCAGAAGCAGTGAGTTCTTCAGGCATAACTTCTTGTAATTTTTCTCTTTGATATTTGAGTTTGCCTAACTCGTTTAATAATGTGTCTTTCTTTTCAGAAGGTGCTAAATCTATTACATTTTCAATTTCGCCGATATATGAATTGAGGTAGCCAATTTTTTCTCTGATATTACCACTTAAATATTCATCAGCCGATACATATGAAAAACGAAATGGATCGTCATTGTCAAAGTTCTCAAAGGGCATTCTGTTATTTATTAGGTCTGTATCCTTAATATCTAAAAATATCTCGCCCTCAAGCTCACCAATCAAGGTGTCCCTATCTTTATTTGTGATAGATTCCATATATTCAAAGTCTACATATCCTTTTTGTGAAACTGATAAAACCAAAGCTTCAAGGGAAGTATCTACGTGGTCTACTACTTTTGCCTTTGTTATTGTTCTTTTTGAGAATATATCACTCTTAGCTTTGAAATTATCCTCATCATCAAGTATTTCTATTGATGATACCAAAGGAAAGTTTGAGTCTTCCTTTAAGGCTCTAGTGTTTGATAAGGAGTTAATAAAGCCATGTTTCTTTGAAAAATTATCATATACTTCATTTAACTTTGCTTGTGACTCTTTTATTTCTTCATCAGAAAAATCGTCCTTTTGTTTTTCTATTACATCTTTTAAAGCATTCATTACATCAAGATAATCTTTTATCTTTTCTTTATTTTTATCTGATATATTCTGCTTGATTAAGACTGAGTTTTCTCTTAGGTAGACCTCTTCATCAATAATAGTGTAAGAAAAATTCTTAACATCATCTGTTGCTGGAAGACTTAATTCTTCATCTTCCAATAGTTCGACCTCTTCATATTTTGAATTTGAAGATATTTCCTTACTTGCAATATCCATTAAGTCTTTTAACTTTTCATCTTCTTTTTCATCACAAGTAATAGTATTGCCAAATCTACCAGATACTTCTTTCATATTCCCTAATACCATCTGAGGATTATCTACAAAATATTTATTGTATGTCAAACCATTTTTATCAGTTGCTAGGTGTATCCAATCGTCATCTCTTTCTATAACTGAATCTCTCTTTTTTAATAAAATAATATCTGAAGTAACTTCTGTACCAGCAAGTCCTTTAAATGTTGTATTAGGAAGCCTCATAGCTCCTAAAAACTCACATCTTGCATTAATATATTTTCTAACAGATTCATCTTTTTTATCCATAGTTCCAGATGAAGTTATGAATGCAATAATTCCTCCATTCCTAACCTTATCTATTGACTTTGCAAAAAAATAATCGTGGATCAGAAATTTATTTCTGTTATATTTACGATCGTTAACTTTAAAATCTCCAAAGGGAACATTCCCAATTACTAAATCAAAGAAATTGTTTGAGAAGTTTGTTTCTTCAAAGCCTTTAATTTGAATATTTGCTTCAGGATAGAGCTCTCTTGCTATTCTTCCGCTTAGGCTATCTTTTTCTACTCCATAGACTTTAGAGCTTTGCATTTCACTTGGCATATTACCAATGAAGTTACCAACTCCTGCAGACGGTTCAAGGATATTCCCAGTCTTAAAACCCATATCTGTTAGAGTCTTATATATTCCATCCATTACCTCTCTAGGTGTATAAAACGATGTTAAGGTAGACTCTTTAGCATTCATATATTCTTCATTTGTTAGATTTTCCTTTAAAATATTCCTTGCTTCAAGCCATTGACCCCCCTTTTCTTCATCAAAGACATCAGCAAGACCACCCCAACCAAGATAATCAGCAAGATAGGCTTGTTCATATTCTCTTGGACTCCTATTTTCATTTTCAAGTCTTTTTAGCATTTTAATAGCTTTGATATTTTTATCTAGTCTTTCTGATGGTGTTAGGTATTCTAAGTAAATATGATTTTTCAAGTCATAATTTCTAGCAAAACTTAGTCTTTCCTTATTAGGTTCATAGCCTAGATTCTTTAAATCTTCTTTACCTCTCAATAAGTTTTCGGCTGCTTCTCTTGGGACATTGTATCTATCCATCATTTGATCAATTTCAGGATTGTGGTCATCAATAAAGCTTTCTTGTTCTACTTGTCTTTCAATTTGTTTTTCATGCTCAGATAAATTATATATCTCATAGTTTCCACTATCTAAAAGGTCATCAATCTTCCTACTTTCTTCAAATGTTTCACCCTTATATAAAGGATATTCTTCCCCATTAATTTCTACATAAGTTCCTGTTTCAATTAAGTTAATTCTATCAAAGGTATTCTCATCTTCTAAAATAAATTCCTTACCAACTTTTACTGCTAGTTTTTCTGGTGTTTGACTTAGATTTTCAAAGATTTCTTCAAGATATGAATCGTTTCTATATGGAATTACTTCCGAACCCCTAATCATACCTCCCATATATTCCATATTATCTCTGATAGTGACAGTTTTAAGTCCGCCACTTAGTTCATCAAAATCTGTAATGGTAAAGTCCTTATCCTTATATCTAACCTGATCACCTATTTTAAATTTAGGCTCTATCTTTTCCTTAACTTCTTCTTGTAAAGATTTTTCCTCACTTAGTGCAACTTGTTCTTCTAAATATGAAAATTCACGCTCATTTACTTCTTCACCATCACCAAGGTCAAGCCTATAATGCTCGACAACTTCGCCGTCTACATAATGGTCAAAATAGAATTTGAAATATCCGATATAATCATCAGTCATTTCTCCAAATTCATTTTCTCCAAGAGTTTGATTATGGTCTTTAACATTGATATCTTTTTGTCTTAGGACATTTATTAATTCTTTGGTTACTATCTGCCCACTATAATCGGGAACTAATTCGTGGTTTTCATTAAATTCTACAATCCAGTAATCTTTTCTATTTTCAGTGTTTTTGCCATCAAAAAAAGAAGCTTCATCAGCTTCCTTTTCTTGGCTTATTTCATTTTCTAAGCTTCCACGTATTCCTTGATTGCCATTCTCTTCACTGTTGCCATCAAGTTGTTCATCTGTCCTTGGTATTCCTCTGGATTCTCTCTCATCATCTTCTCTGTCAATCCTTGTGCTTTCATCATCTTGACTTTCTCTCTCTTGATATAGTCCACTGCCTGAGTCTGAATTTCCTTCAGGTGGTTCAAAAGTGTTTTCTCCTCGTACATTTCCTGAAGTTTCTTCCAATTCTCCATGTCCTCGCTCCCTACCAGGTAAGACAGTCTTAGAACTGCGTAAGTCGGATTCGGAAATTTCTCCATAAATTCCAGATCCTTCTCCATCATGTCCAAGGTTTTCTCTTCGATCTTCATTGCTATTTCCTCTGTCGCTTCCATCTGTGAAAACTCGTCCATCTCTACTTCTTGACCTATCATCTCGTCTATATAAATCATTTTGACCTCCTCTATCTTCATTTGTATTTTCTATATCTCTATTATAGTCGCCACCAGCCCTTTCTGTCAGCAGCCTAGCGCGATCTACTTCCTTAGATTTTTCTATTGTGCTATCTATAATATCTTCACTAACCCTAGATATTACAAGACCTATCTGCTCTAAAGAAATTGTATTAATCCTAGAAAAATTATTTTTTAAATTTTCCATATCCATAGGATAGACTGTATTAAACCTATTAGCTACCGCATAGGATATTGAGTCTCTCATAAACTTTTCAAAACTAAGTCTATCCTCTATATCTATTCTCAAATCAGCAAGTGCCAAATTAATGTATTCATCTCCATAAATTCGGCTCAAAGAAAATATATTTTCATTGAGTGAATCACTAGCTTCAAATGAAGAATCTCTTATTATTTCTTTTAAAGCCTCCTTATGATTTTCGTGGTCAAACTGCCATAAGCTAACCTCATTAATATTCCTATCCATTGATGTGGTCTGACTAATATCAAAAATATATGAAACTTTTTTGTTTACATCACTTCCAACTAAAATTGGAATACCCTTCTCCCCTCTCATAACAACTCGACCAAAATATTTTTTCCACATATCAAAAGTCGCACAAGCTCTAGCTTCAGGTTCTTTGTTGTATATACTTAGTTGGCTAGAAAAATCATATTTTTGATTGTTACCTATAACTTTTAAGAGTTTTAAATATTCTTTTTCATCTTGTAAAACCTCATACTTTATTGCTTCTTGTATATTCTTAAAATCATTTACTTGCATTTCCTACCTCCATTCTATGAATTTCTTTTATAATAGCCATTAAAATATCAACCACAATAGAATTGCCTGCCTGCTTATATAGTTTGCTTGAAGTGCAATTTTTTCTTCTTGGATGTACTTCCTCTAATTTATCTATATCACTATCATCAAAACCCATGAGTCTTAAACATTCTCTTTCTGTTAAATACCTATATTTACCATTTCCAATATCTATTATTCCAGAATTAGGAACTCTCATCTGTTTTGTAGAAATAGTATAAGAAAAAGCTTTAATCACTTTTAATCGCCCTCTAAAACTGTTATCTATGCCTTTATTTAAAAATTTCAGCATATAAGGTTGGGTCATTGTATAAAGTGCACTTACATCCTTTTCTAAAAATTCACTTAGTGGTCTAGTTTCTTTCCTCTCCAATTTATTAATAGAAAAGTTATTTTTTCCAAGACATGAAACAACAAATATCCTTTCTCTTTTTTGAGGTATGCCAAAGTCCATTGCATTTAAGATTTTATACTTGCTTTCATATCCTAGACTCTCTAGCTCTTTTAGATAAATAAAAAAGGAGTCCCTCATATTTCTATCAAGAACTCCCTTTACATTTTCCCAAATTATCCATTTAGGTTTTTCTTTCATTTCTTTAATTATTCTAATTGTTTCAAATAGTAAGCTTGATCTAGTGCCTGAGTTTTTTACTCCTCCCTGCTTTTTTCCAATTCTTGAAAAGTCTTGGCAAGGACTTCCATGCATAATTAAGTCTATCTTTTCATTAGGAGCTTTATATCCTACTACTGATTTTGCTCTATATTCTCCTCCATAAAGAGCGTTATATGATTTAACACAAGCCTTATCTATTTCTACATAATCAACAACTTCATAAGGTATCTTCAAATTAATAAAAGCCTTTCTAATAGCACCTATGCCACCGAAAAGCTCTAATATCTTCACCTTATTCATTTAGATTATTCTTGTACCTATCTACAAGCTCCCTTATATTATTTTCTATTTCTCTTAAAAAGTCTTCTTTATCTACTTCTCCAGAGCTAATCTTTGCAAGTTTCATTTCCCATTCAGAAGTTGTTTCTGCTGATTTAAACTTATCCTCTACAATCGATACAAGCCTATTGCCTTTTTCTGTTACAAGTAGATTTTTCTTATCTCTTCTTATAAGATCCTTATGGATAAGATTTTCAATAATTCCTGCTCTTGTAGCTGGTGTTCCTAAGCCTTTTCTCTCCACTTCTACATCTTTATCCAAGGATTCTACTCCTGCACTCTCCATAGCCTTTAAAAGTGTATCTTCATTATAATGACTTGGAGCTTTGGTGAATTTCTCAGATAGATTTTTAGAAGTTAGCTTAATTTTATCTCCAGTCTTTATATCTGGTAATTCATTTTCCTGTTTTTCTTTTCCATAAGTCTTTAGATACTTTGTATAACCTTCATCGATTACAGTCTTGCCACTTGCATTGAAGTTAAATTTATCATATTCATATCTGATTTTTCTACTAGATTCCTTTAAGTTACCCGAACATG
>NZ_JABDSR010000014.1 GCF_012976305.1 Peptoniphilus faecalis
CAGGAATTATTGAAAATCTTATCCATAAGGATCTTATAAGAAGAGATAAGAAAAATCTACTTGTAACAGAAAAAGGCAATAGGCTTGTATCGATTGTAGAGGATAAGTTTAAATCAGCAGAAACAACATCTGAATGGGAAATGAAACTTGCAAAGATTAGCTCTGGTGAAGTAGATAAAGAAGACTTTTTAAGAGAAATAGAAAGAAGTGAGTGATTGTGGGAAATTTAGGCGCACAAAAAGAAAAACGAAATGATACACCAATCAGTGCAAAAAAAGATATAATGGGAGATAAGACGGTTCGTGTTCGTGCTGACTTGCACCATATCATAAAAATCGAAACAGCAAAGAATGGCGGAAACGTAAAAGAAGTTATGGAAATAAGACTTAGAAGCAAACTTAAGAGTGTGTTGATAGTGCAGTATCTTAAAATTTTGTATAATAGGAATTGAAGTTAAATTAGATGCTAAAAATTTGTAATTAAGAAGGAGTGATTACATGAACAAAAATATAAAATATTCTCAAAACTTTTTAACGAGTGAAAAAGTACTCAACCAAATAATAAAACAATTGAATTTAAAAGAAACCGATACCGTTTACGAAATTGGAACAGGTAAAGGGCATTTAACGACGAAACTGGCTAAAATAAGTAAACAGGTAACGTCTATTGAATTAGACAGTCATCTATTCAACTTATCGTCAGAAAAATTAAAACTGAATACTCGTGTCACTTTAATTCACCAAGATATTCTACAGTTTCAATTCCCTAACAAACAGAGGTATAAAATTGTTGGGAGTATTCCTTACCATTTAAGCACACAAATTATTAAAAAAGTGGTTTTTGAAAGCCATGCGTCTGACATCTATCTGATTGTTGAAGAAGGATTCTACAAGCGTACCTTGGATATTCACCGAACACTAGGGTTGCTCTTGCACACTCAAGTCTCGATTCAGCAATTGCTTAAGCTGCCAGCGGAATGCTTTCATCCTAAACCAAAAGTAAACAGTGTCTTAATAAAACTTACCCGCCATACCACAGATGTTCCAGATAAATATTGGAAGCTATATACGTACTTTGTTTCAAAATGGGTCAATCGAGAATATCGTCAACTGTTTACTAAAAATCAGTTTCATCAAGCAATGAAACACGCCAAAGTAAACAATTTAAGTACCGTTACTTATGAGCAAGTATTGTCTATTTTTAATAGTTATCTATTATTTAACGGGAGGAAATAATTCTATGAGTCGCTTTTGTAAATTTGGAAAGTTACACGTTACTAAAGGGAATGTAGATAAATTATTAGGTATACTACTGACAGCTTCCAAGGAGCTAAAGAGGTCCCTAGCGCCTACGGGGAATTTGTATCGATAAGGGGTACAAATTCCCACTAAGCGCTCGGGACCCCTTGTAGGAAAATGTCCTAAGTGTGGCAACAATATTGTATTAAAAAAATCGTTTTATGGTTGTTCAAATTATCCTGAATGTACCTTCACTTTAGCTGAACATTTTAGAAAGAAAAAACTCACCAAAACAAATGTAAAAGAATTACTAGAGGGAAAAGAAAAACAAGAAAATGAATTACCAGATGTAAAGACTGGAGATAAAATTAAGCTAACTTCTAAAAATATATCGGAAAAATTTACCAAAGCTCCAGGTCATTATAATGAAGATACACTTTTAAAGGCTATGGAGAATGCAGGAGTTGAATCCTTGGATAAAGATATAGAAGTGGAGAGAAAAGGCTTAGGAACACCAGCTACAAGAGCAGGAATTATCGAAAGTCTTATCCATAAGGATCTCATAAGAAGAGATAAGAAAAATCTACTTGTAACAGAAAAAGGCAATAGGCTTGTATCAATTGTAGAGGATAAGTTTAAGTCAGCAGAAACAACATCTGAATGGGAAATGAAACTTGCAAAGATTAGCTCTGGAAAAGTAGATAAAGAAGACTTTTTAAGAGAAATTGAAGATAGTATAAGGGATCTTGTAGACAGGTACAAGAATAATTTAAATGAATAAGGTAAAAATATTAGAGCTTTTCGGTGGCATAGGTGCTATTAGAAAGGCTTTTATTAATTTAAAGATACCTTATGAAGTAGTTGATTATGTAGAAATAGATAAGGCTTGTGTTAAATCATACAACGCACTTTATGGAGAAGATTATAAGCCAAAATCAGTAGTAGGATATAAAGCTCCTAATGAAAAGATAGACTTAATTATGCATGGAAGTCCTTGCCAAGACTTTTCAAGAATAGGAAAAAAGCAAGGAGGAGTAAAGAATTCAGGTACTAGATCAAGCTTACTATTTGAAACAATTAGAATAATTAAAGAAATGAAAGAAAAACCTAAATGGATAATTTGGGAAAATGTAAAGGGAGTCCTTGATAGAAATATGAGGGACTCCTTTTTTATTTATCTAAAAGAGTTAGAGATCCTAGGATATGAAAGCAAATATGAAATCTTAAATGCAATGGACTTTGGCATACCTCAAAAAAGGGAAAGGATATTTGTTGTTTCATGTCTTGGAAAAAATAAATTTTCTTTTAATAAATTGGAGAGGAAAGAAACAAGACCACTAAGTGAATTTTTAGAAAAGAATGTAAGTGAACTTTATACAATGACTCAACCTTATATGCTCAAATTTTTAAATAAAGGCATAGATAACAGTTTTAGAGGGCGACTAAAAGTGATTAAAGATTTCTCTTATACTATTTCTACAAAACAGATGAGAGTACCTAATTCTGGAATAATAGATATTGGAAATGGTAAATATAGGTATTTAACAGAAAGAGAATGTTTAAGACTCATGGGTTTTGATGACAGTGATATAGACAGTTTAGAGGAAGTACATCCAAAAAGAAAAAATTGTACTTCAAGCAAGCTATATAAGCAGGCCGGCAATTCTATTGTGGTTGATATTTTAATGGCAATTATTAATCGAATGATACCCTATAAATAAATTTGTGATAATATGGGTAAATAACATATAATGTTAGTATAAAAAAGAGCGGAGTTAATTATAATGGATTTTAATGATGAAAGTAAATTCAATTTAATAAAAGATTTTCCATTGTGGATAAAAAGCATTAGAGAAAATAAATTAAGTTTTATTTGTAAACTTGCATTATTTATTTTTCCTATAATTGTTACGAGATATTCCTTTGTAGAATATTTTAATGAAAATTTCTGGATATTTTTCTTTTTGCTTATTTTTATTTATTTTATTAATGAGATTTCTGAGATAAAAGAAGTAAAAGAGAAAGAAAATTTAAAAAAGAATCTAGAAATGAAAAATAAAGAGATTAAGGAATTAGAATTATCAATTGAATATTTAGGTCAATCATTAGCTGGTTTACCAAAAGATTTTTTGAGACAGGTTTCAAATTATTTAAGATTAAGCAATAGTGATAGAATATCATTATATGTTTTTAATGAAACTAAATTTCAAATTATTGGGAGGTATAGTGAAAATCCATTATATGATTTTTGCAATAGAGAGGAATACCCTAGAAATGAAGGATATATAGCGAAATGTTTTGAAAATAACGATGGAAAACCATATTTTTATAAAAACAATTTACCAAAAAATACACAGAAAAAGTATTTTGACACAGTTTCAAAAGAAACAGGTATGTCTGTTGAATCCTTAAAAAAAACTTTCCATGAAGAGTAGAGCTTATTTTGGTAGATTAGTAAAGGATGATAATAAGGACAATGTAGGAATATTGCTAATAGAAACTATAAATCCTGATTTCAATATATCGCCTGAAGATTTAAACGAGGATATTGAGAAACTAATAATACCACATTTAAAAACAATGCTTGAAATAAGTAATAAGTTGAAGGAGGATGAGTCTTATGAAAACTAAATTAAGAAATGTTTTACTATATATTGTTAAGAATTATCCTTACGGAGATGATTTAACAAAAACGAGGATAACTAAATTAGTCTATTTAATAGATTGGGAATATACAAAAAAATATGGGAAACAAATGACGGAAATTTCATGGTATTTCGATCATTATGGTCCATACGTATCCGATGTGCTTGATGAGGCTGATGAAGATAAGACAGTTAGTATTCAAAGTACGTTTTCAAATTTTGGTACTATTAAATATATAGTAAGACCTAAATATGATAAAGAGCTAATACATTATGAAGGCTTAGATGTTAGCGAAATTGAAGTTATAAATGAAGTCTTTGAAAACACAAAGATGTTATCATGGAATCAATTCATTAATTATGTATATGATACTCCGCCTATAAAGGAAAGTAAAAAGTATAGTCACTTAGATTTAACAAAATTTATTTAATGAGAAACTGTAATAAGACGGTAGAAGTAATAATCTATCGTCTTTTTTATTTGGGAGAACAACAGCAGGCAGGAATGTCAACGAATTTACTGCTATGCAAATTACAGCAGTTTATTCCTGTGTGAGAGTTCTTGCTGAAACCTTAGCAGGACTTCCTCTTCATTTATATAAAAGAGGTAATTCAAATTCAAAATAAAAAGCAAAAGACCACGTCATATATTTTCTTTTGCACGATGAACCAAATGCTGAGATGACATCCTTTGTATTTAGAGAAACACTAATGACTCATCTTCTACTTTGGGGTAATGCCTATGCTCAAGTTATTCGTAATGGAAGAAATGAGATACCAACCAATAGCCATAGCATCAAATGAGGCTCAATTTTTGGAAACAAGAAAATTCCAACTAAACGAGATAGCTAGAATTTTTAGAATTCCACTTTATATGATTGGAGATTTGGAGAGATCAAGCTTTTCAAATATAGAACAGCAGTCACTAGAATTTTTGTACATTTGTAAATGATGTGATACCAAAAACATAAAAATAAATATCATATGTACTAATCTATTATTGGGGGCTAGCCATAAATAATAGATTTTTTCGTTTTTCAATAGGCGTCAGCCAATTTAGTGTTTGCATTGACAATCTATTTGATTTATATAAATACCTTTTCATTTGAAGTTTTAAATCATCGTAGCTATAAAAAGATAAATATTTATAAAATCTCTCATTATCATTTCTATGACTTCTTTCGACCTTACCATTATGTCTTGGTGTTCTAGGTCTTATTAAATGATGTTTTATGCCTAATTCATTACATAAAATATCAAAGGGATGTATCTTTTTTGTTTCCTTAAAATGAGTAAATTCAAATCCATTATCTGTTTGTATAATTTCAGGTTGATATCCAAAATAATCTATAGCCATTTTTACAAACTCTACAGTTGAATATGAAGACTGTTCTTTAAAGGGATATATGAATCTTTCACGACTTGCCTCATCTATCATAGTATATTGATAAAATTTATCTGGAATTTCACCTACGTAACATTTTTTGGAACGTATTTAACGTCTAATTGCCATTTTACACCAATATTTTTAGGAGTATTATACGGTTTAGGAATGTAAGGCTTTTTCTTTTTAACCTCATCTTTAAAATATCCCAATTTCCTTAAAACTCTAAATAATGAACAAGGATGTCTTTTATATCCTTTATCAAACTTAAGCTTTGCATATAGTTCTATCATGGAAATATTAGGATTTCTTTTAATATAATTTTTTATCCATAAAATTTCCTCATCAGTATGAGCATTAGGATGTTTACTTAAAGGCTTATGAGATCTATCCATAAGAGAAGCCTTTGTTCCATCAAATCTTTTATTTCATCTCATTAAAGATGCCTTAGAAATTTTGTATCTCCTTATTACAAAGGCAATAGAATATCCACTTCTATAAGTTTTAACAGCGTGATATCTTGTATCTAAAGTATGTGGCAAATACCTTTGGTTTTTTGATATAATTGTATTCATAGAGAGTATCCTTTCTTTTTATATTTGGTTAATTTAATTATATAGGATATCTCTCTATTTTTCTTCTATTTGGTCTCAAATCAATTGTAACACTACAATAAGAATTTAGTTAAAAAAATAGATTACTTTACATTTACGGCATTATATGGTAAGATATACAAGGTTAAATAGCTATTCACAGTTCGACGCTCCTCGACGTGTACTTTGATTAGCTTTATTAAAAATTAGGAGGAAAATATGCTAGAACCAAATATTAAAAAAATTATTATTGATGAATTTAAAACTCACGAAGGTGATACTGGTTCACCTGAGGTACAAATTGCTATTCTAACTAGAAGAATTAACGATTTAAATGAACACCTAAGAATTCACAAGAAAGACCATCACTCAAGAAGAGGACTTCTTAAAATGGTTGGTAAAAGAAGAAACTTATTAAGATATTTAAAAAATAGTGATATAGAAAGATATCGTACACTTATTAAAAAACTACAAATAAGAGGATAGTAGGAGCGGTAATTCCGCTCTTTCTTATTAGAAGGAGGAAATAATGGAAAAAACTTATACTATGGATCTTGCAGGTTCCCAATTAAAAGTTACAATTGGAAAGGTTGCAGAACAAGCTAATGGTGCTTGTTTAGTACAATATGGAGATACTGTTGTTCTAGTTACGGCTACAGCTTCATCTAAACCAAGAGAGGGAATCGACTTTTTTCCTCTAAGTGTTGATTATGAAGAAAAAATGTATGCAGTTGGAAAAATTCCCGGTGGATTCATTAAACGTGAGGGAAGACCAAGCGAAAAAGCTACTTTATCTGCTAGATTAATTGACAGACCTCTTAGACCTCTTTTTCCAGAGGGATATAGAAATGATGTACAAATTGTTGCAACTGTGTTATGTGTTGATCAAGATCACTCACCTGAAATTGTTGCTATGATAGGTTCTTCTATTGCTCTTTCTATCTCTGATATTCCCTTTGATGGGCCTACTGGATCTGTTGAGGTTGGTTTTATTGATGGAAAATACATTATAAATCCTAATGAAGAAGAGAGAAACAATTCTAGAATTAATTTATCTCTTTCTGGCACTGAATCTGCTATTATGATGGTTGAAGCTGGTGCAAAAGAAGTAAGTGAAGCTGAAATGTTAGAGGCAATCTTAGAGGGACATGAAGTTATCAAAGAAATTTGTACCTTTGTTAATAAGATTACTTCAGAAGTTGGAAAAGAAAAGGCTGAATACGAAGTATTTAAAGCTGACGAAGAAATTGTTGCTAAAGTTAAAAAATATGGCAAGGATTTATTGGTTAATGCAATAAGACAAAAAGATAAAGTTACAAGAGTTGAAAAAACTGAAGCTGCAAAAAATGATATAAGAGAACATTTCAAAGATCTTATGGAAGAAAATGAAAAAGATATTGAATTTGCTTTAGAAGAAATTGAAGTAAATGAAGTTAGGAGAGGAATACTTGAAGAGGAAAGAAGACCTGACGATAGAAAGCTTACAGAAATAAGACAACTTTCTTCCGAAGTTGGAGTCTTACCAAGAGCTCATGGTTCAGGACTATTTACCAGAGGACAAACTCAAGTACTATCAATTGCAACTCTCGGTGCAATTTCTGAAGAACAAGTTATAGATGGACTTGGAGATGACAAGCCAAAAAGGTATATTCATCACTACAACTTCCCAGGATTCTCTGTTGGTGATACTAAACCATCAAGATCTCCTGGCAGACGTGAAATTGGTCATGGTGCTCTTGCTGAAAGAGCTCTTAAGCCTGTAATTCCTGATAGTGAAACTTTCCCATATACAATTAGAGTTGTGTCTGAAGTTTTATCTTCTAATGGTTCTTCTTCTCAAGCATCAATTTGTGGATCTACTCTAGCTCTTATGGATGCAGGTGTTCCCATTAAAGCTCCTGTAGCTGGCATTGCAATGGGTCTTATTGAAGAAAATGGTGTTATAAAAATCTTAACTGACATTCAAGGGCTTGAAGATCACTTTGGAGATATGGACTTTAAGGTAGCTGGAACTCGTGAGGGAATCACAGCTATTCAAATGGATATTAAGGTTGAGGGAATTAAAAAAGAAATTCTCGAAGTTGCACTTGAAAGAGCTAAAGTTGCAAGAATTGAAATTCTTGATCACTTAGCTAAAACTATAGATAAACCAAGAGCTAAACTTTCTAAATATGCTCCGATTATTCACATGATTTCTATTGATCCAGAAAGAATTGGTGAGGTAATAGGTGCTGGTGGAAAAATAATTAACAAAATTATTGAACAAACTGGCGTTAAAATTGATATTGACGATGATGGAAGAATTTCCATACTTTCTGAAAGTGATGTAAAGGCTAAAGAAGCTATTGCAATCATAGAAGACATTGTAAAAGATATTGAAGTCGGTGATGTTTATATGGGTAAAGTTAAAAAGATAGTTAAATTCGGTGCCTTTGTTGAAATCAAGAAGGGAACTGAGGGACTTCTTCATATTTCTGAAATTGCCCACGAAAGAACAAATAATGTTGAAGATGTTTTAAAAGTTGGCGACACTGTTGAAGTTAAAGTTATCGAAATATCTGAAGACACTGGAAAAATTTCACTTTCAAGAAAAGCTCTTATAAAAAGAGAAGATACAAAGACAGAATAAGATAAATAAATAATATTTTAGTCGCATTAAGGTTTATTTTAATGCGATTTTTTAAAGGGGAATTTATGAAATTAAAAATTATAAATAAAAGCAAGCATCCACTTCCTAAGTACGAAACCAAAGGTTCTTCGGGAATGGATTTGAGAGCAAATCTTGACGAAGATTTAGTATTAAAACCACTTGATAGAGTATTAGTTCCGACGGGATTATTTCTTGAATTTGAAAAAGGATATGAAGCCCAAGTTAGAGCAAGATCTGGACTTGCCTTGAAAAAAGGCATAGGACTTCCAAATGGAATAGGTACAATAGATTCAGACTATCGTGGAGAATTAAAAGTGATTTTAATAAATATGAGCAATGAAAAAGTTACTATTAAAGATGGTGAGAGAATTGCGCAAATTGTCTTCATGAAAATTGAAACTCCCGAAATTATTGAAGTTGAAGAGATAAGCGATACAGAAAGAGGCTATGGAGGATTCGGTCATACTGGCGTTTGAGAGGACAAATTGTTATAATATTAATGAGGTGCTTTCTCTTGATAAAAAACAAAAAAAACAATAAAAAAACTACAAATAAAAAAAACATTCAAAAAAGAAGAAAAACTTCTTCAAATATTTCTTCTGGGAAAGAAATTATTGGATTATTTTTAATTGTCATAGGTATAGTATTTTTTATTTGCCTATACAGTCAAAAAATGGGTTTAATTGGTACTTTAATATATAAATTATTTTCTGTTATTACGGGTTCAGGAAATTTTATCATTCCTCTTCTTTTAATTTTCTGGGGAATATTATTTAATATTCAAGCTACTAAATTGCATATGAGAAGATATATTGTTTGTTCTCTTATAATATTTTTGTGCATCTTAATTTTCCTTGACGGGTCAAAAGAAATGGACATGACTTTAATAGAAAGAATCATAAAATCAACAGAGTATATGGACATAACGAGAAGTGGCGGTATAATTGGAGCAATCTTTGGATTTTTTTCATACAAACTTTTAGGTTCACTTGGTACTTATTTAGTTCTTGGAATAATAATTGTGGTTTCAATTTACTTTATGATAAAAATAAACATTGATCAAATAATTATGTTTTTTGAAGATATGGGAGAATATATTGAAGATAAAAAGAAACTACTAGCAGAAAAAAAAGCTGATAGAAAAATTAAATTAGAAGAAAAAGAAAAAAAGAAATTGGAAAGAGAAAATCTTAGAAAAGAAAAAAATGAACTAAAAAAGGCTAAAGAAAATTCAAAAGATGCAGAGGAATTTGGAGAAAATTTAATTATTAAAGATTATTCTGAAGAAAATATTAAAGAAGAATCTGAAAAAATTAAACAAGATATCGATGAAAATATAGAAGAAAATAGTTCTAAAACAACTATTCAATTAAAAGATGGAAGTAATGATGAAGATGTTGTGGATACTATAAAAAACGATATTGAAAATAAAAATAAAGAAGAATTCACTTACACTTATCCAGATATAGCTTTATTAGATAGAACTAGCTCGAAGGGTAGATTTTCTAAAGACGAAGTTATTGAAAAGGGAAGAATTATTGAAAACACTATGAGAAATTTTGGAATTGAATCTAAAATTGTTGCGATAAATCGTGGGCCTGTAATAACATCTTACGAATTAAAACCAGCTCCTGGCATTAAATTATCTAGAATAGTTGGGTTAAACGATAATATTGCAATGGCTCTTTCTAGTTCTGATCTTCGTATAGAAGCTCCAATTCCTGGAAAAAATGTAGTTGGTATTGAAGTCCCAAATAAAGAAAAAGATGCTGTTAGTCTTAAAGAACTAATTGATTCCCAGGAATTTAAAACTATTAATTCAGATATACCTCTAACTCTTGGTAAAGATGTTGAAGGGAATATATTAATTTCAAGCATGGAAGATATGCCTCATTTATTAATTGCTGGTGCAACTGGTTCTGGTAAATCAGTATGCATTAACTCGATAATCACAAGTGTAATATATAAATCATCTCCAAAGGATGTAAAACTTATGCTTATAGATCCAAAAGTTGTTGAGCTTAGTGTTTATAATGGTATACCACATCTTTTGATAGATGTTGTTACTAATCCCAAAAAAGCAGCCTTTGCACTTAACTGGGCTGTAGATGAAATGGAAAAAAGGTATGCATCCTTTGCCGATAAACACGTGAGAGATTTAAAGGGTTACAACAAAAAAATGGTTGAAGAGGGAAGGGAGAAAGAAAAACTTCCTAAAATCTTAATTATTGTCGATGAACTTGCAGACCTAATGATGGTTGCTTCTAAGGAAATTGAAGAATATATTGCAAGACTTGCACAAAAGGCAAGAGCTGCTGGAATGCATCTTATTCTTGCTACGCAAAGACCTTCAGTGGATGTAATTACAGGAACAATCAAGGCAAATGTCCCTTCACGTATTGCATTCTCAGTTGCATCATCTGTTGACTCGAGGACAATTCTTGATATGAGTGGAGCTGAAAAGCTCCTTGGAAAGGGAGATATGCTATTTTATCCAAGCAAGTATCCAAAGCCAAAGAGAATACAAGGTGCTTTTATAAGTGATAGCGAAGTTGAAAGAGTTGTCGATTTTGTAAAGAACAACAATGAAATAAAGGGAAATGTTGAATCAAAAATTGAAAAAGCTATTGAAAATAAAAAAATAAAGGGCGAGGAAGAAAAAGACCCACTCTTTAAAGAAGCAGTTGAACTTGTAGTTAACGATGAACAAGCTTCAATTTCTTATATTCAAAGAAAATTAAAAGTTGGTTATTCAAGAGCTGGTAGAATCGTAGATCAAATGGAAGAGATGGGTATAATTGGTCCACATGAAGGTTCAAAGCCTAGGAAACTTTTGAAGACGAAGGAAGAAATAGATATGATTTTAGGTGATGAAGATGAATAATGTGCATATAGTTACATTGGGCTGCTCAAAGAATGATGTAGACTCATCTATAATGTACTCCCTTTTAGATAAAAAAGAATACAAGATTGTAAATTCTGCCAATGAAGCTGATATTTTAATTATCAACACTTGTGGGTTTATTGATGCTGCAAAGGAAGAATCTATTGATACTATTTTAGAATCAGTGGAATACAAAAATAAAGGAAGATGTAAAAAAGTTCTTCTATCAGGTTGTCTAGCTCAAAGATATCCTGAAGAACTATTAAAGGAAATTCCAGAAATAGATGGAATTATTGGCACTGGAAATATAAATTATATAAATGAACTTTTAAACAGAAGTCTTGCAGGAGATTTATTTATAAAAACTGATAATTTAAATTCTGCCTATATAGAGGGCATAAAAAAAGAAGTTGTAAACATTACTGAGTTTGTGAAAATTTCTGAAGGTTGCAACAACAATTGTTCTTACTGCATTATTCCATCGCTTCGTGGCAAAAACAGATCTAGAAAAATTGAAGATATATGCTCTGAGGTTGAGTATTTAGTAAGTAAGGGTGCAAGAGAAATTATTTTAATCGCACAAAACACTACTGATTATGGAATCGATCTATACTCGAAATATTCTCTTGCAAATTTAATTAAAGAAATTTCAAAAATAAAAGATTTGAAATGGATTCGTGTTTTATATTTGTATCCAGATCACTTTACAGATGAATTAATTGAAGAATTTAAAACTAATGAAAAGTTAATAAAGTATGTTGATATGCCACTTCAACATATTTCTGATAATGTTTTAAAAAAAATGAATAGAAAAACTAATAAAGATCACATCATTAAAACTCTTAAAAACTTACGCCAATCAATTCCAGAAATTGTAATTAGAACAACTTTTATAGTTGGATTTCCTGGAGAAAGTGATGAAGATTTTAAAGAGCTTATTGATTTTATTAGGGAAACAAAATTTGATAAACTTGGGGTTTTTGAATACTCTAAAGAAGAGGGCACAAAAGCTTCTACATTTGAAAATCAAATATCAGACGAGGTAAAACAAAATCGCAATGATGAAATTATGGAAATTCAAAGCGATATATCTAAAGAAATTCTTTCAAAAAATCTTAATAAAACTTTAGAAGTATTAATCGAAGAAAAAATTGATGAAAATAATTATATTGGACGAACTTATATGGATGCACCAGAAATTGACGGCGTGACATATATTGAATCCAGTGAAAATCTTGAAGTTGGGGATTTTGTTAAAGTTAGAATTACTGATACTTTAGATTATGATTTAGTAGGTGAAGTTATATGAATATCCCAAATAAATTGACTATTATGAGGACTTTGATGGTTCCAATTTTTGTATTATTTATGTACTTGGATTTTAACAATTCAAGAATTATTGCCACTCTTATTTTTGCTATTGCTTCTTTTACAGATTTTTTAGATGGACATTTAGCAAGGCGTGACAATTTAGTCACAAATTTTGGAAAATTTGCAGATCCTCTTGCAGATAAAATTTTAGTATGTTCTGCAATGATTATGTTAGTTAGCTCTGGTGAAATGCCTGCATGGGCTGTAATAATTATTATTGCAAGAGAATTTACTATTACCGGATTTAGAATTATAGCAGCTTCTGAAAATATTACTATAGCAGCAAGCCCCCTTGGTAAATTTAAAACTGTTACACAACTTGTATCTAATATTTTACTCTTGACAGGAATTAACACTTTTAGACCTATTGGAATGGGTATATTTTACCTAGCTGTTGTATTTACAGTAATTTCAGGTGCAGATTATTTAATTAAAAATAAAAAAGTTCTTGATTTAGAGAATATTTAAGGAGAATTATGAAAGCTAGCATTTTGACAATTGGCAAAGAAATTTTAATCGGTTCAATTACAAATACAAACTCAAAATATATTTCTGAAAAATTAACTGATATGGGAATTGAAGTAAATAGACAGGTTTCCATTGATGATGACTTAGATGAGATAGTCAAGGAATTAAATTATTCTACCAATAATTCGGATTTAATTATTATAAGTGGTGGACTTGGACCTACTAATGACGATATAACAAGAGATGCCGTAGCAAAGTTTTTAAATAGGAATATCTATATTGATGAGTCAGAAAAAGAAAAAATGGAAAATAGATTTACACGACTTGGCAGAACCATGACTCCAAACAATTTAAAACAAATTATGCTAATAGAAGGTTCAGAAAAAATTGAAAATAAATGGGGAGTAGCTCTAGGCGAATCCATTAAATTTGACAACAAAAGAATTATTCTTCTACCAGGACCGCCAAGTGAAATGGAGCCAATGATAGATTATTATTTTGCTAATAAATCCTTTACTAATGAAAATATAATGGTAAAATCACTTGATATTATTGGGCTTGGCGAATCTTTAATAGAAGATAAAATTAGAAAAATGTCCTTTGACGATAAAAGTGTAAGCGTAAATACTTTTGCACACGGAACTTATACTGAAGTCAAAATTATTGGCAAAAATACAAAAAAAGATGAATTGCAATTTTCTGTAGAAAAAGTTTTAAAATCACTTTATGCTGAATTTGAAACGCATATTTATTCTGAAAACAACGATGATGTTGCAAAAGAAATTGTAAGAATATTAAACAAAAATAATCTAAAAATTTCCTTTGCTGAATCTATAACTGGCGGAATGGTAAGTGCTGCAATTACGGATATTAGTGGTGCATCTAGTGTTATGGAAACTTCTTTTGTCACATATTCCAATAATTCAAAAAATAAAAATTTAGGTGTATCTAAAAATATTTTAGATAAATTTGGAGCTATTAGCGAAAACACTGCCTATGAAATGGCAAGAAAAATAAAAGAAAAAACTAATGCAAATATTGGCGTATCAACTACTGGTGAAGCTGGACCTAATTCTTCTGAAACTGAAGTAGGCAATGTATTTACTTGCATTTATTTTTCTGATAAAAAATATTATACAAAACACTATTTCTTTTCAGGTGATAGAAATAAAATAAGGAGAAGCACTGTCAATAGAGTATTATCTCAAATACTTTATGTACTTAGAAAAAATTTTAAGGAGTAATTATGAAAGATAGCAATTCAAACAAGGAAAAACAAGAAGCCCTTCACAATGTATTATCAAAAATTGAAAAACAATATGGAGAAGGATCAATAATGATTTTAGGAGAAGATGTTAAGCTTAATATTGATTCAATACCTACGGGATCTCTAGCTCTAGATATTGCTCTTGGGATTGGTGGAATACCTAAGGGGAGGATTATTGAAATATACGGGCCTGAATCCTCTGGTAAAACTACATTAGCACTTCATATGTTGGCAGAAGCTCAAAAAAAAGGGGGAACAGGTGCTTTTGTGGATGCCGAACACGCTCTTGACCCTGGTTATGCAAAGAACCTTGGCTTAGACATAGAAAATTTGATTATTTCACAACCTGACACTGGAGAACAAGCTCTTGAAATTACAGAAGCTCTAGTTAGATCTAATGCTGTCGATTTAATTGTAATTGATTCTGTTGCAGCTCTTGTTCCAAAGGCTGAAATTGATGGAGAGATGGGTGCAGCTCAAATTGGTCTTCAAGCAAGATTAATGTCGCAAGCTCTTAGAAAACTCACTGGTGCAATAAACAAATCTAAATGTACAGTTGTATTTATCAATCAACTTAGAGAAAAGGTTGGAGTTATGTTTGGAAATCCTGAAACTACTACTGGCGGGAGAGCTCTTAAATTTTATTCTTCAGTAAGACTTGATATTAGAAGGTCAGAAATTATTAAAAAGGGTGACGAAATAATAGGAAATAGAGTTAAAGTTAAAGTTGTTAAAAACAAAATTGCTCCTCCATTTAGACAAGCTGAATTTGATATCATGTATGGCAAGGGAATTTCTAGTGTTGGAAATATTCTAGATGTAGCAGCAGAAGCTGATATTGTAAAAAAAGCAGGAGCTTGGTATTCCTATGGCGAAGAAAGGCTTGGTCAAGGCAGAGAAAATTCCAAGGAGTTTTTAGAAAAAAATCCTGAAATATTAAAGGAAATTGAACATAAAGTTAGAGTTTACTACAATCTAATGTCAGATGATGAACTCAATAATGAATCAGCTAATCCAGAAAACTTTCTAGAAGAGGATAAATAGGGCGTGATTTTTTGAAAATACTCTATCTAACAGACACTCATATTAGAGGGACAAATCCTCAAAATAGGTTAGATGATTATAAAGAGACTTTAAAAGAAAAATTAAGGGAAATTGCAGATATTATAAAAGAAGAAAAAATTGACTATGTCTTGCATGGTGGCGATCTATTTGATAGACCTGACGTTTCTGTGAGCATAGTCTCAGAATTTGCACAAATTTTTCAAAACTATGGTATACCAATATATATTATTAGTGGAAATCACGATATTTTTGGTCATAATCCAGATACTTTAGATCGAACTATGCTTGGACTTCTTTGTAATTTAGGTGTTATGCATTTAGTAAATTATAAAAAAATAATTTTAGAAAAAGACATAAAGGTACAACTAACTGGATCGCCCTATGTATATTCTATGGATGAAGTTTCCAATAGGCATAATTACATTTTAAACGAAGTTGATGAAACTTGTAGATTTTCAATTCACATGACTCATGGTTTTTTAATTGACAAACCCTTTATGAAAGAAGTTCCTCATACTATAATTGACGACATTAAGGAAACTAAGGCAGATATAACTCTTGGAGGTCATTATCACTTTGGTTTTAAAACCGTTAAAATAGACAATAAATATTTTGTAAATCCCGGAGCATTAATTAGAATATCAAATTCTAATGCAGAAATTAAAAGAAGACCAAAAGTCAATATTATTACTTTAAATGACAAGATAAAAATAGAAGATCGCTTTTTAAAATGTGCAAAACCAGGAGATGAAGTCTTAGACAGATCGGAAATGGAAAGGCATCAATTTAAAGGTATTAAACTTGCTGAATTTAAAGAAAGTATTGATTCAACCTCTAACTATAAGAGCTTAGATATTTTTGATTTACTTTTAAAAATTTCTAAAAGTGAAAATATTTCTGAAGAAGTAAAAAAAGAAGCTTTGAAGAGGTTCGAAGAAGCACAGATTAATGGAGTTAGTTATTCATGATTTATATAAAAAAAATTGAACTTCATAATTTTCAATCTCACGATTACACAGAAATGGAATTTGATCGGGGGTTGAATGTAATCTTAGGTAATTCCGATGTAGGAAAAACAGCAATTTTAAGAGCTATAAAATGGGCTCTCTACAACGAACCAAAGGGAGATTATTTTATTAGGCAAGGTGAGAAAGATGTCTCAGTAAAAATTACTTTCTCCAATGGTGTAATAGTTGAAAGATCAAAAACTCCATCAAAAAATTCTTATTTTTTCGTTGACTCTTCAGGAAATGAAATGAGGTTTGAGGGCTTTGGCGTTGATGTCCCAAAGGAAATTACAGATGCAACAAATATGTATAAAGTTCCCTTAGATAATTCAAATAACAAAACTATTTTAAATATTGCCCAACAATTAGATGGACCCTTTTTATTAAATGAGCAGGGATCTCTTCGTGCATCTGCAATTGGTAGATTAATAGGCGTAAATTATGTTGATGATGCATTAAGGACTGTGGTAAGGGATAACAAGCGAGTTAATCAAGAAATTGCTGAATTAATAAAAAATAGAGATGAACTAAAAGAAGAACTAGAAAAGTTTAATTATATTAAAGATTATAAGGAAAAGTTCAAAAAGATCACCGAGATTAGAAATAAAATTAAAAATCTGCAAGAAAGGTTGAATCTTAGTATTAAATTAAAAGAAACTCTTGATAAAAACAAAATTGAACTTGATGAAATCACAAACTTAGTTAAAAAGTTTAAGAGTCTGAATGATTTAGAAAAAATAGCTTCAAAACTAGAAAATTTTATTTTTAAGAAAAATAGTTTTGAAAATTATCTAAAAAAAATTCATAGGACAGATATTGAGATAAACTCTATTAATAACAATCTAACTGAACTTCAATCTCTAGACGAATTAAATCTCATAATTTCTAAAATCGACGATAATAAAAAAAATTTAGAAGTTTACGAAAATTTATACATTAAGTATTTTACAAATATCAAGAATATAGCTGATGTAAATAATGATTTGAAAAATTATGAAAATAATGTCGATGTTCAAAAAATTATAGAAAAGTTGGAAAAAAATTTGATTTTTTATTCAAAAGTTTATACCTATGAGGACAGTTTAAATAAAATTAATTTAAAGCTTGATTTAGGTAATGAATACATAAAAAACTTTGAAAACAATGATAAGATTAATTTTATTGAGACAAATATAGAAGATAAATTAAATGATTTAAAAAATATTATTGAAATAAATAATATTTTTAAAGAACTTTCTGCACAAATTGTTGATGAAGAAAACAACCTTAAAAAGGTTTATACAAGTATTAAAGAATGTTCTGACTCTTACGAAAATATAATTTTAGAAATGGGAGTGTGCCCTTTCTGTTATAGCCAAATTGATGAAAATTCAATTGAGCATATTAAATACCACTTGAGGAATGATTAAATGAATTACGAAAACAATTTAAAAATTTTAAAAGATAAATTAGATAGATTAAAAAATATGAAATATAAATCTGAAGCTAGATTAGAACAATTAAATTCACAAAAAAAAGATATTCTTGCTGAAATTGAAAAACTAGGTATAAAACCTGAAGACCTTGAAAGTGAAATCTCTAATTTAAAAAATGAAATTGACAAACTTTTTGACGAAGCCAATAATTTAATGCCTAGGTTGTGATTTTTTGGACTTAAAAGAACTTGATTTAAAACTATTTGAACTAAATAATAAAATTTTAAGCGATGAGGGTAAAATTGAAATTTTATCTAATCAATTAGATAAAACTGAAAAAACTTTATATGATAGAGAAAAATATAGCGATGTTCTTACGAAAGTTTCTCTTTTATTTCAAAAAACTTCTGAATTTGCAAGAGAACAATCTAAAAGACAAATTGAGGATATTGTTACAAAATGCTTGCAATTTATTTTTGAAACAGATATTGAATTTTTAATTGAACTATCCGAGTCTCGATCTGTACCTGTTGCAGAATTTTTTGTACAAAGTAATTATCCTGAAGGATACAGTATAAAAACTAAACCTGAAATTTCTAGAGGCGGAGGAGTGGTTGATATTATTTCACTTGCCCTTAGAATTGCATTTTTGCAGCTAAATCAACCAAAGCTATCTGGTCCACTTATCCTTGATGAACCTGGAAAACATGTAAGCAACGATTATATATTTAATTTAGGTGAATTTCTAAAAAAATCATCAAATTTATTTAATAGACAGATAATTATGGTTACTCACAATCCTCATCTTTCTCAAATTTGTGATAAAGCTTTTCAAGTAACTAATAAAAAAGGAATTAGCGAAGTAAGTGTATATGATCAGTGATTTTTATCTTGACTTTAGCAAGTAAAATTGTTAGTATATTAGTGAAAATATGAATTGTTTATATATTGCATTATTATTTAAGTCAGGAGGATATAATGATTTACGACTCAAAAATAAAAAGTAAAGAAATAGATGGATTATTCGAAGCTATTTTACTTTTAGAAAACTTAGAAGAATGTTATAGATTCTTTGAAGACATTTGCACTGTTAAAGAACTACAAGCAATTGCACAAAGATTACAAGTTGTAAAACTACTTGTTAAAAATAAAACCTATCACGAAATTGAAAGTGAAACAGGAGCTTCAACGGCAACTATTTCAAGAATTAATAGATCTTTAAATTATGGAGCTGATGGCTATAAATTAATTTTAACAAGATTAAATATTATAGATGAAGAAAAAGAATAAGAATAGTCTTGTTCTTATATTATTGATAAATAGGTATATTTGTTAATATAGCTTTATGTCAAATTTGTGAGAGGCTAGATAATATCTAGTCCCTTTACTTTAAAAACCAATAAATATAGATAAAATTTTTTATAAAGATATATGTAATCGATAATAAGTCGATTACATATATCTTTTTTTTAATTCTCTATTAATTTAGATAGTGATTAGAATTTAAGATGATATATAAAAAAAATTATGTAAAAAAACTTAAATAATTGACAAAAGACAATTAATACTATAGAATAATTAAGTAAAAATTTTTAACTAATTGGAGGAAGAAAATGAATTTAGAAAATTTAAAAGATATTATTGCTAGTAACTTTGGAATTAATAAAGATGAAGTTAAGATGGAGTCTAATCTACGAGATGATCTTGGACTAGATTCTCTTGATGCAGTTGAATTGACAATGGCCATAGAAGAAGAAACAGGAAAGGAAATTCCTGATGATGTATTTGAAAAAATAATAACTATAGAAGATTTAATAAAATATTTGGATAAATAAAATGGAAAAATATTTAGAGGTTACGGAAAAACTCATTAAGTCTTTGGAAGATTCTTCACTTAATGTTCTTGAGTTTAAATTAGATAATTTTTCTTTAAAAATTAGTAAGAGTCCTTTTTATGAAAATAACTTACAAGTAATGGATCTACAAAATAAGAGAAATGACGAATCTAACAATTTAATAACTGATAAAAAAATTGAAGATAAAGATGAATTAAAAGAAGAAACAAATATAAAGGTTTTAAGGGCTCCAATTCTTGGAGTTTTTTACTCCTCTAAAGCTCCAGATGAAGAGCCCTTTGTAAAAGTTGGGGATGAGGTAAAAAAAGGAACTACATTATGTATTATTGAGGCGATGAAGATGATGAATGAAATAAAAGCTCCATATGATTGTAAGATTGTTGATTGCCTTGTATCCAATGAAGACTTTGTTGAATATGATGCTGAAATCTTTAAGTTGGAGCAATTATGATAAAAAAAGTTTTGATTGCAAATCGTGGCGAGTGTGCACTTTCTATTTTAAGAAGTGCTAGGGAATTAGGGATTGAAACCTTAGTTATTTATTCAAAAGCTGATGCAAATCAATCTTATATTTATTTAGCTGATGAGGCAATATGTATAGGAGATAAGTTTTCAAAGGATACTTATCTAAATATGGATGCAATTATAACATGTGCAAAGGAAAAAAGTTGTGATGCAATTCATCCGGGATATGGATTTCTATCAGAATCTTATGAATTTGCTAAAAAAGTCGTGGATGAAGGGATTATTTTTATAGGTCCTAATCCAGAAGTGATAAAGTTAATGGGCGATAAAATTCAAGCTAAAAAACTTATGGAAAAGATTGGAGTACCTGTTGCAAAGGCTGTTGCACTAGATAATCAAAGTGATGAAGAAATATTAAAAATTTGCACAGACATTGGCTATCCCATACTCTTAAAAGCCAGAAGTGGTGGTGGAGGAAAGGGAATGAGGAGAGTTGATTCTGCAGATGAAATTTTTCATTCTATTAATTTAGCTAAGGTTGAAGCAAAAGCATCTTTTGGTGATGAAAAAATATTTATTGAAAAATTAATTGAACAACCAAGACATATTGAAGTGCAAATTTTATCAGATGGAGATAAAGCTATACATTTATTTGAAAGAGAATGTAGCTTACAGAGAAATAATCAAAAACTTTTAGAAGAAGCTCCTTGTAATTTTATATCCATGAAATTAAAAGAAAAGCTTTATAAGGCAAGTCTTGATTGTGTGAATGCTACAAAATATACAGGTGCAGGGACAATTGAATTTTTAGTTGATAATGATGAAAATTTTTACTTTTGCGAGATGAACACAAGGCTTCAAGTGGAACATGCAGTAACAGAAATGATTACTGGAATTGACATAATTAAGGAACAATTTAAGATTGCATCAGGTATCGGTCTTTCAATAAATCAAGAAGATGTAAAATGCTCTGGTCATTCAATTGAAGTTAGAATAAATTCAGTTGATCCATTAAATAATTTTATGCCATCAAGTGGGAAAATAAATTTTTTATTTACTCCTGGTGGTATGGATATCAGATTTGATTCAGCTATCTATAAAGGCTTTGATGTTCCTATTTACTATGATTCTATGATTGGAAAAATAATCGTAAAAGACAATAAAAGGCTAAATTCAATAAAAAAACTAAGACGAGCCATTGAAGAAACAATGATTGAAGGAATAAAGACAAATCTAGGATTTATGTATGCACTTTTGTTTGATGTAGATTTTCTAAAAGGCAGACTTCATACAAATTATATTAAAGATAAGGAAGAAGTCATAATAAATAAAATGAAAGAGGTAGCTAAAAATGTCCATGAGAGATCTTAAAAATAGAAAAACTTTGCTAGGAGCGATAAAAAATCTTAGCAAAATTGCAAAAGATTTTTCAACAAAAAAAAACAATGAAAAAATCTTGGTTTGTAAAAAATGTGGAAGAGCAAGTCGATTAGAAGATTTAAAAAAAAACCTATTTATTTGCCCACAATGTTCTTCATATTTTCCCTTAACTGGAATAGATAGATTTGATATGCTCATGGACAAGGGATATAGATTAATTAATTATAATTCAAAAAAAATAAATCCTATAAATTTTCCAAATTATAGAAATAAGGAAGAAGATAAAAGTTCTGAAGCAGTAAAAATAGCAAGGGGTAAAATTTTAGGAAGTCCAGTTTTAGTGGCTTCGCTAATTGATACTTATATGTTGGGAAGTCTAGGAACTTATGTTGGAGAAGAAATCACAAATATGATAGAGGAAGCAGAAAGGAAAAAACTTCCTATTGTAATTATTTCATTAAGTGGAGGAGCTAGAATGCAGGAGGGAATTTTTTCTCTAATGCAAATGGCAAAGATTAGTTCTGCTATTTATTCCTTTGGAGAAAAGGGAGGACTTTACATAAGTCTTTTAACTAATCCTACTATGGGAGGAGTTAGTGCTAGCTTTGCTGCTCAAGGTGATTACAATATAGGAGAGCCGGGTGCTTTAATAGGATTTGCTGGTCAAAGAGTAATAAAAGAAACCCTCCGCGAAAAAATTCCAGAAAATTTTCAAAAGGCAGAAAATCTTGAAAATTTTGGATTTCTTGACATGATAGTAGAGAGAAAAAATCAAAGAGAAATGATTGGAAAAATTTTGAGGATGCATAGGAGGAAATATGGACGCTTATGAGATAGTTATAAATGCAAGATCTAAAGACAGAAGTGTATCCAAGGAAGTTATAGAAGACTTATTCGACGATTTTTATTATGTAAAAGGTGATAGGGCTTTTGGAGATTCTCAATCAATAATCGGCGGAGTAGGAGAACTTGAAAACTATACAATGACTTTTATAGGCATACAAAAAGGCCACAGCATGGAAGAAGCCATAAAAACAAATTTTGGAATGCCTGAACCTCATGCATATAGAAAAGCTATAAGATTAATGAAATCAGCTGAAAAATTTAAAAGACCTGTTATCACTTTTATAGATACCCCTGGTGCATACCCTGGCGTTAAAGCAGAGGAAATGGGCCAACATCAACTTATTGCTGATTGTCTTATTACTATGGCTGGATTAAAAGTTCCTAGCCTTGCATTTATAATAGGCGAGGGAGGATCTGGAGGAGCTTTGGCTCTTGTTCTTGCAAATAAAATTTATATGGGAGAAGGAGCTGTTTTTTCAATTTTATCACCTGAAGGTTTCTCCTCAATTTTATATAAAAGTAAATCTAGGGCAAGGGAGTCCGCTGAATTAATGCGACTAACTTCACATGATTTACTTGAAGATGGAATTATTAATGGTATTGTAAAGGAAAATAAAAATAAAATCTCAATTTTAGATTTAAAGAAGATTATTCTTGAAGATTTGAAATATTATTCAAAATTTTCTTCAAAGGAAATTATTAGAGATAGACATAATAAGTTTAGAAAGATAGGTGTTAAGTGGGTTTAAAAATCTTAGAAGCTCATAAATTTGATATAGAAAAATTTATAGAAAATAAACATTTTGAACAAAATCTAGACACAAGCTCAGAATGGATTGAAAAAAGAACAGGAATAATTACTAGACAATTTTCAGATTATGGAACTGATGTAATGGCATTAAATTTGGCTAAGAAATTTAAAAATAATATGGAAAATCTAGACTTAATAATTTGTGCATCTTTTTCTTCTAAAAAAAGGATGCCATCAGTTTCTAATTTAGTAAGAGAAGAACTTAAAAATAATCCCCACTGCCTTTGCCTAGACATAAATCTTGCATGTAGTGGATTTGTGGCAGCTTTACTTATTGCAGAGTCCTATCTCTTAGAAGGAAAGAGAGCTTATATTTTTGCAAGTGAAAAAATATCTGACTTCATGGATATGGAAGATAGAAAGACAGCTATACTTTTTGGAGATGGTGCTGGCGGAGTTTTAGTAGAGAAAAATAATAAGTTATGGAAAACAGATGTAGCATCTTTTTCAAATGAAAATTCCTTGAATTTAGATGAAAACTCTAAAATCACTATGGATGGAAAAAAAGTTTATAGATTTGCAATTGAAGAAGTTTTAAATTCTATAAAAAGACTTTTAAATAAGAATAAATTTACAGGGAAAGATATTGATAAAATGATTTTGCATCAGGCTAACAAAAGAATAATTGACCATGTAGTGGAAAAAATTGGAATGGATAGAAAAAATTGTCTATTAAATTTACAAAAATATGGAAACACATCTGCTGCATCAATTCCTCTAGTTATTGCAGAAAATTTTGCTCTTATAAAAGGTGGCGAAAAAATAATTTTATCTGGTTTCGGTGCAGGCCTTTCTGTTGTAAGTGTTTTAATGGAGTGGTGAGATGGATTTAAAAAAATTACTTGATATAAAATACCCGATTTTACAAGGGGGAATGGCACATATTGCAAAGGGAGAGTTTGCTGGAGCGGTCTCAAGTGCTGGCGGTTTAGGTATTATTGGGTCTGGTGGAATGGATACTTATGAACTAAGAGAAAATATAAGGGCATTGAGGAATATAACAGATAATCCCTTTGGGGTAAATTTGATGATGCTTAGGCCTGATATTGATGAACTAATCAAAGTTCTTTTAGAAGAAGATGTAAAGATCATAACTGTTGGAGCGGGAACATATGAAAAATTTGCTGACAAATTTATAAGCAAAAATATTAAAGTTTTACCAGTAGTATCATCGCCAATTCAAATAAAAAGATATGAAGCACTTGAACCTCTTGCTTTTATAACAGAAGGTTTAGAGGCTGGAGGACATATAGGGCAAATGACGACTATTACTCTCATTCCTCAAGCCATAGCACAAACTAAAAAACCGATTATAGCAGCTGGAGGCATAGCTTCTGGTAGAGAAATTTTTGCAGCAGAAGTTTTAGGAGCAAGTGGAGTACAAATAGGAACAGGATTTTTATTCACTAAAGAATGTCCAATTCATGAAAAATATAAGAAGCTATTATTAAAATCAAATTCATCAAAGGTAACTGTAATTGGAAATATAAATGGAATACCAATGCGAGTCTTAAAAAATAAAATGACAAGAGAATATCAAAAACTTGAGAGGAATAATTCTACTTTAGAACTTGAAAACTTCACTCTTGGCAGACTTAAAAAAGCTGTAATTGAAGGAGATGTAGAAAATGGATCTGTAATGACTGGCTTATCTGTTGGATCCTTTAATTCAATAATACCTGTCAAGGAATACATTGAAAAATTAATGAGTGAATATAAAGAGATAAAAAATGAGTATAAGAATAAAAGATAAATATATAGAAATACCAATTATTCAGGGAGCCATGGCGATTGGTATGTCAAGTAAAGACTTGGTAGGAGCAGTAGCAAATAGAGGAGCAATAGGCACTTTATCAATGGTAAATCCAGGTTATGCACAAAAGGATTTTTTGAAAAATCCCTTTGAGGCAAATAAAAGAGCCTATATAGAAGATTTAAAGTTTGCAAGAGAAAAGTCAAAAGGAAGAGGACTCATACTGACAAATTTAATGCATGTTGTAGAGAGATTTGATGAATATTTAGAGTTTTTAAATAGTACAGATGTTGATGGTGTAGTTGTAGGAGCAGGACTTCCCCTTGAATTGCCAAAATATATTTCAGAAGAAAAAATAATTGGTCCTATTGTATCATCTGCAAGAGCTCTAAAGATTATCATGAAAAAATGGGAGAAGTACAAAAGGAAACCAGATTTAATAATTTTAGAAGGACCGAAAGCTGGTGGGCATCTTGGATTTAAAAGAGAGGATTTAGAAATAGACATTCTTGACGAGTTGCAAAAAATTATTAAATTAGTAAAAGATATTCCGATTTTCGTTGGAGGTGGCTTTGGCACTCCACAAGCTATGAGAGAAGCTTTAAAAATGGGAGCAACTGGAGTTCAAATAGGAACGGGTTTTTTATTTACAAAAGAATCGGGACTGCCAAAATCTGCAAAAGAAAAAATTTTAAATGCAAAAAATAAGGGAAACCTTAAAAATGTGATATTGGAGAGTCCTGTTGGTTTACTTGCAAGAGGCATGGAAAATAATCTTGTTAAACAAATGAAATCAGAAAAAATTCCACCTAATCATTGCCTTTCATGTATAAAAACTTGTAAAAGAAAAGATACAAATTATTGTATAAGTGAGGCTCTTATAAATGCCGTAAAAGGCGATATAAATAAAGGATTATTTTTTGCAGGAACTGATATCGAAAACATTGAAAGAGTTAGGTCTGTAGATGATTATATAGACTGGTTATTGGAGGAGAAATGAATAAAATAGGAGTAGTTTTTGGAGGTCAAGGCTCTCAATATGAAAATATGGGCAGAGTCTTTTTAAATCATCCAAAAACAAAAAATATATATGAAGAGATTTCTGAATATGAAAAAATTATTTTAAATGGAAGTCTGGAAGAATTATCTAGGACTAAAAATCTTCAACCAATAATGCTTGCTTTTCAAATTGCTGCACTAGAATTCTTGAAAAAGGATGAGAATATAGTTGCAACTTGTGGATTAAGTCTTGGAGAATACGCAAGTCTTGTGTTGGCAGGATCATTGTCATATAAAGATGCACTTTTTCTTGTTAAAAGAAGAGGAAGTCTTATGCAAAACGAAAGCCAAAAACACAATACTAAAATGCTTGCAATTTTGAATAAAAACGAAAATGAAGTAGAAAATCTTATTGCAAATTTTTCTTACCCTGATAAAATCTATATTTCAAATATAAATAGCCCAAAGCAGGTTGTAGTAGCTGGAGATAGGGAAAATATAGATTTATTTAAAGAGTACTTAAATAAAGAAAAAATACGCTCTATTGAAATGAAAGTAAGTGGAGCCTTTCATACATGCTATATGGAAAATGCTGGAGAAAAATATTTTGAAGAGTTAAAAGAAATAGAATTTGAAAAACCTAGGATAAATTATTATTTAAATTTAACAGGGGAAATATATAGTGGAGAAGACTTAAGAATGGTTTTATCAAAACATATATACAATCCCGTAAGACTTTTTGATGATATAAAAAACATGATAGATGATGGAGTGGATAAGATTATAGAGATCGGTCCAGGAGATGTAATTTCTAAAATAATTAGAAAAAATTTTAAAGAAGTTCAAGTAATTTCTCTTAAAAACGAAGAAGAAATAATTAAGAGGTGAGCAATGGAAAATAAAAAATATGCACTTATAACAGGTGCTAGTGGAGGTATTGGAAGTGCAATTGCAAGAAAGCTTGCAAGGGATTATAATTTAATCCTTCATACAAGAAGTAAGATAGACAAGATAGAAAAACTAAAAAATGAATTAGACACAGAAGTTATTTGTATAAGTGCAGACCTATCCAAGTTTGAGGATTGTGAGAAAGTTTTCAATATATGCAGAGAACAAAATCTTGAAGTAGAAGTTCTTGTAAACAATGCTGGCATGACTTTAGATAATTTAATTTTTAGGATGAAGGAAGAAGAATTTATAAAAGTAATCGAAACAAATTTATATTCTGTTTTTTATCTTTCAAAATTATTTGCAAGACCTATGATGAAAAGAAAAAGTGGAAGAATAATAAATATTTCATCTATAAGTGGAATTAGAGGTAATGCTGGACAAACGAATTATAGTGCATCAAAAGCTGGAATCATTGGTTTTACTAAGGCACTGGCTAAAGAACTTGCAGCAAAAAATATTTTAGTAAATGCAGTTGCACCAGGTTTTATAGATACAGAAATGACAAATAATTTAGATGATGCAGTTAAAGAAGAAATTTTAAAAGATATTCCATTAAAAAGATATGGAAAAGCAGAAGATGTAGCTGATCTAGTTCATTTTTTATCAAAAGAAGAATCATCATACATAACTGGTCAAGTTATTTCAGTTGATGGAGGAATGAATATATGAGAGTTGTAGTTACAGGTTTTGGTGCCTTAACACCGATTGGATCAACAAAAGAAGAACTTATAAGTGCCATGCGTAATTGCAAATGTGCTATTGATGAAATCACACATTATCCAATAGAAGATAGAGTAGTTACCCTTGCAGCTGAACTTAAAGATTATGCTGCAGATAAAGAGTTTTCTAGGAAAGAAATAAATAGACTAGATAGAGTAAACCAATTTGCAATGATAGCTGCAAAAAATGCGATGAAAGATTCAAAACTTTCAAAAGAAGAAATAGAAAACAAGCGAGTTGGAGTTTATATAACTTCAGGGATTGGTGGACTTAGAACAATTGAAGAAGATCATTTAAGAGGAATGAATAGGAGTTTCGACAAGTTAAGTCCTTATTTCATACCAAAGGCAATAATAAATTCCGTAGGAGCAAATGTTGCGATAGATTTAGGCGCACATGGTTCTTGTTTATCTATTGTTACTGCTTGTGCATCATCTACAAACGCAATTGGAGAAGCTTATAGAGCAATAAAAGGTGGTTATGAAGAAATCATTTTTGCTGGAGGAAGCGAAGCATCGATTACTGAACTTGGAATTGGTGGATTTACATCAATGAAAGCCCTTAGCACTTCTAAAGATAAAAACAGGGCATCAATTCCCTTTGACAAGGATAGAAACGGATTCGTAATGGGAGAAGGAGCTGGAGTTTTAGTTTTAGAAAGTTTGGAATCAGCTTTAGAAAGAGGAGCAAATATAATTGCAGAACTTGTCGGCTATGGTGTTAATTGTGATGCCTACCATATAACATCACCATCACCTGATGGAAAATTTGCAACAAAAGCAATTTCAGATGCTATAAAAGATGCCGGAATAAGTGCAGATGAAATAGATTATATAAATGCCCACGGAACTTCAACATTTTTAAATGATAAGATTGAAACTCTTGCAATAAAAAATGTATTTGGAGATAGAAAAATAAAAGTATCATCATCAAAATCTCAAATTGGACACTTACTAGGAGGATCTGGTGTTGTTGAATCAATACTTTCAATTTTGGCAATGAATGAAAATTTTTTACCTCCATTGATAAATTTTAAAAATAAAGATCCAGAATGTGAACTTAATTTTGCTCTAGAAGCAGAAGAATACGATATAAATTACTTCCTCAAAAATTCACTTGGTTTTGGAGGACATAATGCAGCCTTAATTTTTAAGAGGTATTAATATGGAAATAAGTTTTAATCAATTAAAAGAAATCTTACCACATTCCTATCCCTTTATAATGGTTGACAAGATCATTGAAATGGACAATAATAAATATGCAAAGGGAATTAAATCAGTATCTGGCGGAGAATATTATTTTCAAGGACATTTCCAGCAAGAAGCTATAATGCCTGGGGTTCTTCAAATAGAAGCAGTTGCTCAAGTTGGAGCAGTAGCACTTTTAAAAGAAAATCCTAAAAGACTTGCTTTGCTTGGAGGAATAAAAAATGCACGCTTTTATAAGCCAGTAAGACCAGGAGATTATTTAGTAATAACTTGTGAAATGATAAAAATAGTAAAAAATCTCGGTATAGGAAAGGGAAATATCACAAGAGACGGAGAAATGGTGATGAGTTGTGAAATATCCTTTGCATTAAGATAGGAGGAAAAATGTACAATAATTTGGAAAAAATATTTGATGAAGTGTATGAAAAGTTTAAGCTGAATTTATACAAGAATATGTTTGCAAACCTACAAGATAGAGAAGCAACTTTGACAGCAACTGAAACATTTACCATAGAAGTTATACATGCATTAAATAGACCGAGGGTAAGTGATGTTACTGAATTTCTTGAATGCTCTCATCCAAATATTGCTTATAAAATATCTTCTCTAATAAAAAAGGGATATCTTAAAAAAGTTCAATCCGAAGAAGACAGAAGAGAATATTATCTAGAATGTACAGAAAGATTTTATGAATACTACAACATGAAAAACTCTTATATAGAATTAGTTTTAGATAGACTTAGAAAAAGAGTTGATAAAAAAGATATAGAAACTATGGAAAAGATTCTTGAAATTATGAGTGAAGAACTTATGCCAGAAGTGACTAAATTTATAAATTCTAGAAATGATGACAAGATTCCAATTGGTAAAGAATAGTAAAATTAGATTTGTAATTTTAACGAAAAACTAAGCATTTAAGCAAGCGAAAAATATTTAATGCAAAAGAGTTGTATAAAGGACTTTTAATGTTTTAAGCAGAAAACAAAAACAGCTTTCTTATATTGAAATTAGAAAAATCCAAGTTTTGATGCTGAGAGGGGAATATTAAAAAATCAAACTTTATAAATTTAATCCTATTATATAAAGAATTGATATAATATAGATGATAAAAAATATCAATTGGAGGATTGCATTTATATGTTTAAAAGTTTTTTTGAAAATGTTGTTAAACCAAAAGAAAGTTTTTCTGGTAGATTTATGCTAAAAAATATGAATAAAGGTCATGAAAAATTAGCAAAATGGGGAAGAAGTTTTTTGCAAATTTATAAAGAAGATATCATCTTGGATTTAGGTTGTGGTGGTGGACGCAATATAGAGTATTTTTTGACAAAAGCTTGTAAAGTTTATGGAATTGATTATTCAAAGGCAAGTGTAGAAATGGCGAGTTTTTTAAATAAAGATGCAATAAAAGCTGGAAGATGCAAAATCATTGAAGGAAATGTACAAAAAATCCCTTTTAAAGATAAATCTGTAGATATTGTTACAGCTTTTGAAACCATATATTTTTGGAATAATATAGAGGATTGTTTCAAAGAAGTCTATCGTGTATTAAAGGATGATGGACAATTTTTAATTTGCAACGAAGGTGCATTTAGAGAACAAAAAAATATAAAAAAATGGGCTGATATGCTAAATTTTGAAGTATATTCTCCTACTGATTTAACAAAAATGTTATCAAAAATTGGATTTATTTGTGAATATCATTTGGATGATAAAAAACAATTAGCCTTTATAGCTAAAAAATATAAATAATCTTAACATTTATTAGCATCTATTTTTATACTTAAATCTAAGAGGTGACAGTAGAAGACTTTTAAAAAAATATTCACCCTAAAGTGTATAGGCTAATCAATAAACAATGTTAAAGATGAGGAGAAAATATCTTCTTCATCTTTTTTATTTTACAGAAGGACTTTGAGAAAAGGTGTCGATGAATTTACTGCTCTATGTTTTTTGTGTAAGAGTTTTATCCGAAAAACCAGCCAGCTTTCCTTGCAACTCTATCGAAAGACTGTACCTAATATTATATATTTTTGTTTTTTTACGAATACAGTGTATCAAAAAAGACGGGGAAAATAAAAATCCTCGTCTTTTTTGATACACTTTTAATAGCATATTTTAGTTGATCTTTCTATATAGACCAATGATTTTTCCCAATATATCGACTTTATCGAAGTAAAAAGGTTCCATTGTGTCATTTTCAGGTTGAAGTCTATATCTATTCTTTTCTTTGTAAAAAGTTTTAATAGTTGCCTCGTCATCGATTAAAGCTAAAACTTTTTCACCATTTCTAGCAGAATTTGTCTTCTCAATGATCACATAATCACCATCAAAAATTCCTGCATTAATCATGCTTTCTCCTTTGACTTTTAAAATAAAAAGTTCTTTATTTGAAACAAAGTCAACTGGAAGAGGCATAGTGTCTTCAATATTTTGAACAGCTAAAATAGGAGCACCTGCTGTTACACGCCCAACAATTGGAACGTCAACAGTTTTCTTTTTAAGCATAAGGATGTCATCATCCTGTGGAATAATTTCTATAGCTCTAGTTTTTGATGCGTCTTTTTTAATATAATTTGTTGATTCTAATTTTTCAAGAGCATAGTATACAGTAGAAGTTGATTTAATGTTACAACCAGAACAGATTTCACGAACAGTAGGTGGATAGGATTTTGATTCAATAAATCTTTTAATAAAAAATAAAATTTCAAGATCTCTTTGGTTTAGATCTTCGTACATAATTTACCTCCTTGTATTTTTATATTAATAATACCACATTTAAACAAATATTTCAAACTGTAGTTTAAAATATTTATATTTTACTTGACATTATAAAACTTTTGTTGTAACATTTGTTTAGAACCTATATTTGACACTGCTGTTTGATACTGAAGTTTAAACTTATTGCGAACAAAACATTTGAGGTGATTTTATGAAAAGAATTATTATTAACAAACCAAAGGTTTTTTTATTTTTATTATTAATATTTATTTTTAATTCAGGTCTAATTATAAAAAATTTTGAAGATAAAAATTTTAAAACGAAAGAGGAAATTGTTATACAAGTTTACACTGTAAAAAAGGGTGATACTTTATGGACAATTTCTGATAATTATGAATGTAAAAACAAAATGAAATTCATTATGGAGATTGAAAAGCTTAATAATATCTCATCTTATGATATTAAACCAGGTTACAAATTAGCCATTCCAATCTATAAAAATAAATAGATGACATTCATACACATACTTTCTGTTTGACTTATGCTTTTAAAAGATATACAATAATTTTAAGGCTTATGCCTTGAAAATGATTTTAAATTTGAAACATGAAAACTAAATAGGAGGTGTGTATGAATGGGTTTTAATGCTTTAACTATTATTATCGGTATTATTGGTATAGCCTTTGGTTATGCCATTAGAAAATATATTTCTGAAGGAAAACTTAAAAATGCTGAAGAATTAGCTAATAAAATGATTTATGATGCTGAAAATCAAGCACAGACACAAAAAAAAGTTTTGCTTGTTGAAGCTAAGGAAGAAATTCAAAAATTGAGATCTGAGCAAGAAAAGGAAACTAAGACTAGAAGAGCTGAAATAAAAGAAATGGAAGAACGTGTTTTATCTAAGGAAAAGCTTTTAGATAAAAAATCCACTCAAGTTGAGCGTAAGGATGAAAAGCTTAACAGGAAACTAGAGGGTCTTAGAGAAAAAGAAGAACAAGTTGATGAAATTATTAAGCAAAGAGAAGCAGAACTTCAAAGGGTTGCTGGTCTTACTAAAGATGAAGGCAAGGAAATTTTACTCAATGAATTAAAAAAAGAAATTACTAATGAGTCAGCACTTATTATCAAAGAAAATGAGAATAGAATAAAAGAAGAATCCGGAAAATATGCTAGAAATGTAATAGCACAAGCTATTCAAAGATGTGCTGCTGATCAAGTTGCTGAATCTACTGTGGCTGTTGTAAACCTTCCAAATGATGAAATGAAGGGAAGAATTATAGGTCGTGAAGGTAGAAATATTAGAGCTATTGAATCAATAACTGGAGTAGATTTAATTATTGACGATACTCCAGAAGCTGTTGTATTGTCTTGCTTTGATCCTATAAGAAGAGAGATAGCAAGAGTAGCTTTAGAAAAACTTGTAAATGATGGCAGAATTCATCCAACTAAAATCGAAGAAACTGTCGAAAAAGCCAAAAATGAAGTTGAAACAATTATAAAAGAATCAGGCGAACAAGCGGCTTATGATGCTGGAGTTCACGGGCTTCATCCAGAAATTATTAAATATTTAGGTAGGCTTAAATATAGAACTAGTTATGGACAAAATAACCTTAAACATTCAGTTGAAGTTGCTGAAATTGCTGGAATTTTAGCTGGCGAAATTGGTGCTGATGTTAAACTAGCTAAAAGAGGTGGACTTCTACACGATATAGGTAAATCCGTAGATAGAAATCTAGATGCTCCACATGTTGATATTGGAGTTGAAATTGCAAGAAAATATCACGAATCCGAATATGTTATTAATGCAATTCAGTCTCATCATGGTGATGTTGAGCCAAACTGTGTTGAATCAGTATTAGTTCAAGCTGCCGATGCTATTTCTGCAGCAAGACCTGGTGCAAGACGTGAAACAGTTGAATCTTATATTCAAAGGCTTGAAAAACTAGAAGAAATTGCAAATGAATTTGAAGGTATTGAAAAGTCTTATGCTGTTCAAGCTGGTCGTGAAATTCGAATAATAGTAAAACCTGAAAAAATCTCAGAAGCAGAAATTACTATTACTGCTAGAGATATAGTAAAGAGAATAGAGTCTGAACTAGATTTTCCTGGACAAATTAAAGTTAATGTTATTAGAGAAACTAGGGCAGTTGAATACGCTAAATAATTAGGAACCTGACTTATGTCAGGTTTTTATTTTTATAGGGGGTGAGAGATTGATAAACTCTAACTTAATTGATGATTTCTTAGATTATATGAAATCTACAAAGGGATCTTCAGAAAACACTGTTAAAGAGTATTATTATGACTTAAGAGTCTTTGTAAGATTTATTAAAAAAAGGAAGAATTTAGTTGATGATTCTATAAACTTTAACGATATAGCTATTGAAGACATTACTCCAGAGGTCTTGGAAAGTGTTACTAAACAAGATATATATGCATATAATGCTTTTTTAGAAAGAGAAAGGAAAATTTCCAATAGGTCTAAATTTAGAAAAATTTCATCTATTAGAAGTTTTTATAATTATCTTTCTAAAAAGATCGAAATTATTAAAAAAAATCCACTAATTGATATTGATATGCCTAAATTTGAAAAAACTCTTCCAGTATATTTATCCTTAGATCAAAGTTTAAATCTTTTAAAAACTATTGAAAAATCTAATATAAAGCCAATTTATAAAAAAAGAGACTACGCAATAGTCACATTGTTTTTAAATTGTGGCATGAGACTTTCTGAGCTTGCTGGGATTAATATTTCTCACTTGAAAGATGATAACACATTAAAAGTAATAGGAAAGGGAAACAAAGAGAGGACAATTTATCTCAATGAGGCTTGTGTTTATGCCATTAATGAATATTTAAAGATTCGACCACAAATAAAAGATGATGCACTATTTTTATCAATGAGACAACAAAGAATGAGCAATAGATCAATTCAGCACATGATCGAAAAGCATATGAAAAATTCTGGTTTAGACACAAATAAATACTCAGTTCACAAGCTTAGACATACTGCAGCTACATTATTATATGAATATGGAAATGCCGATATAAAGTCTCTACAAGAGATATTAGGACACGAATCTGTAAGCACTACAGAAATTTACACACATGTAAATAAAAAAGCACTAAAAAAAATGGTTGATTCTAATCCACTTTCAAAAGTTAAGGAAAAATAAATTTATAATAATAAGGAGAAAATATGAAAAAATTAAAAAAATTTGCATTTGCAGGAATTATGATTATGGCACTAAGTACATCTGTTTTCGCAGTTGGAAAATTACCAAAGGAAGCTTTAGATAAAAATATTAACATTTACATTAATAATAATATTCAAACAATTCCAGAAGACATGGGGAAGGCATATCTCGATAAAAATACCAATAGAGTTATGGTGCCAATTAGATATATTTCTGAAAACATGGGTGCACAAATTAATTATTATCAAAAAAAAGAAACAAAAACTAGTGGCATTTTAATTGGTGCCGTAGATGTATTAGTTGAAATTGACATCAATTCAACAAAGGCAAAAGTTAATAAAGATGGGATAGATAATACAGTTGATTTAGATTCTCCAGCAATATTATACGATGGAAGGACTTATGTTCCAATTAGATTTATATCAGAAACACTAGGGCTTAGTGTAGATTGGAAAGATGATTCTGTTTATATTTCTGGTAAATTTAAAACTAAAGGAAAAAGATATAATTACGAAGAAGATAATAAAGAATCTAAAGTAAATGAAGGCAACACAAATGCTACAAATAGAGATGAATCTTCAAAAGAATTGAAAACACCAATTGATACAGTACAAGATAAAAAATCATCATATTCTATTTTTTAAAAATAATAAATTGTAAATAATATTGCAATACTTAAATTAAAATAAGTTAGTGCAATATTAAAATTGAGTTCTATATTCATCACAAGAAGTTACAAAGGCATATTCTAATAATAAGGAGTATTTATGAAATTTATAAATGATAAATTAGAAAATTTAATTATAAAGTGGAGAAGATATATTCATGAGAATCCTGAATTATCTAATCAAGAAGCAAATACTGCAAGATATATTAAAGAAGAACTTAATTCTTGTACTAATATTAATTTTAAAGAATTAACTAAAAATAGTGTTATTGGTTATTTAAAAGGGAAAAATGATGGACCTACAATAGCACTTAGAGCAGATATAGATGCACTTCCAATAGAAGAAGATACAGGACTGCCATTTTCTTCAAAAAATAAAGGAATTATGCACGCTTGTGGACATGATGCACACGCTGCGATGTTAATGGGTGCTGCTACTATCCTTAACGAAATGAAAGATTCAATAAATGGGAACATTAAATTTATTTTTCAACCAGCAGAAGAAGAGCAACCAGGTGGAGCAATACCATTAATTGAAAAAGGTGTATTAGAAAATGTCGATATGATATTTGGACAACATATAATGGTAATTGGAGATTTAGAACCAGGAACAATTGCTATTAATAAAGGAGCATTTATGGCATCTGGAGATATTGTTGAAATAACTATAAAAGGTAAGGGAGGACATTCTTCCGCTCCAGAACAATCTATAAATCCAATTATTATAGGTCAGAAAGTTATTAGCTCAATTAATGAAATCAATAATTATATACTCAGTCCTCATGACGTATCATCAATTGCTATATGTAAATTTACATCAGGAAATGCTCCTAATATTATTCCTGAATATGCAACCTTATCTGGATCCATTAGAACTTTTGATAATAAAAATAGAGATCTTATAGAAAATAAAATAAGAGATATCCTCGATGGTGTGTGTAAAATATATGGTGCAAAATATGAGTTAAACTATATTAGAGGATATGATCCTGTTATAAATGATGATTTAGCATCAGATATTGTTATAAATACAGCTATAGAACTTTTTGGCGAGGAAAAAATATTATTTACAAAACCTCTAATGGCAAGTGAAGATTTTTCCAGTTATTTAAATGTTAAACCAGGTGCTTTTTTTATTTTAGGCGCAGGAACAATAAAAGACGGATATAGCTTATTAAATCATAGTCCTAGTTTTAGAATTGATGAAAGAGCTTTAAAATTTGGCACTGAAATGTTGGTTAATATCGCTCTAAATGCTTTAAAAGAACTTAAATAAAAATTAAATCTTATTAAATGATTCAATAATATAACTTGATTAAATATAAGTTTTGAATTTATTACATGGTTGGGGGGAAAATAGGTATGTTCAAAATAATTATAGAAAAGTCAATCTAAAGAACGCAAAAATAGTCGCAAAATAATAATTTTGTGACTATTTTTTATGATTTTACATCTTTTTCAATTAATACTATTAAAATTTACATTTTTAACAAATTTCTTAATTAAGTTTTATTAATTATAAATTAGCCTCAAAATAAATACTGCTGTTAAGTTATCTTATCTAATTATGTCAAGTCCATATTTTTAAGTAAAATTCATAGTACAATGTTTTAGTTTCTTTGTTTGCTTAATTTCTTAATATTTTTTAATGAGTTAAATTATTATTCTTTTTTTATACCTATAAACTCTAATAATATACAAATTGATTATGTCTACTTTTCTTCTAATTATTAAAATTTTATTTAAAATATTTCTTCATAAATTTTATCAATAATCTTAGCACACATTCGTTTTAAACAAACATTCTAGACATCCTCCTTCCATATTACTTTATAAAATATGTTATAATAAATTTTAGGTGATAAAATGTCTTTAGACGGTACAGTAGTTAAAAATTTAGTTTATGAAATAAATAATCGAATTATAGATGGCAGGATAGATAAAATTTACCAAAATAACAATGATCTTTTAATTAATATTAGGGCTAAGGGTAAAAAAGAAAGGCTTTTTATATCTATTTCTGGAAGTCCCAGAGTATATTTTAGTGAAGAAATTTTTGATAGTCCACAAAATCCGCCAGCCTTTTGTATGCTTCTTAGAAAACATTTAGAAAACAATCAAATTCTTGAAGTTTCACAATATAAAATGGATAGAATCATAAAGATACTTGTTAAGTCTCGTGACGAGTTTGGTGAATTTTCTAAAAAAGCACTTATAATTGAACTTATGGGAAAGCATTCAAATGTTATATTAATTGATGATGAGCTTAAAAAAATTATTGATTCTTTAAAGAGAATTAATTTTAATTTATCTAGTGTTCGCGAAGTCCTACCAGGGCTTACTTATAATCCAGAGGATGTTTCAAAGGGATTTAATCCTTGCGAAGTAAATTCTATAAGTGAATTAATAAATAATTCAAATAAAAATTTAAATTTAAAAACTTTTTTCTTGAAGACTTTCACTGGTATTAGTCCACAAATGTGTAGTGAAATTGAATATAGGTCTAGTGTTGATTTTAGAAGAATTGTATCTTCATTATCTGAAAGTGAAATTAAAAATTTAGAAGAAGTATTTTTAGAAATCTTTAAAGAAGTAAAAGAATATAAATTTTCGCCAATAAAGATTTATAGGGATGGAATATTTAAGGATTTTTATTCCATAGATTTAAAGGAACTTAGTGAAAATGAAAAATCTAAAGTAGAAAGCATCTCTTCTCTCCTTGAAGAATTTTATAATTCTAAATTTTTAAGAGATACTCTAGATTTAAAGAATAAGGAACTAAAAAAGTCTATAAAGAAAAATATAGAGAAATTGAAAAAAAAGATTTCTAATCAATCAAATGAATTAAATATCGCATTAGATAGAGATAAATTCAAAGTTTATGCCGATTTAATATCTTCAAATTTTTATAAAATAGAAAAAGGTGCAATATCGCTAAAAGTTGAAAATTTTTATAACGAAATGAAAGAAATTGAAATTCCATTGGATCCAAAGCTAGATGGACCATCAAATGCATCAAAATATTATAAAAAATACTCTAAATTAAAAAATGCAGCTAAGTTTCTTGCAGAACAAATTGAAATTGGAAAATCTGAAATTAGTTATTTAGAATCAATTTTACTAAATATTGATTTTGCAGAAACGCCAGATGAAATAGAGGAACTTTATGAAGAATTAGAAAAAGAAGGATATATAAAAAAGAAGAAAAATAATAAAAAGAAAAAAGATAATAAAGAAAATTATATTTATATAAAAACAGAAGATGGTTTTGAAATTTTTATAGGAAAAAATAATAAGCAAAATGATTATTTAACTCATAAAAAAGCAAAAAAAAATGATCTATGGTTTCACGTAAAGGATGCTCCAGGTTCTCATGTAATATTAAAAAATGACAACAGAAATTTTACTAATAATTCCTTAATTACTGCCGCTAAATTAGCTGCAAAGTATAGTTCACTTTCAAAATCAAAAAATATTTCTGTTGATTACACTTTTAAGATCAATGTAAAGAGACATCCTGCAAAAAAACCAGGCCTTGTAACTTATACAAACTATAAAACTATAAATGTAAACATAGAAAAAGAATAAAATTAATAAAACTTTGCTCTTATTTTCAAAGTAAGGGACAATAGATGTTGCAAAAATCCTAAAATTAAAAAAAGGTTAGAAAATTAAAATTCCTCCTGATAAAATAATATCAGGAGGAATTTTAATACCTAGAATGGGAACTAAATTGTGAATATGGAAAATTAGGTTCTATAATAAATAGTGTTGGTGAGAAATCATCAGCACTATTTTTGTATGGAAATGTATAAAAAATAGACATAGAAATCACATTCCTATAAAATATAGTTGCAACCAAATACCAAGGAGTGATT
>NZ_JABDSR010000015.1 GCF_012976305.1 Peptoniphilus faecalis
AATCACTCCTTGGTATTTGGTTGCAACTATATTTTATAGGAATGTGATTTCTATGTCTATTTTTTATACATTTCCATACAAAAATAGTGCTGATGATTTCTCACCAACACTATTTATTATAGAACCATTTTAATTTATAAAGTAAAGGAGCCAATATAATAATAATTACCTGCGTCCTTTAAGTCAATTGTCCATTTTTTGTTTATGCCAATTGTCTTTAGCATTTCTTCCATGTAGAATAAAATTACGCCCATGTCGATTAGGGATCTATTGTCTTCGTCAGATTTTACCATGTAGGCTTCTACTTTTGTGCCCTTTAATGCAAATCTCCATGGTTGAAAATTTTTGTGGCTTGGTGCATATCTTACTGATGAAAACACATCAAATACTCCATAGTTTTCTAGTGTTTCAATGGAAATTGGTTGTCCAATTTTTTCGGCAAATACAATTTCTTCTACGCTAAGTCTTGAACTTGTTACTTCTGGGTCAAATAATTTTTTCTTTTCCCCATAGCCAAATGCTATTAAGTAATCTATTCCTGTTCCCTTTTCTCCAAAGATAGATTTTTTTGTATTGACGTCAACATTATCCACTGTTATCCAGCAAGTATCAATGTCTAAGTCGACAATTTTTGTGTTTAATTTTTCTAGACAGTAACCACCTATTAATAAGTTAAGTGGCTTTTTATTATCAATATCTAGTGCGATGTAATGTGGAGCTTCTATCATGACCCCTGCATATCCTGCCTTGCCCTTTAGTCCTTCTGCCACAATTTTTCCATTTTCATAAAGAGAAAAACTTATGCCACTTTTTTCAGTCTTTATTTCATTCATAAGTAATTTTATATTTTCCAAGGCATCTCTTGGAACTGTGTCATTTTTAAAATTTCTGACAGATTTTCTCTTTTGCAAGAAATTTGTCATTAACATAGTAATACCCCCTAAACCTGTTTATATTTAAATTATATCACAATGACATAGTTAAAAAAATAGATTTAAAATAATTAAGAAATAGTTTACACTAGAATAGGAGGGATAATGTGAAATTAACATCTAGTCAATTAATAGCGGTGGAACATTTTAAGGGACCGGCAATAGTTCTGGCTGTTCCGGGAGCAGGGAAGACAACTATGATTTTACATAGAATTAAAAGTTTAATAGATAGGGGTGTAGATCCAAAAAGCATTCTCACAATTACTTTTTCTAAGGCACAAGCTATTGATATAAAGATGCGTTATAATGCAATGTTTGGCGAAAAGAATGTTTTCTTTTCTACTATTCACGCTTTTTGTTATTCTATTGTTCGAGATTATTCAAGAAAATCTGGCAAGTCTCTAAGTTTAATTGATTCTAATTTGAAAAAGAAGTATGAAATTTTAAGAGATATTTATAGAGATGTTAATAAAGTTTATCCCACTGAAGAGCGAATTGAAACTGCAATTTCTGAAGTTGGCTATTGCAAAAACATGATGCTTAGTCCAAATTCTTTTGCAAAATCAAAGAGATGCGATACAGATAATTTTGTAAAGTTTTATGAAAATTATGAAAAATATAAAAAAGATAAGAATTTAATAGATTTTGACGACATGATAAATCTTTCCTATGAAATTTTAAAAAGTGATGCGTCAATTAGAAAGAAATATAGAGATAGATTTAAATTTATTCAACTTGACGAAGGTCAGGACACAAGCAGGAGTCAATTTCAAGTTTTGAAATTGCTGGCAAAGCCCGACAATAATTTATTTGTAGTTGCAGACGATGATCAATCCATTTATGGCTTTAGAGGCGCAAGTTCTGAGGAGCTTTTTAATCTTCAAAAAGAATATGATGATATTGCGACTTTTTATATGGAGGAAAATTTTCGCTCAACAAAAAACATTGTAAATATTGCGAATATTTTTATTGCACAAAATGAAAAAAGATTTGATAAGACTGTATTTACTTCAAATCCCTTTGCCAAGCCTGTAAATATTATTAAGGTGAAGGAGCCAAAGGATCAATATGAATTTATTGAAAGGGAACTTCAAAGGGCTGGAGGAGATATTGCGGTTTTATACAGAAATAATCTCTCTAGTATTGGTCTTGTAGAGTATTTTGAGAGGAAAAATCATGATTTTAATATAAAGGACAAAAAGGCAAAGTTCTTCTCACATTTTATTACTCGGGATATTTTAGATATTTTAAACTTTTCTAGGGACTTATCAGACATTGACCTCTACGAAAAATTTTATTTTAAATTGGATGGTTATATTTCCAAAAAACATATTGAATATTTAAAGAGGAATAGAGGCAAAAATATTTTTAATATTTTAAAGGATTATCCAGGACTGCCAAGTTTCTATCACAAAAATATAAATAAATTATTAGTTGGATTTAGAAAAATTGCGAGAAGTGATGTTTACGAGGCGATCAATTATATTGATAGAGAAATGGGTTATGGCAATTATTTAAAAGAGAATGCCAAAAGATTTAGGGAAACAGAGGCAAATTTAAACGAGTACCTTTACTATTTAAAGTTAATTGCTAAAAACACGAAATCACTTGACCTTTTTATTGGTAGACTAAAGGAGTTGGAATATGATCTTTTGAAACCCAGAAAGGAAAATGCAAAATTAACCTTTTCTACAATTCATTCTGCCAAGGGTCTTGAATTTTCAAGAGTTTTTGTTGTAGACTTATACGAGGGTACATTGCCATCTACTACGAGCATTGACACAATAGGAGAAGATGAAGAGCTTTTTTGTGAGGAAAGAAGACTTTTTTATGTCGCTATGACTAGGGCAAAGACAGAACTCTATTTAATGTATTCACATTACACAAATGGAAGGAAAAATGAAATTTCTTCCTTTCTTAAAGATTTAGAAACTTTGGCAGGTGAAAAAAATGAATTTACTTGAAGAGATAAGAAAAATAATTTATATAAAAGATGAAATGCTCATAAACCGTCTTTTTGACGAGTATCACCCTGTTGATATTGCCTTAGAGGCAGATGAATTAGAAGATGATGAACTAGAAACTTTTGCGCATTTAATTAATCACGAGAACATGGCACATCTTCTTGAAGCATCAGAAGAAGATTTTAGTGCAAGGATTATGGCATTTTTTACAGATGATGAGTTAATAGATATTTTTACACATATGGAGACCTCAATAGTTGCCGATCTTTTGGGCGTACTTTCAACTGTTAGGAGGAAGGCAATTTTTTCGTCAATAAAGAGTGCAGATAAAGTTACATTAAAGATGATTTTATCCTTTGATGAAGAATCTGCAGGTGGCATTATGACCACAAATTTTATTGCACTGCGTGAAAATTTAACTGCGGTAGAGGCTGTAAAGAAAATTATTTCAATTTCTCCAAAAACAGAAATCATTGATAAAATTTTTGTTACAGATAATTATCACAGGCTAAAGGGAATTGTTACTATGAGAGATCTTTTAGTCTCCCATTCAGATACTTTATTAAGTGATTTATTGGAAGAAGTAGACTTCTATGTATATGGCACAGATGACCAAGAAGTGGCAGCAAATTTATTTAGCAAGTACGAGCTTGACATCTTGCCAGTAGTAAATAGCAATATGGCAATACTTGGAGTTATAACTTCTGAAGATATTATAGCTATCATTGATCAAGAACATAACGAAGATATGTTACAGATGCACGGTGTTAACGCAGATGAAGAATATGATTCTACTCTTTTTGAATCCTTTAAGTCGAGAATTCCGTGGCTAATTGTAAACTTGGTAACTGCGTTTTTGGCATCATCTGTTGTAAAGGGATTTGAGTCGACGATTTCACAAGTTGTAGTATTATCTGCTGCCATGCCAATAGTAACTGGCATGGGTGGAAATGCTGGTTCTCAAACTTTATCAATTATAATTACATCTCTTGCGAGGGGAGAATTGTCCCTAAAGGAAGATTATAAATTAATTTTTAAAGAAATATTTTTGGGACTATTTGAAGGAGCTATTATAGGAATTTTGGCAGCAGCCGTATTTGTATTTTGGCATCACAATATCTATTTAGGATTTATTTTATTTTTCGCTATGATTTTAAATATGATAATTGCCTGCTCCATGGGATTTTTAATTCCATTAATATTAGACAAAATAAAAATTGACCCAGCAATTGCATCATCTATTTTTCTTACAACCTTTACAGACACCTGTGGATTTTTTATTTTCTTAGGTCTCGCAACAATATTTTTGCCGTTTTTAATATAATAAAAAGCTACATCTCACAAAATTTTTTCATAGGCAAATCTTTCATTTTTGCCCTCAAGATAAACTAAACCAACATAATTATATCCAAGAGAAGTTAAAAGATTTTGCATAGATTTATTTTTTTTATGTGTATCAATTCGCACTGATTTAAAATTATTTTCTTTTGCAAAATCTTCTGAAAACTCAATAATTTTTTTGCCATAGCCCCTTTTTCTTGCCTCTGCAAGAGTAGCAATTCTGTGAAGTGCCACATAGGGCTTTGGACTTTTCCAAGTAGCTTTTAAATTTTTTTCGTAATCTATGTCGTAATCGTAAATTATAACTGTGGAAACAATTTTTCCATAATCTTCTAAAACGTAAACAATTTTATTTTTGTCCAGATTAGGAAATTTATTAAGATTTGGTTTTTCTATCCCTTGCCACTGATCTATGCCAAGGGATTTTAATTTTTCTGATCCCTCATGGTAAATTTTTTCAATTTCTTTTCTATCTAATTCCTTTGCAAGTCTAAATTCCATGTTTCCTCCAAAATAACAGGTATCTTTTCTGAAATTTCTATTGAATTTCTCGTTACAATTGAATCATAAGCGAGAATTTTTACTCCAGCATCCCTTGCTTCTAACAATCCCCTTGAAAAATCTTCATCTGTAACATAATTTGGCGTAAAAAACTTTACATCTTTCATTTGAATAACAAATAAAATATAAGTTAAATATTTTTCGCTAGAACTAATAAGTCCCTTTATATGTTTTAAACCCCTTTTTGTAGGAGCATCGGGAAAGGCGGTAATTCCATTATTTTCTAAAGTTACACCCTTAACTTCTAAGAGAGCTTTTTTATCTTCGCCTTCCAAATAAAAATCAAAGCGAGAATCTTCGTGAGTGTATTCTCTCCTTATTATGTCGTATTTAAAACCAAGATCAATTTTATTTTTTTTAAACGCCTCGTGGACAATTTCATTGGGAGCTTGTGAGTCCATATTTATAATTTTATCATTCTTCATTACAGCTACAAGCGTGTAAGAAGTTTTTCTATTGGGACTGTCATTATAAGTTAAAAAAACTGTTGCGCCTTCTGTTAAAAGCTCCTTACATCTACCAGTATTGGGAACATAAACGGTTAAGATCTTAAAACCCTTTTTACAAATTGCTATAAATCTATTTTTTCTATATAAAAACTCTGCTTTTAAAACACTGTTATATTTCATAATTCACCCCAAAATATTATACAGTGAACTTTAAATTATGTAAAACTTATTGTATTATATTAAAAAGGAGTGAGAAAATGGACGTATTAGTAGTAATAGATATGCAAAATGATTTTATAAGGGGATCTTTAAAGGGAAAAGATACAGAAAAACTTTTAGATAGGGCTGTGGATAAGGTAAATGAATTTAAGGGGAAAGTAATTTATACATTGGACACACATTATGAAAATTATCTCAATACTAATGAAGGAAGAAATCTGCCAATAGAACACTGCATAAAGGGTACTTGGGGTCATGAAATTGCAGAAAAGCTAAAGAAAACAAAGGGTTTTGAAAAAGCAAAGAAGTTTGAAAAGAATACTTTTGCATCAGTTGAACTTGGAGAGTATCTAAAAAGTTTAGATAATGAAGAGAAAATAGACAATATTTATTTTTTGGGACTTGTCGCAGATATTTGTGTAGTTTCAAATATTTTACTTGTCAAAGGATTTTTGCCAGAAAAAAATATTTATCTCTATAAAGATTTAACTGAAGGACTTACAGAAGAGAAGAAAAAATCGGCAATAGATGTATTGGAGTCTTGTCACATTAAAATAGTTTAAAAACAGCTTAATAATATTTTTACATATTTTTGTATAATATTAGGGAAATAGTGCTATTATGAGGAAGACTACAATTTTTGGCTGAAAAAAGATAAAGGGATTTTGAATAAAATTAAAAATGTAAAAAAAAGTACCAACAAAATTGGTACTTTTTGTGGTGCCCAAAGCCGGAATCGAACCAGCGACACGAGGATTTTCAGTCCTCTGCTCTACCGACTGAGCTATCTGGGCAAGTTAATGGTGGGCCTTCAGGGACTTGAACCCGGGACCTACCGGTTATGAGCCGGGCGCTCTAACCAACTGAGCTAAAGGCCCTCACCATTGGCGGAGAAAGAGGGATTTGAACCCTCGCGACCCTAATCGGGACCTACTCCCTTAGCAGGGGAGCCTCTTCAGCCACTTGAGTATTTCTCCATATCGAAGCTCACTCTTTAGCAACTTACTTTATCTATTCTAACGGACTAATTGATTTTTGTCAACTATTTTTTACAAGAAATTTAAAAAGTTTTATTGGCTTCTCTTGCCTGAATATTATCTCATATATTTACAAAAAAATACAATTAAAGTATTGACATAAATTTTAATTAATTTATAATGAAAGCATGAACAAATATCGAATTATAATTATACGGAGGTAGAATTATGAGCAAATATATATTTCACTTAAAGGGTCTTACTTGTGCCAATTGTGCGGGGAAGATTGAAGATAAACTTAAAAAAATGCCGGATATGAGAAATCTTAATTATGATTTTTTAAATGATGAACTTGTTTTTGATTCGGAAGTAGATCCTTATAATTTAAAAATTAAAATTCAAGATGTAGTTGACTCTATAGAAGAGGGTGTAACCGTTACTGAAGATTTAAATGAGGATAGGGAAGAAGAAAAAGAAAAGTATCCTATATACAAGTGTATTTTAGTCTTTGTAGGACTAATAACCTTACACTATTTAAAATTTAATGAAAAAATTAGCTTCATAGCCTACATAATTTTGTATGTGATAATAGGATATGATGTTGTTAAGGCTTCGGTTTCTAAAATTGCAACGGGAAATTTTATGGATGAAAAATTTCTAATGACTATTGCGTCTATTGCGGCCATAATTTCCGGTGAATATGCAGAAGCTGTTGCTGTAATGTTATTTTATACTGTTGGAGAAATTATCCAAGATAAGGCCGTTGATAGTTCTAAAAACTCTATTAAAGAAGCTTTAAAATTAAAGCCAGAGTTTGCAAATTTGAAAAAGGCTAAAGAGATTGTAAAAGTCGATCCAACTGAAGTTTCTGTTGGAGAAGTTATTGTAATTATGCCGGGAGAAAAAGTGCCACTAGATGGAAAAATAATCAAGGGAGCTTCAAATCTCGACACTTCAAATATTTCTGGAGAATTTGCACCAATTTCCCTAGGAGTTGGCGATGAAATTACTTCTGGTTTTGTAAATTTAGATTCTTCTTTAGAAGTGGAAGTTACAAAGGAATACAAAGAGGGAACTATTGCAAAAATTATTGACATGGTTAAAAATGCAAGCACAAATAAGGCAAAAGTTGAAAAATTTATTACAAGATTTGCAAAAATTTACACTCCAATAGTTATTGGACTTGCAGTTTTGCTTTTTTTAGTTTTAAATTTTGCAAGTGATCTTTCCTTTAAAGAATCTATTTACAGGTCTGCAATATTTTTAGTAATTTCTTGTCCTTGTGCCCTTGCAATTTCTGTTCCCCTCACTATTTTTGCTGGAATTGGTTCACTATCAAGAAAATCAATTTTTGTTAAGGGTGGAAATTCCATTGAAGCTTTGACGGATATCGAAGGAGTTGCCTTTGATAAAACTGGGACTGTGACTAAGGGTGAATTTACAGTTGCTGAAGTTGAAGAATTAAAAGTATCAAAGAATGAGATTCTAGAAATTGCATCAATTGGTGAAAGGTATTCTACTCATCCAATTGGAAGGGCAATTGTAAAAAGTTTTGAAAGCACACAAATTCCTGAACATCTAAATAATATTGGTGGAAAGGGAATTGAGTTTGAATTAAAGGGTAAAATTTATCTCGTTGGAAATAAAAAATTAATGGAAGATTATAATTTAAAAATTGACAATAAATCTGACTCAAATTATGTAGATGTATATGTAGCAGATAAGAATGAAATTTTGGGAATTATTAAGCTAAAGGATGAGATAAAAGATGGCGTTAAGGAAAGCATAGATAAACTCCATAATAGAGGCGTGAAGACTTATATGTTTTCTGGCGACAAAGAAAGTGTTGTAATGAAAATTGCAAAGGAAGTTGGCATAGATTATTACAAAGGTTCACTTCTTCCTGAAGATAAGGTTAGGGAGATAGAGGAGATAGAAAAAAATACAAAAATTGCCTTTGTCGGCGATGGAACTAATGATGCACCTTCTCTTGCAAGTGCTTATCTTGGAATTAGTATGGGGAGTGGATCTGATATTGCAATTGAAACTTCAGATATAGTTTTATTAAAAAATGATATCTCATCTGTTGTAAGAGCAATTGACATTGCAAAGAAAGTAAAAAGCATCGCCTACCAAAATATTTTTATAGCATTATTTTTAAAGGTTGTAGTTTTGGCTTTTGGTGCAATAGGATATGTGTCCATGCCTCTTGCAGTTTTTGCAGATGTTGGAGTTGCGCTTATTTGTATTATAAATGCTCTAAGAGTTTTTAAGGGATAATAAAACATAGTAAAATGCTATGAATTATTAGTTTTAATGAATAGTTAGTTGATTAAAAAAATATTAAAAAAATTTTTTTCATTAAAACAAAGGACAACAAATCTGATAAATTAGAGATATTTTATAAATTTTAACAAAATAATTAAAGCTATATCATAAAAAAATAACAATAATGATTGAAAAGTTAAAATTGTTATGTTAATATTATGTCAGAACATTATGAATGTATAAATTCATGAATTTTGGTATAATTTTATGGAGGTAAATAAAATGGCATATGTAATTAACGATTCTTGCATCGCTTGTGGTGCATGTCAACCAGAATGTCCAGTTGGATGTATTGCTGAGGGAGATATTTATACAATTGATGAAGCTCAATGTATCGACTGTGGTAGCTGTGCAGCTGTTTGCCCAGTTGGTGCTCCAAATCCTGAAGACTAATTGTTTAAAAGAAGATAGGTTCATGCCTATCTTTTTTTTTTGCAAAATTTTAAATAATTAAAATATAAATAATTCACAATAAAATTAAAATTAGGTTATAATATAAGGGAGCAAATGTTAAGAAATGTTTAATAGATTTATAATAAAAATCAAATTTTTTTATAAATTTATATTGAAATTCGCTTTTCAAAGTGCGATAATTATTTTTTATTAAATCATTATAGTAATAATTGCAAATTAAAAAATTATACTTAATTGGTTTTTGTGAAAGGAGAAGTAGGAATGCTAATTCACATGGGATTAGATGTGGGTTCTACAACGGTAAAACTTGTAATATTAGATGAAAAACTAAATATTTTATATAAAACATATAGAAGACATTTTTCAGACGTCAGAAAAACTGTGAAAGATGTAATAAATGAAGTTTACAAAGATTTTAAATATGAGACAGTTACTGTAAATGTTACTGGAAGTGGTGGACTTTCTGTTCACAAATTTTTGGACATTGATTTTATCCAAGAAGTAGTTGCAGGTAGAGAAGCAATTTCTTGTTTTATTCCAAAAACTGATGTTGCAATTGAACTTGGAGGAGAAGACTCTAAAATAACGTATTTAAGAGGATCTGTGGAGCAGAGAATGAATAGCATATGTGCTGGAGGAACAGGTGCTTTTATCGATCAAATGGCATCACTTCTTCAAACTGACGCTTCAGGTCTTAATGAGCTTGCTAAAGATTATAAAAAATTATATCCTATTGCATCTCGTTGTGGAGTTTTTGCAAAAACGGATGTACAAGCCTTAATTAACCAAGGTGCTAGCAAATCTGATATTGCAATTTCAGTTTTTCAGTCTGTAGTAAACCAAACTATATCAAACCTAGCTTGCGGCAGACCAATTAGGGGAAATGTTGCTTTTTTAGGTGGGCCACTTCACTTTTTACCTATGCTTAAAGAGAGATTTGTTGAAACCCTTGATTTAACTGAAGATGAGATAATTTCTCCTGAAAATTCACAAATTTTTGTTGCACTTGGAGCAGCTATTTCAAGTTTTGATTCCAAGCCCATTTCTTTTGTTGAACTTTTTAATAGAGTAAATGATAATGGAAACATAAATATTAAGGAAAGTGATGTAATGCCACCGCTTTTCAAAAGTGAAGAAGAAGTCATTGCTTTTCGCAAAAAACATAAGACAAAATCTCTTAAAAAAATTGATTTAAAAAGTTATGAAGGCCCAATTTATTTAGGTATTGATTCAGGTTCAACTACTTCGAAACTTGTGGCTATATCTGATAATAATGAATTACTTTATAGTTTTTATGGTTCTAATAAGGGAAATCCTCTAGATATTGCAATTGAAAATTTGAGAGAGATTTATAAAGAAAAAAATGACAAGGCATATTTTGCTGGTTGTGGTACAACTGGTTATGGCGAGGAATTTTTAAAGGCTGCGCTAAATTTAGATTTTGGAGAAGTTGAAACGATAGCTCACTTTACTGCTGCCAAATATTTTGATCCAGAAGTTGATTTTATTTTAGATATTGGTGGACAAGATATGAAGTCCATGAAGATTAGAAATGGTGTAATAGAATCAATTTTACTAAACGAAGCTTGTTCCTCAGGTTGCGGATCTTTTCTTGAAACTTTTGCACATTCAGTAAATATGAGTGCAGAAGAGTTTGCAAAGGAAGCTATTAAGTCAAGAGAGCCAGTAGATTTAGGTTCACGTTGCACAGTTTTTATGAATTCAAATGTTAAGCAGGCACAAAAAGAAGGTGCTTCAGTGCCTGATATTTCTGCGGGACTTGCCTATTCTGTAATTAGAAACGCAATTCAAAAGGTAATAAAGATTAGAGATCCAAAGGAATTAGGGGAGCATATAGTTGTACAAGGTGGAACTTTTTTATCTGATGCAGTGCTAAGAGCCTTTGAAAATTTAACGGGAGTAGATGTTACAAGACCTAATATTGCTGGACTAATGGGTGCTCTTGGAATGGCACTTATATCAAAAGAAAAATCTAGTGGCAAGTCAAAGTTAATTTCACAAGAAGAATTAGAAAAATTTGAATACAAATCAATTTCTACGAATTGTAGGCAATGCACAAATAACTGTGCCCTTTCAGTAAATATATTTCAAAATGGAAAGAGATATATTACGGGAAATAGATGTGAAAAGGGAGCAGGTCACATTAGAAATAAAGAAGACGAGTTGCCAAATATGTATCGCTATAAATACGAAAGGGTTTTTGATTATAAAGCACTTTCTGAAAAGGAAGCTAAACGTGGAGTCGTTGGAATACCAAGAGTTTTAAATATCTATGAAAACTATCCTTTCTGGCATACATTTTTTACAGAATTAGGGTATTCAGTTGTTCTTTCAAGTAAATCTTCAAGGGAAATTTATGAAAAGGGCATTGAAACTATTACAAGTGAAACAGCTTGCTATCCGGCAAAGATTTCTCATGGTCATATTGAAGACTTAATAGAAAAGGGGATTAAATTTATATTTTATCCATCAGTATTTTACGAAGAAAAGCAATTTGAAAATGCTGACAACACGTTAAATTGTCCGGTTGTGGCAGGGTATTCTGAAGTCATAAAAAATAATATGGATGAAATTATTGAGGGAAAAGTTAAATTTATGAATCCTTTTATTTCTTTTGACGATAGAAAAAAATTAGAAAAAAGGCTCGCCAATGTTTTTGATTTTATTCCAAAAGCAGAGGTTAAAAAAGCTGTGCGTGCAGCCTATGAAGAACAAGATAGATATAGATTAGATGTCTTAAATGAAGGCAATAGAATTTTAGAAGAAATAAACAAGAAAGGTCAAAGGGCAATAGTTCTATCAGGTAGACCTTATCACATTGACCCAGAAATAAATCACGGCATACCAGAACTTATTACAAGCCTTGGACTTGCAGTAATTTCTGAAGATGGAATAGCTCGAAATGTTGAAATCGACTCAAGACTTAGAGTTCTAGATCAATGGAACTATCATTCAAGACTTTATAGAGCGGCAAAATTTGTTGGTGAACATGAAAATCTAGAATTAGTTCAACTCAACTCCTTTGGCTGTGGAATCGATGCAGTTACAACTGACCAAGTTCAACATATTTTAGAGTCCTACAATAAAATTTATACGGTGCTAAAAATAGATGAGGTTTCTAACTTGGGTGCAGTGAAAATTAGAATAAGATCGCTAATTGAAGCGGTAGAAAAGAGGGAATTCCAAAAAATCGATGCGGAACTCGAAGGATTTCTTGACGATAATCCAGTAATGTTTACAAAGGAAATGAAAAAAGATTATACGATCTTAATGCCGCAAATGGCGCCACTTCATTTTAGTATATTTGAGCCTATTTTAAGACATGAAGGAATAAATATTGAAGTTCTAGAAGAATCTGGACATAAAGTTGTAAACGAAGGATTAAAATATGTAAATAACGATGCTTGCTATCCATCAATTTTTGTAGTGGGACAATTTATAGATGCAGTAAAATCTGGGAAGTATGATACAAATCGCTTGGCACTATTAATGAGTCAAACTGGTGGAGCTTGCAGAGCATCAAATTATGTGGGCTTTATTAGAAAGGCATTAAAGGATGCAGGCTATGGTCATGTGCCAGTAATTGGTCTTTCCTTCCAACAAATTGAAAAGCACTCTGGATTTGAATTTGATAAAAAAACAATGGTAAGAATTGGCAAAAAGTTAATTCAAGGAATGCTTTATGCTGATTTAATTATGAGGCTTACACAAGCAACAAGACCTTACGAAGTTATAAAGGGTTCAGCTAATATTTTGCGTGACAGATGGATTGACATCACAACTTCAGAAGACTTAAATTATAGCAAAAAAACTTTTATCTCTAATGTAAATAAGATGGTTGGAGAATTTAACAGACTTGAAATTACCAATGAGAAGAAACCAAAGGTTGGAATTGTTGGAGAGATTTTAGTTAAGTACGATCCAGCTGCCAATAATCATGTAGCAGATCTTCTTGAAAGGGAAGGAGCAGAAGTTGTTATACCAGATTTGACAGACTTTATGATGTATTCCTTTAAAAATGCGAGAGCAAAGGCTGACAAACTTTCTAAGTCAAGACTAGCGGCATTTATTTGCGAAATGGGAATTTCTTATATTGAATCTTACAGAAAATATATTAGGCTTGCCCTTGAAAAGACGAGATTTATAGTTCCAGAAAAAATTGAAGAAATTATTGAATATGCAGAAAGATATGTTGACCTTGGCAATCAATATGGAGAAGGTTGGCTTTTAACTGGCGAAATGGTTGAATTAATTGAATCGGGAGTTGAAAATATTGTCTGTGTACAACCCTTTGGATGTCTTCCAAATCACATAACGGGAAAGGGAGTTATAAAGGCAATTAGAAACTCTTATGAAAAAGCTAATATAATTCCAATAGATTATGATGCATCGGCTTCTGAAGTTAATCAATTTAATAGAATTAAGCTTATGCTTTCACAAGCAAAGAGAAATATGGAACAAGGCGAAGATAAATATAATAGAGGATATCTAAAAAAGGCAGCAATATTAAAGAATTAATTATATTTAGTTTTTATGAAATTAGCAAATTAAAAATGAGGGTAATCCCTAAGCGATGGACTGACATCATAAGTTAGACTTAAATTAGCTTATGATGTCAGTTTTTTGTGGCAAAATATAGTGTAGAACTTAAGTAAAAATTAGTTAAAGGATATTTAAAGAAAAGGACAAGTTGAAAATATAAAAGAAAAACCAGAGCTAGTATAAGCTAACTCTGGCATTGGTATAATTATGTGAATTAAGATTAAAAAGCAAATTATTAAATTTTCTTAAAAATATTTTTTAAAGTTTGATCTTGCAACAAATTGTCTGTGCTATCTTGTTTTTCCTTTTCATCGTTATAAACCTTGATGTCCTTTTGTGCTTTGTAATCTACGCCTTTAAGGGCAGATTCAAAGGAGTCCCTTGCCTCTTGCATCTTAACTTGAAAATCCGTTAAATCACTTATAAATTTTTTTGCGGCTTCTTCATTTTTTGAAATAATAGATTCTTTAAGTCCTGGCAAAATTTCAAGAGCTTTTTCACTTGCCTTTAAAGTGTATTCACAGGAAGACTTAAATTTTTCTGGAACATTTAAAGTTTTGATTTTATCAACGGTATTTCTAATTTCAGAGTCAGCTTTGTCATAGGCAGCATTTAAATCCGCATCAGAAAGTTTTGAAGCATTTTCAAAGAAACTAGATTTTAAATTTGCAATTGATTTATTTAAATCACCTTGCAAGCTTTGAATTTCTTTTACATATATTTCTTCGTCAGATGACAAGTTTAACGTTGAAGATTTTGAAGAGTCATTGATTATAACTTTGAAGTTTTCACTATCCCATTTTACTTCTGCTTTTAAATTTTCTGCTACAAATCTTAGGGGAACAAAAGTACGTTCATTTTTAATAAGAGCAGGTGCATCTAATTCAATTTCTTTCCCATTAACTTTTACTTTTTTTGAATTGATCTTTAATTCTATTGAAGTATCATTTCCTTTGATATTCACAAGTTTTTTTTCATTGTTCCAATCAACTTTATAACCTAAAGTTTCAGAAATAAATCTTATAGGAACCATAGTCCTATCCTTTTGTATAAAGGGAGCAACATCTGATTTAATAATTTTTCCATTGTATTCAATTAATGGAGTTTTAGCTGCGAATACATTTGCAGTCAAAAAAATTAATAAAATTAATGAAATTAAAATAGATCTATTTTTTTTCATAATTACCTCAACTTTCTTTACTTACTTTTCCTGTGCTGGAATAAGAATTTGAATTAAAAATTTTTTCAATATAAATTAAATTACTATCTTTGTCTCCTTGGATTTCTATAAAGGCTCCATCTCTTTCAGTAGGAGAAACTTCTCCTTTTTCATCGTCTTTATAAAAAACGATATATTCCATATTAGGTGAAAGAGTTTTTGGAATAGTAACTTCTATTTGTGAAAGATCGCCCTTATAATCTTTTAAGAAAGATGTGTTCATACCTTCTGCAGTTGATGTTGAAATTCTAATCCTTGATATGTAATCAGAATTTTTAATTAGTTGGTCAAGAGCCTCTTTGTCGAAGTTTGAAGTAGTTAAATCTTCTTCACTTGCTTCTTTTTCCTTTGCAATTGAAGAAATTTTTGTATCTTCTGTTTTGTCGACATTAGATTTTTTTTTGCCACAGCCAACTAAGCTAAGCATTAAAAATAAAGACATTAAAACAATAGTTAACTTTTTCATACATACCTCCAATTTTATTCATTATACCATAAATCAAGTAAATGAGAATTATATAATTTTAAATTATGCACAATATGATATAATAAAAAGGGTGATAGAATGCCAAAAGATGTGCTATTTATTTTAAATAAACTAAATGAAGAAGGTTTTGATGCATATATTGTAGGTGGCTGTGTGAGGGATAAACTACTAGGAATAGCGCCTCAGGATTATGATATAACTACGTCTGCAAAGCCAGATGAAATTAAAAAAATCTTTAAGGATTTTAAAACTATTTTAGTTGGTGAAGAGTTTGGCACAGTTGGCATTATAATAGATAAAACTATTTACGAGGTTACAACTTTTAGAATTGATGGCAAATATTTGAATTTTAGAAAGCCAGAAAGGGTAATATTTTCAAAAAACTTAAAGGAAGACTTAAAAAGGCGTGATTTTACAATCAATGCCATGGCAATGGATTCTAGTGGAAATCTCTACGATCCCTTTGGTGGGAAAGATGATTTAGATGAAAAAACCATAAGAGCAGTTGGCAGTCCAACAAAAAGGATCCGAGAAGATGCAATAAGAATTATGAGGGCAATAAGGTTTGCGGGAAGGTTTAATTTTTATATCGAGGATGAGCTTTTTGATGCAATTTCCTTTGAAAGCAAACTTCTAAAAAAGATTTCTCCCGAGAGAATTTTCGATGAGTTTTCAAAAATGATTACCTCAGAAAGACCTTCATACTATCTTCTCCTTATGGAAGAAACTGGTGTGCTTGATGTAATATTTCCAGAGTTAAAAAGAACAATTGGATTTTCACAATTTAGTCCTTATCACGAAAAAACTCTTTTTGACCATTTAATTTGTGTCATGGATGAAGTAAAACCTGACCTTTCTCTTAGACTCGCCGCACTTTTTCACGATATTTCAAAGGTGGACACATTATCAATTGGCGAAGATGGAAGGGGACATTTTTATGGACATGAAATTTTGGGAGCAGATTTAGTTTCTGAAATTTTAAAAAGATATAGAGTTTCTAATAAAGTTATTGATAAAGTTAAAATTTTAATTTTAGATCATATGAAAGTTCATAGCGAAATGACTGATAAGGCACTTAGAAGACAAATTAAAAGAGTGGGAAGGGAAAATGTAATGGATCTTTATGACCTTCTAATTGCCGATTGTAAATGCACGAGAGTAGATCGAGATGCAAGCTTTATTATAAATAGAAAAAATAGGGTAAAAGAATTACTAGACGAAAAAGAAATGAAAACTGAAAAGTTTTTAGAAATAAATGGGAATGATATAAAATCTTTGGGTTTTGGAGAAGGTAAAATAATTGGAGAAATTTTAAAAAAACTTGAAAATTTAGTTCTTGATGACCCAGAGAAAAATAATAGAGAATACTTAATTGAATATATAAATAAAAATTACAGGTGATAAAATGACAAGATTATTTGGAACAGATGGAGTTCGTGGCATCGCCAATCAAAAGTTAACTCCAAAATTATGTTACGATATTGGAAGGGCAGCAGCTTTTGTACTTACAAAAAATAAAAGGGGAAGAGTTTTAGTCGGAAGAGATACAAGACTTTCTGGAGATTTAGTTGAATCTGCACTTATTGCAGGATTTATGAGCATTGGATTGGATGTAGATGTAGCAGGTGTTATTCCAACTCCGGGCGTTGCATATCTTACTAGAACTGGAGAATACCTATGCGGAGTTTCTATTTCGGCATCACACAATCCCTTTGAATACAATGGAATAAAATTTTTTTCAAGCGAAGGTCTTAAACTTGACGATAGTATAGAAGATGAAATTGAAGAAAAAGTTCTTTCTACTACAAAAATTTATAAAGATGTAACAGGGGCTGAAGTGGGTACAGTAAATAGGTCTTCTGAATTCACACAAAAATATGTAGAATATTTAAAGGGTTTAACTAATGAAAGATTTGACGGATTGGAAGTTGCAGTAGATGCAGGAAATGGTGCCCAATCATATATTGCAGAAATTGTTTTGAAAGCCTATGGTGCAAAAGTAAAAATTATTAATAATGCGCCAAATGGCATGAATATAAATGATAATTGTGGTTCAACAAATCCAAAGCTTATTGAAGAACTTGTAAAAAAAGAAAAGTCAGATATTGGAATGAGTTTTGATGGAGATGCTGATAGAATTATTGCAGTTGACGAACTTGGCAATGTCGTAGATGGAGATCATATTTTGGCAATTGCTGCAACATATTTAAAAGAAAATAATAATCTTAAAAACAATGCAGTAGTTGGCACTATAATGTCAAATATGGGTCTTAAAAAATATCTTGAGAATATTGGCGTTGACTTTATAGAAACAAAGGTTGGAGACAGATATATTCTTGAAAAAATGTTAAAAGATGATTATGTAATTGGTGCTGAACAATCTGGACATGTGATATTTTTAGATTATAATACAACTGGAGATGGACTTGCAACGGGAATTCACCTTCTAGAAATTATGAAGAAAACAGGAAAAAAATTATCAGAACTAAATGGGCTTATGAAAAACTATCCTCAAGTCCTCAAAAATGCAAAGGTTCGTGATGATTTAAAAAACAAATATGAAGAATTTAATGAAATAACTCAGGCGATTAAGGCTGTGGAAGAAGACTATCATGGAAGGGGAAGAGTTGTCATAAGGCCATCAGGCACAGAAGCTCTTGTCCGTGTAATGATTGAAGGTGAAGATAAAGAAAAACTTTCACGTGATGCTGAAAAATTAGTAAAAATTATTGAAGATAAATTAAATTAGGAGAAAAACATGTACAAAATAATTTCAGACACAAGTTGTGATTTAACAAAAGAAGAAATAAAGGGTTTGGGAATTGAATATGTTCCCTTCAAAATTGCTATTGATGGTGTGGAATATGAAGATGATGATAATTTAAATATCAAAGAATATTTAGAAAAAATGGAAAAAACAGAAAATCCAATAAAGACAGCCTGTCCATCGCCCTATGATTATTTGAAAATTATCGAAGAAAACAAGGATAAGGATATTTATATTCTTACAGTTTCTTCAAAATTATCAGGTTCCTATAACTCTGCAAAAATTGCAGAACAGGAAGCAAAAGATAAATTTAAGGAAATAAAAATTCATGTAATTGATACAAAATCAGCTTCCGCAGGTCATACTAGAATTGTTTTAAAACTTTTAGATTTACTTAAAGATAAAAGTTTTGAGGAAGTTATTCCTGCCATTAATAAGGAAATCAATAGTGAAGTTACAATGTTTGTCCTTGAAAGCATGAAGAATTTGATTAAAAATGGAAGAATAAAAAAGAGTGCAGGACTTATTGCAAATGTTTTAAATATTAGACCAATTATGATTTCTAATGATGGAGAAATTGAATTGTTTGAAATAAACCGTGGAATAAAGAAATCTTTAGACAAGATGGTAAGGGCAATAGGAACAGAATGTAAAGTAAACAAGCCAAATCTTGTAACAATTTCTTATGTTAAAAACAAGGAGCGTGCAGAAAAAATAAAGAAAAAAATTGAGGAAATATACGATGGAGTTAAAGTACACATTAGACATACAAATGGTCTTTCTTCAGGTTATGCAGATATTGGAGGGATTGTCATAGCTTTTTGAGGTGAATTATGAGAAAAGGCAATAGAGAAGAAAATTTTGAAGAAAAAGTTAATGCTGCTTTTAGAGAAGAAAATTTCAAAGAAATTGGCGAATTAATAGGAGAGGGAATTGACACCGCCATTGATGTAACGAGGTCTTCTATCAGCAAATTTATTAATAAAAATAAGAGAAATTTGCCTTATAGTATTCAAAATGACGACAGAATAATAAATCAAAATCCCAAGACTGTTAAAAGAGTGAAGATGTGGGGATCTGTTGCAAAAATTTCAATAGTAGGTCATCTTTTTGCTTTTTTTGGATTGCTTATAGACATATTTGATAATTTTTCATTTATAAGAGAAGATTTGCCGCTTTTAATTTTTTGGGTTATTCCTGCCCTTGTAGTTTCTTTTTATGTAAATTATAGAGTTAAAAAGAGCAAGGACCAAATAATTAGATTTAGAAAATATAATCGTGAAATTGGAAATAACACTGTTATACCAACAGCTGATCTTGCCGCAATTACTGCAAAGACAATTGATTTTACTATAAATGATCTTTTAAACATGATCGATAAAGATTATTATAGGCAAGCACGAATTGTAGAAAATGGAGAACTTTTTATATTGGATGCAAAAACCTATAAGCTTTATAAAGAGGAAATGCTTCGCAACCCTAAAGAAAGAAGGGAAGAAATAGAAAAAAATGAGAGCAACACTCTTGTTGAGGACTATTTGATGAGGGCAAGAAAAGATGTTACAGCTATTACAGAAATGACTTCAAGGTTGAAGGAGCCAATGAAGAGTAAAGTTAGCGAATTTTTGCAAATTGTCAGTAAAATTTTTGAACTACTTAAGGAAAATCCAAGCACTGTAGGGGATTTAGACAAGACAATAAATTATTATCTACCGACAACAGTAAAATTAGTAGACTCTTATTTGAAAATGAGTGAGAAGCCCACAGATATAGTTAATTCTTCTTTAAAGGATACGGAAGAGACTATGGATTTAGTAAATGATGCTTTTATGAAAATTTTAGACAATATTTACCAAGAAAAAGTTATGGATTTATCAAGCGATATGAGTGTTTTAAAATCAATGCTTAGACAAGAAGGACTTTTAGACGAAAAGGACTTTAATTTAGGAGGAAAGTAAAATGGATAAGGAAATAAAATTATCCCTAACAGATGATTTTGAAGATTTAAATAAAGAAAATGAAATCGAAGAAATTAAGACAGTTGACGAAAAAAAAGAGTTGATATTAAGTCCTGAAGAAGAAAAACAAGTTGAAGATTTTGCAAAGACAATTGATATTACAAATTCAAATATAATTCTGCAATATGGAGTTGGTGCACAAAGAAAAATTTCCAACTTTTCTGAAAAGACATTGGAAGCTGTTAAAACTAAAGATCTTGGCGAAGTTGGCGATTTGCTATCTGGAGTTGTAAATGAATTAAAAAGTTTTGATGTAGATGAAGAAGACAATAAATTAGTTGGATTTTTCAAAAAACAATTAAACAGCGTAACATCACTAAAGACTAAATACGATTCAGCAGAAAAAAATGTTAATAGTATTATAAAAAACTTGGAAGAACATCAGGTAACTCTGATGAAAGATATTGCCATGCTTGACCAAATGTATGAATTAAATGAAAATTATTACAAGGAACTTAGCATGTACATACTTGCTGGTAGAAAAAAGTTAGAAGAAGCAACGAGAGTTGAACTTCCAAAACTTCAAGATAAGGCGCAGGAAACAAACTTGCCAGTGGATGCACAGAGAGCCAATGATTATGTAAATATGATTAGTCGATTTGAAAAGAAGCTCCACGACCTTGACCTTACAAGAATGGTTTCAATTCAAATGGCTCCCCAAATAAGAATGGTTCAATCTTCAAACACAGTTATGGTTGAAAAAATTCAATCGACAATTGTAAATACTATTCCACTTTGGAAATCACAAATGGTAATTGCACTTGGTGCAAATCATTCAAAGGAAGCTGCAAAAAGCACAAAGGAAGTTACTGATTTGACAAATAAACTTTTAAGGAAAAATGCAGAGACATTAAAACAAACTACTGTTGAAACTGCAAAACTTTCTGAGAGAGGAATAGTTGACATCGAAACAATTAAACACACTAATGAACAACTAATTTCTGCACTTAATGAAGTTCGTCAAATTCAAATCGAAGGACATAAAAAACGTGAAGAAGCATCTATTGAACTTAGAAAAATAGAAGAAAATTTAAAGTCATCTTTAATAGAAATTGCAAATAAATAATAATTATAAAACCGAGAACAAAACTGTGACGCTTTATTAAGTTTTTAGTCCAACTTAATGAGTTCAGCATAAATTCTCGGTTTTTTGTGCAGTATAATTGAATTATCTAAAGCTAATTTTTCCGTCTTCAATGGAATCAATAATAGCAAGAGAAAGTAAATCGTACCCCATTTCTCTAATAATTTTTCCTCCATCTTGAAAGCCCTTTTCAATTGCGACAGAAATTCCAGCGATATTTGCGCCAGCTTGTTTTGAAACATCGATTAAACCCTTGAGTGCATTTCCTTCTGCTAAGAAGTCGTCTATGATAAGTAAATTGTCTTCAGATGACAAAAATTTTTTTGAAACTGTAATGGTATAATTTTTCTTTGTAGTAAAAGATTCTACCTTTGATTCATAGACATCGTCTCCAATATTTAATGTTTTTTGCTTTTTACAAAAAACAACCATGGCATCATCAAGATGTTTTGATGCAACAGTGGCAAGGGCAATGCCACTTGCTTCAATTGTAAGTATTTTATTAATGCTTTTATCTTTAAAATAAGTTGCAATCTCCTCAGCAAGTTTATCCAAAAATTTTATATCAAGTTGGTGATTTAAAAAAGAATCTACCTTAACAATATTTCCATTTAAAATGCGTCCGTCTTTCATAATTCTTTCTTCTAATAATTTCATTTTACACCTCAAAAATTATTTTAAGACATTAATAAGAAGTAATCAAGAGTTGCCAATATTTATTAAATAATTACTCACTATGATATAATAAAGGCATGAAGTACATATTATTTTTATTAATTTTTTTAGTATCTTGCACAAAGGAAAATACTTTAGACAGTGCAAACTATAAAAATATTAGTGCGGAAATTATTTGCACAAGGGGTTGTTTCGCGAAGGATTTAAAAATAAAAAAAGATGGAGAAAAATTTATCATTGATGTTCATAATTTAAAGCCTTGGAAAGTTGATTTTTGTAATGTTGATGGAGGTGAGGTTGAACTTGTTCTTGGAGTTTATAAAAAGACGCCCTTTGACAAAAGTCTAGCCAAGCGATGCTTTTTATACAATATTGATTTTAAAAATAAGAAACTAATACCGAAGCTTAGAATCTCAAGATTACATAATCCCATTACAGATTTTAATCTTTGTGATATTGACGGAGATGGTCGAGATGAAATTATTTCCATAGAAAAAAATATAAAGGGTGAATATCTATTTGGAGTATATGATTGGACAAATTTTTCCTTTGAAAGAAATTATAGTAGCATTATTTTAAAAGATGAGCCAATCTTTTTAGATAAGGAGAAAAAAGTTGAAGTCAGGGGAAATAAAAGAGAATTATTTTTAGAAGGAGATGAGATTAAGTGGAAGTAAAGAAAAAATTATTGATAGCTTCAGTTATTGCAATTTTGTTTTTAACAGCTTGCAAAAACAACAAGGATAAGGTGCTGGAAAAAGAAACTTCGAAAATTGAATTGCAGGATACTAAATTTTTAGATGAAATGGAAAGCAAAACTATATATATTGATTACAAATTATCTAAATTCACACCAAAAGTTGCTGATTATAACATTGCTAATGATTTTAGCAATGTTGAAAATATTTCAAACTTTGGGAATTTTACAACTAAACAAAAAGAAATGCTTTTAAAAAATGGGTTTACAATTACTAAACCAAAAAATCAAGAGAGCAATGAGTACAGCGAAGACTCTTGGAATTACGAATTTGATCAAATTCATCAGATTTACGAAGATAATGAGTATAATTATTGGCCAAGCTTTGTAACAACTGATTCAGTAACTCATATCTTTCATATTTTTTATGACGGATTTTTAAGAAGTTTAGAAAGGGAAGAGTTATATCCAAAATCAATTGAATTAAATAAAAATTTGCTCGTGGAAAATATTAAAATTTATGATGGGATTGAGAATAAAGAATTAAAAGACTTGCAAATTAAAAATATTGCTTTTGTGGCAACTGGACTTAAACTTTTGGGATTTGAACCTGAAAATTTGCCAGAAGAGGCAAAAGATTTAATGGATGAGGAAATTAAAAATGTAATTTCAGAAGAAATTGCAACATCTGCAATAAGTGATAGAGATGTAGATTTTTCACAACTTATAGCAAGGGGGCATTATACTCGTGATGAAAAACTAAAAAAATATTTTATGGGAACAATGTATTTTGGTCAAGTTGGATTTTTTATTGAAAGCGATGGGGAAATGGATAAAGATAGCATTTTACAAGGTCTACTTCTAACTCACTCAATATATAGAAATCCTAAAATTTTAAAAATTTGGGAAGATTTAGTTGAACCAATAGATTTTTTAGTTGAAAGTGCAGATGATCTTTCAATAAGAGAATACGCAAGGACACTTTACGGAGTTTATGGAAAAGATTTTGACATCAATAAATTGGATGAAGAGAAAAATTTAATGAGTGCTTATGAAGTTTTAAAGGCATATCCAGATCCAAAGATTGCAGGATTTCTTGGAAAGTCCTTTAGATATATGCCACAAAGAGCAGTCATTGATAGTGTACTTATGCAAAATGTGGTGGATATTGCAAGTGAAGATAAGCCATCTGATAGACCAATTTATTCTGGTTTAGATTTAATGGCTGCCTTTGGAAATGAAAGGGCAAGAGATATTTTAAATAAGGATTCTTACAATTCACATTGGGATAAATATAAAGAGAGAACTGAAGGAAATATTTTAACTGTGAATAAAATGGAAGATAAACAATGGCAAAAAAATATGTATCGTGGTTGGCTGTGGATGCTTGATGCTTACGACCAAAAATTTGGCGAGGGTTATCCAAGGTTTATGAGAAATGAAGCTTGGGAGAGAAAGGATTTAGTATCTGCTCTTGGTTCTTTTGCAGAATTAAAACACGACACAGTCCTTTATGGCAAGGCTGTTATTGCTGAAATGGGTGGCGGAGAAGATGAAGAAATTCCAAAATCCTATGTTGAACCTAATGTGGAGCTTTATGAAAAATTAAATTGGCTACTTGAGTTTACTAAAACAAATTTAAAAAGTCGAGAAATGTTAAGTGAAAATCTCGAAGATAAAATCAAGAGATTTCAAACTATGGTAGTAAAATTAAGAGATCTTTCTATAAAGGAACTTCAAGAGGAACCCTTTACAGAAGATGAAAATCAATATTTATTATACATTGGTGGAGAAATGGAAAGCATCATGGTGGATTTTGTAAAATCATCTGATGAAAACCAAATTTCTTCTTGGTATGAAATAGAAAATGCTACAGACAGAAGAATGCCAGTTGTAGTTGATTTAATGAGAATTGTAGATAATAATGTTGGACTTGTTGAGGGCGAAGTTTTTCACATAGGAACTGGAAAGCCAATGGAAATTTATGTTATTTATCCTCACGAAGGAAAACTTTACATGGGTAGAGGTGCGATTTTTTCATATTACGAATTTATAAATAAAGATCGACTAAAGGATGAAAAGTGGCAAGAGATGGTTTATAATGATGCAACAGATTTTCCTAATTGGTACAATGATCTTGTTACAGAAGAAAAAGAAATTCCGTGATTAATTACTATTGTGATAGGGTCATTAGTAATATTTTAATTTAAAAATTAAAATTAGAATTTAACATATGTTATAATATTTTGAGGTGATAAAATGTTTTTAGAATTAGTTGAAAAGAGAAGAAGTATAAGAAAGTTTACTGACGAAGAGGTTTCTGAAGAAGATTTAAGAGAAATTTTAAATATTGCACTTCACGCTCCGACGGCAAAACATAGAAATCCAGTTAGATATATAATTATTAGAGATAAGAAAAGACTTGAAGAGCTTTCTCATTATAAAAAAAATGGTGCAGCCTTTTTAAGGGGTGCTAATGTTGCAATTGCTGTTTTAACAGATAGAGAAATTGCACCAAACACAAATCATCAGGATGCATCTATTGCTGCAACTTTTATTTTGCTTGCTGCAGCGGATTTAGATTTAGGAGCAACTTGGGCAAATGTTGTGGATGCAAAGCACGAAAGTGGAGTTACTGCACAAAAATTTTTGCATGAATTTTTTGATTTAGAGGATAAGTTTGATGTTGAGTGTGTAATTGGAATTGGTCATCCAGCAGAAGAAAAGTCAGAAAAAGTTCCCTTTGAATATGATGAAGTTGTATTTGAGGATCTAAATGATAAAGTTAAATAATTTAGAAGAAACGGAAAAATTTGGAAAATTTTTGGGCGAAAATTTGAATCCAGGAGACGTACTTTGCTTAAATGGTAATTTAGGAGCGGGAAAGACTACTCTTACAAAAAGTATTGCTCTTGGACTTGGCATAGAGGATTATGTAACTAGCCCTACTTTTACAATAGTAAATGAATACTATGGAAGGATTAATCTATATCACATAGACACTTATAGACTTGATGATAAAGTAGATGTGGATTATCTTGGATTTGATGAATATTTTTATTCTGATGGAGTTACAATTGTTGAGTGGGCTGAGAAAATTAAAGATGTCCTTCCAGAAGAATACATTGAGATAAATATTTCATCAAGGGAAGATAAAAGAGAGCTTGAAATTAACTTTATTGGCAGTAGGTTTAAAAAGCTGAAGGAGAAACTATATGAAAGTTTTGGGAATTGATACTTCCACAAAGACAACGGCCATTGGACTAATTGAAGATAATGAAGTACTTTGCGATTACAATTTAACAGGTAGAATTGCTCATTCAGAATCTGTTACAGATATGATTGAAGAAATTTTTAGAAAATTTGAATTTACCCTAGATGATGTTGATTTAATTGCGGTGGGAATTGGCCCTGGATCCTTTACAGGACTTCGCATAGGAATAACTATTGCCAAGGTCATGGCCTTTGCCTTAGATAAAGATGTAATTGGCGTTTCTTCTCTTGTTGCAAATGGAATGTCTGATTATGGAATCGTTGCAACAATTGTGGATGCGAGACGAGGAAATGTCTATGGGTCAATAATAAGAAATGAAGAAGAACTAGAAGTGTTATTTGAAGATGAAATTCTTTCCTTTGAAAAATTTAAAGATGAATTAAATAAATACGATAAAATCACAGTTACAGGTCTTGACGGCAATAAATTTATTGAAAAAATAAAGAGAGGAAAGCTTTCAAAAAACAAAAACATGAGGGGAGCAAATATTGCAAAGCTTGGTTTACTTGATTACGAAAAAAATGGTCCAATGGACGCATTTAATTTAGTGCCCAATTATTTAAAAATTTCTCAGGCAGAAGCACAATATGAAAAAAATCACGAGAATAGCAAATAAAAAGGATGTAGATGCAATTTATGAAATCGAAGTAGAAAACTTTGAGTTTCCATGGTCAAAAAATTCCATAGAAAATGCAATTGTAAAAGATGATTTGCAGGATATCATAATTACTGAAGTAGATAGAAAAATCGTAGGTTATATTAGTTATATGATAGTATTTGACGAGATACACATTGCAAATGTAGCTGTAAAAAGTGAATTTCGTGGGCAAAAAATTTCTCTCGACCTCTTTGATTTTTTGACAAAGATGGCAGATGAAAAGAAACTAAAGATTACTTTAGAAGTTGAAGAAAAAAATAAAATTGCATTTAATTTATACAGAAAATATAATTTTAAAATCTTAGGAAAAAGAAATGATTATTATGGCATTGACAGAGATGCTTATATAATGTGGAGGGAGTGATGAGATGAAAATTTTGGCAGTAGAATCCTCATGTGATGAAACTTCAGTGGCCGTCGTGGAAGATGGCCGCAAAGTTTACTCTAATGTAATTGCATCCCAAATTGATACTCACAAAAAATTTGGCGGAGTTGTGCCTGAAATTGCATCAAGACAACATGTTGAAGCTATTAACACAGTTTTAAAGGAAGGTCTTGAGGAAGCAGGAGTAAAATTATCAGACATAGATATTATAGCAGCAACAAAGGGACCAGGACTTATTGGTGCACTTTTAGTTGGACTTAGTGCGGGAAAAGCTCTTGCACTTTCTACAGGTAAGCCCTTTGTCGGTGTGAATCATATAGTTGGCCACGTGTGTGCAAATTATATTTCCTTTAAAGAATTGGAGCCACCCTTTGTTGGAATAATAATCTCTGGTGGACACACTTATTTAATCGAAGTAAAGGATTATGTGGATTTCACACTTCATGGCAGAACTGTGGACGATGCAGTGGGAGAAGCCTTTGATAAGGTTGCAAGATCTTTAGGGTTAGCTTATCCAGGGGGTCCAGTTATTGATTTTCTTGCAAAAAAGGGAAAAGAAACAATTGAATTTCCAAGGGTAATGATGAAGGAAGACAATTATAATTTCTCTTTTAGCGGACTTAAAACTGCTGTTTTAAATTATTTAAATAGTGCAAAACTCCGAGGAGAAGAAATAGTTGTAGAAGATGTTTGTAAGTCCTTTCAAGAGGCAATAGTTGATGTTTTAATTGAAAAGTCCTTTAGACTTGCTAGAGAAACTAAAAGAGATAAAATTGTTCTTTGCGGAGGAGTTTCTGCAAATTCAAGAATTAGAGAAGCTTTTGAAGAAAGGGGCAAATCTGAAAATATAAAAATATTTTATCCAGATTTAAAACTTTGCACAGATAACGCAGCAATGATTGCCTCAGCTGCATATTACGAGTACATTGGAGGCAAAGTTAATGAAAACAATTTTGCAAATCCTAATTTAGGGTTAAAATAATTTTGATTGAGCATTTGCAAGAGCCATTATAAAAGTTTGCAATATAAAAGTGCATTTCTGCACTTTTATAGGTTATTAATAAATTTTAAAATTTCAATCTTAGAAAGGTTCTTTTCAAAAACTTCTAAGTGGTCAATGCCCATTATGTCATGGGCATTTTTTATGCCCTGTTGCACTAATTTTTCTATTGAATAAAGTTCTCCAAAGTCAGAATTTTTTGAAGAAATGAAAAACAAATTACAAATTTTATTTACACTTCTATTATAACTTTCACCAGGAATTTTTTTGTAGTTTTCAAAAACTGAAATACTTACATTTTTAAGATTAAATCTAAGATCGGCATATTTTTCTTCCAAATTAAACAACTTAATAAGCTCAAAGAAAAAGTCCTCGCCATTTAATGCATTAAAGACATTTCCAACAAAAATAGAATTTTTATTGGGATTTAAAATTTTTAAAATTACTCTATTTTCAATTATTTTTGTAGAAAGGCCAGACTTTACTTTGAAAATAAAGAAGTTGCTATCTTGTAAATTTTTTCTTAATTTATTTATAAAGGAATCATCAGAAAATTCTAAGTTTACATAGAGAATTGATGAGTCAGTAATCTTGCCCTCGATTTCTTTATAAATATTTTGATAAGAATAATTATCTTTTGAAAAGTAAGTATTTAAAATCCTCTCAGGAATATTGGTAGTGTTTCCAAGAGCTAAATTTGACAGATATGTTGGCGATTCAATGGAAATAATGTCTTTTAAATCAGTATAAACCTCATCTACTTGTTCATTTTTTTCAAAAGTAAGCTTGTCTACATAATTATCAGTTGAACTAAAGTCTATAAATTTATAATCATCATAAAAATTAACGCCAAGTTTTTTTAAATAATCCTTAATAATTTTGTGAATTTTATCTGAATCTAGGTCAAAATAATTTGCTGAACCAATGTAATCAATTAGAGCTTCCTTTAATTCAGAGACTGGAGAAGTTGCCTTTAAGTTGTAGATGCTTGCTAAATAATAAAACAAATTTGAATCTAAAAAGTCAGAGAACAAAAAGTACTTTTCAATGGAACTTTTATCGTCAAAGTCAATGGGCGATAGGAGCAGTTTATATAATTTTTTTTTGCTATTTTCGTCTACATTATTTACATTAGAAAATTGATTTAAAGATAAATCTAAAATAATTGGTTTTTCCTTTTTTGCCATTTTTTCTAAAACATTATTTACTTCATCTTCATCTAAAATATTTTCTAGCATTTCTAAAGTATTTTTGAAATTAAATTTTGAAAACCTATTGTCAAAGGTTTCATAATTGTTTTCGCCCTCATTTATTTTTATAAATTCATTAAAGTGCTTTGTGTAAATATTTATATTAAGTGGATTTAAATTTGCATGATTAATAAGACCATAGGCAAGGGCTAAATTGCCAAAACCATCGCCAAGTAAGTAAGCTTTTGAGTTTTCGTCACGATTTGGCATGAGAATTTTCACTTCATCATCAGAGACTTTTTTTGCAGCAAAAATAGCAGCAGAAATTGTTGCAGCTGCAATAGCTAATTTTTTAATGTCATCTTTTTTTGACATGATCTCACCTCAGTTTAAGTTTACCCAATTTTTACAATCATTAATTTATTAATTCTAATTTGTTAAATTCTTTTATTACAAGTATAATAACAAAGGAGGGATTAATTTGAAAAATTATAAATTAATTGAAGAAAAATATATAGACGAAGTTGCATCAAATTGCAAAGTCTATTCTCATATAAAAACGGGAGCAAAAGTACTTACTCTTGAAAATAATGACGATAACAAAGCCTTTGGAATTGGGTTTAGGACTCCACCTGAAAGGGGAAATGGAGTATGTCATATAGTTGAACATTGCGTACTTTCTGGATCAAGAAAATTTAAAACTAAAGAACCCTTTATGGATTTAATCAAGTCATCGCTACAAACTTTTTTAAATGCCATGACTTTTCCAGACAAAACAATTTATCCTGTATCAAGTAGAAACAAAAAAGATTTTTATAATTTAATGGATGTCTATTTAGATGCAGTTTTTTATCCAAGCATATACGAGGAAGAAAAAATATTTCTTCAAGAAGGTTGGCATTACGATTTAAAAAACAAGGATGATGAACTAAAATATAATGGAGTTGTATACAACGAGATGAAGGGAGTTTATTCTTCTTCAGAAAATATTGTATCTGACGCCATGGTTTTTGCTCTTCACGAAAACTCAAGCTATGGTGTAGATTCAGGCGGAGACCCAAAACTTATCCCTACACTGAGCTATGAAGAATTTAAAAACTATCATAAAAAATATTATCACCCATCAAATTCTTACATTTATCTCTACGGAAATCAAGATATGGAAGAAGCTCTCAATTTTATTGATAAAAATTATTTAGCTGATTTTGATAAAGAAGAGATCAATTCAAAAATTATTTTAAATGATGAATTGAAAAAAACTAAGGATGTAGAAATAACATTTTCTGCGTCTAAGGAGGAAATGAAGGAGAAAATTGATTATCTTTCAAAGGGTTGGACTATTGGCTATGCAGATTCAAAATTAGATGTATTTATGCGTGATTTTTTAGCGGAACTTTTAATAGATGCTCAAGCTGCACCAATTAAAAAGGCGATTTTTGAAGCAGGACTTGCTGAAGATGTCTACTCTGAAACTTCATCTTCCTTTCCTCTTGATTTATCAATAGTCTTGAAAAATACAGATGCAGATAGAAAAGATGAATTTTTAAAAATTTTAAAAAATACGTTAGAAAATTTAGTGGAAAAGGGAATCGATAGAGATCTTTTGGAAGCAACCTTAAATAAATTTGAATTTATTTTTAGAGAAGGTGGTGGCACGCAAAAGGCTATAATATACTATATTAGAGCTCTTAATTCTTGGTTATACGATCAATCTCCACTTGATGCTCTATATTATAATGATGTATTAAATGAAGTAAAAGAAAAATTAAGTGATAATTTTGTAGAAAATTATATAAAAGAAAAATTATTAGACAATGTTTATTCTGTAAATTTAGTTGCAAGACCTGAATTAAATAAAAATGACAGAGAGGAAAAAGAATTAAGGGAAGATCTTCAAACAATAAAGGAAAAAATGTCTAATGAAGAAATAGAAGAAATTATAAAAAAGAGCATTGAACTTGAAAAATATCAAAGCGAAGAGGACTCACTTGAAGCTAAAAAAACTATTCCATCTCTTGAACTTTCTGATATTGATGAGAAAGTTACAGATTATAAGCCTGAAGAAGATAAAATTGGAGATGTAATTTATCTAAAATCAAATCAAGAGACAAATGGGATAGTTTACACTACAATTTCACATGATATTTCCTTTATAAAAAGAGAAGAAATTGAAACAATGTCTATTCTTCTTTCAATAATTGGACTTATCGATACTAAAAATTATTCTTACGAAGAATTAAACAATGAAATTTACAAGGCAACTGGCGGCATAAGCTTTAATCCAACAGTTTATGTTGATTCAAAAGACAAGGAAAAATATTATCTTAGAATGAATGTTAAGATGAAATCCACAGCAGAAAATGTAAAAAGAGGACTAGAAATTGTAGATGAAATTATTTATAATTCCGTGCTTAATTCAAAAAAGAGAATTAAAGAACTTTTAAATATTTTGAAATCAAGAATTGAATCAACGATGTTGCAAAATGGACATCAATTTATAATTTCAATTTTAAAATCCTATTACTCAAAAGTAGCAGAGATTCAATCTCATATTGGTGGATTAGATTATTATAATTTCATGAGAGATTTAGCGGAAAATTTTGAAGATAGATGGGAAAAATTTGAAAAAGATTCAGAAGAAGTTTATAAAAAATTATTTGCAAGAGATAATTTAATAATTTCAACTGTAGGGAATATTTCTGACTTAAATAAAATTAAAGATGATTTAAAAGTATATATAGACAAATTAAAAGTGGAAAATATAAAAATTAGCGACTATGACTTTAAATGTGAAAATAAAAATGAGGGACTTTACACAACTTCAAATGTTATTTACGCATCAAAGGGTTACGACCTTGAAAAGCTTGGATTAAAATATTCAGGTGATCTTACAGTTCTTGCAAATATTTTAAATTCATCCTATCTTCACAACGAAATTAGGGCAAAGGGTGGAGCCTATGGTGCAGGGATTACCATTGGCAGAAATTGTGAAATGGCAACTTATTCTTACAGAGATCCAAACTTAAGTAATACAGTGAAGGTTTACAATGAAATTGGAAATTTTATTGAAAACTTAAAAATGTCCGATGAAGATTTAAAAGATTTTATAATTGGTTCAATGAACGCCTTCGACCCACTTCTTTCACCAGAACAAATTGGAGATATAAATTTATCAAGGTTTATAACTAGACTTACAATAGAAGATTTGGAAAAATCTAAAAGGGAAGCTTTGGAAACAAATATTGAAAAATTAAATTCCTATGGAAAAGTATTTGATGACGCTATGAAAAAAAATTATATAGCAGTTTTTGGCAGTGAAAGTATAATTAGAGATAGTGCAGATCTATTTAAGGAAATTAAGTCCATTAAATAGTTGGAGGTTTTATGATAAATTATCATGAAATATTAATAAAAATTGAAAAGTTAATGAAGGATGCTTCAAAAAATTTCTTTGAACTTGACCCCAAGAATAATTTTAAGATGAAGGGTAGAAATGATTATGTGACTGAAGTTGATTTTAAAGTACAAGAATTTTTGGAGAAAAATCTTTTAAAATTAATAAAAAATTCAAACCTCTTGGCAGAGGAAAGGGACAAATCAAAATCTGAAATAAAAGAATATACTTGGGTTTTAGACCCTGTTGATGGAACAACTAATTTAGTTCACGGTTTTGATCATTCTGTAATAAGTCTTGCACTTTTAGAAAATTCACAAATTGTACTTGGAGCAATTTACGATCCCTTTAGAGATGAGTTTTTTTCTGCAATAAAGGGTGAAGGTGCGAAATTAAATGGAAGTAAAATAAAAACTTCTGATTGTAAAAATTTTTCTGAAGCGTTAATTGGATCTGGAACTGGCGGAGGAAGAGTTGACCGTGCCGATGAAACTTTTGAGATGATAAGATTTATTTACAACAATACAAAGGGCATTAGACATATAGGAGCTGCTGCACTTGAAATGTGTTATGCATCCTGTGGAAGGTATGATGCCTTTATAGATGACGGATTAAATCTTTGGGATTACGCCGCAGGAACTTTAATAGTAAGAGAAGCCGGTGGCTTAGTTATAAATATGCACGGCGAAGAAGTCGGTTGTGAAAGATTTGGCGGCATAATTTGCGGAAATAAAAATATTGTAGAGGAATTAAGAAGATTTGTGTATTGATTAAAATACACTATAAAGCTTTTATTTATTAGGTTCTTTGTCAAATAGTGTTGGTGAATAAAAATTAATGATATATGGTTTATGTCTTATGGCTTAAACCATATATTTTTTTATGGTAAAAACATAAAAAAATTCTTAATCTAAAATTATCAAAAGA
>NZ_JABDSR010000016.1 GCF_012976305.1 Peptoniphilus faecalis
TTCTTTTGATAATTTTAGATTAAGAATTTTTTTATGTTTTTACCATAAAAAAATATATGGTTTAAGCCATAAGACATAAACCATATATCATTAATTTTTATTCACCAACACTATTTGACAAAGAACCCTTAAAAATTCATATTTTTAAAATATTATTCACTTGCAAAGTTGTCGAAATAGCCTTGAATTAAGATTACTGGAGTTCCTTTGTCACCTGAACCACTTGTTAAGTCGCAAAGACTTCCAAGTAAGTCAGTAATTATTCTTGGAGTAGTTCCAAGAGTTTCATTAGTTCCAACTAGATCTTTATTTTTGTGAGAAATTTTCTCTTTCATTGCAGCAGTTGCGTGTTCAGAGTCCATGTCTTTAAGGTCAGTGTCTGCAATATATTTTATTTTAAGTTCACTTGGTGTGCCAGTAAGTCCCTTAGTGTGAGCAGGTGAAACTACTGGGTCAGCAAGTTCCCAAATTTTTCCAACTGGATCTTTGAAAGCACCGTCGCCATAAATCATTACTTCGATGTCTTTGTGATACTTGTCTATTAATTTTTTTTGAACATCATTTACAAATTTTTCGCCATCTCTTGGGAATAATTTTAATTTCGTTTCAGAGGCAAAGTTTGATCCAAGAAGTCCAAACTCTTGGTTGTAACCACTTCCATCAATAGATTCAGTCAAAATATCGTCAAGCCCTAGAACAATTTTTGCTCCTTGGTCTTTTAAAATTCTTTTGATGCTAAATCTTGTGTGAGTTGATCCAACAAGAATTTCGTCTGTATAATTTAAAATTGTTTTAGGATCATTTGAGAAGTGGATTTCACAATTACCATCACAAATTTCTTTGTAAAGGCTCACATAGTCAATTCCTGTGAATTCGTGTTTAACAACTTCTCCAAAAATTCTTCTATAATCTTTTTCTTCTAAAACATCTGTGAAAGGATTGATCTTAGCTTCATAAAGAAGGTTTGGATCCATTAATGAGTTTCCAACTTCATCAGAAGGGTAGGAGAATAGAAAATGGATTTTCTTTCCTGATTTTGCGATTCCTCTTAAGATAGTTGAAAATCTGTTACGACTTAAAATAGGAAAAACTATTCCAATTTCTCCAGTATATTTTTTATTAATATCTTCTGCTATGTCATCCACAGTAACATAATTGTTTTGAGCTCTTGCAACTAAAGATTCAGTAACTGCTACCACATCTCTATCTCTCATGGAAATATTTTCTGATTCAAGAGCCTTTCCTAGGGAATCAACGACAATATCTACTAAATTGTCTCCACTTTTTACAATCGGTGTACGGATTCCACGTACTACTGTTCCAATGTATCTTTGCATAATTCCTCCTACATTAAACTTCATTTGAATAAATTACTTTTTTACTTCAAAATTATACACGAAGTCCTTCAAAATGTAAAATATTTTTTAAAATTTTTTATTTTATTTTAAAAATATTAAGAAAATTTGAAAAAATAGAGAATTTTAATAAATTCACTGTACATTTGTAACCACTTTGTAATATAATGTTAAAGATGATAGAAAGGTTTAGATATGATTAAATTTGAAAATGTATTTAAGAAATATGACAATGGTGTTATAGCACTTTCAAATGTAAATATAGAGATACCTCGTGGTGACTTCGTGTTTTTAGTTGGTCCATCAGGAGCTGGAAAATCAACTATGATTAAACTTCTTATTCGAGAAGAAAAAGTTAGTGGTGGAAAAATTTACATTGCTGAAAATGAAATAACAAAATTATCTAAATATATGATACCCAAACTTAGAAGAAATATTTCTGTTGTCTTTCAAGATTACAGATTATTGGAAAAAAAGACTGTCTATGAAAATGTAGCATTTGCCCTAGAAATTTTAGGGGAGTCAAAAAGAAAAATAAATGAAAAAGTTGATTATGCACTTGATCTTGTAAATTTAGGGGATAGGAAGAAGGACTATCCGTCTGAGTTATCAGGAGGAGAATCACAAAGAGTTTCCATTGCTAGAGCCATAGTAAACAAAGCGCCCTATCTTGTATGTGATGAACCTACGGGAAATCTTGATGAAAGCACAGCATGGGATATTATGCAGGCACTAAAAAACATTAACGATGATGGTAAAACTGTTATTATGGCAACTCATGCAGTTAACATCGTAAATAAATTTAATAAAAGAGTTGTAACTTTAGATAATGGAGAAATAGTTTCTGATGTTAAAGAGGGGGGTTATTATGAAAATAATACGACAGTTCTTTAATATTGTTAAAGAATCTTTTTCAGGTATCTGGAGAAATAGAACTATGTCCTTTACTTCAATTATTTCCATTGCTGCCATGCTTACACTTTTTGGCGTGGTGATGCTAATGATTTTAAATTTGAATGGAATTGTCTATCAAACTGGAGAAAAATTAGATAAGGTTGTATTTTTCCTAAAGGACGATGCAAGTCCCATCGACGTAAATGCTTTTATTGATGAACTTCACAACAACAAAAAGGTAAAAAAAGTTTCCTATGTTTCAAGAGAGGAAGCTTTAAAAGAATTTAAAGAAGACTTTGGAGAAAAATCTAAAATTTTAGAAAATATTCCTGGAGGAAATCCTCTACCTGCTTCAATAACTGTAGAAATGAAAGAGTTATCCTATGGCAAGGAAGTTGAAGATAAGTATAAGAGCCTTCCAATAGTTGAAGACTGCAATTATTATTATGACTTTGTAACTCAAATGATGAAGGTACAAAATGGTGTTAAATATGTTGGAGCCGGCATTGTTTTAATTCTAGTGCTAGTGTCTGTATTAATTATTCACAACACTATTAGAATTGCGATTTCCAATAGAAGAAAAGAAATTAGCATTATGAAATATGTTGGTGCTACAAACACTTATATTAGAGGGCCTTTTTTGATTAATGGAATAATTTTTGGAATTATGGGGGCACTTATAGCAGGATTTATAACTTTAAAGCTTTATGAAATTTTATTTGATAGATTAAATCCTCAGATTTGCGATATTATAAATGTAGATATGATATCTGCCTTGTCCATTAGAGTGGATTTATATATAATATTTGTATGCATTGGCGTTGGAATAGGATTTTTTGGAAGTTTATTTTCAACTAAGAAATTTTTGGATGTGTAGGTGATTATAGAAATGGATAGTAAGAAAAAAATTCTTGCAATGTGTCTTATAGCCACTATGGCCATGCCCACAGGCACTATTGCAAAGAGTTCAAAAAGCTTAACTATTGAAAGAGATAAAAAAAAGCAAGAGCAAATACAATTAAATAATAAGATGAAGGAACAAAAATCTAATATTTCAAATACTCAAACTGAAAAAAAGTCAGTAACTAGTGAAATTGAAAATTTAGATCAAAAAATTCAAGTTACTTCTTCTAAAATTTCAGCTTTAGAAAAGGAAATTTCAGATTTAAACAAGGACATAAAAGAAAATCAAGCTAAATTAGAAGAAGCTCAGGCAAATTTAGCTGAAAACACAGATATTCTTAGACTTAGACTTAGAGAAATGTATAAGAGAGGCAATATAAATTATGTTGAAGTTATATTAAACTCTAAAGATATAGAAGAACTACTTAGAAATAACGAAATTATCTCATCTATTGCAAAGGCTGATAGAGAATTAATTGAATTTATACAAGAACAAATTGACACAATAAAAGATACTGAAGAAAGACTTAAAATTGACAGAGCAAAAGTTTCGGCAAATAAGGAAGCAGTAGAAAATGAAAGACAATCATACCAAGTTGCAGTAGATGCAAAAAATGAATATATGAAAGTATTGGAGTCAAACTTAGATTTATATAAGGCTGAATTTGAAGAAGCTCAATCAAATTGGGAAAGTTTGGATTTAGAAATATTGAGACTTCAAAAAGAAATTGCTATTCAAAAAAAAGCTGAAGAAGCCGCAAAAGAAAGAGCAAAAAGGGCAAGTGAAGCAAGAGTTCATTCAGATATTTCTGTGTCTTCTGCGCCAAGAAATGGGCAAAGTTATACATGGCCAGTTCCGGGACACTATTCTATTTCGTCTCCTTATGGGTATAGAGTGCATCCAATCCTTGGATATACAAAATTCCACTCTGGCATCGATATACCAGCACCAAGTGGAACTCCAATAGTTGCCGCAAAGTCTGGCACAGTAATTATGGCAAAAGCGATGAGCGGTTATGGAAATGTAGTAATGATTGACCATGGCGAAACTGTTACAGTTTATGCTCACTGTTCAGCAATAAATGTGTCTGTTGGTGATGCTGTAAATGCTGGAGATGTAGTTTCCTTTGTTGGCACAACAGGTCTTTCAACAGGACCGCATTTGCATTTCGAAGTGAGAGTAAATGGAGCTACTGTAAATCCATTAGGTTATGTTTAATGAAAAAGAAAAAATTTTTAAAAATTATAGCAGTTGTATTATTGGTAATTACAACTGCTTTTGTTACTAGAATACTAACAATAAGACAAGTTGTAAGTTCCAATGAAAATTTTGGAAAAGTAATAGTATTAGAAAAATACTTGAGAGAAAATTATCTTTACAATAAAGATATTAAAGATGAAAATCTAGAATCAGGTCTATTAAAAGGTCTAGTTGCAGGATTGGGCGATCCCTATTCACAATATTTGACAAAAGATGAGATGGAAAAATTATCTGAAACTACGACTGGCAAATTCCAAGGTATTGGAGTTTTAATTTCACCTGACGAAGATGGAAGTGTAACTGTAATTTCGCCAATAAAAGGCTCACCTGCAGACAGAGCTGGTGTACAGTCAGGAGATAAAATCTTAAAAATTAATGGAAAGGATTTTAGTGCAGAAAAAATTGACGAAGCATCAAAGGAAATGCGTGGAGAAAAGGGGACAAAAGTAAAAATTCTACTTCTTAAAAAGAAAAACTTAAAGACAGAAGAAGTTGAAATAAAAAGAGATGAGATTAAAATCGACTCTATAATAAAAAATAAAATCGGAAATTTTGGCTACATTGGAATAACAATGTTTGATGAAGAAACAGGGAAGGACTTCCTCAAGGCTTTAAACGAACTTACAAGGGAAGGTGTCAAGGGAATAATTTTAGACATGAGAGGAAATCCAGGAGGAGTTGTAGATGCAGCAGTTGAAATAGGCGATGCAATTCTACCTAAAACAAGTTTTGTAACATTAAAAAATAACAAGGGCGAAATAATTGACGATTATAAATTAGACGACAAGTACAATGACATAAAAATGGTCGTACTTGTAAATGAAGGCTCAGCATCTGCATCAGAAATTTTGGCAGGAGCAATAAGAGATCTTGATCGTGCAAAAATTATTGGAAAGAAAACTTACGGAAAGGGTGTCGTGCAAAATGTTATTGCACTTCCAGAAGGTGATGGACTAAAATTAACGACATCAGAATATTTTACACCAAGTGGCAAATCCATAAATAAAAAGGGAATAAAACCGGATATAGAAGTAGATTTGCCAGAAAACATTAAAGGAATAGGCATAGACTATAAGGATACAGATACACAACTTCAAAAGGCAATTGAGGTTTTGGAGGAAAATAAGTAAAAAAGAAAAAGCTTAACTTTAAGAAATCTTAATTAAGGATTTCAAAAGCTAAGCTTTTTCTTTTTGATAAAAAAATCTACTGACCACTAATAAGATCAGTAGACTGCTTTGGAGGCGACAACCGGATTTGAACCGGTGATAAGGGTGTTGCAGACCCGTGCCTTACCACTTGGCTATGTCGCCATAACAACAATAGTATAGCAAAGATTGCAAAAAATTACAAGTTATTTACAATAATTATTTATATATTTTTGTAATGTGATAAGACATATGTTACAGAAATAAAAAAATAGAGAGGTACTTTTGATACAATATAAATAAGAATAAAAAGTATCGAAAGAAGTCCTCTCTATGTCAATAAGAACAGAAGAAATGAGATTTCGTCAAATATTATGTGAATATGCACTTAAACATGGCGTTACTAAAGCCGCAAGAAGATATCATACTAATCGTCAATTTGTATATAGACAGTTAAAAAATACAGATGAAAAAATAATATATGGAAGAGAAGTATTTACCAGCGAAAAACAATTAAAAAAAGAAATAAAAGAACATGAAATAAAATATAATAGCACAGCAAAATATGTACTGAATTTCAAGAGTCCAAATGAAATAATAAAATAATATAATCTTCAAAAAGCTTTATTAAATCTTAATAAGCAGATAAAGCTTTTGAAGTAATTGTATCAAAGTACAAAAAGTGTAACATAGGTCTTTACAGTTAAGAAAAAATAGAGAAAATTTATCACTAAAAGCTTTACAAAAAGGCTATTATATGGTAGTATTACTTAGTAAATTAGAAGGAGCCAAGGGCGGCTCTTTTTTTTAGCACTGGAGGTGTTTTTATGGCAGATAGAGTAGTACTTGAATGCACACAATGTAAAAACAGAAATTATGTGACATATAAAAACAAGAAAAACACTACTGAAAGATTGGAACTAAAGAAGTATTGTAAATTTTGTAGAGAACATACAACTCACAAAGAAACTAAGTAAGGAGGATTTATGGCTACTAAAACGACACCTAAGACTGAAGAGAAAAAAGGCGGTCTAGGTAGATACTTTAGAGGTGTGAAATCTGAATTCAAGAAAGTTGTATGGCCTACTAAGGATACTGTAATCAAATATTCTATAATAGTAATTATAGCAGTTATTTTGTCTTCATTACTATTATTAGCATATGATAAAATCATAATGTTTTTATTTGGTTTTATTTATTGATTGGAGTGTTATAGTTGGATACACAAGAACTTAATAGTAATGAAGCTTCAAAATGGTATGTGATACACACTTATTCAGGTTATGAAAAAAAAGTAAAGGCAAACATGGAAGCAATGGTTCACAATCGAGGTATGGAGGATCTTATCTTCGATATTAGAATTCCTATGGAAGAATATGTTGAAAATAAAGATGGCGTATCAAAGGCAAAGGAAAGAAAGATGTTTCCCTCCTATGTCCTTGTCAACATGATTATGAATGACGAAACATGGTACCTTGTTAGAAATACAAGGGGAGTTACCGGTTTCGTTGGGCCAGCTTCAAAACCTGTGCCACTTTCCGATGAAGAAGTGTTACTACTTGGAGTTACAGATAGCAAAGAGTTATTCGACAACTACGAAGTTGGAGAAGTTGTAAAAGTTATTAATGGACCTTTCCAAAATTTGGTGGGGAAAATTGACGACTTTAATTACGACAAAGCTAAAGTTAAGGTATGTATCTCAATGTTTGGAAGAGATACAATCGTTGAATTGGATTTCAATCAAATTATTAAAGAGTAAGAAATGTGTGGGAGGGTAAACCCGCATTACCACAAGGAGGAAATAAAATGGCAAAAAAAGTCATAGCATTAGTAAAATTACAAATTCCTGCAGGAAAAGCTACACCAGCTCCACCAGTTGGTACTGCACTAGGACCACATGGTGTAAACATCATGCAGTTCACAAAGGAATTTAACGCAAAGACTCAAGATCAAGCAGGTATGATTATTCCTGTTGTTCTAACAGTTTATCAAGATCGTTCTTTCACTTTTATCACAAAGACTCCGCCAGCAGCAGTTCTTATTAAGAAAGCTCTTAATATGGCTAAAGCAAGTGGTGAACCTAACAAGAAAAAAGTTGGAAAATTGACAAAGTCTCAAGTAGAAGAAATAGCTAAAACAAAGATGCCAGATCTTAACGCAGCAAGTGTAGAAGCTGCTATGGAAATGATCGCAGGCACAGCTAGAAGTATGGGTATAGAAGTAGAAAGATAAGTGGGAGGCTAAGCCGCAAGTACCACGAAGGAGGTAAATATGCCAAAAAGAGGTAAAAAATATCAAGATAGCGCAAAGCTAGTAGATAGATCAAATTTATATGATGTAAATGAAGCTCTTGACTTAGTTACAAAAACTGCTAAGGCAAACTTTGACGAAACAGTTGAACTTGCAGTAAGACTTGGCGTTGATCCAAGACATGCTGACCAACAAGTTAGAGGTACCGTAGTACTTCCAAATGGAACTGGTAAAGAAATTAAAGTACTTGTTCTTGCAAAGGGAGAAAAAATTAAAGAAGCTGAAGCAGCAGGGGCTGACTACGCAGGTGGAGAAGAATTAGTAGAAAAAATTCAAAATGAAAACTGGTTTGACTTTGACGTAATTATTGCAACACCGGACATGATGGGCGTAGTTGGTAAAATCGGTAGAGTTCTTGGACCTAAGGGACTTATGCCAAACCCAAAATCAGGTACAGTTACATTTGATGTAGGACAAGCCGTAAAAGAAACTAAAGCAGGTAAAGTTGAATATAGAGTAGACAAAGCTGCAATTATTAATGTTCCAATTGGAAAAGTTTCCTTTGGAGTTGAAAAACTTGCTGAAAACTTTAAGACAATTGCAGATGCCATTATAAAAGCAAAACCGGCAGCTGCAAAGGGTCGCTATTTAAAATCAGTAACAGTTGCATCGACAATGGGTCCTGGAATTAAAATCAACGGATCAAGATTAATGGAAAAATAAAAACACCTTTGACCACAGACTTTTTAAAGAAATCTGTGGTCATATTTTAATTAAAAATCAAAAGAAAATGTTGACAAACTAGATAGGACTGTATATAATATTAATGTTATTAAGCCGCAGACAGTAGGTGGCATTGCCATAAGTCCTACCGAGGTTTGAAATTCGGATTTATTTGATTTTCACATCTCACGGCGGCGTGAGATTTTTTTATTTGGGGGTGACAAATTGAAAGAAGAAAAATTACAATCAAAACAAGCCCTTGTTGATGAAATTAAAGAAAGAATTCAAGGAGCACAATCAATTGTACTTGTAAATTATAGAGGCTTAACAGTTGAAGAAGCAACTGAACTTAGAAGTAAATTCAGAGAAGCAAATGTTGACTATAAAGTTTATAAAAACACAATGATGAGACGTGCTTTTGAAGAATTAGGCATTGAAGGTCTTGAAGAATATTTAAAGGGACCAAGTGCTGTAGCTTTCGGAATGGAAGATCCAGCATCTGCAGCAAAAATTTCATCAGAGTTTGCAGAAAGTCATAATGCATTAGAAATTAAAGCAGGTTATGTTGATGGAAAGGTATTATCTTTAACTGAAGTTGATGCCCTTGCTAAATTACCATCTAAGGAAGTTCTTGTTGCACAAGTACTTGGCGGCTTGAATGCTCCAATCCAAGGATTTGCTAATGTATTGAATGGAACATTATCAGGATTTGCAAGAGTTATTGCTCAAATAGCTGATAAGAAAGAAAATGAAGCAGCATAATTATGCAAAGAAAATTAAAACAATAAAATTACGGAGGAATAAAATGTCAGAAAAAGTAGAAAAATTAATTGAAGAAGTTAAAGGACTTACAGTATTAGAACTATCAGAAGTGGTTAAAGCTCTTGAAGAAGAATTCGGAGTTTCAGCAGCAGCACCAGCAGCAGTAGTAGCAGCACCAGCAGCAGGCGGAGCAGCACCAGCAGCAGAAGAAGAAAAAACTGAATTTGATGTAGTAATTACTGAAGCAGGACAGGAAAAAGTTAAAGTAATCAAAGTTGTTAAAGATATTACTGGACTTGGACTTAAAGAAGCAAAAGCTGTAGTTGACGGAGCTCCTAAAGCTGTTAAAGAAGGCGTTTCAAAAGATGAAGCTGAAGAAATCAAAGCTAAACTTGAAGAAGTTGGAGCAACTGTAGAAGTTAAGTAATTTAAATTTTAATCATAAAAACTGCCTTAGTGGCAGTTTTTTTATGCAAAAAATTAATTAAATATTTATCATCAAGTAGTTTCTCTAATATTTAATGAGGTATTAAAAGTTATGTGTTCAACTTGAGTATAATCAGATTTACATTTGATTTTATTTATTAATAGTTCAAGAGATTTATTTGCTATATCTTCAAGAGGCATTTCCATTGAAGATATTCGTGTTTCTAAAAGATCTCCCATTGAATAACCAGTAAGGCTTAGAATTTTTAGTTCATCAGGAATTTCATATTCGCAATCTTTTGCAGCACGTAGAACTCCCATAGCTTGCAAATCATTTGCTGTTAAAATAGCATCAATATTTTCATATTTCTTTATTAATTCTATAAATTTATCATAACCATTGTTAAAAAAATTCATATTATGATAGTTATTATTTATAGATAAATCTTCAATATCTAATTCAGAACATGCCTTTGAATATCCTTTGTACCTATCATAGAAAGGTCTAATTTCCATTATTCCATTAATAAGAGCAATTCTATCACAGCCACATTTATGTAAAAAATACACGCCTTCATGAGCACAATTAAAATAGTTAACATCTACTGAACTCAATAAATCAGTTTGATTTCTGACTATTTGAACTACTGGAATATCGAATAAATTTATATCTCTAATTAATCTTTTATTTTGACCAGTAGAAACTAGTAACAAACCGTCCGCATAACTATCTCTTATTTTTTTTAAAGAAAGCTCTTCAACGTCAGGATTGTCATTTGTATTTATTATTACAATCTCGTATTCATAATCTCTTGCTTTTTCTTCAATAAGTTGAACTAGTTCCCCAAACATTGATAAAAATAAAGATGGAATAATTACGCAAATATTTCTTCTTTTTCCTTTTTTGACACCATTAACTAATAGATTAGGTCTGTAACTTAGTTCCTTAACAGCATTCATAATACGTTTTTTTGTTTGAGGGTGTACATATCCCTTATTATTTAGAGCTCTAGAAACTGTACTAATATCAACATTTGCTAATTTTGCAACATCTTTTAATGTTGTCATAATTTCCTCCTTTTTTAAAGCTTTTATTATATGATATATTTTTTTATTTTTTATTGCAACATTACTGTAATTTATTAAGTTATTATGAAAAAAGTTGTATACAATTTTAAATTTAAGCAAAAAATTGCACAAAGTCATAAATTAATTGACTGAAATCTGTGAGAGATGATATAAACTAGTTAGAAAACGTTGCAACGCATAAAAACATTTAAGGAGTAATAAAAATGACAAAACAAAAAACTTTTAAAACCATATTTCCAGCAGTTTCTATTCCTTTCAATAGTGATGATACTATTAATGAAAAAGAATTTAGAGAATATTTAAGATGGATAAAAACGTTTTATAACAAAGGAATTCAAGGTATTGTAGTAAATGGACATACAGGAGAAATCACAGGGTTAACAGCTGATGAAAGAATTAGAGCAATTGAAATTGCAGCTGAAGAATGTGGAGATATTATGACAATAATATCAGGAATAAATTGTGAAAGCACAAATGGTGCAATTAAAATGGCACAAGATGCTAAAAAAGCAGGGGCAGATGGTATTCTTCTTATGCCACCACATATGTGGTTAAGATTTGGAATGCATAAGGATGCACCTTATGAATTTGTAAAGGATGTTGCTGAAGGAGCAGATATTGACATTATAATCCACTTATATCCAGCTTATACAAAAGCATTTTATCCAGTAGAGACTCTTATTAAAATGTGTAAAGAGATTGAGCATGTTAAATGTATTAAAGTTGGAACAAGAGTTACACCAATTTATGAACATGATATAAGAGTTCTTAGAGAAGAGTGTCCCGACATTTCACTTATTACTTGTCACGATGAAACACTTTGCGTAACAATGTTTACTGGTGTAGATGGTGCTCTTATTGGATTTGCTGGATGTGTTCCTGAAATTATTTGTGAGGCTTGGGATATACTCAAAAACCCTGAAAAACATACTCTTAAAGAAGCACAAGATGCATCAGATAAAATTTATCCAATTAGTCAAGCTATTTATGGCGGAGGTCAACCTTCTGGTGAAGCTCACGCAAGACTTAAAGAAGCTCTTGTTCAAAGAGGAATATTCAAGAATGGCTTAATGAGAAAACCTGTACTTCCATTAAATCAAGAAGAAAAAGATTGGATCGCTGAAGGTCTTAAAAAGAGTGGTGTAAAAAAAGTTGATATGACAGAATATAAAAAGTAGATCATTAATAGAGATCCTCTGACTCTCTTTCAGAGCAGAGGATTTTTTCATATAAGGGGCGTATTATGGATAATAAAAAATTAATAGGAGAAGGTATACAAAAACTACCTTTTAAAGAACTTATAAAAAGGATTGGGCCAGGACTAATTGCTACAGGAATAGTTATTGGGCCTGGTGCTGTTACAACTGCAGCTATGATAGGGGGAAATTATGGATATGATTTAATTTGGCTATTGATACCAATAATTTTTATGGGAATAACTTTTATGATGGTAACAAATAGACTTGCAATAACAACAGGTCTTCCTACTATCCATGCAATTTATAAATATTATGGACCAGTTGCTTCTTTTATTGTCGGAACAGCAACATTTATAGCTTGTTTGTTTTTCACAATGGGAAATATTTCAGGTACAGGAGCTAGAATGAATCTAATCTTTGGGATGAACTGGAAAATTGGTTCAGCTATAATTGTAGCCATAGTTATTTATTGTTATTTTAGTAAAAATGTTTATTCTAAAGTTGAAAAGGTTATCATGATTTGTATATTAGGAATGATTATATCTTTTTATTTAACATTAATAGGTGTGGGCGGTCCTGATCTAAAGAGTTTTGCAGTAGGAATGACAAGTTTTAAAGTTCCAAAAGGAAGTTTTAGTACAGCACTTGCATTTATTTCTACAAATGCTGCAATCACAGCTGGAATATATAATACTTACCTTGGGAAAGAAAAAAAATGGAATAAAGATGATCTCTTTAATGGAGTAATGTTTACAGATGCTTTAGTTCACATTTTAAGTGTTGTGCTTATTTCGGGATCTATTATATTGGTTGGTGCTATCGTACTTAATCCTTCCGGAGAGAAAATAAAAGCTCCAGCACAATTAGCTGCTTTACTTGTTCCAATTATGGGTAAAGGAGCAAATTATATAACGGGTACAGCACTTCTTGGAGCAGGTTTTTCATCATTAATAGGTAATACACAAAGAGGAATAGTATTATTAAATGCAGGAATGCAAAAAGAAGTCAGCCTAGAATCAAAATCAGTTAGGAATGGTTGCTTAATAGTTTTAGCATTCAGTATGATGGTAGCTTATACTTTTAACGGTTCGCCAATACAATTAATTTTTATAGCAAATTTAGCAACATCAATAGCAACACCAGTTGGCGGTTTATTTGTAACGCTTTTGATTTGGAGAGATGACGTAAATGAAGGGTATAAGAAACCAACATTACTTAGAATTGCAATGACTATAAGCTATGTGTTTATATTAGTAATGACTTTTTCTTCTTTAAAAACTTTAATAGCAAAACTATTTTAATATTTAAATTAATGGTTATATTTTAATAAGAAATCGCACTGTATGTATATAGTACGATTTCTAAATTTATTCTCTAAGAGATTTTAAAAGTGTTATTTCTATTTTATGACCTTCTACATCTGTTGGTGTTTCGAGATAGAAGGGTAGATCTCTTAGCTTTTCATGATTTATTATTCTTTTTATTGCTTCAAGACCAATTTTTCCTTCTCCAATTTTTTCATGTCTATCTTTGTGAGCAAATCTTTGGTTTTTGCTATCGTTTAAGTGAATTGCATAGAGTTTGTCTAGTCCAATTGTTTTATCAAATTCATCGAGGACGTCATCTAAATTGTTTACTATGTCGTAACCTGCTTCGTGAATATGACAAGTGTCCATACAAACTCCAACTTTTTCTTTTAGATGTACTCCTTCGATTATTTTTGCGATTTCTTCAAATTTTGAACCAACTTCTGTGCCCTTTCCAGACATAGTTTCTAGCAAGACTATGGTCTCTTGGTCTTCTCTCAGTACAAAATTAAGCTGTGCAGAAATTATTTCTATTGCTTTTTCAATTCCCATTCCAGTGTGCGAACCGGGATGAAAATTGTAATAAGTGTTTTTAAAATATTTTAGCCTTTCTAAATCTTCTGCTAAAACTAGGTTTGCAAATTCTCGCACAGATTCTTTAGATGAACATGGATTTAATGTGTAGGGTGCATGGGCAAGCAGTGGACCAAAATTATTTTCTTCTGCAATAGTCATCAATTTATCTATGTCATTTTTGTCTAATTTTTTCATCTTGGAACCTCTAGGGTTTCGTGAAAAAAATTGAAAAGTGTTGGCAGAAATTGAAAGTGCTATTTCTCCAATGCTTGCATAACCCTTTGATGTGGAAAGATGGGGACCTATTTTAAACATATTACCTCTCTTAAATAAAATTAGTGAAATTTATTTTCACTGGGATCGTGGTATTTTACAACTTTGGCGGGTACTCCAACTGCGGTTGAGTTCGGCGGGATGCTATCTAAAACAAGGGCACCTGCGCCGATCTTTGCACCGTCGCCAATGACAACTGGTCCAAGGACAGTTGCACCTGTTCCTATTATAACATTGTTGCCGACTGTGGGATGTCTCTTTTTTTCTTTTTCATTTCCTGTTCCGCCAAGAGTTATATTGTGATACATATGACAGTTGTCGCCAATTTCTGCAGTTTCTCCTATGACCACAGCCATGCCATGGTCAATGAAGAGATTTTTGCCAATTTTTGCGCCGGGATGAATTTCGATTCCAGTTTTTTTCCTTGCCTTTTGTGAAAGCCATCTAGCTAGAGTGGTATGATTTTTTTCGTAAAAGTAATGAGCAATCCTGTGGGTGATCATTGCGGGGACAATGGGATACATAAATATTGCTTCAAATAAACTTTTACAGGCTGGGTCTTTCTTTAAAATAAATTCACCATAAGATTTTAATTCTTTAAAAAAGTTATTCATTTTTAAATAAGTCTGTAGACATATATCTTTCTGCGGTGTCAGGTGCAACGGTTACAATGTTGCCGCCAATTTCTTTTTGCATTTTTAATGCACCAACGACATTTGCTCCAGAAGATATACCTACTAAAAGTCCCTCGTCACGGGAAAGCCTCTTTGCCATTTCAATTGCTTCTTCTGATTTTACTCTAATAGTTTTGTCGAGGATTTTTTGGTCTAAAACTTTTGGAATAAAGTTTGCCCCAATACCTTGAATTTTGTGTCCGCCAGATTCTCCCTTTGTAATCATTGGAGATTCTTCTGGTTCAAGTCCCCATATTTTTATAGATTCATCCTTTGATTTTAAAAATCTTCCAACGCCAGTTACAGTTCCGCCAGTTCCAATTCCTGCTACGAAGCCATTGATTTCTTTTAGTTCACTATAAATTTCAGGACCAGTAGTTTCTTCGTGAGCAAGGGCATTGTATTTGTTTTCAAATTGGTTTGGCATAAAATAATTTCCTGTTGCGACTAGTTCCTTTGCTTTATCAACGGCTGCTTGCATCGCTCCTTCTCCAGTTAAAATTAAGTTTGCACCAAAGGCTTCAATTAATTTTCTTCTTTCTATGGACATGGAAGAAGGCATTACAATATTTACTTTGTAGCCAAGTGCTCGTCCTATCATTGCAAGGGCAATTCCAGTGTTGCCGCTAGTTGGCTCAACTATTTCCATTCCTTCTTTTAAGGATCCATCTTTAATTGCTCCTTTTATCATATAAAGAGCAGCTCTATCTTTAATTGAACCTGCAGGATTAGATTTTTCTATTTTGACAAAAATTTTGCCATCGCCAATTTTTTCTAACTGTACTAATTTTGATTTACCAATTGTTTCTAATAATTTTGTCATTTTTTCCTCCTAAAAAACAAATAAAAAAAGAGAGTACATGAATTCATATACTCTCAAAATCTTCTTAAAAATTAAAAAATTTTAATATATTGATTCACATTCAAATAAGTCCTATAAAATTTTTTATAGAACAACAACAGAATGTTTGGCTTTTGAAATTTTTAAAATTTTTAAAGTTTTTCATTTTTATCGCCTCATCAATATGCGTTAACTATACTATTAAAAATTTATTTTGTCAAGCTGAAAAATTTTTTAATTTTAAAGTGATTCACGTAAAATGTGATTTTAAATTTATATTTATGCTAAAAATTTTTAAAATTAAATAAATTCTCGAATTTTCTTGAATATAATAGGACAACTTAGTTATAATGTAATAAGTAAATAAAAAGAGGTGTTTTATGAAAGTTTCAGTAATCCTGGCAGCGGGAGAGGGAACGAGAATGAAGTCCAAAGAGCCAAAGGTACTTCATGAAATTCTTGGAAGACCCATGCTTTTTTATGTTCTAAATTCTTGTAAGAATTCGCAAATAGAAAAGAATCTTATAGTTGTTGGACACAATAAGGAAAAGGTATGTGACGCTTTTAAAGAAGATAAAGATGTAGAATTTATTGAGCAACCCATTGGCGATGATGTGCCCTATGGAACAGGTTTTGCTGTGTTAAATGCTCTTGATAAAATAGAAGACGAAGATACAGTTATTATTTTAAATGGTGATACTCCCATAATTTCTAGTTCAACTATTTCTTGTTTTTTGAAATTTCATGAAGAGAGAAATAATGATGTTACAGTTTTGTCGGCAGACATGAAGGATCCTAAAAACTATGGAAGAATCGTAAGAGATGAAAATGTAAATGTTGTTGCGATAGTAGAAGAAAAGGATGCAAATGAAAAGCAAAAGTTAATTCGTGAAATTAATTCGGGAATTTTTGCCTTTAAAGGTGCGTCTCTTAAATTTGCTCTTTCAAAAATCGATACAAATAATGCGGCAAATGAAATGTATATTACAAAGGCTCTTGAAATTTTAGTAGAAGATGGCAGAAAAGTTGATTCCTTTAAGTTAAGGGACACTAGAGAAATTCTTGGAGTAAACTCGAGATATGAACTTTCCATTGCTACGGAAATTCTGCAAGAAAAAATAAACAAGGAATATATGTTAAAGGGCGTTGGGATAGTTGATCCTAAGTCTACATATATTGAATGGGGTGCAGAAATTGAAAGAGATGTGATGATTTATCCCGGAACTCATATTGACAGATATTCTGTAATAAGGGAAGGGGTAGAAATTTATTCTTCTACAATAAAAAATTCTGAAATTGGCGAAGATGTAATTATTAGATCTTCTGAAATTGAGGATTCAACTATTGGAAGAGGAACTACTGTAGGGCCTTACGCTCACCTTAGACCAAATTCTAGGGTTGGAGAAAATTGTAAAATTGGAAATTTTGTTGAAGTTAAAAATTCAAATATTGGGAATGGTTCTAAGATGAGTCACCTTGCTTATATAGGTGATGCTGATATTGGCAGTGGTGTAAATATTGGTTGTGGTGTTGTTTTTGTAAATTACAATGGAAGGGAAAAGTTTAGAACAAAGGTTGGTGACAATGCCTTTATAGGTTCTAATTCTAATTTAGTTGCGCCAATAGTTGTGGAAGACAATGCCTATATTGCTGCGGGTTCAACAATAACTAAAGATGTTTTGAAGGGTCAGCTTTCACTTGAGAGGGCAACTCAAAGAAATATAGATGGATGGGTTAAAAGAAAGGGATTTGTCAAATAGGAGGACATAATAATGAGTACTGTTAATGGAGATATTGTAGTATTTACAGGCAATTCTAATTTGAGTCTTGTAGATAAAATTTGTGAAAACTTGGGAATTGAAAAGGGTGCTTGCACTGTTTCAACTTTTTCTGATGGAGAAATTTCTATTGATATTGGTATTTCTGTAAGGGGTAAGGATATTTTTGTTATACAATCTACTTCTTCACCAGTTAATACTAATTTAATGGAACTTTTAATTTTAATTGATGCATTAAAGAGAGCATCTGCTGGAAGAATTAATGCAGTTATTCCTTATTATGGTTATGCAAGACAAGATAGAAAGACTAAGGCGAGAGAACCTATTACGTCAAAACTTGTTGCAGATCTATTGACTAAGGCTGGAGCAGATAGAGTTGTTGCAATGGACCTTCACGCAGGACAAATCCAAGGTTACTTTGATATTCCTGTTGACCACTTGACAGCAATTCCTTATCTTGCAAGATATTTTAAAGATATTGTAAAAGAAGATGATTTTGTTGTCGTTTCTCCAGATTTAGGTGGAGTTACTAGAACTAGAAAATTTGCAAATGAATTAAATCTTCCAATTGCAATTATAGAAAAGAGAAGACCAAAGGCAAATGTATCCGAAGTTATGAATATCATCGGGGATGTTGATGGAAAATCTGTTATTTTAGTAGACGATATAGCAGATACTGCAGGAACTATTACTAAGGCAGCTGATGCATTAAAATCAAGAGGAGCAAAGTATGTTTACGGTGCTGCAACTCACGGCGTATTATCCGGTCCTGCAATTGAAAGGATTAAAAATTCATCTCTTGAAAAATTTGTAATCACTGATACAATTGAAATTCCAGAAGAAAAGAAAATTGACAAAATTGATGTTGTGTCTGTTGCTCCAATTTTTGCATCAGCAATTAGGAGAATTAACACTTCAACATCAGTTAGTGAAATGTTTGAATAGGGTGATTTAGTGTATATAATAGCAGGTCTTGGAAATCCTGGAAAAAAATACGAGGATACAAGACACAATATTGGATTTAAGACTATTGATGCACTTGCCGATAAATTAAATATAAAAGTTAATAAGATTAAATTTAAGGGGCTTGTGGGTGAAGGGAGAATAGCAGCAGAGAGAGTTATTCTCCTAAAGCCCCATACTTTTATGAACAATTCCGGTGAGTCAATAGTTGAAATTTTAAATTTTTACAAATTAAAACCAGAGGATTTAATAGTAGTAGTAGACGACATAGACATTGAGTTTGCACAGTTGAAAATAAAAAAGAATGGATCTGCTGGCACACACAATGGGCTCAAGTCAATTGTAAATTTAACAGGAAGTAAAAATTTTGCCAGATTTAAAGTTGGAGTTGGTAAAAAGCATCCCAACGAGGATTTGGCAAGTTTTGTACTGTCCACTTTTCCTTCAAAGGATAAAAAACATATTGAAGACGCAATAGATGCCTGTGCCGATGCAATTATTGAGGCTGTGGATAGAGGCATTGATGCTTCTATGAATTCTTATAACAATAATATTTATTGAGGTGGAAGTTGAATTTTTTAATAGATAGTGTTAAAAATTTAAAATCCTTTAAGGAGCTAAGTAGTTCAATAAAAAACTCAAAGAACACTGCAGTCTTTGGTTCAGAGGAAGCGGTGCTCTCTCTTTTTGCGCCTGCATTTAATGATATTGGCAAAAAAGTATGTGTAATTTCACAAAATAGAGTGACTGCGAGAAAAACTTATGAAGATATTTCAAGTATTTCTAGTGAAAATTGCGTTTTATATCCAGAAAAGGATGTGTTTTTCTACGATAAAGACTCAAAGTCAAAGGAAAATACAAAGAAAAGGCTAGAGGCAATGGCTGAAGTTTCAAAGGGCAGTGCAAGTATTGTCGTAACTACGCTAAATGCACTTACAGCAAAGATCACTAAAAAAGAAATTTTTTCAAGTTATAAAATAAATATTAAGTCTCAGTCCCAAGTTTCTTTAGAGGACTTGAAGGACAAGCTTACAGAAATGGGATATGAAAGATTTCCAAGCGTTGAAGGAGTGGGACAATTTTCCATAAGAGGTTCTATAATTGACATTGCGACTTCTGATGCAAATTATAGAATTGAACTTTTTGACGACGAAGTTGATTCCATAAGAAGTTTTGAAATTGATAGCCAGAGGTCCATTGAAAAGTGCGAAGAGATAAATATCTTTCCCATAGAAGATTTGATTTTAAAAAGGGGTGAGAAGAAAAAAATTGCCGATAAGATCAAAAAAGATATTGCAAAGACAAAGCTTATAGGCAAAGATAAAGATAGACTTACAGAAAAGTTTTTAAAATATGTCGACAGACTTGAAAATGATGAAAATATACTAAATAAAGATCTGATCTTGCCCTATGTAGATGAAGAGGAACTTTCATCTTTTTTAGATTACTTAGATGATTTTATATTTCTAATTGACGAACCAAGTAGAATTGTTGAAAGAGAAGATGAACTTGTTGTAGCAAATGGAGAAAAATTTGCGGTTTTAATAGAAAATGGCGAAGTTACAAAGTCTCACGAAAAAACTTTTTACGATTACAAAGAGATTGTATACAAGCTAAATGAAAATGAAATTATAACCTTTAATGCACTTTTAAAACCTCAAAAGATGTTTAACCCAAAGGATATTGTGAACATCAAGGTGAAGAGCGTTACAAATTATATGTCAAAGATAAAGTTATTTAAAGATGACTTGGACTATTATTCTAAAAATAATTTTAAGGTAATTTTACTTGGAGCTACTGAAAAAAGAGCAAAGAGGCTTTTTGATCATTTAGTGGAACTTGGATACTCGCCAGAGTTTGCAAAGGAACATGGAGATTTTAGAAAATATGCTGATTTAGTTGTTACAACGGGTGCATTAAATGATGGAATTGAATTTTCTGATTCAAAAACAGTTTTTATAAATTATTCTGAAATTTATGGAACATTTTCTAAAAAGAAAAAAGCTAAGGTTTCTAAGAAAAAATCCCTTAACTTTGAGGATTTAAAAATTGGCGATTATGTAGTTCACGAGGCCCATGGCGTTGGCAAGTATATTGGCACGACAAGACTTTCGGTATCGGGAATACAAAGGGATTACATCGTCATAGAATATGGTGGAGAGGATAAATTATTTTTGCCAATTGAGTCTTTAGACTCGATTTATAAATATGTGCAAGAGGGCAAAAGAGCACCAAAAGTAAATAAATTAAATTCTCTTGAGTGGAAAAAGAAAAAAGCTCACGCAAAAAAATCCATTGACGACATGGCAGAGGAGTTAATAAAACTCTATGCAACTCGTGAAAACACTAAGGGCTATGCCTTTAGCGAAGACAGTCAGTATCAAAGAGAGTTTGAAGATGCATTTATTTACGAAGAGACAAGTGGGCAGCTAACTTCTTCTGAAGAAATTAAAAAAGATATGGAAAAGCCAGTTCCCATGGATAGACTTCTTTGTGCAGATGTTGGTTATGGCAAGACTGAGGTAGCACTTCGAGCTGCCTTTAAGGCAATACTCGATGGAAAACAAGTTGCCTTACTTGTACCTACTACAATTTTAGCACAACAACATTACAATACAATTAAAGAGAGATTTAAAAATTTTCCAGTGGGCGTTGGACTTTTGTCGAGATTTAGAAGTAAAAAAGATCAAAAAGCAGATCTTGAAGGCTTAAAAAATGGAAATATTGACATTATAGTGGGAACTCATAGGCTTTTATCAAAGGATGTACATTTTAAGGACTTGGGACTTTTGATAATAGATGAAGAGCAAAGATTTGGAGTTCGACACAAAGAAAAGCTTAGAATGCTAAAGGAAAATGTGGATACACTTACTCTTACTGCAACTCCAATACCTAGAACGCTACAAATGTCCATGATTGGAATAAGGGATATGTCTATAATTGAAGAGCCACCTGAGGAGAGATTTCCCGTTGAGACTTATGTCTTGGAATACAACAATTTAATGGTTAGAGAAGCAATTTTAAAAGAAATTGAAAGAGGGGGACAAGTTTACTTTTTATACAATAAAGTTTCAAATATGGAAAGTAAATTATTAGAGCTTAGAAAACTTGTGCCAGAGGCAACTTTTGCTATGGCAAATGGTCAGATGAGTGAAAAAGCCTTAGAAGATACAATGATTGATTTTATAGAGGGCAATATAGATGTTTTAGTATGCTCGACTATTATAGAAACGGGAATGGACGTTCAAAATGCAAATACAATGATAATTACAGACTCAAATCGCCTTGGACTTTCACAACTTTATCAGCTTCGTGGAAGAATTGGAAGGTCCTCTAGAATTGCCTATGCATATTTTACCTACGATAGATCTTCATCAATTTCTGAAGTTGCACAAAAGAGGCTTCAAGCTATAAAGGAATTTACAGAATTTGGCTCTGGGCATAAAATTGCAGAAAGAGATTTGGAAATAAGGGGCTCAGGTTCAATATTGGGCTCAAGGCAATCGGGTCATATGGAAAAAATTGGTTACGACCTTTATATGAAGTATTTAAGAGAAGCAATTATGAAGTTGAGAGGGCTTGAAGTGGAAGAAAAAATTGACACGACAATTGATTTAAAATTAGATTCCTTTATACCGAAGGAATACATTGAAGACGATAAAACAAGGCTTGAAATTTACAAAAAGATTTCCGTAATTGATAATGAAGATGCTTATTCAGATTTAGTTGAAGAATTAATCGACAGATTTTCTGATTTTCCAGATGAAGTTTCAAATTTAATGGACATTGCACTTTTGAAGAATAAGGCACAAAAGGCAAATATAAAGTCCATTATAGAAAAAAATGGCGAGTACAGAATAAAAGTTGAAAGCGAAGTTTCCCTTGAAGCAATCATGGAGCTCAACAATGAATTTAAAAATATTTCCTATTCCATGGGAGATGAAAATGAGATTATTTTAACCAATTTAAAATATCCCCTTGATGAGTTAAAGAAACTTGTAACTATTTTGCATTTACACAAAAAGGACACAAAATCATCTAAAAAGTAGTGTATAATAAAACTATTAATTTAAAATATAAATGAGGAGAGAAATATGAATTTTAAAAAATTAGGTAAAATAGCAGTGGCTATTACACTTGCAAGTTCACTAGTAGCTTGTGGTGCAAAAAAAGGAGTAGCAGCAAATGTTGGCGGAGTTGATATTCCAATGGAAGCATATTATAAATCTTATGCAGCAAGAGTAAATCAACTTACTTCAATGTATGGCGAAGAAATTCTTAAAAATAAAGAAGATGGTCAAAAATCTACTGATGAACTTTTAAGAGAACAAGCTATTACTGACTTAACTACTACTGAAGCATTAAAGCAAGATGCTGAAAAATCAAAAATAACAGTAAGTGATGATGAAGTTAATGAAAAGATTAATGAAATTGAAACACAACTTGGTGGAAAAGAAGCTTTTGATACATTTTTAAAACAAAATGGACTCCCAAGAGATTACGTTGCTGAAAATATGAAAAATCAAATGTTAGTGGGAAAATGGACTCAAGAAAAAACTAAAGAATTAACTCCAAGTGATGATGAAGTTAAAAAATATTATGAAGACAACAAAGATAAATACTTTAAAGCTAAGGCATCTCACATTTTAGTTAATGATTTAAAAGAAGCTAATGTTCTTAGAAAACAAATCCTAAAGGGAGAAGATTTTGCTAAAGTGGCAAAAGAAAATTCAAAGGATACTGGAAGTGCTAAAAATGGAGGATCACTTGGCGAATTTACAAGTGGTCAAATGGTAAAAGAATTTGACGAAGAAATTGCAAAGATGAAGGCAGGAGATATTTCTGAACCAATTAAAACTCAATTTGGCTACCATATTATTAAACTTGATGAAAAAACTCCCCTTGAATTTGACGCAGTAAAAGATCAAGTTAAGGCTACACTTCAACAAGAAAAATTTAAAGAATATGTAGATAAGGTTAAGAAAGATGCAAAAATAAAAGTTTATGTTAATACTAAAAAAGAAGTTGAACTTCCTGATGAATTTAAAAACTTTGGAAAAATAGAAAAAGAAGAAAATTCAAAAGCTAATAGTGCAGAAAATACAAAGACAAATGCAGACAACAAGACTACAGGAAAAGAAAATGCCAAGGCAGAAAATAAAACTGTAGAAAAGGAAAATGCTAAAGTAGAAAATAAAACTAAATAATTATTGAAATTTAATAAGTTTTAATTTATAATTAAAAAACCTGTGTTGAGAAATTCTAATAAAGTTTAGCTAGTCTCATTCAGGTTTTTCTTTTATTAAGTTTTTGTAAATTAAAAAAAATATAGAATTAATCCTCTATAATTAAATATAATTTTATAAATCTGTTATAATAAAATAAAGTTATTTCAATAGTGAGGTGAAGTCATGAGCTTTTCATCTGAAGTCAAGAATGAGGTTGCGAAGATAAAAGTTGACAATTATGAAATCATTCTTTCTGAACTTGCAGGTATAACGCCAATGTGTGGAGTTTTAAATTTTAAAAACAATAAGATTTCTATGGAGTATATAACAGAAAATGCATCAGTGGCTAGAAGAGTTTTTACTTTTTTGAGAAGATCTTTTGGCTTTGATGTGGAAGTAAAAAATGCAAAATCCACTCAGCTTAAAAAAAATGTATTTATTATATATATCTCTCAAGATGAGTCTTGCAGGTTATTGCTTGATGAGTTAAAATATATAAAAGGTGCAAGCGTATTTATGATTAGTTATGTGCCCACTGATCTCATAAAAACTGTGAATGAGAAGAAGGCATATATACGCGGTGCTTTTTTGGGTGCAGGTTCTATTACAGATCCAAAAAAAGGATATCATTTGGAATTTGTTTCTGAAAACGAATCTAATGCATATTTTTTGATGGATGTAATTAATGAATTTGGATTCACTTCAAAGATTATTATGAGAAAGGAAAAATACATAGTCTACATTAAGGATTCTGAACAAATTTCGGATATTCTATCTCTTATTGGTGCTTATAACTCTGTTTTGAAATACGAAAACATTAGGGTTATAAAAGAAATGAGAAATAATGTCAACAGAATTGTAAATTGCGAAACTGCAAATTTAAATAAAACTGTTAAATCATCCTATGATCAAGTGGAGGACATTAAATTAATTGATAGAGAAATTGGTTTGGAGAATATAGATGATGATCTTAAAAAGGTTGCAACATTAAGACTTAATAATAGGTCCATGAGTTTAAATGACATTGCTAATTCAATAGATCCTAAAGTCTCAAAGTCCACTGTTAATTATAGATTTAAAAAACTTAGAAAAATTGCTAACAATTTGAGGGGTGTATGAAATGATAAATAAAAAGGTTGTACTTAATAATAGCGAAGGGCTTCACGCAAGAGCGGCTGCACTTTTTGTGAGAGAAGCAAATAAATTTGCTTCTGACATAAATTTAGAAGCGCATGGCGACAGGGTTAATGGCAAGAGTATAATTGGAATTATGTCTCTTGGAGCTTTTAGTGGTGAAGAGATTATCATTGAAGCTGAAGGTGCTGACGAAGAAGAAGCCGTTGAGAGATTATCTCACATAGTTGAAAAAGAATTTATAAATCTTTAATATGCTTTTTAGAGTTTTGCTTTGGCGAAACTCTTTTTTTTGGTTCTTTGTCAAATAGTGTTGGTAGATAAAAGTGATATGGTTTATTGCCTAGACCATAAAGATAGAATCAATAGAATTAAAGACAGACTGTTTTCTATTTTTATAGATTCTTTAATTTCTTTAACTTCAGATTTTAAATTTTTCATGATATGCTTTGGATAAATGGCAACTGGAATAAGAACAATCTTTCCATTATCCTCTAAAAAGTCAAGGAGAGTAAAGTTGAAAGAATGAAAGTAAGTAATTGTAGTATAGTTATAATAGAAAAAGAATAATGAAATAAGCCTTGGAGATAATATCTTCAGGGGTTTTTATACTCTAAGGATAGTGAGTTATGGGTAGTAAGATACAGCTTTAGACTGCGAACAAAGTGTAAGGATGCAAAGAGAGATGTGCATTAGAATTTATTTGACTAAGAATACAAATTGTTAAACAGTATTGATGAAAAAATAAGTAAAGTACAAGAAAATTCGGCAATTTGTAAAATATTTTTGTTGATAAATTATTGGCACTATACTATAGAACCTTTTTCATATCCTTTTAATTAAACTAAGGTTTTGATAAAATATAGTTAGATAATTTTTTAAAATAATTTGATGTTTGTATAAAGATTAAAGGATGATTTTATGAATAAATTTGTGCATTTGCATTTGCACAGCGAGTATTCTCTTCTTGATGGTTCCACAAGAATAAGTCTTTTGCCAAAGAGGGTAAAGGATTTGGGAATGGATGCCGTTGCCTTAACTGATCACGGAAATATGTATGGTGCCATTGCCTTTTATAAAGCTTGTAAAGATGTGGGCATAAAACCAATTTTGGGCTGTGAGGTTTATATCTCAGAAAAAGATTTGAATATTAAGGATAAGTCCAACAAGAGATACCACTTGATACTTTTGGCAGAAAATAATGAGGGTTTTAAAAATATTATGAAAATCGTCTCCATTGGGTTTGTTGATGGATATTATTACAAGCCAAGGGTTGACAAGGGTGTTTTAAAAAAATATTCCAAGGGTGTAATTGCAACTTCAGCTTGCCTTGGAGGCGAAGTTCAAAGATTTATTTTAGACAGAAATTTGGAAGCTGCAAAATCTGCTGCAATGGAGTACAGAGAAATTTTTGGCGAAAATAATTTTTTCTTGGAACTTCAAGACCATGGAATGCCAGAGCAAGCTCGAGTAAACCGTGAACTTGTGAAAATATCAGAGGAGCTAGATATTCCTCTTATTGCTTCAAATGATGTTCACTACCTAGATAAAGATGATGCAAAGAGTCACGATGTGCTTTTATGCATTCAAACTGGAAAGACAATTAATGAAGAAGATCGAATGAAATTCCCATCAGATGAATTTTATTTAAAATCACCTGATGAAATGGCAGCACTTTTCCCTGAAAACAGGTCTGCACTTGAGAATACAGTAAAAATCGCCAATAGATGCAATGTTGAAATAAAATTCCACGACCTCCATCTTCCCGAATTTAATGTGCCTAGTGAATACACTCACGAAGAGTACTTAAAAAAGCTTGCAGTCGAAGGGATGTATTCTCGCTACGAAAATATAACAGAGGAAATAAAAAAAAGGTTTGAATTTGAATTTAATACAATAAAAAACATGGGTTATGTGGATTATTTTTTAATAGTATGGGATTTTATTAGATATGCACGAAAACATGAAATTCAGGTTGGACCGGGAAGAGGCTCAGCCGCAGGTAGCATGATTTCTTATTGCCTTGGAATAACAGATGTGGATCCACTAGAGTTTGATCTTCTATTTGAAAGATTTTTAAATCCAGAGAGAGTTTCCATGCCAGATATTGATATCGACTTTTGTTATGAAAGACGTGAAGAAGTTATTGAGTATGTAAATAGAAAGTATGGGGAATCCCATGTTGCACAAATTGTAACTTTTGGAACTATGGCTGCAAGAAATGCTATAAGGGATGTGGGGCGTGCCCTCGACATGAGCTATGCAAAGGTGGACTATATTGCAAAACAAGTTCCACAAGCATTAAATATGACAATAGATAAGGCACTGGAAATTTCTGAAACATTTAAGGAAATTTACGAAAGTGAAGAGGATTCAAGAGTTTTAATCGACATGGCATTAAAGCTAGAAGGTCTACCAAGGCATACTTCCACTCATGCAGCTGGAGTCGTAATTTCAAAGGATGAACTTACTGAATATGTTCCTCTAACTCGAAACGACAAAATAATTGCAACTCAATTTAACATGATTGAGCTTGAAGAGTTAGGTCTATTAAAGATGGACTTCTTGGGATTAAGAACTTTGACTGTAATAAGAGATGCGATAAATTTAATAAAAGAAAATGAAGGTAGGACTATTTCCTTTGAAAAACTAGATTATAAAGACTCAAATGTGTTAGAGATGTTTGCAAAATCGGAAACTCTTGGCGTTTTTCAATTTGAATCAAGTGGCATGAGAGCTTTTTTAAAGGAATTAAAACCTGATGAATTTTCTGATTTAGTTGCAGCAAATGCGCTTTTTAGACCAGGACCAATGAAGCAAATTCCAAAATTCGTGGCATCAAAACACGACAAGAGCAAAATTTCTTACATTCACCCAAAACTTGAGCCAATACTAAAATCCACTTATGGTTGTATAGTTTATCAAGAACAGGTAATGCAAATTGTACAACAAATTGGCGGATATTCACTAGGTAGAGCCGACATTGTAAGACGTGCTATTTCTAAGAAAAAAATGAAGGTAATGGAAGAGGAAAGGCAAAACTTTATTTATGGCAACGAAAAAGAAGGAGTTTGCGGTGCGATTGCAAATGGCGTTGATGAAAAATCTGCAAATGAAATTTATGATTTAATAATAGATTTTGCAGATTATGCCTTTAACAAATCTCACTCAGTTGCATATTCAGTGGTTGCTTATAGGACTGCTTGGCTAAAATATTATTATCCAAGGGAATTTATGGCAGCACAAATCTCAACTTATACAAATGATATAAAGCAAGTTAGCCTTTACATTGAAGAAATAAAAAGACTGGGAATAGAAATTTTGCCACCTAATATAAATTATTCTTTCAAGAATTTCACTGTTGAAAATAATAAAATTAGGTTTGGACTAAAGGCAGTAAAAAATGTGGGAAACAGTTTAATAGATGTAATAGTTAAGGGACGTGAAAAGGGCGAATATAAATCACTTAAAGACTTCGTAGATAGAATCAATGCAATTGACAAATCAGTGTTAAACAAAAGAGCTGTGGAGTCATTAATAAGATGTGGTGCTATGGATGACTTTGAAGGCAATAGAGCGCAGTACCTTGCAATTTATGAATCGGTACTCTCCTCTTCATCAAGCACGGCGAAAAACAATGTACTTGGACAATTTTCTATTTTTGAAAACACAAAGGTGAGTGAGGATCTTCCTGAGCTAAAAGATTTTAAGCAAAAGGATAAACTCGACATGGAAAAGGAAGTTATAGGAATGTATATTTCCGGTCATCCTCTTGATCCTTATAGAGAATTAATTGAGAAGAACACAAATATTAATACAAATCAAATTTTTGAAAAGTATAGAGAAAATCTTTTGAAATCAAGTAAAGTAAAAGTTGGCGGAATTTTAAAATCAAAAAAGACTATGATTACAAAGAACAACAAGATGATGGCTTTTGCAGCTTTAGAAGACCTCTTTGGCACAATTGAACTTGTAATTTTCCCAAATGTTTTTTCAAAATACAGGGATTTAATCGAAGATGAAAATGTAGTTTTTGTTGAAGGACATTTCCAAGAATCAGAAGTTGAAGAGCCAAAAATTTTAGTGGACAGCATCTCAAAGATAAAGATGCCGACTAAAGATAAATTATATATTTCCGTTGATTCCATAAAAAATGAAAATGTAGGCGAAATAAAAAAAATATTAAGGGATTATGAAGGTAACACTCCAGTAATATTTTTTGAAGAAAAAAGCAGAAGAGCCTTTGGAACTGATTCAAACATGTGGGTTGATTCTACATCCTTTGATGAGATTCAAAATAAATTGGCAGTGTATACTAAGAGCAGAGAGAAAATTATTTTAAAGTAGGTGTGTATGAGAATTGCAATTTTAACAAGTGGAGGCGATGCTCCTGGCATGAATGCCACAATAAGAGCAGTTACTAGGACTTGTATTTACGAGGGTATAGAAGTTTTTGGCATAAGTGGAGGTTATGAAGGTTTAATTGATGCAAAATTTGAAAAATTAGTTCAGTCTTCAGTTGCCGACATCATTCAAAGGGGAGGAACAATTTTATCAACTTCAAGGTCTGAAAGATTTATGACTGAAGAAGGTTTGGAGAAGGCGATAAATTCTCTAAAAATTTTTGAAATAGATGCACTTATTGTACTTGGAGGAGATGGGAGTTTAAGAGGGGCAAAGATGTTAAGAGATCGTGGAATAAATGTAATTGGAATTCCTTGTTCTATTGACAATGATCTTGCCTATACGGATTTTACTATTGGATTCATGACCGCAGTGGAAACTGTAACTGAAGCGATAAGTCATATTAGAGACACCACAGAAGCACATTGTCGTGCAAATATAGTTGAAGTAATGGGAAGAGAATGCGGCGATATCGCACTTTATTCTGGAGTTTCTTCTGGTGCAGAATCAATTATTGTGCCAGAAATACCTCTAGATATGAATGAAATTGCAGAGAAGGCAATTATGGGAAAGAACAGAGGCAAAAAGCATCACATAATTATTATGGCTGAAGGCTGTGGATCGGCTTTTGATTTTGCAAAAGAGTTTGAAAAATTTACGGGCATAGATACAAGGGTAACTGTTCTTGGTTACATCCAAAGAGGGGGAGCACCAAGTATTTTCGATAGAATTTTGGCATCAGAACTTGGATACTTGGCAGTAAAAGAAGCAAAACTTGGAAATTCTCTTGCCCTTGGTTTTAAAGATGGAATTGCAATAAAAATGAGTTTTGAGGAAATTTTTAAAATAAAAAAAGTTTTTAGACATGATCTACTGGATATACTAAAAATAGTTTCAATATGAGGTGAATATGAAAAGGACAAAGATTGTTGCTACAATTGGACCTTCAAGTGAAAGTGAAGAGATTTTAAAAAAATTATTCACAGAAGGCGTAAATGTAGCGAGATTAAATTTTTCTCACGGAAGCCACGAAGAACATAAAATAAAAATTGACAGAATAAAAAAAATAAGGCGAGAAATGGATCTTCCCATTGGAATAATGCTTGACACAAAGGGACCAGAAATTAGACTAGGCGATATAGATGGAGAAGTAAGCCTAGAATCAGGCGATGAATTTATTTTAACTACAAAGGATCTATTAGGCGACAAAAAGATTGCAAGTATTTCCTACAAGGAGCTTTACAAGGATTTAAAAGAGGGCGAAAAAATATTAATTGACGACGGACTTGTGGAGCTACAGGTAAAAAAAATTCAAGGCGAAGAAATTATTACAGAAGTAAAAAACTCTGGAGCAATTTCATCTCACAAGGGAGTAAATGTGCCGGGAGCAAATTTAAATCTTCCTGCTCTAACAGAAAGAGATATTGAAGATATAAAATTTGGAATAAGGGAAGATATTGACTTTATTGCAGCATCTTTTATTAGAAGTAGAGAAGATGTACTTGCAATAAGAAGGGTTCTAGAAGAGGAAAAAGATTACACTACAAAAATTATTTCAAAAATTGAATCCCAAAGGGCGGTAGAATTAATCGACGAAATAATCGAAGTTTCTGACGGGATAATGGTGGCAAGGGGAGATCTTGGCGTAGAAATTGAAACAGAAGCCGTTCCAATTGTGCAAAAAGAAATTATAAAAAAATGCAATATCGTCGGCAAAACTGTAATTACTGCCACGCAAATGCTTGATTCCATGATTAGAAATCCAAGGCCAACTCGTGCAGAGACAAATGATGTTGCAAATGCAGTCTTAGATGGAACAAGTGCAGTTATGCTTTCTGGAGAAACTGCAAGTGGAAAATATCCCATTGAAGCTGTTGTTACAATGAGAAAAATTTTGGAGTACACAGAAAAGACAATTGATCACGACGAAATTTTGAAAAACAGAATAAGAGATGTGGAAAATTCCATGACTAACTCCATTGGCAAGAGTGCCTGTGTAATTGCAAGAGATCTTCACGCAGAGGCAATTATTACTGCTACAACTTCAGGGAATACTTCGAGAGCTATTGCAAAATTTAGACCAGAGACGCCAATAATCGCATCAACACCCTTCGAAAAAATTAAAAATCAATTGAGCATTGTGTGGGGCATTATGCCAGTAAAAGTTTTGAACTTCAAAGACACGGACAATTTAATAGATGCATCCATTGATGTAGCAGTTGCAAAGGGATTTATAAAATCTGGCGACTTAGTTGTGTTGACAGCAGGAGTACCGGCAGGCATTGCTGGTTCCACAAATTTATTGAAGATCGAAAATGTTTCAGAAATTTTGGGACGAGGAACTGCCCTTGGGAAAAAGAAAAAGAAGGCACGAGCAGTTGTAGCTAATAGAATTGAAGATTTAGAAAAAAACTTTAAAACTAAGGACATAATAGTCTGCAATGGAACTGATGGCAGAATGATTTCTTATATGGAAAAGTCTTCAGGATTTATTACAGAAGAAGCAGGTTTTACATCAAATGGGGCTGTAGCGGCAATTTCTCTTGGCAAAACTGCAATTGTTGGTGTAAAAAACATCACAGAAAAGATAAAAACAGGAGATATTATAACAATTGATCCAATAGATGCAACTGTGAGAAGATAATTATAAACTATAAAAAAGACCTTTGTGATTAAAAATTATCACTAAAAAGGTCTTTTATTTTTGTATAATCGATTTTCTTTAAAATTTCTTCACGTTCCTTTAAATTTGAATTGAAGTTTTCGAATTTTACTTTAAACTTTTTTGACTCCGACATTAATTTTAAATTTGAAATCCTGTCAGATTCATTTAAATAATTAAAATAAATTTTGCTTCTCGCATCTAATGCACAATAAATCTTGTCGAGGCTCTTTGAAAGCCCAAGCAAATTGTTTAGAGTTAAAAGAAGATCTATTACGAAGATGAAAGTTAATAAAAAGGCTACTGAATTAATAATTTTATCTTCAGCTGCAGAGAAAAATAATAACATAACTGGTGTTAAGTATTTTACAATAATTATATTTGCCATTCCAAAAACTATTAAACCGTAAAGACACACTCTTCTTTTAATTTGAAAAGGATAGGCACCGTAATCCCACCATCTTTGGTGAAAAAATCTTTCCAATAAGTAACCAATGACATACTCAATTGTGCAGGACAAAAGTGCAGAATAAATAAAAATGTAAAAGCTTGAGTCAAAGTTTTTTAATATTAAATAGGATACAGTTGCACCAATGCCATAGATTGGACAAAAAGGACCAATTAAAAAGCCTCTGTTATAAATTTTATCTAGCTCAATTTTGGAACAAGGGAAACTTTCCCACAACCAACCTATAAAGGAGTAGATAAAAAATATTAGGTATAGTTCTGCAATTTTCATAAATTTTCAAAACCCACTTTCATAGATTTTCTCCTAACAGTTTCCACTATGGAAACATATTTGTCAGAATAAGTTACAATCCAAGATTCCAAATACTTTGGCGGAAGAATAGTTAGAGGAAACATGTGCTTGATTATAATGTCCTTTTCAATTCTATTTATCTTTAATTCACTCTTTGCATTTAAGTATGCCTTCATTGGATGAGTGAAACCATGGATCCAGCGTTCTTTCTTGCCATCATGCCAATCGTATAGAAAGTAATCGTGAAGTAGGGCACCCCTTATAAGGGAGTCCATGTCCACATTTAAATTGTATTTTTCTACAATTTCAATTGATTTTTTTGCAACAGAAATAACGTGATAATAGACAGAAGTATTTCCGTGTTGTATGAAATTTTTTGTTTCTTTAAATCTCGTGTTTTCATTTAAGAAAGCGATGATTTCTTCAAGTTTTTTTTGGTTATTCATATAATCTCCTGAGTATTATTCTATTATATAAAAGTAAAAAAAATTCAAAGTTTGTGTTAAATTTTTAATACATTGCAAATCTTATATTTCTATAGCAAAGGAGTTTAAAATTTTATTTTTTAACATAAAATTCGCAAAAAAATAAAAGCCATATTTCTATGACTTTTATATTGGTTCTTTGTCAAATAGTGTTGGTGAATAAAAATTAATGATATATGGTTTATGTCTTATGGCTTAAACCATATATTTTTTTATGGTAAAAACATAAAAAAATTCTCAATCTAAAATTATCAAAAGAACGGTAACCGTAAGAAATTCTTTTAATAACTTTGATCTTGTTGTTAATACCTTCAACCTTTCCATTGTTGTAATTAGTATTTAAAGTATTCTTAATCTTTTCTAAAT
>NZ_JABDSR010000017.1 GCF_012976305.1 Peptoniphilus faecalis
GAATCACTCCTTGGTATTTGGTTGCAACTATATTTTATAGGAATGTGATTTCTATGTCTATTTTTTATACATTTCCATACAAAAATAGTGCTGATGATTTCTCACCAACACTATTTATTATAGAACCCTTTTTTTTGTCGAAAATTTTAAACTCCCTTAAATATTTTAAAGGAACTTAATAAAATTAGTGAAGCTTTATAAATCAAGCCTCAAGGAAATGTACTATTAATAATTATGAATATTAAAATCCTTGTAGAAATATATTCATTTATAAAAAGGAGTAATTTAAAAGCTATCTATAAGCATAAAGAATGTTAGAAATAGAATACTAGATAACAAATTATCGTAGTAAACAAATACCTAATATATACGGTACTATAGAATATTTTTTATAAAATTAAATCAACGCATTGACAAAAATAAATTAATATGAGAAAATAAAGAAAACATTTTCAATAAGGAGGAATAATATGTTATTATTTAACCCCGTAGTAGTATCCGTATTACTACTTGTAGTACTATGTATGTTTAAATTAAATGTACTACTTTCTTTACTTGTTGCAGGTATTGTGGCAGGTCTTACTGCAGGAATGCCAATATGGGTTTTTGAACAAGGAACTTGGCAAGCAAATATTTTAGGCGGTCTACCAGGTTTTGGCACTGAAGGTGAAGGTATTATAAGTACTATCATCGGCGGCATGGGTTCAATGGCAGAAACGGCACTTGCCTATATACTGATAGGTATGTTTGCTTATGCAATTGGGAAATCAGGGCTTATAACTATACTTGCTCAAAAAGTTTCTAAAATTGTAGGAAAAAACAAATTTTATTTAATTTTCTTGATAGCATTTATATCTATTTTTTCTCAAAACCTTTTACCAGTGCACATTTCTTTTATACCTATTCTAATTCCACCACTTCTAGGACTTATGAATAAGTTAAAGATTGATAGACGTGCTGTTGCATCAGCTCTTTGCTTTGGATTAAAGGCACCTTATATTTCTATTCCAGCAGGTTTTGGACTTATATTCCACAAAATCATTGCGTCAAATATGACAGATGCAGGCATGCCTACAACTGTAGCAGAAACACAAAAGGTAATGTGGATCGGCGGACTTTCAATGTTAGTTGGTTTAATTTTTGTTGTATTTGCTCTCTATGGAAAGGACAGAGAATATAAGGATGTAGAAATTCCTGGCGTTGTTCCACTAGATGCAGAAGTTCACATGACACCACAAGCTTGGGGTGCTCTTGTAGCTGCTCTTGCAATGCTTATTGTACAAATTATAACTACTAATTTGCCATTCTCAGCTTTAGTTGGAATTATCTTTTTACTAATCACTCGTTCTATTAAATGGAAAGAGATTGACGAAATGGTTAATGGCGGACTTGATTTAATGGCGTTCATTGCTTTTGTAATGTTAATTGCAGGTGGATATGCAAATGTTCTTAATACATCAGGTGCAGTAGTTCACTTAGTAAACGATACAGCTGTACTAATGGAAGGTGCATCCCTTGTAGTTTCAGCGATAGTTCTTTTAGCAATTGGTCTTGTAATTACTATGGGTATTGGTACTTCCTTTGGAACTATTCCTGTAGTTGCAGCAATTTACGTTCCATTGGCACAACAATTAGGATTTAGTAAGTCAGCTATCATCTTATTAATAGGTATAGCAGCAGCTCTTGGAGATGCAGGTTCACCAGCTTCAGACTCAACTATGGGACCTACTTCAGGACTTAATGCAGACGGTCAACACGATCACATTTGGGACACTTGCGTGCCAACATTTATAGCCTTTGACGTATTCCTAGTTATTGGAGGAGTTATTGGCGCAGTAGTACTATCATAAAATTAATTTTTAAGGGAAAAATTTTCCTTTTAACTAAATCTCAAAGATTAAAGGTATGGATCAAAGCATCTATGCCTTTTTTTATTAAAAATTATTGGTGCTTTTGTAAAGATGTAAAAGTTGAATTATTTTATGTTTAATTATAGAATTATCTTTAGTTAAATATTTATAATAGAAAGTTGTAAATTTTCTTTTGTATAAAATAAATGAGGTAAAAAATGAAATTTGATTATAATGATTATCCACATCCTTCAACTAGAAGAGTAATTTTTGGGAAAAATGGAATGGTGGCTACATCATCTCCCTATGCCACAAGTGCTGGTGCAAAAATTTTACTTAATGGCGGAAATGCAATTGACGCCGCCTTGGCAATTTCTATGACTCTACCAGTCGTTGAACCAACAGGCAATGGTCTTGGTTCAGATATGTTTGCAATTATTTATTTTGAGGGCAAACTTTATGCAATGAATGCAAGTGGTAGAAGTCCAAAGAGTATTTCAATTAAAGCATTGAAAAACAAAGGACATCTTAAAATGCCAAGTTGTGGCGTAAATGTAATTAACACGCCAGGACTAATTGGAGGTGCAATGAAACTTTATAGAGATTTTGCAACAATGCCAATTGAAAAAATTTTTGAGCCTGCAATTTCTTACGCTGAAGAAGGATTTGCAGTTACTCCACAAATTGCCAAGCTTTGGGAAGAAAGTGTAGAAAAATATAAAAAAATAGCTAGAGATGAGTTTGATGAATTTTTTAGAACTTTTACAATAGATAAAAGAGCACCAAAGGCGGGAGAAGTATTTAAGTGTCCTGACATGGCAGAAACTTTGAGAGAAATTTGCGACACAAGGGGAGATTCCTTTTACAAGGGAAGTATTGCAGAAAAAATTTCGCAGGAAGTAGAAAGACTTGGAGGTTTTTTAAATGCAGAAGACTTAAAAAATTTTGAGCCTAAATATGTAGATCCAATTTCTACAAATTACAAGGGTATAGATGTATGGGAGATACCTCCAAATGGTCATGGAATTTCTGTTTTAATGGCACTAAATATTTTAAGTAAAATGGAAATAAAAGATAGAAGCGATGTGTCAACTATTCATAAAGTCATTGAGGCAATAAAGCTATCTTTAACTGATGCAAAAACTTTTGTGGCAGATAAGGACTTTATGAAGATAAAAATAGAGGAGCTTTTATCAGATGAATATGCAGAAAAAAGGCGAAAGGATATAGAAGATTTTGCAATTCTGCCAAAGTCCTATGCCATAAAATCATCGGATACAGTTTATTTTGCAACTGCGGATAAATTTGGAAACATGGTATCCATGATTCAGTCAAATTATTCTGATTTTGGTTCAGGGATAGTTGTGCCAAAAACTGGCATTGCACTAAATAATCGCATTGAAAACTTTTATTTTGAAGAGGGGCTTGCGAACTCCCTTGAAGGAGGAAAGCTTCCTTATCACACGATTATACCGGGATTTTTGACAAGGGATGGAAAGGCTCTTGGAGCTTTTGGAATAATGGGAGCTTTTATGCAGCCACAAGCTCATGTTCAAGTCCTTATGAATATGATTGATTTTAACTTAAATCCACAAGCTGCACTTGATGCACCGAGAATTATGTGGATTAATGATAAAAAAATAGATGTTGAATGCGACTTTGATAGTGATATAATTGATGGTCTAAAGAAACTTGGACATGATGTAAATATAGTAAGTGATTTTAAAGACATGGGTCGTGGACAAATTATTTTGAAAAAGGATGATGTATATATTGGTGGAACAGAAAAGAGGACAGACTCCAATATTTTTGCTTTTTAGAAGGTGGTTAAGTGAAATTTAAAATTCATTCAGATTATAAGCCTACGGGAGATCAGCCTCAGGCGATAGATAAATTAGTGGAAGGTATAAAAAAGGGATACAAGCATCAAAATCTTTTGGGGGTTACTGGATCTGGCAAGACTTTTACCATGGCAAATGTGATTGAAAAAGTGCAAAAGCCAACTCTTGTAATTGCACATAACAAAACTCTTGCCTACCAACTTTGTTCTGAATTAAAGGAATTTTTTCCGGAGAATGCAGTGGAATTTTTCGTATCCTACTATGATTATTATCAACCAGAGGCCTATGTGCCGGGAACAGATACTTTTATAGAGAAGGATTCTTCTATAAATGATGAGATAGATAAACTTCGTCACTCTGCAACTATGGCACTTTTCGAGAGAAAGGATGTAATTATTGTAGCATCAGTTTCCTGTATCTATGGTTTGGGAGATCCAATTGATTACGAAAAACTTGCCATTTCACTTAGACCGGGAATGATAAAGGATAGAAATGATGTAATGAGTAAACTCGTTGACATTCAATATGTGAGAAATGATTATGAATTTAAACGTGGAACTTTTAGAGTTCGAGGAGATATTTTAGAAATTTTCCCAGCAGCTTCATCTGAAAACTCCCTTCGCATCGAATTTTTTGGCGATGAAATAGATAGAATTACGGAAGTAAATGCCTTAACAGGTCAAGTGATTGCATACTTAAATCACGCCTATATCACGCCAGCATCTCACTTTGCTACTTCAGAAGAGAAGGTAAAGAGGGCAATTGTAACAATAGAAGAGGAGCTTGAAGAAAGATTAAGGGTTTTAAAGGATCAAGAAAAACTTTTGGAAGCTCAAAGACTTGAACAAAGGACTAGATATGACTTGGAGATGCTTTCTGAGATGGGCTTTTGCTCTGGAATAGAAAATTATTCTAGACATCTTTCTGGCAGAGCTCCAGGTTCAAGGCCTTACACGCTAATAGACTATTTTCCAAAGGATTTTTTGACTATAATAGATGAATCTCATCAAACCATTCCACAAATTAGAGGGATGTTTAACGGAGATAGATCTCGTAAACAAACTCTTGTAGAATATGGGTTTAGGCTTCCCTCTGCTCTTGACAATAGGCCTCTAAGGTTTGAGGAATTTGAAGAAATGATGCATCAATGTGTCTATGTTTCTGCAACTCCTGGACCTTATGAACTTGAACACACTGAACAACAAGTAGAACAAATCATTAGGCCTACTGGACTTCTCGATCCATTAATCGAAGTTAGACCGATAAAAAATCAAATTGACGACATAATAAATGAAATAAATGGAGCTATCGAGAGAGAGGAAAGAGTTTTAATTACAACTCTAACTAAGAGAATGTCCGAAGATTTATCGAGACATTTAAAAGAAATTGGGTATAATGTAACCTACATGCACTCCGATATTGATACTTTGGAGAGGATGAAAATTATAAGAGATTTAAGGCTTGGAAAGGTGGATGTCCTTGTTGGAATTAACCTTCTTAGAGAAGGACTTGATCTACCAGAAGTTTCAAGAGTTTGCATACTTGATGCAGACAAGGAAGGCTTTCTTCGCTCTGTAACTTCTCTTATTCAAACCACAGGTCGTGCTGCAAGAAATGCCGGTGGAAAAGTTATAATGTATGCCGATAATATTACTCAATCAATGAGGATAACAATAGATGAAACTTTTAGAAGAAGAAAAATCCAAGAGGAGTACAATAAGGAGCATAACATTACTCCAAAGACAATAGTAAAAAGTGTGCGTGAAGTAATAAATACAACTATTGCAGCAGAAGATGTAGTGGACTTTAAAAGTATTGAAGATCAAGAAAATGAATTTACAAGAGATGAAATTGATGAAATGATCAATGCTTTAAAGCCTGAAATGTATAGGGCGGCAGAGGAATTAGACTTTGAAAAAGCTGCTGAAATTAGGGATAAGATAAAGGATTTAAAAGAAAAGAAAAAGACTGCCCTTCTTTAATGAGGTGTTATATTGAAAGATGAAATAATAGTAAAGGGAGCGAGAGTCAATAATTTAAAAAATGTTGACTTAAAGATCCCGAGAAATAAATTTGTAGTTTTCACTGGACTTTCTGGCTCGGGAAAGTCGTCCCTTGCCTTTGACACAATTTATGCCGAAGGTCAAAGGAGATATGTTGAGTCACTGTCTTCCTATGCGAGACAATTTTTGGGACAAATGGATAAACCAGAAGTGGATTATATTGAAGGAATGAGTCCGTCAATTTCCATTGACCAAAAGACGACATCAAAAAACCCAAGGTCAACAGTAGGGACAGTTACAGAAATTTACGATTATCTAAGATTGCTCTACGCAAGAGTAGGACATGCCTATTGCCCTAAATGTGGCAGGGAAATTTCTTCCTACACAATTGACCAAATGGTAGACGAAATTATGAAATTAGATGAAAGAACTAAAATTCAAATTCTTTCACCAGTTGTAAGACATAGAAAGGGACAACATAAAAAAGTTTTTGAAAAGATAAAAAAAGAAGGCTTTTTAAGAGTAATTGTCGATGGAGAAATGCATGATATTTCTGAAGAATTTGACATGGATAAAAACAAAAACCACGACATAGATATTGTTGTCGACAGAATAATTATAAAAGAAAAAATTGAGTCTAGGCTTGCGGATTCACTTGAAATTGCAACGAATTTAAGCGATGGAATTGCAAAAATAAATGTAATTGATGGAGAAGATTTAATTTTCTCAACAAAATTTGCTTGTCCTCATTGCAACATTATAATAGAAGAAGTTACTCCAAGGTCCTTTTCCTTTAACTCGCCACTTGGTGCTTGCGACGAGTGTAAGGGACTAGGATTTTCTAAAGAAGTTTCAAGGGATTTAGTAATTCCAAACAAGGAACTTTCAATAGATGAAGGAGCCATTGCTTGTTATTCAAATTCCAAGGGAACATATTATTATGAAATAATTTCTGGAATTGCAAAAAAGTTTAAATTTTCAACTAAGGAACCGATAAAAAATGCACCAGAAGAATTTATAGATGCAATATTTAATGGTTATAGTGGTAAATTAAGTTTTTCTTTTAATTCCTTTTTTTCGGGAGAGAAAAAATATTCTGGAGGATTCGAAGGAATTTTAAAAAATTTAAAGAGAAGATACACAGAATCAAGCTCAGATAGAATGCTCGATAGAATAGATGAATTTTTGGAAGAAGTGCCTTGTCCAAAATGCCATGGAACAAGACTTAAAGATTCTTCTCTTGCCATAAAAGTTGGTGGATTAAATATTTTTGAACTCACAGAACTTTCAATTAGCAAGGCATTGGAATTTTTTGAAGAGCTAAAACTCACAAAAAACGAAAGGATCATTGCTGAAGAATTATTGAAGGAAATAAAATCACGACTTGAATTTTTGGTAAATGTTGGTCTTGAATATTTATCACTTTCACGAATGGCGGGAACTCTTTCTGGAGGAGAAGCTCAAAGAATTAGACTAGCAACACAAATTGGTTCACAGCTCGTGGGAGTTATTTATGTACTCGATGAGCCAAGCATTGGACTTCATCAAAGGGATAATGCAAAACTTTTGGAATCACTGAGAAATTTAACAGATATAGGAAATACTTTAATAGTTGTGGAACACGACGAGGACACAATGTTTGCCGCCGATGAAATAGTGGATATTGGACCACTTGCAGGAGTAAATGGTGGAAGAGTCGTTGCACAGGGGACTGCTGAAGAAATTATGAAAGTGGAGGAATCAATTACTGGAGCCTATTTAAGTGGGAGAAAGAAAATTGAAGTTCCAAAGGTGAGAAGAAAGTCCAAGGGCAAATCAATAAAGGTAATTGGTGCAAGTGAAAATAATTTAAAAAATATAGATGTAGAATTTCCCCTTGGTGAATTTATTTGCGTAACTGGAGTTTCCGGTTCAGGTAAATCCTCACTTATAAATGAAATTTTATATAAAAGTCTTGCGCAAAAAATAAATAAATCGAGAATAAAACCAGGAAAGCACAAAAGAATCGAGGGATTGGAGAATATTGACAAAGTCGTAGACATAGACCAATCTCCAATAGGTAGAACTCCGAGATCAAATCCTGCCACATATACTGGTGCCTTTGACATAATAAGAGATATTTTTGCAAACACTAACGAAGCAAAGATTCGTGGATACAAAAAGGGAAGATTTTCCTTTAATGTAAAGGGTGGAAGATGTGAAGCTTGTAAGGGTGATGGAATATTAAAAGTTGAAATGCACTTTTTATCCGATGTGTATGTTCCTTGTGAAGTTTGTAACGGAAAGAGATACAATCGTGAAACTCTTGAAGTTAAGTACAAGGGCAAAAATATTTATGATGTGCTTGACATGACTGTGGAAGAAGCCATTGACTATTTTCAAAATTACGATAGAGTTTTGCGAAAATTGGAAACTCTAAGAGATGTTGGATTATCCTATATTAAGCTTGGACAAAGCTCTACACTTTTGTCAGGTGGAGAGGCACAAAGAATTAAACTTGCAACAGAACTTTCTAAAAAAGCTACGGGCAGAACTCTTTACATTTTAGATGAGCCAACGACAGGTCTTCACTCTGAAGATATAAATAAGCTTATAAAAGTTTTAGAGGAACTTGTAGACAGAGGGAACACTGTAATTACAATTGAACATAATTTAGATGTAATTAAATGTGCTGACTACATTATAGATCTTGGACCTGAAGGCGGTGAAGGTGGAGGAGAAGTTATATTCACTGGAACACCTGAAGAAATTATAAAATGCAAAAATTCATATACTGGAAAATTCTTAAAAAATAAATTGGAGGATTAATTTGAATAAAATTAAAAAAATAGGAATTTTTATTTTAGCTGCAAGTCTATTGCCAAATTTTGTATTTGCAAAGGGCTTTGTTAGACAAAATAATTTTATGAATAAAAGTGGCGTGGAAAAAAGAGATGAATTAAAAAGATGGCAAGCTAGTATGAATTTGCCTATTACTGGAACAATTAATGAAAAGACTAAGGAGGCTTTATATACTGAAAATTATGAAGCTTACGACATGATTACCAATCCACCTACAAAAGGTAAATGGATTGCAATAAATAAATCAAGAAGAATTCTTACTATGTATATCGGGGATAAATCCCTTGGAAAATATCCCGTAACCTTGGGGACAAATGCCACACCAACTCCATCGGCTAAGGGTAAAATTCAAAATATGCACAAAAACCCAGCGTGGGGTGGAATGAATGGAAAATACCAACCTGCAAAAGCGGATGATCCCAACAATCCTCTAGGAGAAAGGTGGATGGGTTTAAACATTACTGGAGCAAATGGATATGGAATTCACGGCAATATTAAACCTAATCAAATTGGAGGCTATTATTCCAATGGCTGCATAAGAATGTTTAACTACGATGTAGAAAACTATGTGTTTCCAAATATGTATGTAGGTGCACCAGTTTGGATAGGAACAGATGATGAGCTTGAAAGTTGGGGAGTTTATCAATATTCAAGAATTAAAAAAGAAGAGGTAAGTCCGCCGGCAAAACAAAAACCTAAAGAAGAGAAAAAACCAGCAGAAGAAAATCCAACTCAATCTATAGAAAATATTCCAGCACAGGATCTTTTAGAATTTTAATTAAATAAAGCAATAAAAGCAATTGAAATTGAATAGTTTTTGAGTTATAATGTTTTTTAAAATTAAAGCGAGAGTTTTAAATATATTTATGAAATCGGAGGACTTATGAAAAAGAAAATTTTTAATATTGTGATTGTAGCAATGGCAGCTTTATTTTTATTCGGTTGTGGAAAAAAAGAAGATTCAGAAAAGGAAGAAGCAAAGGAAGCAGTAAAGGTTGAAGTGGCAACTACTGGACCTACAATTGATTCTATTAAAGAAAAGGGAAAAATAGTTCTTGGAACTTCAGCAGATTTTCCGCCAATGGAATGGACATCTTACCAAGATGGTTCAGAAAAATATCAAGGTGTGGACATTGCACTTGCACAAGCAATTGCCGATTCACTAGGAGTTGAACTTGAGGTAAAGAACATGGCTTTTGAAGGACTTCTTGGATCCCTTAAAGCTGGAGATGTCGACATGGTTATTGCAGGAATGGGTGCAGATGAAGAAAGAAAGAAACAAGTCGACTTTTCTGAAGAATATTCAAAGGGAAAGCAAGTTTTACTAGTAACTGAAGAAAACAAAGATAAATTCAAAACTTTTGACGATTTAGAGGGCAAAATTATTGGTACACAACTTGGTACACTTCAACAAAAATTTGCTGAAGAAAAGTTTGGAGATAACTGCAAGGGATTTGATTTAAACAATGTAATCATCGAACAACTTAAAAACAAATCAATTGATGCAGCTTTCTTATCAGAACTTCCAGCAAAACAATTTGCTTCAATAACAGATGGACTTGTTATTATAGACAATTTAGGAATTCCAGATGAAAGTGGTTTTGCAGTAGCCATAAAAAAAGGCAATGACGATTTGACAAAAGCCGTTGATGAAATTGTTAAAGGATTAAAAGATTCAGGCCAAATGGAAAAATGGTTTGATGAGTATATTGAACTATCTAACAAAGAAGCTATTAAATAGTAATTAAATATTCCCTACATTTGTGGGGAATTTTTATTTTTAAAATAGAAAGGAATAATATGGAAATTATAGCAAAACAATTTGCCTTCGCAAGTAGATATCTTCCAACCTATTTAAAGGGAGCAGTAACCACAGTTGAACTTTCGATAATTGGCGTTCTCTTAGGTTTTACCATAGGGATAATACTTGCACTAATGAAGATATCAAGAATAAAAATATTAAATATACTTTCGAGCATCTATATAGAAATCGTAAGAGGTACACCAATGTTAGTGCAAATTATGATAGTTTATTTTGGACTTAAAAAAATAATACCAGAACAATTTACACTTTTAACTGCACCGATGTTTTTATGTGCATTATCAATAAGCTTAAACTCAGCAGCCTATGTTGCAGAAATTATAAGATCTGGAATATCTTCAGTTGACTCAGGACAAATGGAAGCTGCAAGGTCACTTGGACTTAATAAAAAACAAGCGATGATCAATGTAATAATGCCCCAAGCAATAAAAAATATCTTGCCTGCACTTGTAAATGAATTTATAACTCTTATTAAAGAATCCTCAATAACCTACACAGTTGGTGTTGGAGAATTGATGTACGCAGGCAAAAGCATATCTTCGGCTACCTTTGATCTTGTAAGACCTTTCATATTTACAGCTTGCATTTATTTCATAATGACCTTTAGTTTGTCTAAGGCAATGGGACTTTTGGAAAGGAGACTTGCAAATGATTAAGGTAGAAAATTTGACTAAATCCTTTGGAAAACTTGAAGTTCTAAAGGGAATAAATCAAGTTATAGAAGATGGAGAAGTAGTAGTTGTAATAGGGCCATCAGGTTCGGGCAAATCAACTTTTCTTAGATGTTTAAATCTTTTAGAGGAGCCAACAGGTGGCAAAATTTTTGTCGATGATGAAGAAATTACTTCAAAAAATATCAATATAAATAAAGTACGTGAAGAAATGGGAATGGTATTCCAATCCTTTAATCTATTTAACAACTTAAATATAATTGATAACATAACTCTTGCGCCAACTCTTGTCAAGAAAATTGAAAAAGATGAAGCAGAAAAAAAAGCGATGGAACTTTTAGAAAGTGTTGGGCTTCCAGATAAAAGAGATTCCTATCCAAAAGCCTTATCTGGTGGACAAAAACAAAGAATTGCAATTGCAAGGGCACTTGCTATGAATCCAAAAGTAATGCTTTTTGACGAACCCACATCTGCTCTTGATCCAGAAATGGTAGGAGAAGTCCTCGATATAATGAAAGATCTTGCAAAAAAAGGGATGACCATGGTAGTTGTAACTCATGAAATGGGATTTGCGAGAGAAGTTGGCGATAGAATTTTATTCATGGACGATGGATACATCGTTGAAGAAGGAAGCCCAGAAGAAGTTTTTGGCAATCCAAAAAATGAAAGAACTAAAAATTTTTTAGCAAAAGTGCTTTAAAACTTTTAATTAAGATGACTTAGGAGGCTAGGTCATTTTTTATTGCAATAATTTTGCTAAAATTAAAATAATCAATATATAGATTAAAATAAATCAAACTAAAATATTTACTAAAATATTTTAGTTTTTTTTAAATTATTTTTTAAAATATAAATATTCATTATAAATATTGATTGAGTATTGTTTCAAGCTAGAAATCAGAGGAGCATATTACTAAAAAAAAGAGATAAAACATTGTATTTTTTTAAATGAAAGAGTTTAAAATTTGGTAAAATTATTGACAATGATTTATATTTGGAATAAAATCATGATAGAAAACATTTGCAAACAAATGAGATTTGCTTATGGGAGGAAATTTTTTATAGGAGCTGCTTTTCAAAGGATGACATAATTTTTCATCTTATATTTTCTTTTGAATTAGTAAGTAAAATGTAATCAATTAAAGGAAAGGAAGTACAATTATGAACAAAGTAGTATTAACAGGTAATGATCTAGACCTAGAACAATTGGTAGCCGTAACTAGAAATCATGTAAAGGCTGAAATTGACGAAAAAGCAATTGCTGATGTAGAAAAATCAAGAAAATACGTTGAAGAAATTGTAGAAGAAGAAAGAGTAGTATATGGAATAAACACAGGATTTGGTTCTCTTTCAAGAGTAAGTATCTCTAAAGAAGATTCCGCTCAGCTTCAAGAAAATATTATTAGAACTCACGCTTCTGGATTTGGCAATCCACTTCCTGAAGACGAAGTAAGAGCAGTTATGCTTATTAGAATTAATTCATTGTTAAAGGGAGTTTCAGGTATTAGACTTTCTACTGTTGAATTACTTCTTGAAATGTTAAATAGAAATGTTGTTCCATTTATTCCTGAAAAAGGATCTCTTGGAGCATCAGGAGACTTAGCTCCACTTGCACATATGGTTCTACCAATGCTTGGACTTGGCAAAGCTTATTATGAAGGCGAACTTCTTCCAGGTAAAGAAGCTATGCAAAGAGCAGGTCTTGAACCAATTGCACTTGCAGCAAAAGAAGGTCTTGCATTAATCAACGGTACTACAGTTCTTACTGCAACTGGAGCACTTGCACTTTACGATGCACTTCAACTTTCTAAAATCGCTGACATTGCAGGAGCTATGTCTTGTGAATCTTCAAGGGGAATTATTGATGCATTCTGGGAAGAACTTCATACAATTAGACCACATGCAGGTTCACTTAAAACTGCTGAAAATTTAAGAAATATTCTTGAAGGCTCAACTTATGTAACTCACACTGCTGAGCTTAGAGTTCAAGATGCCTATACATTTAGATGTATGCCACAAGTTCACGGAGCTTCTAAGGATACTCTTGAATATGTTAAAGAAAAAGTTGAAATCGAACTTAATTCTGCAACTGACAACCCAATTATCACTCATGATGGAAAAGTAATTTCTGGAGGTAATTTCCATGGAGAACTAATGGCTCAACCTTTTGACTTTTTAGCAATTGCAGTTTCTGAGCTTGGCAATATTTCTGAAAGAAGAATTGAAAGAATGGTTAATACTACACTTTCTGGAATGCCTTCATTTTTAGTTAAACACCCAGGACTTAACTCAGGATTTATGATTACTCAATATGCTGCAGCTGCTTTAGCATCTGAAAACAAAACACTATCTCACCCAGCAAGTGTTGACTCTATAACATCTTGTGAAAATCAAGAAGACTTTGTTTCTATGGGTAATTGGGGTTCAAGAAAGGCAAGAGAAGTTGTTAAAAACACTGCAAGGATTTTAACTACTGAACTTATGATAGCTGCTCAAGCTCTTGACTTCAGAATGGAAATGGAAGAAAACAAATTTGAACTTGGCAAGGGTACAAAAGTTGCTCACGATGTAATTAGAAATAAAGTTGAATTTATAGAAGAAGATTCTAAGATTGAAATTTACGAAGAACTTGAAAAAGCTCAAGAATTAGTTAACTCTGGAAAACTTCTTGAAGAAGTAGAAAAAGTAGTAGAACTTTAATAATTAAAAAATATAATATATAATATAACGGTAAGAAAAAAGTTTATATAACCAATAGGAGGAAATCAGTTGAAAAGAGTAATGTGTATTCCAAACTATTCTGAAGGCAGAGACCTTAAGAAAGTTGAACAAATCACTGAATGCTTTAGAGCAAAAGAAAATATTAAATTAATCGATTATCAACCAGATGCTGACCACAACAGACTAGTTGTTGAAGTAATTGGTGAACCAGAAGCAGTTATCGATGCAGTTATTGAATCTGTAAAAGTTGCTACTGAAATTATTGATATGTCAAAACACAAGGGAGCTCATCCAAGAATGGGAGCTGTTGACGTTGTGCCTTTCGTTCCTGTAACTGAATGTACTACTGAAGAATGTGTTGAATATGCTAAAAGAGTTGGCAAAGCAATTGGCGATATGGGAATTCCTGTTTATCTATATGAAGATGCGGCTTCCACTCCAGAAAGAAAAAATCTAGCAAAAGTTAGAAAAGGACAATACGAAGGATTCTTCGAGAAAATTAAGGAAGAAGAATGGAAACCTGACTTTGGTCCTCAAGAAATGAATGTTAAATCAGGAGCTACTGCTGTTGCAGCAAGATTCCACTTAATTGCATTCAATGTTAATTTAAACACTAGCGATTTAGCTATTGCTGATAAAATCGCAAAAACTGTTCGTCACATTGGTGGAGGACTCAGATTTGTTAAGGCTATTGGACTTGAACTTGAAGAAAAGGGTCAAACTCAAGTATCAATGAACCTTGTAAATTTTGAAAAAACTGCAATTTATCAAGCTCTTGAAATGGTAAAATCAGAAGCTAAGAGATACGGTGTAACTGTTGTTAACACTGAGCTTATCGGTCTTCTTCCACTACAAGCTCTAGTTGATTCAGCAGCTTACTATATGCAAATTGAAGGATTTAAACAAGAACAAGTTCTTGAAACATTATTAATTGAGGAGTAATTAAATATATGGCATTTAAAACAGACATACAAATAGCTGATGAAGCGACAATGCTTCCTATTGAAGAAGTTGCTGCTAAAATCGGTCTAGAAAAAGACGATCTAGAACAATATGGAAAATATAAAGCAAAAATTTCTTGGGAAGCTATCAAAAAAATTGACAAAGAAAACGAATATGGAAAACTAATTCTAGTTTCTGCAATCAGTCCAACACCAGCTGGAGAAGGTAAATCAACAGTTTCCATTGGACTTACGCAAGGTCTTAATAGAATTGGAAAAAAATCTGCAGTAGCACTTCGTGAACCATCTCTTGGACCAGTATTTGGAGTTAAAGGTGGAGCAGCAGGCGGCGGATATTCACAAGTAGTTCCAATGGAAGATATCAATCTACACTTTACTGGAGATCTTCACGCAATGACAGCTGCAAATAACCTTATTTCCGCTTGTATTGACAATCACATCCACCAAGGAAATGCTTTAAGAATTGATGCAAGACAAATTACTTGGAAGAGAGTTATAGATATGAACGACAGAGCTCTTAGAAATGTAGTTATTTCTCTTGGTAAGAAAGCTGATGGCTTCCCTAGAGAAGATCACTTCATGATAACAGTTGCATCTGAAATTATGGCTGTTCTTTGTCTTTCTGAAAATATTGAAGACTTAAAAAATAGATTGGCTAGAATGATCATTGGATACAATCTAGATGGAAATCCTATTACAGTTGCAGATCTTGAAATCCAAGGAGCAGTTGCAATGCTTCTTAAAGATGCATTAAAACCAAACCTAGTTCAAACTCTTGAAAACACACCAGCATTTATTCATGGTGGACCTTTTGCAAACATTGCTCATGGATGCAACTCAATATTAGCAACAAAACTTGCACTTAATACTAGTGATTATGCTGTTACAGAAGCAGGTTTCGGTGCTGACCTTGGTGCAGAAAAATTCATGGACATTAAATGCAGAATGTCTGGTCTTTCTCCAGATGCTGTAGTTATAGTGGCTACAATAAAAGCTCTTAAGATGCATGGTGGAGTAGACAAAAAGGAACTAAAGACTGAAAATGTTGAAGCTCTTGAAAAGGGATTTGCTAATTTAAGACGTCATGTTGAAAATGTCAAAAAATTTGGTGTACCAGCTATCGTTGCAATAAACAGATTTGCTGATGACACTGAAGCTGAAATAGCAAAATTAGAAGAACTTTGTAAAGAACTTGGCGTTAGAATTTCACTTTGTGAATGTTTCGCAAAGGGTGGAGAAGGTGCAGAAGATTTAGCTAAACAAGTCGTTGAATTAATCGACGAAGAAAAAGCTGATTTCAAACCTATTTATGATGAAAATGACAGCATAGTTAACAAAGTAAATACAATTGTTAGAGAAATTTATAGAGGTAGACAAGCTAAATTTACTACAGCTGCTAAAAAGCAAGTTAAAAAGCTTGAAGAGCTTGGACTTGATAAACTTCCTATATGTGTTGCTAAGACACAATTCTCATTTACTGATGATAAAGACATAATGGGAGCACCTACTGACTTTGACATCGAAATACAAGATGTAAGAGTTTCCGCAGGAGCAGGATTTATAGTTGTTCAAACTTCTAACATCATGGTAATGCCTGGACTTCCAAAGATTCCAGCAGCAAACAAGATGGATATAGATAATGACGGAGTTATCACTGGATTATTCTAGGAGGAAAAATGCTTAAAGATTTAACTATAGTAGAATTTGCAGATGAAACTGCATCAAATTCACCAGCACCAGGAGGTGGATCCATTGCTGCACTTAATGCATCAATGGCGGCTTCACTTCTTGCAATGGTTGCAAGCTTAACTATTGGAAAGAAAAAATATATAGATGTTTCCGATAGAATGGAAGAAATTCAAGCTGAATTATTAAAGTATAAAGACGAATTTGTAAGTGGTATTGATAAAGATGCCAACTCTTTTAACGGAGTTATGGATGCCATGAAACTTCCTAAGGAAACTGAAGAAGAAAAGAAAGCTAGATCTGAAAAAATTCAAGAAGGTTACAGAAATGCAATTGATGTACCTCTAGGACTTGGAGTTAAAGTTACAGAACTTTATGACTATGCAAGAGAATTAGCTGAAAAGGGAAATTCAAATGCAATCACAGACGTTGCAGTGGCTTTATTAAATATTGAAGCTGCAGTTCACGGAGCTTTCTTAAATGTAATCATCAACTTAAACTCACTTAAAGACCAAGATTACAGACATGAATTAGAAGAAAAAATGGCTGCTACAAGAAAAGTTGTAGAAAAAAATCACAATGAAATAATGAAAGTGGTAGATGAAAAATTGATATGAAATATCTTTTAGTCGATGTTGGATCAACTTATACTAAGCTTAATTTAGTGGATACTGATAAAAATGAAATTCTCGGGAGTGCATCGAGCTACACTACTGTAGAAACTGATGTCAGAGAAGGCTTTAACAATGCCTTTAAAAAATTAAGTGAAGTTACTGAAGTAAAATATGATAAAATACTAGGTTGCTCTTCAGCATCTGGAGGACTAAAAGTTGTGGCAATAGGGTTTTCAAAAAATCTTACTACTGATGCTGCAAGGCTTGCATCACTATCAAGTGGCGCTAGAATTTTAAAAGTATATTCTTATGAACTCACAGACGAGTATGTAGATGAGATCAAAAATTCTGGTGCGGACATAATAGTTTTATGTGGAGGCACTGATCACGGAAATAGTGACAATATCATTTTTAATGCAAAAAAACTTGCAAAGGGATGTATTAAAACGCCAGTTGTAGTGGCAGGTAATATTGACGCTCATGAAGAAATAAGGGACATCTTCCAAAGGGGAAATGTTCCTTGTAAATTCACAGAAAATGTAATGCCAACTACAAATACAATAAATTATAGACCTCTTAGAAAGACAATAGGCGATCTTTTTATAAAGACAATTGCTCACGCTAAGGGAATTGATTTACTAAGCAAAAATTTTGAAATACTTTTGCCAACTCCAGTTGCAGTTCAAAAGGCGATGTCAGTCTACGCAAAATATTTGGATAAAGTTATTTTATCTGTGGATATTGGAGGGGCAACGACAGACATTCATTCAATTGGCAAAACATATTATGGAGAAGAAAATGTAATCTCACCTCCAATTGAAGAACCCTTTGAAAAGAGAACTGTAGAAGGCGACATGGGCATGAGGTATTCTGCAACTGCTCTTTATGAATCAGTTGGCGAAGAACCTTTCCTTGCCTTTGGGATAAAGGATGCAAAGGAAAAGACGGAGTATCGCTTTAATCACACAAGCTATATTCCAGATAATGACGAAGATTTATTCTTTGACAATGTCCTATGTTATATTGCTACTCACACTTCACTTATGAGACATATTGGCCGCATAAAAAAAGTTAAAACTCCTACTAGAACTATTTATGAACAATACGGAAAGGATTTAAGACCAGCTGAAATGTTTATCGGAACTGGTGGATCGCTTATTAATTCTAATGAGCCGAAAAAAATTCTCTCAGCAATAGAGGATTTAGACGATGAATATCTAATAAATAGAAAAATAAAGTATTATTTAGATAAGAGATATATTTTATCATCAGCTGGACTAATTAGTACCGTAGACGAAGAAGCTTCCTACAAATTATTAAATAAATATTTAGAAGAAATATAAAATAAAAAAGAAGTTGCCATTATGGAACTTCTTTTTCTTGCAATAAAAAATTTTTGAAAGAATAAAATCTTCTTGAAAAATTTATTTTTTACTGAAATAATTATTTTGGGTATAAAAAATTGGGAGGTTTTTATGAAATTTAGAAAAATTTTTGCCTTAACACTTTTGCTTTTCTTCATGCCAGCTTTTGTATTTGCAGAAGATTTTAAAGAAATGAACCTTGATGTAAGTATAGATAAAAAGGGCATAGGAGAAGTTAAGGAAGTTTGGAAAATTGACGAAGACAATGAAGATTACACAGAGAGATATAAAGCCATAAACAATTTGCAAGGAATTAAAATTGAAGATTTTTCTGTTAATGCTCTTGGAAGAGATTTTACAGAGATTATGCCCTGGAATATTGATGCAAGTTTTGAGGACAAGGCATACCACTATGGAAGGATCGATGGAGATGATGAGGTTGAACTAACTTGGGGCATCAGTGAATTTAGTGACAACACTTATAACTTGTACTACAAGATAAATCCTCTTGTAGTGGGACTTAATGACAGCGACATGTTGTTTTTTAAATTCATGGGAGAAAATTTTGATCCGAAACCTAAAAGCGTGAAAATAAAAATTAAAGGCTTTGAACCCTTTAAGGATGTTAAAATGTGGGGATTTGGCATGGAAGGAGAAATCCACAATGTTGATGGAGAAATCCTCATGACTTCATCAGGCTATGTTGACTATGCAACGGTTATGCTAAAATTCCCAAAGGGATACTTTAACACGACCTATAAGATCGACAAGGACTTTCAGGACTATGCCAACCAGGCAGCAAAAGGTACTGAATGGGAAGATAGAGAAGGGGAAGCTTACCAAAAGCCAATGTCAAATGTGGCAAAGACAAGTCTTGTCATAGTTGGCTTAGCTGTACTTGGCGTGATTTATTTTGTAGGGCGTTTGATTGCTCTTGGCTTTAGCAAGAAGAAAATTGAAAATAAAAAAGAACTTGCAAGTATAAAGGATTTAAAGGGAGAATATTACAAGGACTTGCCCTACCATGGTCCCCTTGAAGATTTAGCATTTTTCATTAGTCAATCCTCTTTGGTGATAAGTGACTTAGTGGGAAATTATATAAACGCCTTTATCTTAAAGTGGAGTCTCCATGGAGCTATAGAATTTATTGAAGATGATGAAATTTTTTCTAAAAATAAAATAAAAATTATTTCTAGACCAAAGGATATGGGTCCTCTTGAAGAAGAACTTTTTGATATGATTGCTGGAGCCAATGAAGATAATGGCAAGGACTACATGACAGCCAAGGACTTCAAAAAATATGTAAAGGCAAACAAGGAAGACATGGAAAATTATTACGATGAATTTGAAGATAAGTCTATTGAAGCCCTAAAGGCTGGAGGATATTTAGAGAATTACAAATACGAAAAGAGATTTTTATTCTCTAAGAAAACTGGAACAGAACTTAGAGTCACTGAAAAGGGGAAAGACCTTTGGGAAAATCTCATAAAATTCAAAAATTATTTGAAAGATTATAAAGACCAAGTTACAGATGAAGTTGAATTTGAAAAGTGGCAGGACTTTTTAATATACTCATCAATATTTTTCCTAGATGAAGAATTTGTAAGGGGAGCATCAGCCTACCCGGCATATATTAATAATTATGCCCTCTACAACACTCACATAATGACTTCAAGGAAGTTTTCAAAGGACATCAATAATTCTTACCAAGCTGCAACTGGCTTTAATAGTGCAGGTTTTGGTGGCGCAACTTCTGTTGGAGGAGGCGGTGGATCCTTCGGCGGAGGCGGCGGAGGCGGTCGCTAAAAGAAAATTAAACTCTTTTCTGTTAAAATTTGCAGCGAAGAGTTTTTTATTACTTTATTTTGTAAAGGTAAAGGCTAAGTATAGATACTTTATATAAAATAATTAGCAATAGACTAAAGAGCATAGTATGTTTTTTTATTTTTATGAGCTTGTGCTTATTTTTGACATCTTCTAAAACCCTTTTATATTATTTATGTAAAAAGTAATAAATAATAGAAAATACTACAAAGATTAACCCTTCTTTTAATCAGTTCCAAAAATATATTAAAAAATAAACACCCAAAAAATTTCTTAAAACTTACAATTAGATTATAAAAGATGTTGTAAAAAATAAAAGTAAATTATCTTATTAAATTTATGTATTACAAAATATACTAAATATTAAATTTTAATTAATTTTGAATATAAATGGGTATTTAATTAAAAAGGACATTAAATCACAACTACAAACAGGAGGTAACAATGGCAGAAAATAAGAAAAAATTAGATCCTACTGAAAAAAATATGGCAGGAGATCCTATTCCAAGTAGAAATCAAAATGTAAGTGACGATCCCACAATGAGACGTGCTGGTGGACAAGTAGTCGACAATGACGAAGATTCCATGACAGCAGGCATGAATGGGCATCTTTCAGTTCAAGATTTATGGCTTTTTGAAAAACAAGCACATTTTAATAGAGAAGTAATTCCTGAAAGAAGAATGCATGCCAAGGGTTGGGGTGCTTGGGGAGAATTTACTGTAACTCACGACATTACAAAATATACTAAAGCAAAAATTTTTAGCAAAATTGGAAATAAATGCAAAGTATTTTCAAGAATGTCGACTGTAGCAGGGGAACGTGGAGCAGCTGATGCTGAAAGAGATATTCGTGGTTTTGCTATAAGATTTTATACTGAAGAGGGAAATTGGGATGTTGTAGGAAATAATACTCCAGTATTTTTCTTTAGAGATCCAATGAAGTTTATCGACTTAAACCACGCAGTAAAGAGAGATCCAAAATCTCATTTAAGAAGTCCAAACACAAATTTCGACTATTGGTCATCTCTTCCTGAATCATTACTTCAAACTACAATTATAAATAGTGATAGAGGAATCCCATCTTCCTTTAGATATATGCACGGATTTGGATCGCACACTTATTCTATGTATAACGAAAAAGGCACAAGAGTTTGGGTTAAGTTTCACTTTAGAAGTCAACAAGGTATCCAAAACTATACAGATCAAGAAGCTGAAATGGTAAATGGAAAGGACAGAGAATCTTCTGGACGTGATTTATATGAAGCGATTGAAAATGGAAATTTTCCAAAGTGGAAAATGTATATTCAAGTTATGACTAAAGAACAAGCTAAAAATCATCCAACAAATCCTTTTGACCTTACAAAAATGTGGCTAAAGGAAGATTATCCACTTATTCCAGTTGGAGAATATGTGTTAAACAAATATCCTGATAACTTCTTTCAAGATGTTGAACAAGTTGCTTTTTCACCAGCAAATATAGTTCCGGGAATTGCGCTTTCACCAGATAGAGTTCTTCAAGCGAGGGCATTTTTCTATTCTGATGCACAGAGATATAGACTTGGCGTAAATCATCACCAAATCCCTGTAAATTCTCCACTTGGAGTAGAACATCCCCACGATTTTCACAGAGATGGTCAAATGAGAGTAGACGGCAATAAGGGAGCGGAACTTCATTACAGACCTAATTCTTATGGAGCATGGCAAGATGATCCTTCACTTGAAATTCCACACGATGAAGGTGGAGAAACTAAGAGATACGATTATAGAGCTGACGACAGCGATTATTTCACTCAACCAGGTATGCTATTTAATAGAATGACTGATGAACAAAAATTAGTTTTATTCGAAAACACTGCCAGAAATATGGGCGATTCAACTATGCAAATTAAGCATAGGTATATCAGAAATTGTTATGCAGCTGACCCAAAATATGGCAAAGGAGTTGCAGAGGCTCTTGGAATTGACATCGACACAGTTGACCTTGAAATTAAGGCACCAAAATCTCGTGAAGAGTGGGAAAAATTAAATGCAAGGGACAAGGAACTTAACTACCCTACTAAACCGGCAGAGCCAGAGTCTGCAAAGAATCTTCCGCCAGAAGGAAGAGATACAAATGCAAAAGATCCCAAGACTTTAATTGATTGGGAAAGTGATCCTTATCTACTTTAATAAAGAACAATAATTTTAATGCTGCTTAGTAAAGACTTTGCAGCATTTTTTTATTTGGCTGCGGGATTTTAGTTAAATAAAGAATTCTTAATCTTTTAAAAAGCCATCAAATAGTGTAAAATAATTATAAGGAGTTTTGTCGTGGAATATTGGGATGTATATAATAAAAAGGGAAAATGGAAGAGGCGTGCCATAAGAAAGGGCGAGCGGCTAAAAAACAATGAATACCATATTATTGTTGAAGGTTGGATTTTAAGAGATGATGGTAATTTTATAATTCAAAGAAGAGCTCTTGAGAAAAAATCCTTTTCGGGAATGTGGTACTGCTCCGCAGGTGGTTCAGTTATTTCGGGGGAAACGCCAAAGGAAGGCATGGTCCGGGAGTTTAAGGAGGAACTTGGCATCGACATAGATGTTGATGAGCTTCGTTTAAAGAGGATCATAATAGATAAAAATACGATTTTTTATATTTTTCTAGTACACAAGAACATTTCCCTAGATGACATTACCCTTCAAGCTGAAGAGGTAATGGACGTTGATATTGCGGATCCAATAAAGATAAAGAAAATGGTTGAAGACAAAACTTTTATAGGACTGGATTACTACGAAAAATTTTTCGGAGGTATTTTTAAATAATCGTCTCAATTGAGGCGTTTTTTTATAGGAGGATTTATGAAACTATACAATACTTTAACTAGAAAAAAAGAAGATTTTGTTCCAATTAAAGAAGGTGAAGTTGGAATATATACTTGTGGTCCAACTGTATATAATTTTATTCACGTGGGCAATGCTAGACCCCTTGTTGTATTTGATACTTTGAGAAGATATTTTGAGTATAAAGGTTTAAAGGTAAAATTTGTTGTTAATTTTACAGATATTGACGATAAAATTATAAATAAGGCAAAGGACGAAGGTGTAACAGTTTCTGACATTTCAGAAAGATATATTAAAGAATTTAAAAAAGATGCAAAGGGACTTCACCTTTACGATTATGAAACACTAAATCCAAGGGCAACAGAACATATAAATGAAATCATTGCTTTTATTAAAACTTTAATAGACAAGAAAGCTGCCTATGTATCCAATGGCGATGTTTACTTTGACATAAGTTATGCCAAGGATTATGGCAAGCTTTCAAAGAAAAATATTGAAGATTTAATTTCTGGACACAGAGTTGACATCAACGACAACAAAAAAAATCCAATGGACTTTGCACTTTGGAAAAATAAAAAGGAGGGGGAACCTTTCTGGGAAGCACCTTGGGGTGAAGGTAGACCTGGTTGGCATATTGAATGTTCAGTAATGGCAAAAACACTTATTGGCGACAATATTGACATTCATACTGGAGGTGAAGATTTACAATTTCCTCACCATGAAAATGAAATTGCACAATCAGAAACTTGCAATGGAGTACCCTTTGCAAATTATTGGCTGCACAATGGCATGATCACAGTTGATAACGAAAAAATGTCTAAATCCAAGGGCAATTTCTTTACAGTAAGGGAAATTGCAGAGGAATTTGACCTAGAGGTTTTGAGATTTTTCCTTTTGACAACTCAATACCGTTCGCCAATTAATTTTTCAAGAGAAGTTATGGAACAAACAAAAAATTCAAGCAAGAGACTTTACAATGCAAAGTATAAACTTGAAGATGCAATTGAAAAGTCAAGTGTGGAAAAAATTTCGGCAGAGGAAGAAAAATTATATAAATCCTTTGACAGACATGTTGAAAAGTTTGAAAATGCAATGGATGATGATTTAAATACAGCTGATGCTATTACTGCAATTTTCGACTTGGTAAAGGACATTAACTTAAATCTTGATGAAAATAATTCTAAAGAAATGCTAGAAAAAACTTTAGAACTTTTGAAGAAGCTTACAAGAGTTTTGGGAATTATGGAAGGTGAGAGAGAAGAAATTTCTGAGGACATCGAAAATCTAATTAAAGAGAGAAATGATGCGAGAAAGAATAAAGATTTTGCTAAATCCGATGAAATTAGAGATAAGTTAAAGAAAATGGGAATTGAAATAGAAGATACGAGAAGTGGAACAACTTGGAAGAGAATTTAAGTTTTTTAGAGGTTAAAAATTATACAGAGGGCGAAGTTAGAGAGCTTAGTCCCCTTGCACTTGCCTATATTGGCGATGCTTGTTTTGAAATTTTAGTTAGAAGTGAAATACTAGATGCTCGTAAAAATCCAAATAAACTCCACAGAGAAAGCATTAAATTTGTCCGTGCAAAATCACAGAGAGAACTTTTTAAAAATATAGAAGACAAACTTACAGAAGAAGAAATGAAAATCTTTAAAAGAGGGAGAAATGCTAAATCTCATACAATTCCTAAAAATGCTGACCCAATAGATTATAGGATAGCAACAGGAGTTGAAGCGCTTTTTGGATATCTCTATCTTTTAAAGAAATACGAAAGAATTAGGGAAATATTTAAGGAGATGACTAAATGAAGGTAAAAATTATTTCGCACACAATGGACCCAGATAAGACCATTGCTGCAGCAGCAAAACTTTGCTATTCAAGAGTTGGGGTTGAAGAAATTACAGAAAATTTGACAGAAGAATCTACGGAAAAATTTTTAAATAGACTTATGTCTTTTTCTCACCTTTCGCCACTTGAACATGTCAGCTTTACCTTTGCAATTGAAGGTGTTTCTAGGACACTTACCCATCAACTTGTAAGACATAGAATTGCATCCTATTCACAACAATCACAAAGATATGTAAAACTCGATAGCTTTGAATACATTATTCCACCACAAATCGAAAAAAATAAAGAGGCAAAAAAAATTTTCATAGAAGCAATGAAAAGAGACCAAGAAGATTACGATAAATTAGTAGAAATTCTCGTAAACGAAAATGCAAAACCTCTTATAGAAAAGGGAATGGATGAAGAAAAGGCAAAAAAATCTGTGGAAAAAATGTCTATTGAAGATGCGAGATATGTATTTCCAAATGCTTGTGAGACAAAAATTGTTGTAACGATGAATGTGAGAACACTTCAACACTTCTTTACAGTTAGATGTTGCGAAAGAGCTCAATGGGAAATAAGAGAACTTGCCACAGAGATGTTAAGAGAAGTAAAGGAAGTTGCACCCCTTTTATTTAAAGACGAGGGACCAGCATGTGTTACAGGTCCATGCCCAGAAGGCAAAATGACTTGCGGCAAAGCAACAGAAATTAGAGAGAAGTTTAAGAATTTAAAATGAAATATATTTATGGAAGAGGCCCCGTTATTGAGGCTTTAAAAAATGAAGAAGTAGAAAAAGTTTATATTGGTAAAAATGCCACTGGTTCCATAAAAAAAATTATTGGAATGGCAAGAGATTTAAAAGTTCCCACAGTTACAAGCGATAATGAAAAATTGGAAGAACTTGCTGGCACAAAAAATCACCAAGCAGTTGTGGCTCTAGTAAGTGATTTTGAATACATTGAACTGGAAGAACTTATAAATAAACTTGAAGGCAAAGAAAATGCGAAAATTTTTATTTTAGATAAAATTGAAGACCCTCACAATTTTGGTGCAATTGCAAGGAGCTCAAACTTTTTTGGAGTAGATGCAATTATTTTTCCAAATAGAAGGGCATCCACAGTTAACGACACAGTGGTAAAGGCATCGGCTGGAGCAATTTACGACATAGATGTCTCAAAGGTTACAAATATTTCTCAAGCTATAGAAAAATTAAAGGACGCAGGGTTTTGGATTTACGCAACAGACCTAGAAGGTGAAGACATAAGAAAGTGCGATTTCTCGGGCAAAGTTGCCATAATTATAGGAAACGAAGGCAAGGGAGTTTCCAAAAATGTTTTAAAAAATTCTGATAAAATCATCACCATTCCAAATTTTTCTGATTTTGATTCCTTAAACGCATCAGTTGCAGCGGCAATTGTAATGTACGAAATGTTTAGATAATAAAGATGAAAAGGCAGGCAAACAGGTACAAAAGGGATGTAAATTATCTCTTTGTAGATGGATACAATATTATAAATTCCTGGCAAAATTTAATAAAATTAAAAAATATTTCTCTAGAAGATGCGAGAAAGGAATTAATAGATGTAATGATTGAATTTTCTCATAGCACGAAGGAACATATAATATTAGTTTTTGATGCTTACTTGGTGAAAAAATCAGGAGGCAAGACTTATCACAGAGATGGAATTGACATTATTTTTACTAAAGAATTTGAGACGGCGGATCATTACATCGAAAGACAGCTTGACGAAATAGGAAAGCTCACTAATGTGCGTGTTGCCACAAGCGACAATGTGGAGCAGCAAATTATTTTATCTCGTGGTGGCACTAGAATTTCTGCAAGAGAACTTGAAGCCGAAGTTGAAAACTCAAAAAACAAAATTATTCACGTTGCAAAAAAATTAAAGGAAGAAAAAGTCAGTGCTCTTGACGAAGAAATTATCCATCAACTTAAAGAATTTAAAAGAGATATATCTAATGAAAATAATTAGGAGGCCTTAAATGAAATGTAAAAATTGCGGGAAAGAAAATGCAGAGGATGCCTTATTTTGCATGGAATGTGGACACGACTTGCGGGAAGATTTAGATTTTTCAAGAACTCAAAAAATAAAAAGAGATTATGACTATGAAGATGAAGAAAAAATTGTAAATAATAATTCCATTAATGATAATTCCATGGGCTTAAAAGAGAAGGGAATAGTTTTCGTCTTTGTGGTAATTGGACTTATTGCTTTTTCTCTAATATTTAATTTTGGATTTGGAAAATATAAAATTAAACAATTGGAAAATTCTGCAAGGGCGAATTTAGAAGCAAAAAATTACAAAGAGGCAAGAGAAAAATACAGTCAACTCTACGAAAAGTCTTCAGATAAAAAATATTTAGATGAAATAAATAAAATAGACAAGAGCATGGAATCCAAAGATTTAATAAACAAGGCAAATCAAAAATTTGAAGGGAGGAATTACGAATCCTCACTTGCTTATTTAAAGGATTTTGAAAGTGACGACGAGGAGCTAAAGTCAAAGAAGGACGCACTTGTTGAAAAGAATTATTCTGCAATTAAATCTGAAATTGCACAATTAGTAGCAAATAATAATTTTAGCGGCGCAATTAATAGATTAAATTCTTATATAGCAGTTGATCCCGAAAATGGTGAATTTAAAAGAATGCTTGAAGATATAAATTCACAAAAGGAAAATAGCGATAAAAAAGATGAGGGCAATAGTGAAATTTTAAAAGAAAAGGCGAGAGCTGATGAATTGGAAGCACAAATTGTAAGATTAAAAAGAGTAGAAGCATCAAGTTTAATCGACACTTACCAATTTGTAACTGCGGGAAAGGCCAATGTAAGAAGTGGGCCGGGCTTTGATTATGGAATTGAATTTACTCTTTACAAGGGCGATTCTGTTTACGTATACGACACTAGGAGAGCAAATGGCAGAACTTGGTGCAATATTGGAAATGGATGGATTAGTTATAGGACATTGAATGGCGAAATAAAATAAAATTTTAAGACAGTTTACTTTGAATTATTATGGTTCTATAATAAATAGTGTTGGTGAGAAATCATCAGCACTATTTTTGTATGGAAATGTATAAAAAATAGACATAGAAATCACATTCCTATAAAATATAGTTGCTACCAAATACCAAGGAGTGATTC
>NZ_JABDSR010000018.1 GCF_012976305.1 Peptoniphilus faecalis
TCTTTTGATAATTTTAGATTAAGAATTTTTTTATGTTTTTACCATAAAAAAATATATGGTTTAAGCCATAAGACATAAACCATATATCATTAATTTTTATTCACCAACACTATTTGACAAAGAACCTTTTTTTATCCAAATGTAAACCACTTGGAACTATTATTTAGTTTATTCTTTTTAACAAATGTTCCCATTTTAGTCCCAGTTACAGTTTTTTATCTTCTGTAACAGTTGATTTTACAAATCTTTTAATTTTTTTGCGATTATTCCCACTCTACAAATATATACTTTTTATATAATCTTAATGTGTATTTTAAGCTATTTTATTTTTTATTACATAACATTTTTTATTAAAATATACCTTATTTTAAAATTATTGTTACGATTTTGTTACGCTTAAATTTTCCATTACATTAAGTATCTTATCTTCATTAGGAATCATGTGAGAGTAAGTGTTTAATGTAGTTGATACTTTTTCGTGTCCCAATCTTTTACTTAAAGCTACAATGTTTATACTCTCATTTAATAATAAACTTGCGTGAGAATGTCTTAAATCATGAATTCTAATTCTTTTAAGGTTGTTTCTGTTGCAAATATTTATCATGGCATGTTCAAACTTGAACTTTGTGCAATTAAAAATCCTATCATCATCACCAGGCTTATAAAATAACTTCTTATAGGATTCTATTTCTTTAATTACATCACTAATGATAGTAATTTTTCTAATACTCTTCTTTGTTTTAGGTTCAGTAATTATATCTTTACAATTAAGTCTTTGGTATGATTTATCTATGTTGATTATATTGTTATTAAAGTCTATATCGTTCCAGGTTAAGGCTAATAATTCACCTATATGGCAACCACTCCAATATAAGATGTTAAAGCCTAAATGAAGTGTTTTATCTTCCACCAGGCTTATGAATTCATTAAATTCTTCTATGCTCCAGATTTCTTTTTCTGGTGCATTTTTTTCTCCTATTGTTCCCACTTTATGAACGGGGTTATTTTTCAGGTTATGAAATTTAACTACATAATTAAAAATAGCCGTTAATTGGTTATTTATTGTTTTTAAATAAGTAGGTGCATAGGGTTTATTAGTTTAGGGTTTTTAGCTTGTAATAATGAATTTTGCCATCTTTGAATTTCAATAGATCCTATTTCACTTATTTTCATATCTTTAAAATAGGGAAGTATTTTATTTTCAATAATGTATTCTTTACTTGCTAATGTATGCTCTTTAATTCGTGGTTTCATATCTTCAAGATACATTTTATAAAAACTTTTAAAATTCATTTCAGGGTTAAACTTTATATTATTTAAAAAGTTTCTTTTGTATTCGTCGGCTTCTTTTTTCGTGCTGAAGCCCTCTTTTTTCTTTTGCTTAGTTTCACCATCTAAATTTACATATCTAAATGAACAATACCATCTGTTAGGGTCGTTCTTCATTCGTTTACTTGTCATAATATCTCCTTTATTAAATTGTCACCAGGCTTAAAATTTGGGGTCGTTTTCAAGCTTTTATTTGTTGTTAGTATAATTCATTAGTTTAAATTCAAAAATGATTTTAAGGGTAAGCTGAATTAGTATTACTAATCTTTTAATCTATTTAAAAAATTTAAAGCAATTAATTCTTTATCTGTTTCTTCATCGACAAGGCAATATAATTCATATAAATTAGAATTATTCTCATCAGTTTCTAAATTTATAAAAATATACTCGTTATTGTCATCTTTACCAGAACCATAAAGGAATAGTATTATTGATTTTGTCGCTACTTTTTTATCATCATGAGGAATTAAAAAGATATCGCATAAATAATATTTATCATCTTTATAATTAGTTACATAGCATTCTTCATCGATTTGCATATAGTATTTTTTATATCTTGGAAAAGAAGAAAAAAGATTATAATCTGAATACAAAAAATCTTTTATTTTAACACCAGTCTTTTTATCCTCATTTTCTATACTTATATGGCTCCATGTTAAGTCTTTGTTTTTAGTTTTCTTAATTAATTCATTTACTAAAGAATCGACTGCACTATTGCCTTTATCTTCTTTTAGTTCTTCTAATAATTGATCTGGTTGTACCTCTAACGCTGTCGCTATTTTTAAAATAGTTCCTAAAGTTGCTGACGATTTACCACTTTCTAAAAGAGATATAAAACTAGGATTAACACCTATTTCTTCAGCTAATTCTTTTTGTGTAATATTTCTTAACTTTCTACAATTTGCGATGTTTTCTCCTAAATTGCTCATTTTAATCACCTCCATAAATAGCTATTTTTATTATACTAAAAAATTAAGTGATATTAAAGCTAAAATAATTTAAAATTAGCTTGACTAATTTTTCGTTAGTGATTATAATTTAGTTGTAATTAGTAATACTAATTAAAAAAAATATGTGAGTAGGTGTTTTATGAGAATTTTTTTAGATCAAAGAAAATTACGAGAAACTATTTTCAACAAGAGAATAACGCAGAAAGATTTAGGAATTAAAATGGGTGTCTCAGTAAGTCAAGTTAACCAAATTATAAACAGGGGAACTTGTTCTCTAGAATCTTTAAAGAAATTAGCTGAAGCTTTGGAAATTGATGAAGATTCTATTATAAAAAAAGATTTGAATTTTACAAATTAAAAAGAGTAAGCGAGGTGTAATTATGGCTACATTGGTTAAGGTTGATGTGGTTTCTGAAGTTTTATGTATAAGTAAAAATAAGGCTTATCAGGTCATGAGAATGATTAATAAAGAACTTGAAGATCAAGGCTTTATTACTATACAAGGTAGAGTTCCATTGGATTATTTGAAAGAGAGGTTTAATTTATGTGATGAAGATGTTAATAAAGAAATTGTTAAAGATGTTAATTAGTAAGTTAGTTATAAATAAAAAAGACCTATCACGTTCAAACAAGTTCCCCAACTCTAACGTGATAGGTTATGACAAGTAACACCATGAAATGGTATTGTTCTATTAAATTATAGCATAATTGATTGATTTATACAAGATTAAGGGGAACTTTTAGGAGGTTTTAAAATGATAAATGAAGTTTTTTTACGTGATGATTTTCTTGATAATGATGTAATTCAAAGAATAACTAATAAATACGGATATATGTATATATCGCTTTATTTAAAATTATTGATTTTAAGTATGGATAATGACGGATATTTAAAAATTGAAGATATTAATACAATTGATGCAAGTATGGAAACAATTAACGAAGCTATTGAAATCTTAGTGTCAGAAAATTTAATTGATGTTATTTCAGAAAATGAGTACTTCTTTAAACAAGCGGAAGTAGTAAGATACTAGGTTGATTGTTATGAACGATCAAGGCTGGATTAAGTTTTATAGAGAAGTGTTAGGTAAGACTATTTGGAAAAATTCCACCGAAAAGCAAAATGCTATTTTATCAACGATTTTGCTTATGGCTAATCATGAACAGAACGAATGGGAATGGAAGGGGGAAAAATATTGCGTGCAACCAGGACAATTTATTATAAGCTTATCCTCCATAGCAAAGAATAGCGGCAAAGATATTTCAATTCAAAATGTTAGGACTGCACTCAAAAGATTAGAAAAACTCGGTTTTTTAACAAACGAATCAACAAAGCAAAGCCGACTTATAAATATTGTAAATTGGGGGAAATATCAAGGATTAACAAATGAGTCTAACAAAGCAACCAACAATCACCTAACAAACGACCAACAAAGACCTAACAACCAACAAGAATAATAACAATGATAACAATGATAATAATGATGATGATAAGGCTGAATATATTTCAGAGATTAACAACTTAATCAAAAATAAAATATCATCATCTTTAGATAATTTTATAAATCGATTTGGGGTTAATAAATTAGATTCTTTGATTAGTGAAATAAAAGATAGTGATTATTTAAAAGAAAATATAAATTTCAATAATCTTAGTGATAATTTTATTAATAAGGCTATTAGTGGAAAATATAGGACTTATAAGAATGATGATTCTTCAAACGATGAAGATGAGGTGAATATTTATGCAGGGATTGAACCAATTAGAGGATATATCAAATAAATCTTTTACTTATGAGAAAAAGCCTAAAACCTATTATAATGACTGGTTTATTGATGGGCACAAAACATTAATGACGTTGACACCTGAAGGTAATAGAAAGTGGAATGAGGATGACAAAAAAGAAGAAGATGAGAAATTTTTGAACTATATTGAAAAGTTAAAGCTTGATAGTTTAATGGACAACAAGTTTAAAAAATGTACTTTTAATAATTTCTATAAAACTAAAGAAAATGAGTTTTATTTTAATTTTGGTCAACTATATTCGAGAAACTTTGAAAAATATAAGGCTAATAATAATGGCTTGTTAATCTATGGGAAGCCTGGGACTGGTAAATCTTTTTTAAGCTTTTGTATAGCTAATTACTTACTTGATAATGGTGTTAAAGTAATAGCTTGCTCAATATCAACTATCTTAGAAAAAATTAAAGAATATTCATCTTTTGGTGACAATAAGATGACTGTATTTAATAATGAATTAAAGAAAGCTGATTTATTAATCATTGATGATTTAGGTTCAGAAAATAGCAGTGAATGGATAAACTCAAAAATTTATGAAGTTATTGATTTAAGATACAGATCAGAAAAGCCTTTAATTGTAACTACTAATCTTGAACCTGATAATTTAAAGAAAAAATTAACTAATAAAGATGGTATCACCAGGACTTATGACAGAATTTTTGAAATATGTAGACCTATTGAAATGAATATAGAACCTTTAAGGGTTATAAAAGGCAAAGAGAAACAAATTTCATTTATGAATACTTTAAATGAAATTAATAGAAAATCTAATGTATAAAACATTGAAAGGATAATGAAATGGGAACTTTAATAAGTGTTATTAAAAATGATGATGGTTCACTTGATTTAGAAGCAGGTAGATTATACGAAATAACCATTAATAATGGTGATGTAATAGCTGAAGTCTTTAATAGTGATGATTTTATGAGTTTAAGAAAAGACTGTATAAATAATTTAGATTATAGAGAAAAAAGACTTTTTGATAAGTCTGATGATTGCAATGATATACCAATTGGTTTAAGCGAAATAGCTCTAAAATCTATTCTGAAAGCAAATGGCTTGAAATTAAATATTCAGTTGTATTGTTTAGCTTTAAATCTTTTCAATTATGGATTTTATTTAGGTGAAATTGCAAGTAAGAAAGAATTTTAAATTATTTAGATTGTTTATTCTCGAATACCTTTATGGTACTTGAGATGTGATAAAAAGATGGGGTCGGTACTACCGAGGTCATCGATATTATTAAAGAAAAAGGATGTCAGCACTACTGACCCCCTACGTCATCACTAACGATATAGGGGGTCGATAGTATCGACACCCTTAAAATACAGAAAGGATAATAAGATGAGTAAAAAAAAAAGAGAATTTAAGCTAAATAAAATTGATGTTTTAGGAGAAAAAATAAATTTTTTAATTAATTTATCTTTTCAAGAAGTTGAAAATACTGGAAATTTAAGCTACTTGATGGGATGTATTATCGATTATTTGAACTTAATCAAAGATATTGCTTCAAATTTATCAGAAGATCCTGATGATGAAACTTTTAGTTATAGTGAAGCTGAAAAGATAACAAATTTAACTGGAATTACATTTGAAGAATTATACAACTTAACAAAAAGTAACAAAATAAAAATGAAAAATCTTAATAAACTACAAGTAAATAAATAAAATATAAAACAATTAAAAATATATAAAAATAAATAGCATAAACTAATAAAAAGATAATTAAAACGCTTAAAATAGCTATTAAAAGCAAATTATTGTATAATATAATTACTTAAAGTATTAACAAATACTTATGAGGATATCGTTACTCATTACGAAAAATGGAGGAAATAAAAATGAAAAATAATAATAATTCTGACGCTTATAATGAATTAGTTGCTAGTTTTGATTTAGAGAATGAAGAAACTAAAGTTGAAGCGAAAGAGGATAATACTAATGCCGGAAATTCTCCTTTAGAAAAAAATTCAGTAAAAAAAGATGGGGTCATTAGTAATGACGTCATCAATAATAAGGAAAAACTATTCACTCAAGAAGAAGTTGATGAGATAGTCAAGAAAAGACTATCCAGGAAAGAAAAAAATATTAACGGTGAAGTTGATAAAAGGGTTAGTGATGAATTAGAAAAGAGATCTAACGCTCTTGATTGTAAAGAATATCTAATTGAAAATGGCTATCCTAAAGACTTCATAGAAATATTTGAGAATGAAACTATTGATAATTTTAAAATAAAGGTGGATAAAGTTATGGCTTTAATTAAAGCTAATAAAAAGGAAGTTGTTCCACCACTTAAAAACCCTGAATTAGGTCGTTTATATAATGATGATTACTCTAAAGGTTTTTCAGTAAAGGAACATATACCTAAAAAGCTTTATTAATCACCTTTTAAGAAAGGAATGTAATAATGACTGAAAACACTAATTTAACAGTTAAATTTGCACCATATACTGATGAGATTTTCAAAAATGAAAGTAGAACATCTTTATTAACTAATAATGATTTTGACTGGACTGGAGCGAGATCTGTTAGAATATGGAAATTTAAAACTGCTAAAATGAACGATTATGCAAGAAACATCTTTGACGACAATAACGAGCCTTTAAATCCTAGTAGGTATGGCAAGCTATACGATCTAAACGCTGAAACTGAAGAAATGTTATTGAAGAAAGATAGAAGTTTTATATTTAACATTGATAAGCTTGATGTTGATGAAACACAAGGACAACTGGAAACTGCTTCGGCTTTAGCAAGACAATTAAGAGAGGTAGTTATCCCAGAAAGAGATAAGTATATTTTTGAAGAAATTGCTAAATCTGGTGTAATTATTAATGGTGAATCTGCTAATAAGATAAACCCTGATAATATCTATGCTAATATTTTGAAATCATGTGAGGTTATGGATGGTGGAGAAGTTCCTGATACTGATATAGTATTAGTTGTTACTCCAGAAGTCTATTCAATTATCAAGCAAGCTAAACAATTAGATAATACAGATGTCGGTGCTGATCTTAGAACATTAGGTGTTATAGCTATGTTAGATGGAATGAAAGTAATTAAAGTTTCTAATAACATGCTACCTAAAGATGTTAAGTACATGATTGTACACCCATCAGCAACTGTCACTCCAGTTAAGCTTGAAGATTATAACATTCATAATGATACACCATTAGCAAGTGGTGATATTGTTACAGGTAGAATCTGCTATGACGCTTTTGTTTTAGAGAATAAAAAAGATGGAATAGTGGTTTATAAAGAAACTGTACAATAAAGATAAGAAACACAATTTACTCCTTTAAAATAAAATAAAGCAAGAGTTGAAATATACTCTTGCTTTTATATATAAGAAGATGGTGATCTATTGACTTCAAGAGAATATTTAGAGCAAATAAAACATCTCGATAAAGAGATAATGACTAATAAAGCTATGATTGAAAGCTTAGAAGATAGCATTAAGAACCATAAAGATAAAGAGATATTAAATGAAATAAAAAGATTAAAAGATGAAATAAAAAGATTAAAAGATGAAATAAAAAACAGATTAATTTATATTGCTAAAGTTAAAAAGGTTGTTATTAAAGAGATCTACAAGATAAACAACTCTTTTTCAAGAACAATACTATTGAATCATTATGTAAATGGACTTACTTTAAAAGATATAGCTAACATCACTCACTTTAGTTATGGCTACATTAAGAACAGACACATAAAAGCATTAAGTGAGTTTGAAAACTGCAATAAAGAAAAGATAAACAAGATTATAAGTGATTAATAGGGGGCATAACACCCTCGCCCGTGGTTCGCCGGGAGTTCGGTCGTCACTGTACATTTTTTTTCGTGAGAGGTTAACAATTAATGGAAAAAGTGAAAGAAAACAACGATAGATTGTTTAAAATTTATTCAAAAGATAAAACAAATCTGGAAATCAGAAATAAAATCGTATTAAATAATTTGAATTTAGTACCATATACCATTAAATCATTTAATTTATTCATTGATGGGATCCATGATTATGAAGAAATGTTACAAGATGGCTACGTTGCTCTTATAAAAGCAGTTGAAAGCTTCGATAATAGTTTAGGTTATCAGTTTTCATCTTATGCTATTAAATGTATATTGTCGTTAACTAGAGATAGACTTGATTATAATAAAGATGTCTCTTTAAACACTCCTATAAATGAGGGTGCTGAAACTGAAATTGAAATTATAGACACTATAAAAGACAATAGTATTGATATTGAAAAAGAAGCAATAAATCAAAAATTTTTTTCGGAAATTAGAAAAGAACTGGCTTCCAGTTTGAGCGAGATTGAGTTTTTTATCATTAAGGGATACTATGGGGTATTAATGAAAATGAAAAGACTTCAAAGAAAATAGCTGAAGAATTAAACTTAAGTGAACAAAGGGTAAATAGTATTAAATTTAATGCTTTGCAAAAAATCAAAAAGACAAAATATTTTAGAATGTTATACCTGGAAATGAATCCTATATCATATTATCCAACTCATGATTTACAAAGAATACCATCAGGAAACAACTTCAATAAAAGTTCACCAGTTGAAAGAATAGTTTTAGAAAAGCAAAAACAAGAAAAACAATTATTGAAGAAAACATTGAAGCATATAAAAAGCACCTTTTGAATTAAGGTGCTTTAATTATTATTGTTACGATATTCTTACACTTAGATTTTAGATTGGCTTATTTAAGCTATTTATAAGTTATAATCTTTTATTCCCTCTCTTCTTTTCCAAACGTCCGATATATCCCAAACCATTCAAAATACTAGATTCTATTTTTTCTAATATCAATAAATCCACCTAATTATAGGACGTTTTCAAATTTTTAGTCCCGTCCCAGTACCAGTACCAGAAGAAAATTCTTAACTCACTAATATACCGACAACACCCTTTAGTTGTGAATAGAATGACTGAAATAATCTTCAGCTAAATAAACCAAGGCATAAAATGAGGAACTAAATCATTCATGTTTTGTACTTTTCCTAAACAATATTCAAAGTGTTTTTTATTTCTATTTTCTGATATATATTTAAACAGATCATCTTTTGTCTCAAAGTAGCTCTCTTCATATATAAATAATGGAGGTATCTTTGCTTCTTCCGGATTGTTAACAAATAATAATAGCGATAGCAAACCATCACAATATCCCAGATTGTAGAACGCTTGGTCGTAATTTTCTTCTGATATACGCTTTTCATAATAACTCTCGTATGATTGAATCTTAGGCTGAAAGTAACCAGGAATCAAATATTCTCCATTACTTCTATGCGCAACACACCTCTCTAAAGCATGTATAAATGCATCTTGATAAGCTATTGAAAATAGTAATTCAGGAAAATCTTTAATCTCGTTTCGATAAGTATTTGATTCAAAAAGCTTAATATGCTCTTTTTTAATGAAACACAAAAGTTCTTCTGCATAATCATAAATATCACTTGAAACAAGTCGACCTTCTGCTATTAATATATTGTTTAATTGGTGAATAAAATATGTTCCATCAGTAATAATGGGGATTACTCTTGAGTCTACATTTACTTTCCATTTTTCATCAATTGTGACTAAATAAAATTGATTGCTAAAATCCCCCATCTCTTCGGATAATATATCTAACAACCTATTAAGATCCTCATCTCCAAAGGAAAAACCAATAAAGACAACAGTACTACTTGCCAGAATAGTTTTTAGCCTATCTCCTATTAATCCGCTAGAAAGTCTACTATATGATTTCTCATAATCCTTTTCGGTAGCTACTATTGACCCAACATTATTAATTGATCCATGTATTTTAAATACTCTTTTTTTAAACACATTCCACAAAGTAACATCAGTATCATTAATTACGGGAGTACAATCACAATAATCTTCAAAATATGTATCCCAATTTGTTGTAATTATCGTTTCAATGAAAGGATTTGCAGAAACTTCTCTATGAAAACTAGTAGCTACATTTAATAATTGAGGAAAAGAATCTATGAAATCAAATTTTTCTTTAATTTTATTTAGCAATTTCCTACGACCATTGGGAAATGTATCAATATATAAACTCATTAGCCTAGAAAAACTGGTGTCTAAATCAACTTTCTTATTTGTCTTATCTTCTATCTCACATAAAATACTTGTGTAAAATGATTCAGGAAAAACAGATTTTGACTCTGTGCTTATACCTGCACCACAAAAAAGAACTAAATTGTTTTTCAAAACGGACTCAATAATCTCTTCAGGCATATCAAAATTTTTATTATTTTTACAAATCATACATTCACAAGGTTCATACACATTCAAACTTTATCCTCCTATTCTCGTTATTTCCATCAATTTTATAAAAATACTAATGATAATTTTTCACTAACTTTCTTCTATTTACTAGTCCTACTCCCACTTTTCTTTTTTTTACCATCAGTAAAAACATCCCTTCTAAAACATCTATCTATTACCATTATCTTTTACTATTTTATTAATGAAATAATCATCTTCATGAATTTTAATATCTTTGAAAAATGCTCTTTTTTCACCTTTTGAAAGGCCACTACTAATCATCTTTAAAATTTGCCTTTCTTCCCATTTATCTGCGCGATAATAGTAATCTCTAATTTCAAGCAATTCTCCTCTCGATAGCTTTCCATCTAAAGCCTCCAATAATGCTCTCCCAATATAATCTCCTGAATTTCTCTTCAAATTTCTAAACGAATTTAACAAAATTTCTTTATTTTCAAGTAAATGAGTAGAATATATTCGCACTAAATACACTTGAATATATTCTGGTACGTCCACATCTGTCATCCATTCTTCAAAATCATTTTGAATTTTAACTAAATCTTCCTTACTAATACCTTCGCATTTTATTACAGCATCAATAAAATAAGGTATAAATTGAGGAAACTTTTTTATTATATTAGGAAGTTCTGTCAATCTTCTGTATTCTTCTTTTGCAATTATAGTACGCATAATTGTTGTAATCGCTTTTTCTTCAATAAGCATGCTATTATTAGCATCATTAATAAGCTCATTCAAGTCATTCTCTTTTAATTTTTCAATTTCTGCGTTAGATAATTTTCTAAATTTGCTAGGAATCAGACCTGAATAACCTCTTATTATTTTAGGAAGATTTGGCTGCTTATCATCAACTTCGTCAAAAGTAACATCATTTTGAGCATTATTCACATCACTACTAAGATTTTGTTTGTTATAGTTTGAAATATCTTTAACTTTAGTTTTTTGAGTGTTTAAAAACATACCTTCTTTGCTTAATTTTAAAGTTAATAAAGCAAGATTACTGTGAGCTTCAAATGCGTTTTTAGCAAAAATCCTATAATCATCCACAAATCGGCAGAAATCAATTCCTTTTGAAAAAAGATAGTTATCTACTTCGATTAAAGCAACCTCTGCAAGTATCCTTGAAGCATTAGAACCAACTGGTAACCCATAAGAATCTCTATTTGCCCAGTACAATAATAATTCATTAATTAAAGATATTATATCAACATCAATCTTTGGATTAGATCTTAGAATAGATTCAATTCTATGAATATTTAATCTATCATAAAAATTTGATATGTCACACTCCACTATAACTTTATTCTTAGTATATTTGCTTTTTTCCAAGGTTCTTTGTCTAAAGGCAGTGTAATGAAATTTGCCATCAAAAAGTTTACCTTTAAAACTTCCAAATCTATAAGAAAAGACTCTATTTTTACTCTTCTTTATTCTCATTTTTTCTATCTCGTCAGCAATACTAATTACCAATGTCAAATATACAATTTCATCATAAATGTCAATTAAAGCACATTTCCTATAATCTGACAAACTCTTCTTTGGCACCAATACATGCCCTAATTTATGAACTTTTAGCTCTGAAAATTTATTTTTTTGAATATTCGAGCAAACCATACTGCATAATTCTTCTCTTACTTCCTCATCTTTTAGATAATCAATTTCAAAAGCTCGATTAAACAATTCTACATCTGTCGTTCCTTCATACAAAATGTTGTCTATAGCTCTAAAACAGGATTTTCGTAATATCGCTTTCTTTAACATATACTTCTAAAAAACCTCCTCTATAACACCCAACTACTGTCATTCTTTTAAATCCTAATTCACTATAAAATTTTTTAGTCCAATAAATATCAAAAACTAATAATTCAGGAATCATTCTATTAAAATCTGTATTCCTCCTCGACAAATAAAATTCATCTATTTGTTACTTGAAATTATTATTTTTTCCCTTCTAATTTTTTAATACTACTATCACCAAGCTTTTTAAGTGACATCAATTGTGTTCTAGCAAGTTTTCTAAGTTCTATCATTCTTTCTTTTTGTTTCATTCCTTTGCTAATAAGAACGGCATTGTAGGATTCCATATTTGCAAGCACCAATAACTCATTTAAACTTGCATAGTCTCTCATATTACCTTTTAAATCCTGATTTTCTTCACGCCACTCTTTAGCGGTTCTATTAAATAATGCTACATTTAACATATCCGCTTCACTAGCATACTTGAATGATAATTGTTCATTTGTCAAATCTTTAAGAAGATATTCTTTTATCGCATCTGTATGAATTTTATAGTTAATCTTTGATATTTCTCTATGCAGATTCCAAGTTAATGATAATTTTGAGTTTTCATCTTCTTTTAGTCTTTTATAATCTTGAATAATATATAGCTTAAATTCTGGAGAAAGCCAAGATGCAAATTCCATAGCTATATCATAATGAGCATACGTTCCTCCATACCTGCCTGCTTTTGAAACTATACCTATAGCATCTGTAGATTCTATCCATTTACTCGGTGTCATCGTAAATCTATTTAAACCAGCTTCATTTCTAAACGTGTCGAATTGCACACGGTTAAAATTTGGATTATTTAAAACTTCCCACAATCCTATAAATTCAAGAGTATTCCTATTTCTCATCCAGTTTTGGATTACAAATCTTGGATCATCTGTGTTTTTATACTTTGCTATATCCGTTAAACTTATATAATCATTTTTAAAATCTTCAGTATAAACTTGAATTGAAAATCCCTTAGCAGAAATTTGCTCTTTATTTATTTTTGACAATTTACTCCCCCTTATACTAGTGTACTCCTTACAATAGTCATTATATAATCATTACACTAAGCAGCACACCAACTATTAATTTTTCGAGTTTTAAACTTTAGTAAAAATCTTGAACTACTTATATTTATATAACTATATATCTCTATCGCTACTATGACACGAAACTCACCAGAAAAATCCTATAGTATTATTAATGCTTTCAGACACTATATTTTCTATCTATTCAGAAGGATTGTTAATCGCATTAACCAAAAAATTTATACTTTGGAAATTTATTTAGATACTTTTTACCATCGTTATATTATTGTATCGTGTTCCATCCTTCAAAATAAACGCTTCCGGTATTTCTCCCACTTTGACGAATCCTAATTTCTCATAAAGAATCTGACCTCTTTTATTACCTGAGAAATAGTCCAGTTCAATTTGGGTAAGTCCCCATTCCTTAGCATATTCTTCAAGACAAAGGAGCATCTTCTTTCCTATTCCTAGGTTCCAAAATTCTTTCAAAACTGTAACAGCGACATTTCCTCGATGACGCATTTTCAATTTTTTTGATCTTGAGATCTGAGCACTTGCAATCAATCTTCCATCAATCTCTGCTATAATCATAAGAATATCTTCAGATTCATTAAAACCTTTTATCATCTTCTCTTCCTGTTCAACAGTCAAAGTTATTTCTTCTGGATAAGAGTATAAAAAGTTAGATTCCCCCATAACGGTTTTCAAATATTCAATAGTTTCTGCAGCATCTTTTACTTGAATTTCTCTAATTTCGCAAATCCTACCATCTTTCATTTCAAAACTTACTGGTATGTATTTCATATTTATCCCTCCCTTATTTTTTATTGTAATATTTTCTCCTTCTTAAATCATTTTACAAATTTACTGTAAAAATCATTCAATCCTTATTTTTATTTTTTGTTTCTACTAATATAACTAATCTATCATTTTCAAATCTTATATCTAAGTATTGATGGTTTGTATCTGTATCTCCTTTTTGGTAATCTTTTATATTTTTACCAGCAGTTCTAAGTGCTTGAACATAGCTAAATTCTCCTGATTCAGTGTTACCAATCTGTTACATGTTACCTATTTTTGAATTATTTCGTATCTATTCATTTAATTACCTCACATAATCCATAATATCTTCAACCTTACACTCAAGAACATAGCAAATCTTTGCTATAGTTTCTAAGTCAATTCTTTTAACTTTGTTATTACAATAAGAATTAAGTTGCGTCCTTTGAAGATTCGCTTCTTTTTCCAATTTGTTTTTGCTTATATTTTTTTCTTCTAAAACCTGGTCTATTTTAAAAATAATTTTCCCAAAGTTTTGCATAAATTTCTCTCCCTTGTCATATTAAAAATCGGTATTTCATTTGAATATATTATATCATATTTTAAAAACTTCTTACAGGTCTAAGATATTTTAAGGAAGTAATTCTATTTATTTCTGTTTAATAATAGGGAATGGATCTGCCATATTTCTTTTGCTAATTTTTCTATTTTTTCTATCATATAATCTATATCTTCCTTATAAATTACTCCCGTTGTATTAGTAGCTTTTGCAATCTGGTTTATATTATTTGTTGCATTTAAAAGTAACCATTGGAGATGTCAAAATAAATTAATCCTCGTAATATGTAGGCAAAAAGACCGCAGCTTGAAACTACGGTCTAATTTTTTGTCCAAATGCAAACCACTTGGAACTATTATTTAGTTTATTCTTTTTTACAAATGTTCCCATTTGAATCCCGCAGCACTGTCTAATTTGCGGAAATAAATGGATGGATTAGACGCCGATGAGGAGCCTCGCAGCCGAGTCGTACAACAAGTACGCCGCATTAAAATTCCTATTCTTTATTCATCAACTTGAATTTCGCTGGAAAATTTGATGAGAAATGCGAGTTGAAGAATTTTTGCAAGTGAGATGTATAGAGTATACGTCGCAACGAGCAAAAAAATCGAAACAAGTTTAGTTCACCATTTTAAATAAAATTTAATACCACTCTTAGACTAAACCATAATTTGCGAAGAAAAATGTTATAAATAGACGAAGTGCAAAAAAGCCCCCAGTGAGGCGTACAACAAGTACGCCGCAACGAGGGCTATTTGAAACGAGTTTATTTATCCATTTTTACCGCAAATTTACCGCAAATTCATTCCCATTCTTCTTTTCCAAACGTACGATATATCCCAAACCGTTCAAAATACTATATTCTATTTTTTCTAATATCACCAAATCCACCTAATTATAGGACATTTTCAAATTTTTAGTCCCGTCCCAGTCCCAGTACCGGAGAAATATTGTTTTAATATAATATCTCTTTTTGTCTTCTAAGCTCTTAAAAGCAAAAGAACAAGTAAAGAGTAAAAACAAGAATAAAAAGTCCATATTAGGGCAAATAAAAAGCTTTAAGACAGATGACAAATCTAAGTCAAATAAGAAAGACTATAGCAAAGGTGCAGAGAGATAAATATCGGCAGTCTTTGGGCTGCCTTTATTTTTTTTGCTCATTTTTTAATCTAATATATTTAGGTCACATATGCATATCCACTTAAACTCATACAAAAATATTGCTTGTAAAAAAATACTTAATCACAATAATCGCATTTTAACTTGTGATCCTTGCAAACTAAATTACGGACTTCACTTGGAAGTTTTCCCTTGTATCTTTTGTAATAAATGGAAAATTTGCTATGGGATGTGTATCCAACAGATTCAGCTATTTCCTTTATAGGTAGTTTGGTATTTAAGAGAAGAGTTTCAGCTACATTCATTCTTTTTCTTTGGGTGTATTCTGTAATGCTTTGACCATATTTTTCTTTGAATAAATTTTTTAATTTTGTTCCGCTCATTTTAGATATTTTTTCAAGGGTTTCTTGATTTACATTCATGGCAAAATGATCATCTAAAAACCTGGATACATCTTCAAGTGCTTTATTATCGTCAGACTCAATTTTATATTTTTTTCTATTTAAGTAGGTATCGATTACTATACTTATCGACTCATTTGCCTTGGCTTTAAAGAAAAAATCAGCGGCAGGAGCGTCCATCTTACAATTTAATATTTCCATTGCCACTTTTTCTAATGACTTTGTAAGTATTATTTGATTTGTTTGAAGTAAAGCCCTATAAAAGGATTCAAGATCGATATTAATGGATGACAGGTGCTTTTCTAAAAGTTCTCTTTTAAATCCAACAGAAACAGTGAGATAGTAACTATTCTCGTGTAATAAAAATAGAAAGTCATCTTCTATATTGTCAAAATCAAGAGTATATAAGGAGTTTGGCGTCAAAGTTTGATAAGGGTTAAATTTTTCACCGTTTGCACTTACAATATAGCTAGAGCATATCGAAACATAGTTTTCCATACTATAAGTACTATTTTGAATAACTTCTTCTTTGATATAAAAATCGTGGATATCAGTAATAAATCCATTTCCTTCATAAAACCAATATAGGCCTTCTGCATAAATTGAATCATCTTTACTCCAACAAAATGTATGCCCGGCACTTGAATATTTCTTATTGTTTTTACATTCATCTACGTTCATATATTCTTTTACAAAATCATAATAAGTCATTATAACCATATCCCTTTTAGACAATATTCCAATTAGCCTTATTAATTCAAAACTATTGTATTAGTAATTATAACTGATGTATAATAAAAATGCAATGATAATTATTATCGTCTAGGCGAATTTGAATCTAATAGGAATATTAAGGAGAGGAATATGAAAATTTATAAAAGGCTTTTTTCCTATGTGCCTGAAGAAAAACATAATGGATATATAGCAGTTTTTTTATCAGCACTATCTGCATTTTTAATGGTGTACGGATATTCGTTACTGTATAAACTTTTAAGAAGTTCAATTGTTGAAGGGAATTTATTAGTAGCTAGGACTTTGTCCATTCAAGCTGTCTTATATTTGACGATAGGGGCACTAGTTTACTTTTTGTCAGGCTTTTTTTCTCATAAACTTGGATTTCGCTTAGAAACTAATTTAAGAAAAAAAGGTATAGATGGACTTACAGGAGCAAGTTTTTGCTTTTATGATTTAAACCCATCTGGAATTATAAGAAAAACTATTGATGACAATGCAGCTAAAACTCATACGGCAGTAGCACATATGATACCAGATAACTCTCAAGCTTTTTTAATTCCAGTATTATCTTTAATACTTGCCTTTTCTATTAGTAGCAGAGTGGGATTAGTTATTCTTATACTAACAATAGTAGGGGCTCTTATTTTAAAGAACATGATGGGTGGAGGAGAGTTCATGGAATACTACCAAAAATCCTTAGAAATTTTAAGTGGTGAAACAGTTGAATATGTCAGAGGCATGCAAGTTGTTAAAATATTCGGAGCTACTGTAGAGTCTTTTAAAACTCTTTATAAGGCGATTAAGGATTATTCTAAGTATGCTCTTGATTACTCAATTAGTTCTAAAAAACCTTATGTACTATATCAATGGATATTTTTTGGAATTATTGCAATTTTGTCTATCCCTTTAGTTTTTACCATAAATAAAGTTAATAATGCTAATTTGCTTATTGTTGAACTATTCATGATTTTGTTTTTAAGTGGAGTAATGATGGTTTCATTTATGAAAATTATGTGGGCTAGTATGAACATTTTTAACGCTAGGTATGCTGTAGATACTTTAGAAGATTTATATAAAAAGATGAATGAAGATAAATTGTCTTATGGAGAGAATATTAATTTCAAAAACTATAATATAGAGTTTGAAAAAGTGAATTTTTCTTATAATGAAAACAAAGTACTAGAAAATTTATCTTTTAAATTAGAAGAAGGAAAAAAATATGCTTTGGTGGGTCATTCAGGATCAGGTAAATCGACTATTGTAAAGCTATTATCTGGTTTTTACAAAGTAGATAGTGGCAGTATAAAGATTGGAGAGAGACCCTTAGAATCTTATAGTAAGGATACTCTAATAAACACAATTTCTTTTGTTTTTCAGGATAGCAAACTTTTTAAGACATCTATTTACGAAAATGTTGCTCTTGCTAATAGAAAGGCAAGTAGAGAAGAAGTTATGAAGGCTATGGAACTTGCAGGTTGTAATGTTATTTTAAATAAGTTTCCTGAAAGGGAGAATACCATGATCGGCTCAAAAGGAGTCTATTTATCAGGAGGAGAAAAACAGAGAATTGCTATTGCGAGAGCCATGCTCAAGAAATCTAAAATTGTAATTATGGATGAAGCTAGTGCTTCTATTGATCCAGACAATGAGTATGAGCTTCAAAAGGCCTTTAAAAACCTTATGAAAGATAAAACAGTTATTATGATTGCCCATAGGATGAGTAGTATTCGTTCTGTTGATGAAATTTTAGTTTTAGAGAATGGAGAAATAATTGAAAGAGGCAGTGATCAAGAACTTATTTCAAAAGGTGGAAAATATAAGGAATTATTAGAGCTTTATGACAGTGCAAATCAATGGAGGGTTAAAGATGAGGAAATTTTATAAAAAACGCTTTTGTCTGACTGATAAAGGGGCTAAAGATCTCACTAAATCAACTATATCGAGTTTCTTGGTTTACTGTATTAATATGGTTCCTGCCTTTATTTTAATGATGTTAACAGATGAGCTTCTTTTGAAAAATGTTAAAAGCCCTTATTTATATTTTGGAGTTTCTGTTGTTACATTAGTAATAATGTATGTTTTGTTAGCCAAAGAATATGATGATCTTTATACTACAACTTATGAAGAGAGTGCTAATTTAAGAATAGATATTGCTGAAACTCTATCAAAACTTCCCCTATCCTACTTTTCAAAACATAATTTATCAGATATATCTCAAACGATTATGGCAGATGTGGAAAAAGTAGAACATGCTATGAGTCATTCAATACCTAAAATAGGAGGAATGGTTTTATTTTTCCCACTAATTGGAATTATGTTAATGATAGGCAATTTTAAGATGGGGCTAGCAGTAATGATCCCAACTATTTTAAGTTTTATACTAATACCTATTGCTAAAAAGTCGCAGGTAAAAGGAAACAAGAAATATCACAAGGTACTTAGAGAAAACTCAGAAAAATTCCAAGAAACCATTGAACTTCAACAAGAAATAAATAGTTTTAACTTATCCGATGAAGTGAGGTCTTCGTTATATATGCAGATGGATGAAAGTGAAAAAATACATCTTAAAGTTGAACAAGGCTCTCTTTTTGTAATGGGTTTATCCTCTGCTCTTGGATTTGTAAGTATTGCAGTAGTTAGTTTTGTTGGGATTAGCCTTATTCTATCTGGGGAGATTGACATTTTATATCTCTTAGGTTATTTAATGGCTTCCATAAAGATAAAAGATATTTTTGATTTATCAAAAGAGGGATTATTAGAAGTGTTCTCTATAGATCCAAGTGTTGAAAGGATTAGGGAGATTAAGGAAACAAAAATTCAAGAGGGTAAAGATGTAGAACTGAATATGTTTGATATAGTCTTTAAAAATGTAGCGTTTTCTTATGATGATAATCTGGTTTTAAAGGACATTAGCTTTACTGCGAAACATGGAGAGGTAACGGCTCTAGTTGGAGCTTCTGGCTCTGGAAAGACAAGTATATTAAGATTAATATCAAGATTATATGATTATGATAAAGGTCAAATTTTAATAGATGGAAAGGATATAAAAAACATTTCCACAGATTCTTTATTTAAGAAAATATCTATTGTTTTTCAAGATGTTACTTTATTTAACTCATCTATATTAGAAAATATTCGTATAGGTAAAAAAGATGCCAGCGATGAAGAAGTTGTAAAGGCAGCTACCCTTGCAAATTGTATGGATTTTATTAATAAACTTCCTAATGGGTTAGATACAGTTATAGGAGAAAATGGGTCAGAGCTTTCTGGTGGTGAAAGACAAAGACTTTCTATAGCTAGAGCATTTTTGAAGGACGCACCAATACTTATATTAGATGAAATATCAGCAAGTTTAGATGTGGACAATGAAAAGAAAATCCAAGAAAGTTTGAATAAATTAATAAAGGATAAAACAGTTATTATTATATCCCATAGATTAAAATCTATTGAAAATGTAGACAAAATTATAGTCATAGAAAATGGATATGTGGAAAGTCAAGGCAATCATAAAGAACTGATAGAAGAATCAAAATTGTATAACAATTTATTAGAAAAAACAAAACTAGCAGAAGAATTTATTTATTGGGAGGATTAGAATGAATAATAAAAAGTTAAAAGGAAAAGACGTTATTACGATAGGTATATTTACTGCAATATATTTTGCAATCAATTTTGGGTTTATGCTTTTAGGAGGTCTCCATCCATTAATGTGGATACTTATGCCTGGATTTATAGCCTTGGTTGGATCTATACCATATATGATTATGGTTCAAAAAGTTAAAAAAACAGGAGCAGTCATAATAATGGGAGCTATTGTTGCTATAATATACTATTTAACTGGTCAATTTAGTTTAATAATAATTGCATCATTAGCAATTGCTAGTATTTTGGCAGAAGTGATAAGATACCTATCAAAGTATGACAGTTATAAATGGAATTCACTTTCATATGCTTTTTTTTCACTAGGTATGATAGGTTCTCCAGCACAAGTATGGATTTTAAAAGATGAATTCATATCAAAAATACTTGAAAATGGAATGCCAGTAGATTATGTTAATATATTAAAAACTTTTATTAACACACCGATGTTAATTGTATTAATTGTAACACCATTTGTTTTTGGATTATTATCTTGCGGGATTTTAAAATCATTTCTATATAAAAATTTTGAGGCAAGAAATTAAAATGTTCAAGCGATTAAAATTAGATCCTAGAACCTCAATAATATTGCTTTTATTAGTAAATATATTTTTCTTTAAAAGTAGATCGTTGGCAAATGAATTAATTTTAATGAGCTATTTGTTGATTATTTTGACTGTTTGCGGAAATTTTAAATCGGGATTAAAAGTATATTTAACTTTTATTACTTTTTTAATAATAAATTATTTTGTTTTTCCTTATTCACCCAAGTGGATCGTAACGACATTTATTGTACCTGTTTCTTATGCAAGGAAGATTTTTCCTTGCATAATGGCAGGAACATTGTTATACAAAACGGTGACCGTAAGAGGAATTGCAGGAGTTTTTAGAAAATTTAAATTCTCAGAAAATTTTATTTTAGCATTTATGATAACTTATAGATATTTTCCCACATTAAGACAAGATATACATTGTGTTAGAGAATCAATGAAGATTAGGGGGATTAGTATGATTAAAAACATGGATATATTTGTTGTACCTATAATAAATTCTGCAATTGATATGTCTGAAGAGTTATCTAAGGCAGCTGTAACACGAGGAGTCGAGAATCCAGGTAGAAAAACAACTATAATTGATTTTAAATTCACTGTTTATGATGTATTAGTTATTTTATTTGTTGTTTTAATTATGGTTATATTTTAGGTGAGTTAGAATGGGTTATGTAAATATAAATGATGTATCTTGTACCTCTAAAACGGGATATAAAATATTAAAAGATATCAACTTAAATGTTGAAAAAGGCGAATGTATACTACTTATGGGGCTAAGTGGTTCAGGCAAAACGTCATTTACTAAATTAATAAATGGAATTATACCACATTTTGAAGAAGAAACTGACTTTGTTGGAGAAGTTTTAATAGAGGGAGAATCTACTAGAAATATATCACAATATAAAATTTCAGAAAAAGTTGGTTCGATATTTCAAAATCCAAAATCTCAATTTTTTAATTCTGATGTTGAGGGAGAAATTGTATTCTGTCTTGAAAATATGGGAATTGATCCAGAGTTAATAAAAAAAAGCTTTAAAAAAACTATCAATAATTTAAATATAGATAGATTATTAGGTAAAAATGTCATCTCATTGTCGAGTGGGGAAAAACAAATTTTAGCTTTTGCATCTATTTTTGCATTAAACACAGATATTGTCGTATTGGACGAACCATCTTCAAATCTTGATATGGATACAATTGAAACGATAAAAAATAATATTGAAATATTTAAAAAAGAAGGGAAGACAATTATAGTTGCAGAACATCGACTATATTATTTAAAAGACATAATTGATAAAGCATATTATATAGACAAAGGCATAATTAAGGATTGTTTCACACAAGAAGAGATAAAATCATTTAATTCAAAAAAAGAAGATAATCTCAAAATTAGAACCTTATCTACTCCGAAGTTGGAAGTTCTTGAAAAAGAATTTAATAAAAATGATGAGTATTTATGCGAAGATTTATCGTATACAATAAATGGAAATTTCATATTTAAAGATATTAATATTTCTTTGAATAGAGGTGAAGTATTAGGTATAGTTGGGAAAAATGGTATAGGAAAAACAAGTTTATTAAAGTGCATTTCAGGACTTATAAAGAAAAATACAGGAAGTGTTTTTTTCAACAATAAACTCTTAAATAATAAAGATAGATTAAAAAACACATATCTTGTAACACAGGACATTAATTCACAATTATTCACTCGAAGCGTAAAAGAAGAATGTGAATTAAATTTACCTGAGGATAAATTAAATCAGGTAGATATAGTTCTAAATAGGCTTGGATTAGATAAATATAAAAATAAGCATCCAATGTCGCTTTCAGGAGGACAAAAACAAAGGTTAACAATTGCCTTAGCTCTACTTTCAAATAAAGAAATCATAATCTTTGATGAGCCTACAAGTGGTTTAGATTTCAAAAATATGATAATTGTATCAGAAGCTATAAAAGATTTGGCGAAAAAATCCAATAAAGTTGTAATTGTTGTTTCGCATGATTATGAGTTTTTAAATAATGTAGCAGATGGAATATATAAAATGTCATAAAATCAATAATTAAAATCTTAAGGGCCTGTAAATAATTTTGTGTATCAACCTAAATCCTGGTAAAAAGGTAAGGGTTGATACATTTTTTATTTATCAATGTTTATCCATTCCTCTAGAATTGGAGTTTTACTTAATTTTACACAACTTTGATAAACTATCAATTTTTCATGAAAATTTAGAGTTGATTTTATTGGATGTATTTTTGTAATTGCCATACTAATCACCAGAACTTTCTTTTGATTTATTTAGAAGTAGAGAATGGATCTGCCATATTTCTCTTGATAATTTTTCTATTTTTTCTCTCATATAATCAATATCTTTCTTATAAATAACACCAGTTGTATTAGTGGCTTTTGCAATCTGGTTTATATTATTTGTTACATTTGAAAGTAGCCATTGTAGGTTTCTAAATGGTTCTAGGTCTACAATATATATTTCTTTTTCTAATGCACATTTTCTTAAAATTGGGACATGGTTTTACAATTTGCAAGTTTCATTTTCTTTTCAAAGATTTCTTTTTCTTCATCTGTTAAATATATTTTAAGTTGATTTTTTCTTGTTCTATTATCCATATATTTCTCCTTTACACTTATCTTTTGGGGGCTTAGGGTTCTCCCTAACAAGGTAAAAATCGTAAAATTATATAGCTTTATAAGCTATTGATTTTTTGATTTTTTCGTAAGTGGGTACTCACTTACTGTGCTTGCTATTATTAACAAGTCTAAAATTTATTTTTTAATATTTTTTCAAATAGGAATTAATAAGTGTAACTGTAACTTATAAAATAAAAACTTCCAAAATTAGGCGAGCTTGTTTTAAGAGTCTATGACAACTCCTTATTATCAAGCCATTAATTTATGTAATCCTAATTTAAGAAGATTTATAACAATGGGTTACAGGTTACAAAGTTACATTTGTATCTTTACTTGATTTGCTGTATCTATTTCTAATTGATTTTCTTTTTGCCATTCTTCTGGCAACAAATTCTTGTCAACTTCTATAAAGTCAGTTTCATTTTTTTTCTTTTCATAGTATAGTTTTACTGGAATTGAGACCCCACTTGGTGATATTCTCTGGGTCTTTGATGACCTAACTGGAATCCAGTCTTGAAAATAATTATCCATAATCTCTGAGAAAGACTTTGATTTTATTTGGTAGCCTTGCATGGTTAGTTCTTTGAAACAAGTTATATTAGGATCTGCACTTTTCGGCTTATATTCTTCTAAGAAATACCTAATGTCTTCCACATCTGGGTTTAGATATTTGAACTTTTCTTGTTCCTTATACAAGTCTTTTAAAAGATTTTTTGGAATAGTCCATGCGTGAGTCTTGTTTTTAAAAATTTCATATCCTAAGGCTAGAGCCTGATTAAAATCCTCTCTTATAAGAGATATATATTCTTTATCTGAAATTTTTTCTTTATTATTTTTATCTGGATATATAGTCCTTGCTCTTTTATTTGGGTTACATTCAACAGGCAAATATCTTCTTTCTCCAGTATGATCATTAAGAAAAGTTCTTTCGTTTAATGTCCCTATAAATATGCAAGTTCTTGGCACGTCTGTTGCATATTTTTCGTAGGGTATTCTTATTCTATCGCTTAGTTTTGATAAAAAAGATTTAGCTTCATTAGCCGATTTTGCATTTCTTAAAGCAACGAATTCTTCGATTTCAACGACAGTTTTACCCATAAGGTTCATGACAGCATCCTTGCCTTGAATGTTTTCTATTGTGCAAAACCAATCGTCTGTTATGGACAAGTATCTTGCAAAAGTCGATTTGCCTATACCTTGTCCACCAACTAAAACAATCATTTCATCAAACTTAGATCCTGGATTAAAAATTCTTTTTATCATACCCAATATCATATGTTCCATTATCCAATTGTTAAGGTCTGTATCATCTGCTCCCAAATACTTTGGTAAAAGTTTTCTAATGGCATTTTTATCTCCATTCCATTTTAAATTTTGAAGATATTGCTTTGGCGGACTCACTTCATACTGATGAGCTACAAAGCGAATAGCCTCCCACATTTTATTAGCGTTATAATTAATTCCAAAATGTTTTTCTATCTCTAAGCCTAATCTATTATTTAAAGAATCATCCCAAAGTCGTATTTGATTTTCCTTAATATTTCTTTCTCCGATAATTTTCCCCTGGAATTTTATTTCATTGGTAAATTTATCAAAGAATATTTGTCCATCAATGATTTTTTAGTTTTGACAATATTTGGGATTCAAAATAGCTGTTACAATATTTCCAGTAATTTGTCTAACCGTCCCCTTATCTGTAGTTTGCAAGTCTAAAAAGGCGTAAGTCTGATCTATTTCTGAGAATTTTAATTTAATATCTGTCATAAGGCTCACTCCTTTTCTTTTTACAATCATCTATTCTCTTTATTGTTTTATATTTATTCTCCATTTTATCCTCCTGTCTGGTATAATTAAGACTCCTGTGGTAAAATGAACTTGTCTAGAGAACACTTCTCACAGGAGTGTATGCCTTTACTCTTTGTAGTAGGGGCTTTTTTCTTTTTTGATTTCTTCATATATTTCTAAAATATAGATCAAAATATCAGCTTCATCGTCATCTAGTTTTCCAAACTTTTTAATAGCTTTTGCTAGTTGAAATATTTCCTTGGCTATATTATCAGAAAGTCTGTAATCACTTACTAACTTAACTTCGTGATTTAATAGCATTTGAATAAAATAATCTTGTTTTTTAAGTCCACTTATTTCTATCTTTTTGTTTATTAGATTATATTCCTCTTCAGATACCCTAAAATTTAAAATGCGATTTCTTTTTCTATTTTTCTCTTTATTTCTAGTTTTTTGTGAAATTTCATCTAACGAATGTCTTCTAAACATCTTGATCGTCCTCTTCTAATAAATCTTTCCAATAATTTGCCTTTTTATTTCTTACTTGCGTTAAAGACAGAGCCATTTCTTTTTGCTTGCTAGGGAAGAGATGAGCATATCTATAGGTAATATGAATCGATTCATGTCCAACCCTATCAGCTATTGCAGTTGCAGAAAATCCTAGTTCAATTAAGAGTGAAACATGAGAATGCCTTAAATCATGTAT
>NZ_JABDSR010000019.1 GCF_012976305.1 Peptoniphilus faecalis
TTCTTTTGATAATTTTAGATTAAGAATTTTTTTATGTTTTTACCATAAAAAAATATATGGTTTAAGCCATAAGACATAAACCATATATCATTAATTTTTATTCACCAACACTATTTGACAAAGAACCATTAAAATTAAATTTATTTCAAAGATTAAGGGCTTTCCGCCTTTTTTCTTTACATAAAAAATCTCCACTATATTATGGAGATTTTTTTATGCAATATAAATTTTACAACTTGTTTATAATCTTAAATATTTTCTTTCATGGAATCTATTTTTTCTTTAGTACTATTTTCTTCTAATCCCAATCCCTTTGCAAAATACATAAGACCATTTTTTGTATCTTCTAATGTTTCAAAAGAAGCCGAAGCATAATCTATGTCATCGACCTTTTGTCCTAAAGGTTTATCATAACTTACACTCTTATCTGTAACTAAAAAATCTGGGCTTAAATTATTTACAAGTTTAAAATCAGGATTCTTTTCATCACCTATTGCACTGGCATCAGGATAAAGGGACTCTGCACCATTAGGAACTCCAACTACATTTTCATAATCCAAAACTTTTAAAGCCTTTGCAGATTTTACTGACATGGCAACAATTCTCGGATTTTCTTTTTCTACAAAAAGTTCACTTTCCATCTTTGCGTCTTTTTCTTTGTTCACATTTTCTTCGATTGCTTCTTTTGTATTAGAACTATTTTCTACAGATGCTTTCTCTTGAGATTTGCAAGAAATTAATGTCATCATTAACAATAATAGAAAAGCTCTCTTGATATAAAACTTTTTTTTCATAAAAATTACCTCACAAACTCGATTTTTCCATATTAATATGATATCACATGCCTATAAAAATATGATATCATATTAATAAAAAAAGAAAGCTTGTTGCAAAATTTATAGCTTGTATTTTTTAATACCTTATAAAATCTTAATCTAGTTATAAGCTATATTAACTGAGAAATGATTATTTTGAAAATTAGAAAAATTTCGATTTTAGGAATTTTAGCTTTGTCATTAATTTTACCTGTATATGCTGAAAGTACTGGTGCAAAAATTCTTAACAATTTATTGACAAGTGATGTAATACTTTAAAGGGTTATGATGATGAAAGTATTTATGTAAAAATTTTTTATTATGCAACTGAAGGCAATTTCCCAGAAAGAATATGGCATCAAGAAGTAAGAAATGGAAAGGTATATTCTGGTTATTTAAAATTTACTCATGACTTCGATTGTTCTGGATATTACTGTAGAGGTAAATACAGCGGTAATTATATTATGCAGGTCCAGCAGTTTAATAATTTTATACCTTCTAAAACAAAAACTGTCGTGAAAATCACGGCAGTTTTTTGTTACAAAATATTAAGTTTAAGCATTAACTTTATTTTTTTCTGCTTCTGCTTTTTTTAGCTTTGCTTCTTCAAGTTTTGCTTGTCTTTCCTTTTCCTTCTTTTCTTTTTCCCTTTGTTTCATCTTTTCCACTCTTTCAGGATATTCGCAATAAATTGCTCCTGTTGGACATTTTGAAACACAAATTCCACAGTTAATACACTTGTCATAATCAATTGTTGCCAAGTTGTTTTCTACGTGAATTGCATCCTTTGGACAATTCTTTTCACAGATTCCACATCCAATACAACCAATTGAACAATTAGTTCTCACAACTTTTCCAGGATCAAGTGATTTACATTCAACAACTGTCTTTGATTTATAAGGTCTAAGTGCAATAATTTTTTTAGGGCAAATGTCAATACATTTCATGCAGGCAACACATTTTTCCTTGTCAACTACTGCAACTCCATTTACCATGTGAATTGCATCAAATTCACAGACACTTACACAAGTGCCTCCACCACAACAGCCAAAGTTACATGCCTTTGCACCTTGTTGATAGTCTGAAATTAATCTACAATCAACTAAATCATTGTAATCATATTTATTTTTTGCCTTATTGCAATCTCCTTGACAAAGGACACATGCAATATTTCTTTCTACATTTCCTGCATTAACGCCCATTACTTGACTGACTTTTTCAGCTGTATCTGCTCCACCGATTACACAACCATTTACTGGTGCCTTTCCCTTTGCTATAGCTTCTGCAAGTCCGTCACAACCTGGAAAACCACAAGCTCCACAGTTTGCTCCTGGTAAGCAATCTCTGACTTCGGCGACCCTTGGATCTACCTCTACATAAAAAACCTTTGATGCTATTGAAAGAATTACTCCAAAAAAGGCTCCTGCAATTCCCAAAAACAACACTGGGGTAAGTACTGTACTAATTTCCATAATTACCTCCTATACCAATCCGCCGAAACCTGAAAATGCAATTGCCATTAAGCCTGCACTTATAAGTGCAATTGGAACTCCTTGAAGTGCCTTAGGTACATTGGCAAGCATTAACTTTTCTCTTAATGCTGCTATAAGTACAAGAGCAAGTGTAAAACCTACTGAAGCTCCAAATCCGCTAAATATTGTTTCTATTAAATTATATCCATTTTGAACATTTAAAACTGTTACACCAAGAACGACACAGTTTGTAGTGATAAGTGGAAGATACACGCCCATTGCTTGATAAAGTGAAGGAGATGACTTCTTAATAAACATTTCTACAAATTGTACCAGTGATGCAATTACAAGAATAAATGCAATTGTTTGTAAATACTCAAGCCCAAATTTATCTAATACAAAAATTTGAATTAACCATGTTATTGCAGATGCAAGGACAACTACAAAAGTAACGGCAATTCCCATTCCAAGAGCAGTTTCTGTCTTTGAAGATACTCCTAAGAAGGGACAAATTCCCAAGAATTGAGCAAAAACATAATTATTTACAAGTATTGTTGAAATTAAAATCGTAAAAATACTTTCTAACATTAGTCTGCCCTCCTATTAAGTAATAATCTAAATCCTGCTATTAAAAATCCAAGTAGAATAAAAGCACCTGCTGGCGCACCCATGATTCCAATTCCAGGGTAGGATTCTGGCAAAATATTTATATCAAATAATGTACCATATCCAAAGAATTCACGAACAAGACCCATTGCAATTACTGCAATAGTATATCCTACTCCTGTTCCAATTCCGTCGACAATTGATGGAATTAGAGCATTTTTATAAGCAAAACCCTCAGCTTCACCAAGAATACAGCAGTTAACTACGATTAGTGGTAAGAAAATACCAAGTGCTGAATATATTGTTTGTGAATAAGCTTGAAGTATCATTTGTACTAATGTTACGAAAGTAGCAATTACTACTATAAAACAAGGAATTCTAATTTTATCAGGTATTATATTTCTTAATGCAGATACTACCCCATTACTCATTATAAGTACAAAGGTAACTGCGACACCCATTGCTACTGAATTTGTTAAATTATTTGTAATAGCCAGTGTTGAACAAAGCCCTATAAGTTGTATGAATACGGGATTGTTTTTAAAAGCACCGTCTAAAAAAACTTTAGATAATTTCATTTAATCCTCCTCATTCATTCTTTAGAACTTCGTCATATACTTGAATAGCATCGTTAGAACCTGCTAGAGCAGCTTTAGATGATATTGTTGCTGATGAAAGCCACATAACCTCATCATCGGCCTTTGGATCCTTAGAAAGTTTTAAAGGACCTGCTGCAGATTTTCCTTCATAAGATGGATAATATTCATCTGTTGTGATTCTAGAACCAAAGCCACTAGTTTCACCATTTGAGATATTTCTAAATCCTGCGATTTTATCTCCATCAAGCAAGAAACCTAGAGCATTTGTCATAGCTCCGCCATAACCATTTGACTTTACATTCACACCATATCCAATAACTTTGTCTCCTTTTTTAGCAACAAAAATTTTTTCGATGTTTGGATATTTTTCTTTTATTGAATCTAGTTTAGCTTTGTCAAATTCTTCAAAGCCGTCTGCGTTATCGCCAAAAATAACTTTATAAGATGCAAGTGTATTTTTTAGTTCAGTTTCTGCTATTACTGGAGCAGTAAAACTATTTACAACTGCCAATAATCCAGCAGATATGGCGCAGAAAACTAAAAGTATAATTCCAAATTTTACTGGTTCTTTCATTTACTTCGCCTCCCCATATGCACTTGTTATTGTTAATTTATCAATTAAAGGTGTTGCAAGGTTCATTAGACATATTGCATAAGACACACCTTCTGGAAGAGATGCCTTTACCCTTATAACTGCAGTTAAAATTCCACATCCAAGAGCAAATATAATTCTTCCCTTTCTATTAATTGGATTTGTAGTGTAATCAGTTGCCATAAAAATAGCACCAAGTAACAAACCACCTGCAAGTAATTCATAAGGAATTACATTCACTGGAATTCCAAGAATTCCAAGACATATTGCAGTAGTTGCAACATATATTACTGGAATTTCCCAAGAAATTACTTTTCTAACTACTAAATATACAAAACCTATTAAAAGTGCAATTGCTGAAGTTTCTCCAATTACACCACCAATATTTCCAATAAACATATCGCTAATAGCTGGAAGTTTTGATAAATCTCCACTTGCGATTACTTGTAGTGGAGTTGCATAGGAAACTCCATCCATAGTTGCAGCTGAAGTTATAATACCTTGTTTTAATAATTCTGGTGAAATATAATCTGTTATTTGTTTTGGCCATGAAGCCATGAGTACAAGCCTTGCAGCAAGTGCTGGGTTCATAAAGTTAAAACCAATACCGCCAAAACATTCTTTAACAATTAAAATTGAGAAAACTGATCCGAAAGCTGCCATCCATAATGGGAAAGATTGAGGCATATTAAGTGCGATTAAAATTCCAGTTACAACAGCAGATAAATCCTTAATTTGTACAGTCTTTTTAAGTGCACTTTGAGTAATATACTCAGCTGCCACACAAGCTACTACACAAGTTAGAATAAGAAGTATTGATCTCATGCCAAAAAAATAAACTGCGGCAATCATTGCAGGAACTAGTGCAATAATTACATCTAGCATAATTTTTTGAACAGTATCATTTGATCTAATGTGTGGAGCAAGTGAAACGAAGCGAGCCTCATTTACTGTAATCGGATCTTTAGTTATTTTATTATTTTCCAAATTGATCCCTCCTATTTCTTTTGATTAGCTCTGATTTCTCTTTTAGCTAATTTAACAGATGCACTTAGATGTCTCTTTGCTGGGCAAACGAAGGAACATATTCCGCATTCCATACATTGATCAGCATGCAAATTAATACATAAATCAACATCTCCCTTTAAAATTGCATGATTAATATCTGTTGGATTAATATTTGCTGGGCAGTGATCTACGCATCTTGAACATCTAATACATGGGGATTCAATTCTTTCTTTTACTTCTCTTTCAGTGAAAACTAAAATACCTGAAGTAGTCTTTGTAATAGGCGCATCAAGGCTAAACACAGACTTGCCAGTCATAGGACCACCGCAAATAATTTCTTTAAAATTTTCCTCAACGCCTCCGCAGAAATCTAAAATATCTCCCACAGGAGTCCCTATTTTAACTAAAATATTCTTTGGTTCTTTAATACCAGAACCGCTGACAGTTATTACCCTTTCGTAAGAAGGTCTTCCTTCTATCATTGCTTCATAAAATGCAAGAGTAGTACCAACATTTGTAAGAAAAACTCCAACATCATTAGTTACACCATTTTGTGGAACAATTCTTCCAACAACGGCTTCAGAAAGTCTCTTTGAATCACCTTGTGGATATTTAGTTTGACATCCAACAACTTTCAAGTGACTCCAATTAGGATTTTTGGCAATAGCTTCTTCCATTTTTGCAATGGCATCTGGTTTATTTTCTTCAATTGCCATGTAAGAAACTTTTTGATTATAAAAATATGAGAAGATGTTTAATCCCTCTAATATTTCTTCTGCTTTTTCTAGCATAATTCTATGGTCACAAGTGAGGAAAGGCTCACATTCTGCTCCATTTATTATACATTCATCTAGCACTGGATCTTCACTCTTTAACTTAGCATGTAGTGGAAAACCAGCACCACCCATACCGACTATTCCCTTATCTTTTATGAAGGGAATTAAATCGTCAATTGGATGATCCTTATAATCTTTAAAAGATTTAAGATCATCTATCATTTCATCCTTGCCATCGTTTTCTATAACGACGCAATCACAATACCTTCCATCAGCTGTGTACATCTTTTTAATTTCCTTAACTGTACCTGATACAGATGAGTGTATATCAGCTGATATATAAGCATCAGAACTGCCCACCTTTTGACCAACTTTAACAGAATCTCCCTTTGAAACAACTGGTGAGCAAGGTGCTCCAATATGTTGTGACATAGGTATGTAAGCAATTTTAGGACTTGGCATCCTCTCAATTGCATTCTTTTCTGTCAAAGTTTTGTGTTCGTCCATGTGAACTCCACCTACGGAAAAAGTGAGATTTCTTGAACTCATAAAACTTCACCCCTTATTCGGCCTAAGCCTAATTTTTACCTTTTGTTATAATTATAACACTAAATTTATTTAAAGTATATGATTCTACTTAAAAATTTGAAAGTAGAAAATCTTTTACAAGCCTAAAAAGAAGTCATTCTTTAATTTAATTTTTTATATTTATCTGATTTTTTTAGAATAATTTTTCCCATTCATTAAATTATTTATACAAGATTTCTATAAATCTATTAATTACCTCATAAAAAATCTCACGACTTTTATCGTGAGAAAATAAACTAAAGCTTAATTTTTAATTATTTCTATCATAAGGAATGCCATCTGCCGATGGAGCTCTTGAACCCTTAACAAATACAATTAATACAATAAGGGTAATTGCATAAGGAATCATTGAAAGTATATTTGTGTCAATTTTTATTCCAATGGATCCAAGGAAAACTGAAAGGCCTTGTGCAAAACCAAATAGAAGACAAGCTAGCATTGCACCCTGTGGTCTCCATCCACCAAAAATAACTGCAGCAAGAGCTATAAATCCTTGTCCAGAAATAAGCGTCTCCCTATAATTTGAAACAACTGCAAGCGACATTGATGCTCCACCAAGCCCTGCCAAAAATCCCGATGCTAGAACACAAATGTATTTTATTTTATAAGCATCTACACCAAGAGTTTCTGCAGCCCTTGGATATTCACCTACCGCTCTAATTCTAAGTCCAAGTCTTGTCTTGTAAAGTAAAAAATAAACTATAAATACTACTATAAAGGCAATATACACTGATACATATTGTGAAAAAACAATATCTAAAAATCTAGCAATACTACCACTTCTATTTTTAAATACATGTCCAAATAAAACTGGAAGTTTATTTTCGTAAGGAATAGATTTTGACATTGCAGCTCCATCGAAAAAAAGTCTACAAAGGAAAAGTGAAAGTCCCGGCCCAATTAGATTTATTGCAATACCACTTACAACATGGTCTGCTGCAAAATTTATAGTAGCAATTGCGTGAAGAAGTGCCACTATCATACCTCCAAGTCCTCCACATAAAAAAGCAATCCAAGGATTTCCTACATAATATCCAACAATAGATCCAACTACTGCACCAACGGACATCATTCCTTCAAGTCCAATGTTAACAACTCCAGCATTTTCTGATAAAACTCCTCCAATAGCTGTATAAATAAGAGGGGCTGAATATAAAAGTGTAATTGACAAAATACTTGCTATGTTTAAAAGCGAACTATTCATTTGCTCCTCCTTTATTTACATTACTTGCTTCTTTCTTTGACCATTTTTGGAAGAAAAATTTAATCATATCTAAAAGTTTTGGCATTGCTATAAATAAAATCATAATACCAACAATTATTTTTACAACTTCTGAATAAGTGCCAATAGTGGTAAGTTTTCCTCCACCATAAGTTAACCCTGCATAGAGAAATGCCGCTGGAATTGTTCCAATAGGATTGTTTCCAGCAATAAGTGCCACAGCCATTCCATCAAAGCCATAACCTTCTTGTGCCGCCATCATTCCAATGTCTCCTGAAACTCCAAGTACAGTTATCGCTCCTGCAAGCCCCGCCAAAAATCCTGCAATTCCCATGGACTTTACAATAGATTTGTTAATATTAATTCCGCCATATTCTGCTGCCTTTTGATTGAAACCAACTGCTCGAAGTTCATAGCCTAAAGTAGTCTTTTTAAGGATATACCAAATTACTATGGCTGCCACAATGGCGATTATTATTCCAAAATTTACTGGTGGATTTAAAATATCCCTTAAAAATTTATTTTGTGCCAAAAAAGCCTTTCCACCTTCGCTCATCTTCCATTCTCCAAGAATTTTTATACTTGCAGATTTTCTTATTGGATAGGAGTTATCTGACTCAATATTTCTTAAAATTGGAAAACTCAAAAGATAATTGCTTAAATAAAATCCAATCCAGTTCATCATAATTGAAGATATAACTTCATTTACCTCAAACTTTGCCTTTAAAACTCCAACAATTGCACCCCAAAGATAACCGCAAAGTGCACCGACAATTAGTGCAACTATTCCATGAATAACAGGTGGCAAATCTAATAAAAGTCCCACTACTAAAGCACCAATTGATCCAACAATATATTGTCCTTCAGCTCCAATGTTAAAAAGACCTGTATTAAAAGCAAAGGCAACAGAAAGACCAGTAAGGATTAGTGGCACAGCCTTTACAATTGTCCATGAAATGTATTTTGGCTTGCCAAAGGCACCAAGGAAAATAACCTTGTAAGCTTCAATTGGATTTGTTCCACTGATTAAAAGAATAATAGAACCAATTAAAATTCCAAGTACAATGGCAAGCACTGTATATAAAAATCTATTTCTCTTCATTTTTACCTCCTGCCATGTATAATCCTATTTCACTCTCATTAGTTTTTTTTGCATCAAAAGTTTTTAAAATTTTACCATTATATATTACAGAAATTCTATCTGATAATGCCATAATTTCGTCAAGTTCAAAGGAAATTAGAAGCACTGCCTTGCCCTTGTTCCTTTGATTAATTAAAAACTTTCTAATATATTCAATGGCACCAACATCAAGCCCTCTAGTAGGCTGTGCTGAGATTAATAAATCTGGGTCGTCAGAAATCTCTCTTGCTAAAATTACCTTTTGTTGATTTCCGCCAGAAAGTTCTCCTGCAAGTCTTTCAATATTTCTCGGTCTAATGTCGTAATCATCTTCAAGCTTTGTTGCATATTCCTCAATATTTTTAAAATTTAAAATTCCATTTTTGGAGTATTTGTCTTTATAATAATTTTTTAAAATAATATTTTCGGAAACGCTAAAATCTAAAACTAAACCACGAAGTTGTCTATCTTCAGGAATTGAATTAATGCCCCTTTCAATAATTTCCCTTGGACTTTCATTTATAATTTCATCGCCCTTAAAAAGAATTGAACCACTCTCAGCTACTTTAAGCCCTGTAAGAGCCTCAATTAGTTCAGATTGACCATTGCCATCTACGCCAGCGATTCCATGGATTTCTCCTGCTTTCACATCTAAATTGAGACCATCTAATTTTTTTACATTTCTAAAATCTCTTGCACACAAATTTTTAATTTCTAAAATGGTTTCTCCAGCTCTTACATCCCCTTTATTTATGTCGAGATGAACAGATCTGCCAACCATCATGTCCGCAAGTTCAGACTCGCTTATATCAGAAACATTTACAGTTTTAATTTTTTTACCCCGCCTAATTATTGTACACCTATGTGCCATTTGTTTAATTTCCTTTAACTTGTGGGTTATAATTATAATTGACTTGCCTTCTTTAGAAAGATTTTTAATAATATCAATAAGTTCAGTTATTTCTTGAGGCGTCAAAACAGCTGTAGGCTCGTCAAAAATCAAAATATCAGCACCCCTATAAAGTACCTTTAAAATTTCAACTTTTTGTTGAGTTCCAACAGAAATATCCTGAATCTTTGCATCAGGATCAATTTTAAAACCGTACTTTTCAGAAAGGGCAATCACATCTTCCCTAGCTTTTTTTATATCCACCTTAATGCCCTTCATAGGCTCCATTCCAAGTACAATGTTTTCAACAACAGTAAAGGGTTCGATTAACATAAAATGTTGGTGAACCATGCCTAGTCCTGCTTTTATTGCGTCATTGGAATCCTTAAATTCTTTTTTCTCATTGTTAATATAAATTTCACCAGAAGTAGGAGAGCTCATGCCGTAAAGCATATTCATAAGAGTAGTTTTACCAGCACCATTTTCTCCAAGAAGAGAATGAATTTCACCTCTTCTAATATCAAGATCAATACCGTCGTTTGCAACAAAATTTCCAAACTTTTTTGTGATATTCTCCATGCGAACGACTAAATCTTTATTATCAATTTCCAAGACAAACGCTCCTTTTTTGTGTTTATTAAATTATACCAAAGATTTATAAATTTTAAAAATAAATTGTAATAAAAAAGCCACCTCATTTACGAGATGACTTTGAAATCATAGTAAAAATTTATTTGTATTGGTTGTAAGTTTCTTCGTTGTAAGGAACTTTAATTTCGCCAGAAATAATCTTTTGAGTGATTTCATCAACTTTCTTTAAGATTTCTGGTTTAACATTTTTATCAGAAGTTGGTGCAATACCTACTGCTCCGTCATTAGCAAGACCTAGTTCAATAGTTTTTCCACCTTCAAACTTGCCTTCTTGCATATCTTTTACAACTTGATAAACAGCAACATCGCCATTTTTCATTGCAGAAGTTAATACATTTTCAGGGGCTCTGTCGCTTTGGTCTCTATCGACACCAATTGCCCATTTGCCAGCTTCTTTGGCAGCTTCAATAACACCTTCGCCTGCTCCACCAGCTGCGTGGAATACTACATCTGCTCCATTTTGGAACATTGTAGCAGTAATTGATTTACCCTTTTGTGCATCAGTAAAATTACCAACATATTGGCTAAGAATTTCAATATTAGTTCCCTTTTCCTTAGCTGCATAATCAACACCTGCTCTGTAACCATATTCAAATCCCCAAATTATATTGCCTTCTTGTCCACCAACAAATCCAACTTTATTAGTTTCAGAAGTCATACCAGCAATATAACCAACTAAAAAAGATGGTTCTTGTGCTCTAAACATAATTCCAAGTAAATTCTTTGGAGCTTCAACTTTTTTCCCATCTGGTCCAGCTGTTACGTCTACGTCAACTATTGCATAATTAATTTCAGGATACATTGCAGCAGCTTCAGATATTGCATCGCCCATCTTAAAACCAGCGCCAACAATTAAATTCTTTTCTTGGTCAACAAAGGTTTCTAAATTTGGAGTATAATCCTTTGTATCCTTAGATTCAATGTATTCAGCTTTGATTCCAATTTCTTTTTGAGCTTTTTGAAGTCCTTCCCATACACCTTGATTAAAGGATTGGTCATTAACTCCACCCTCATCAGTTACGAATCCAACATTTACATCAGTAGCCTTAGCTTCTTCTGTAGTTTCTTTGTTAGTAGCGTTTGCATCTTTTTCTGCATTTTTTTTATTACCGCCACCACATGCAACAAGTGTCATTGCTAACAATAACACTGCAACTAAACTTAGTTTTTTCTTCATATAAAATCCTCCTATTGTTATTTAATTAAATTATATATTATAAAGATAAGTATTTCAATTTTAATATAAAGTATAACAATAAAAAAGTTTTCATAAAAAAAGCCCAACTTAGTTGAGCTTTAATCCTAAAAAATTATTTAACCTATAAATACTCTTGGAATCATAAATAATACTGAAACTACAAAATACATTAATAAAAATGCTATTGATTGTTTAATTTCTTTTATTCCAAAAGTTACATCATCATCTGCTGATAAAAATCTCGCAACAATTGATGCAATAAAACCTAAAATCGGATATACAATTAGTACTCCAAGGTTACTTGTTCCCTTGTCCATAAATCTAAAGAAAGTAGGAATCATAATAAATAATGCCCCTAGATACATTGGGAAGCTTCCCTTGTCTATCCAAATTAGTACAATTACACAAAGTGTAAGTACTAAAAACACCACTGTTGAAATTGTGTTGATCAATGAAATTTTATTAATCAAACTTTGGTTAATTAATTCTAATTTATTTATATAGTAACCGGAATTTGTATAGGCTTCCTTTACGCTATCAGTTGATTTTGTTGTTTCAGTCCAATTTTCTACCTTAGCATTAGTTACAAATATTGATGCGTCTTCAACTTTTTGTCCACCGGAAAAATATAAGGGGTTTGGACTATAATAAACTTCAAACTCATATTCTCCAACTTTTTCTGACAAATTAAGTTTTACTTCACTCACTGCCTTAAACTCTTTATTTTCAGTTTTGTTGTAAAAATCTTTAACTTTTAATTTTAATTTTTCTTCAAAAAGTGATTTATTAATTTTATCAAAATCACCCTTTAAATTTACCCTTGACTTGCTAAATTTTACTCCTTCGCCAAAGAAAATTTGTCTAACAGGTGTTCCCATTATTCTGGCAGTTGTGTCTTCACCTTTATAATCAAATTTTATATCGTATTTTATAAGTTTTTCACCGCCATCTTGGACAACAGATCTAGCAACTTGAAGATTTTCAACTCCATCGGAATTGTTAAATAAAATTCCGTCAAATTCTCTTTCCACATTTGAGTTTGGCCACATAAGAGACTTGCTAAAAAAAGCGGTTAAAGAAACTAACATAAGTGCTAATAAGAAAATTGCAAGTATTACAAGCTTTTTTATTCTCTTGTTCATTTTAAACCTCCATTATGAAAACATTTCGCTTATATTATAATAACACATGAAGAGCTTAAAATAAACAAATTTATTAGCATATTAAAGATTAGAAGCATTTATTTCTGTCCAAATTCTATCGTAAACTTTTATAAAATCGCCAAGATCTCTAAAGGCTTCAAGTGGCGGAAGTTTATCGACGTCTGGATATGCGACCTTTGAGCTTTTAATTTCATCAGGAAGAAGATCCTTTACACCCTTAACTGGTGAAGTGTATCCAACACAGTATTCTGCATTTTTAGCTTGCACTTCAGGTTTAAGCATGTAATTAATAAATTTTTCTGCTCCAGAAACATTCTTTGCATTCTTTGGTATAACCATGGAATCATACCAAATATTAGATCCTTCCTTTGGCACTACATAATCTAAATCTTTATTTTGTTGCATCATTAGAAGGGCATCACCAGAATACATAACAGAAAGATTTGCATCTCCTTGCACTACTACATCACGTCCATCATCATCGAGATAGGCATAAACTAGAGGTTTTTGTGCAATAAGAGATTCCTTTGCTTCCTGCAATTCCTTTTCACTTGTAGAATTTAGTGAATAACCAAGTCTTTTTAGTGCAATGCCAATAGTATCTCTTTGTGAATTATACATAATTATTTGGTCTTTATATTTTTCATTCCACAAAATGTTCCAAGAATCAACTGGGTCTGTAACTTCCTTTTTATTGTAGACAATTCCCACAGTTCCCCAGAAATATGGCACTGAGTATTTATTTTCCGGGTCAAAGGTTGGATTTTTTAAATTATCTTCAACTCCATCAAAATTTGGAATGTTTTTAAAATTAATCTCTTGAATTAATCCTTCCTTAGAAAGCCTTTCAATCATATAATCACTTGGCACTACTACATCGTACTTGTCTTGTGATTGAGTCATCTTTATATAAAGATCTTCATTAGAAGCATAAGTGTCATAATTTACTTTTATTCCTGTTTCCTTTTGGAAGTCCTTTAAAATTTGTGGATCTATATATTCACCCCAGTTATATACATAAATTTCTTCCTTTGCACTTTTATCTTTGCCACAAGCCGTTAAAGTTAAAAGCATTAATAGTGATAGTGCTAAAATTATTTTTTTCATAGATTCACCTCAAAATTTTTATTTTTTTCACTTCTCTTGTTTATTATTACAAGTAAAATTAATAACGATACTAACATAAGCGTTGAAACTGCATTTATTGAAGGATTTATTCCCTTTCTAGCCATTGAGTAAATTGTAATTGATAAATTTGAAACTCCTTGACCTGTATTGAAGAAGGAAATCACAAAGTCATCAATTGAAAGTGTAAAGGACATCAAGGCTCCTGTAAGTATTGCAGGCTTTATTTGTGGAATCACCACATGCATAATTGCATATGTAGGTGTCGCTCCTAAATCTAATGCTGCTTCAACTGTATTCTTATTTAACTGATTTAATTTTGGAAGAATTGACAAAATTACATAGGGGATGCAAAAAGTAATGTGTGAAATAATCATTGTCGTGTAGCCCATTCTTATATTAAATAGTCCAAATAACCCCATGAGTGCAACTGCCGTTACAATGTCTGGGTTTATCACTGGAAGATAATTTATATTTAATATCGCATCCTTTTTAAAGCCACGAAGTTCATTTATTGCAATAGCAGCAACTGTTCCCACAACTGTAGAAATAACTGTTGCAACTACTGCAACAAAAATTGTAGTCCAAAGAGATGATAAAATTGCCGGGTCGTTAAAAAGTTTTTTATACCACTTTAGAGTAAAGCCTGCCCAAGATCCCCTTAACTTTGAATTGTTAAAACTAAAGACTACTAAAATAACTATTGGTGCGTACAAAAATATAAAGGTCAAAAACAAATAAATTCTATCTACTATTTTTTTCACATCAATCCTCCTTGCATTTCTCCAGTTTTAATTTTTTTATTAAACAATTTTGGCACAAGTAAAATCAAAAGCATGATAATTATTAGCACCATGGAAATGGCAGAACCAAAGCCCCAATCTCCCGTGAAAGTAAATTGTTTTTCGATTAAATTTCCTATTAAATAGAAGTTGTTTCCACCAAGTAAGTTTGGCACTACAAAAGTAGAAATTGCAGGGATAAATACCATAGTTATGCCCGTATAAATGCCAGGGAGTGAGAGTGGAAAAATAACTTTTGCAAAAACTTTAAAATCATTTGCTCCAAGATCCTTTGCAGCTTCAATTAATTTTGGATCCATTTTTAGAAGCACTGTATAAATTGGAAGAACCATAAAGGGCAAAAAATTGTAAACCATACCTATCATAATCGCCTTAGAATTGTACATTAAGTCCCAAGGTCCAAGTCCAAAAAGTCCAATAAATTTATTTATAAGACCATTATTTCCAAGGAGAGTTAGCCAAGCATAAGTCCTTAGTAAAAAATTCATCCACATTGGAATTATAAAAACTAAAATCAAATTATTTCTCACTTTTTCACTCATTTTTGAAATAATATAGGCAACTGGATATCCAATAACTAGACAAAAAAGAGTTGAAACAGCAGCAAGAATTATTGAAGTAATTAAAATTTTTACATATAAAGGCTCAAAAAACCTTGCAAAGTTATCTAGAGTAAAGGAAAAATCAGATAAATTTGTATTGGAACTTAATGCATGAGCCAGTATCAAAAATAGTGGCAACACAATAAAAACTAATCCCCAAAATAAATATACTATTGAAAATTTTTTCATATCAGCCTCATTACATGTATTAAATCAGGTTTTATAACAATGCCTGTCCTCTCTCCCACTTCTCTTTTTTCCGTTGATTGCACAAGCATGCTATAACCATCTACATCCACAGTCATTTCGTAGTGAACACCTTTAAAGACTAAACTAGTAACAGTCCCTTCAATTTGATAGTTTTCATCTACTAAAAGCACATCTTCAGGTCTCACAACTACTTCAACATCTTCCCCATTATTAAATCCCTTGTCCACGCAGACAAAATCATAATCTAAAAATCTTACCTTAAAGTCCTCTAACATTTTTGCTTTAATAATATTTGATTCACCAATAAAATCTGCAACAAAGGCATTTTTTGGCTCATTATAAATATTTAGCGGAGTATCCATTTGTTGAATTTCACCATTATTTAAAACTACAACAGTATCGCTCATGGAAAGAGCCTCTTCTTGATCGTGAGTAACATAAATAAAGGTTATGCCCACACTTTTTTGAATTCTCTTTAACTCAATCTGCATGGCTTGTCTAAGTTTTAAATCAAGTGCACCTAGAGGTTCATCTAGCAAAAGAACCTCAGGTTCATTTACAAGTGCCCTTGCAATAGCAATTCTCTGTTGTTGACCACCAGAAAGAGATTCAATTTCCCTATTTTCAAATCCCTCTAAATTTACGAGTTTTAAAACTTCCCTTACCTTTTCTTTTATAAGATTTTTGTCCATTTTTTTAATATTAAGACCAAAGGCAATGTTTTTGTAGACATTCATATGTGGAAAAAGAGCGTACTTTTGAAAAACTGTATTTATCTTTCTCTCATAGGGCTCTTTATTTGTAATATCATTGCCATTAAAAAGAATTTCTCCTTTATCTGGTGCTTCAAAACCTCCAATTAATCTTAAAATAGTTGTCTTTCCACAGCCGCTTGGACCTAAAATTGTGAGAAATTCATCCTTTTTAACCTTAATATTAAAATCCTTTAAAATCACATTGTCGTCAAAACTTTTTGTAACATTTTTTAATTCAATTACATAATTTTCCATAATTCACCGCCTAAAAATTTGGTGGAGAGGAAATCCACAAAATTTCACTTACGCATTTTCCTTCATTTTTTAAATAATGAGAGCTATTTGCTTTAAAATAAAAACTTTCGCCCTTCTTAACCTTATATTCTTCATTTCCATAAACAAGAACAACGCTACCCTTTATCACATAGCCAAATTCTTCGCCCTCATAGGGCTGTATCTCTTTAGAACTTCCACCGGGACTTATCCTTATTCGCATGGGTTCCATTTCATTTTTTTGTGCATTTGGAACAATCCAATCAAGAGTATATCCAAGCTCATCATTTACACTTTCAAAAAAATCTTCATCTTTAAAAGTAATTTTTTCATTTTCCTTTCTTTTAAAGAATTTATCTGGCTCAGTTCCAAGAGCTTCCAAAATATCCAAAAGAGAATCCACTGACGGCGATGTCAAATTTCTTTCAATTTGTGAGATAAAACCCTTAGTAAGTTCCGATCTATCTGCAAGTTCTTCCTGAGTAAGACCCTTTTCAATTCTCATATCTCTTATTTTATTTCCAATATCCATTACATCACCTAAAATATTAAACAAATTACTTAATTTACTAAACTCATTAGAGTATAATTGTTAAAGATATTAATGTCAATAGAAAAACAAATTTAATAAAGTAAATTTTTTGTCAAATATAATTTACTACACTAAATAATATTGATATTGTTTAAAGTTCAAAAAATTACTTTTAATCCTAATTAAAATCTTTTATCTTGTGTTATAATTTTTTTGAGGTGTTACATTGAATACTATTAAAAACAGATACAATTCCATAGATTTTTTACGTGGCTTTACTATTATAAATATGATAATTTTTCACGCCTTATTTGACCTCGAAAATTTCTACGGTTTTAACTTTAATCACGACTTTTACTATTACCAACAGTATATTTGCATTTCTTTTATTTTGATTTCTGGTTACTCTACTAATTTTTCAAATAATTTTAAGAAAAAGTTTTTTATTTTAACTGGACTTTCTCTTTTAATAACCTTAGGCTCCTATATTTATTCCAGAGAAGATGCGATATATTTTGGCATAATTCACTTTTTTGCAGCAGCAACATTAATTCACATTATTTTGAAAAATTACATAAAAAAAATAAATCCAAAATTTGGACTTATTATCAACACAGTTTTATTTGTAGCTTTAAAGAATATTTACTATGGAAGTATTTTCTTTAATAAATTTCAACTTCCAAAATCCTTTTACGATCTGAATTTATTTTTTCTCGGTCTTCCCAGCAAAAATTTTTCATCAGGAGATTATTTTCCAATAATTCCATGGATATTTTTATTCTACATGGGCTATTTTCTCTTTGATTTTATTAAAGTTACAAAAAAAGAAGCCTCCCACAATTTTATAAATGTCATGGGAAGGCATTCTCTTTTAATATATTTTCTTCATCAAATTATCTTAATTGGAGTTTTCTCAATTATATTTAGCATTAAATAGATTAGTCTAAATACTTCCACTGGCGCCTCCGCCGCCAGATGAACCTCCACCGCCGAAGCCACCAAAGCCTCCGCCTGATCCTCCGAAGCCTCCTCCGAAACCGCCACTTCCTCCGAAGCCTCCTCCGAAATCGTCGTCAAAGCCTCTCGGTCCCCAGAAGATTATAGGTCCTCTTCGTCTTCTTCCTCGAGAGCCAGGTCCACCAGATCCACGACCTGAACCTCCAAAAATTATTGAAATTATAAATAAAATAATTATAATTTTAATAATTGACTCAAAAACACTGCCTTCTTCATTATATTCATTAGAATAATCAATTTCTTCTTGAGGCTCTCTAGCCACTATGTCCACATCGTATTCCCTTTCATATAATTTAACAATTTGAGCATAGCCTTCTAGGATTGCCTTCTCAAAGGGTCTGTCGCCTTCATTTTCAGAAACAACTTTTCCCATAACCCTAATAATCCTCGAAGCATAGGCATCGGGAATAAAACCCTCAGAGCCATATCCCGTCTCTATTCTCACATATCTATGTGTATCGTCTAATAATGCCACAAGCAATAGAACTCCATTATCCTCGTCTTTATCTCCAATTTTTATATCATTAAAAATTTTCGTGCCATACTCTTCAATAGAATAATTTTCTAAATCCTTTACTACAATTACGGCAATTTCTCCACCAGTTTTCTTTTTTAAATCATAAGTTGTCTTATTTAAATAATCTATTGTATCTTGGCTAAGAGTATTTGTCTCGTCATAGACATTATAGGACATATTGTTTTTGTCAAAGGCTGCATAAACATTGAATATCAAGGTGAATACAAATAAAATTGTAGCTGCCAATTTTTTCATCTTAATCACCTAAAACTTAACTTCTGGTACTTTATTATCCTTTTCTGAAACCTCAAAATAATCTCTTGCACTAAATCCTAAAATTTTTGCAATAATATTTGTTGGAAATCTTCTAACTTTTTGGTTGTAAATTTTAACTGTTTCGTTATATCTCATTCTTTCAGTGGCAATCCTATTTTCAGTGCCTTCAAGTTGTGCTTGTAGATCTAAGAAATTTTGATTTGTCTTTAGCTCTGGATAGTTTTCTACCACTACATTTAACCTTCCAATAGCTTCTGTCAAATTATCATTTGCTTCAGCAAGTTCCTTAGGTGTGCTTGCCTCAGAAATACCAGCACGAGCCTTTGTTATTTCTGTAAAAGTTTCCTTTTCGTGGCTTGCATAACCCTTAACAGTTTCTACAACATTTGGAATTAAATCTGCACGCCTTTTTACTTGGTTTTGAACTTGTGCCCATGCACCATTTACATCCTCATCTAGTTTAACTAGATTATTCCACTGTCCGCCAAAGAAAATTGCAAATACAACGACAATAGCTATTATTGCAATAATCCCCACAGCACCTCTGTTTTTATTCTTCATTGCTTCCTCCTATTTTTTCTATTTTCATTTTATTTAAAGCTTCATCTACGAGCTTGTCGCAGTCAAGTTTTTCCTCAGATTTTACTATTCCCTCCACAGTTGGCGTCAAAAGTGGATGCTTTGGCAAAAACACCGTACAACAATCTTCAAAGGGAAGGATTGATGTCTCGTAAGTATCTATGTCCTTGGCTATGTCTATAATATTTACCTTATCCATGCCAATAAGTGGTCTAAAGACAAGTTTTTCTGTAATATCATTAGTAACCTTTAGACCATCAATAGTTTGTGATGCAACTTGTCCAAGGTTTTCTCCAGTGATAATGCAATCATATCTCCCTTCTTTTGCAATTTTATCTGCAATTCTCATCATAAATCTACGGGAGATAATAGTCATCTCATCCTCAGGACAATTTATATTAATTTCCTTCTGAATATCCAAAATATTTACAGAATAAAAAGTTAATTCTCCAGAAAAAGTAGAAATATCCTCTGCAAGTTTTTTTACCTTTTCCTCTGCCCTTTCAGAAGTGAAAGGATAGGAATGGAAGTGCAAACAGTCCACGAGGACACCTCTTTTCGCCATTAAAAATCCAGCAACTGGAGAGTCAATCCCACCAGAAAGGAGGAGAAGTCCCCTGCCATTTGTGCCAGATGGAAGTCCACCATAAGCCTTAAATTTGTCTATATAAATATAAGTATCCTTTTTTAAATCGCAGTAAACATAAAAATCCGGCTGGTGAACATCTACTTTTATATCAAAATTTTTAAGGACAATGCCGCCTATTTTGGCACTTATTTCCATGGAATTAAGCGGGAAGGATTTGTCGCCTCTATTTGTCTTTACCTTAAAAGTTTTGTAATTTGGGTTTTTTTTCAAAGCTTCATCCACAATTGTTATTACGCCTTCTTCAATTTTATCCCAATTAGTTTCCACAACATAACAAGGCGCAATATAGACAATGCCAAAGACGTGTTTAAGACGATTTATCATCTTGTCCTCATTATCAGCCACAAGTTCCACATAGACCTTTCCCATATTTTGATAAATTTTGCCATGGTCAATATTTCTAAGATTTCTCTTAATAGTTGAAATAAGTTTATTTACAAATTTATATCTATTTTTTCCCTTTAATACAAGCTCACCAAGGGAGAGCGCCATAACTTTTTTCATTTTATCACCCCCTAATAATATTTCTAATTTCACCTACATACTTAACAAGTTTTTCCACAAAAATATCTATTTCTCCTTTTGTAGTATCCTTTGAAGTACAAACTCTTATTGTCCCTTCTGCATACTTATCTGATAGACCAATTGCCTTTAAAGTATTGGACTTGTGTGTACCATTAGAATTACAAGCAGATGCCGTTGAAATGTAAATCTCATCGCCTTCTAAGTAGTGGAGGAGAACCTCTGCCCTAATATCTAAAATTGAAAGAGAAATTATAAAATCCGTAGCATTTTCTGGCGTATTTATCTTATAATCCTCTAAATTCTCCCCTAATTTCTCAAGAAAATAATCCTTTATCTCTTTCGCATGGCTAAGCCTCTTTTCTAAATCTCTTTTAGTGAGTTCACAAGCCTTGCCAAAACCAAGTATGCCAGGCACATTTTCCGTACCCGATCTAAGACCTCTTTCTTGACCACCGCCAATTACAAGACTTTCTATGTTTAAATCCCTTCTTTTGTAAAGAGCGCCCATGCCCTTTGGCCCATAGATTTTATGTGAAGAAAAAGAAAAAGTATCGCAGCCCAAGTCCTTTACATCAACGGGAATTTTTCCAACAGCTTGAACTCCATCAACATGGCACAAAATATTTTTGTTTTTTGACTTTGCAATATCAAAAAGTTTTCTAATATTATTTACAGTACCAAGCTCGTTGTGAACATAGATGAGAGAAACTAAAATGGTATCCTCACTTACCGCTTCTTTAAACTTTTCTACATCGACTGCACCAGTATTGTCCACATCTAAATAACAAACATCGTAGCCAAGTTCTTTGTAGTGCTTAAATTGATCGTCAATAGATGCATGTTCAATGGCAGAAGTTATAATCCTCTTGCCCCTTCTCCTATTTTTTAGAATAGCACCATGTATAGCAATATTATTGCTTTCCGTTCCTCCCGATGTAAAATAAATTTCATCAGCATTAGCACCAATAAGTGCAGCGACATTTTTTCTAGCAACCTCAATTTCCCTTTCAACCCTATGACCAAAGCTGTGAAGAGACGAAGGATTTGCAAAATCATGGACAAGTGCCTTCATCATCATATCAATAACTTCCGCATCGGGCTTTGTAGTTGCACAATTATCTAAATAAATCATAAATCTTCCTTCTATCATAATAAAAACTTTCCCATATATTATACTATAATATGATTGTCGATTCTATTTATAATTGGAATTAGAATTACGGTGAAAAATTATAAAATTGCAAAAAATTTAATGATATACTTATATTGGTGATAGCGTGAAAAAATTAGAAAGAAAAACTAAAAGAACTTCAAAAAATTACATAAAAATAGAAACTTCTGGACTTTCACGAGAAATTGATTCCCTTATCGCAGTGAGTATAATAGAAAAAAATTCAGAAATAGTAAAAACTTTTTGCATAGAAAATTTCAAAGAAGAGAAAAAATTGTTGGAAGAAGTATTACCCTTGATTTCAGGAAGAGAACTTGTATCCTACTCTGGCAAATCCTTTGACATACCCTTTATAAAATCAAAAACAAAATTTTATTTTAATAAAGACATAGATTTAAATTTCATCGACCTACAAGAAATCACAAAAAAATATAACTTTATATTTAATCTATCCTCCCATTCAAATAAAGCACTTATAGAAAAGTTTATCGAAAAAGAAGCATTAAAGGACAAAAAAAATTACGAAGGCATAAAAATAAAAACACTTTTCAAAAAATATGTAGAAGGCGAAAAAGAATCCTTAGAAAAAATTTTAGAATATAATTTTATTAGCTTAGAAAATTTAATTTCTTTGGACTTAAAAATCAGTGAAAATTTATGTAAAGAATTATCCCTCAATATTTTAAATTTTATGTTTTTTATAGAAGATTTAAAACTAAAAAACAATACCATAGAAATTTTGGGACTGACAAATTATAATAAAAATTACTTTAATACAAAGGAACAATACACCCTCGAAATAAATAATAGAGATATAATAAAAAATTCCAGAGGATTTTTAAATTTTTGTAAATTAGAAAACAAAGAGGAACTTGCAAAAGATTTTCCAACTCAAAACAAAAAATTTAGCCTAAAGATAAATACAGAAGACGCACTTTATGACGCCAAAAATCTTTGCTACTACATTCAAAAAAAAGACCTTCCCTTTGAAATCTTAAATCGAGAAAAAATAAAAAGCCCCTCACAAATTATCATCCTCTATTACAAAGACCACAAATTTAAAAACGAAAAAGAAGTCATGAAAAAAATAATAGAAAAAGAATTAAAATATTAAAAAAATTTAGACCATCTAAAAATATTGAAGATGGTCTAAAACTATAAATTCCCTTTAAAATTTTATCAATAAATTCTTTATAATTAAATTGTATATTGCAAACCCTTATAAAGAACTTACTCGTAAAAATCCCTTCCAAATTTTAAAAATATGTAAAAGAAAAGACCGATTGCTCGGTCTTTCTTCTTTGCACAATTTATCTTCTAATATAAATTGTAGCTGTTCTAGCTTCTCCATCCCATTCAATGTCTTGGTCTACTCCATCAAGAGTATTTCCATTAGTTAAACCAAATACATTTGCTACATTAGTAACTGGTACTAGAATTCTGTCATTGATGTTAAGAGGTTTAGCATCCATCTTAATAGTCTTTCCATTTGAAAGAACAATTTCGTCGCTGTCAATTTGAATTACAGCAGTTAAACCGTCCTTAGTAAATGTTGCTGTCCTAGTCTTAGCATCCCAATTAACATCTGCTCCAATAGCTTCTGCTACATATCTTAATGGAAGCATAGTTCTGTCATTTCTAATGACAGGAGTAACGTCCATCTTGTGATCAGTAGACTTGTAGTTTCTAACTTCTTGGTAATCATATTCATCAATGTGGAATATATACCAAAGTTTGTCGATAACTGTTGAACCTTGACCAGTCTTTCCAGGTACTACTGTATAAACTGGATAAGTTGGAGTCTTGTGATCTCTACCACGAATTATCGGTTCATCAACTTCACCTGGAGTATATCTTTCTTTAACAACTGTAGTTGCTGATGTTGGTGTCTTTCCTTCTTCAGTTTGAGTTGCTCTAATAACATCACCTGCTTTAGGTTCTTTGCCATCAGGTACAATTACTGACCAAGTTCCATCATCATTAACCTTAGTTTCACCAATAATATTTCCATTATCATCAGTTACAACAATATCCGCTCCTGGTTCACCTTTACCAGTGATAACTTTATCGCCTTCAATTACATCATTAATTGCTGGTGTAGCTGAATTATTGTCATCAACTTTTGCTTCTACTTTTACTGGATCTGATGGATCTTTTCCATCTTCTGTTTGATTTACATATACATCAGTTGGTTTCTTATCATCAGGTAATTTGTCAACTGGGATTTCCCATTTTCCGCCATCATCTACTGTTGTAGCGATTGGTTGTCCGTCTTTTCCTTCTATTGGTTGTCCCTTGTCATCTACTACTGTTATTGTAGATCCCTTTGTTCCTTCTCCTGTAATATTTTCATCATCTTTTCCTACTGGATTTACTGTTGGAACAGCTGATTGTTCTTTGGATGGAACTTTTACTGGATCTGATGGATCTTTTCCATCTTCTGTTTGATTTACATATACATCAGTTGGTTTCTTATCATCAGGTAATTTGTCAACTGGGATTTCCCATTTTCCGCCATCATCTACTGTTGTAGTGATTGGTTGTCCGTCTTTTCCTTCTATTGGTTGTCCCTTGTCATCTACTACTGTTATTGTAGATCCCTTTGTTCCTTCTCCTGTAATATTTTCATCATCTTTTCCTACTGGATTTACTGTTGGAACAGTTGACTTTTCATTTTTAGTAAATGTTGCAGTAAATGTTTCATTACTAATTACAACTTTTAATGCTGGATCCCAACTTGCAGGTGCTGTCCATCCAGGGTTCGCAGAGTAAGAAATAGTAGTATAATCCGCAAGATTTGTACCCGGTTTTACTCTTGCTAGTACTGTTTCTCCTGATTTATCCTTAACATTAACCTTTCCAGCCCCTTCAGGAAGTGCCTTAAATGTTACAGTTATATAATCAGATGGTATTGGCTTATCATCTGAACCCTTTGTCGGAATAGGATCAGTTGGTAAATATGGGATTATAACATCCTCTGTTTCTTCTATTGTTTGTTTTGTTGCACTTGCTTTGAATTCTTGGTCTTCATTTACTACTGTTTCTTTTGCAGGTGTCCATGTTACTGTTTTGTATCCGTCTTGGGCTTCTGCATTAGGGAACTTCTCTGCTGGTACTGCTGTACCTTTCTTTACAATTATTGGTGATACTTGTCCCCAGTCTTTTATTGATGCTTCATCTCTTGTAAATGTTACTGTTGCTGCATCACTTGGTACTGGTTTGTCTGTTGGTTTTGTATCTCCGCTTTCATATACATATAACATTTGATTTTCTACTTCTAGTGTTGATTGGTCTTCAAATGTTACTAGTAATGTTCCTTCGAATTCGCCTTTTGCATCTGAAGTTCTTGCTGGGTCTGTTTTGTCTGTTACTGTTGCTGCTGCTAGTAGTGCTGCTATTTGATCTTTCTTAGCTTCTTCTTTTGCTGCTACTCCATTTGCCCATGTGATTGCATCGCCTTTCCATACTGCTATGTCTACTGGCTTCAATCCTCCTAGTGCTGTTACTTCTTCTGCTTTTGTATTCTTTGTTGCACTTGCTTTGAATTCTTGGTCTTCATTTACTACTGTTTCTTTTGCAGGTGTCCATGTTACTGTTTTGTATCCGTCTTGGGCTTCTGCATTAGGGAACTTCTCTGCTGGTACTGCTGTAC
>NZ_JABDSR010000020.1 GCF_012976305.1 Peptoniphilus faecalis
GATCAAAGTTATTAAGAGAATCTCATATGGCTATCGTTCTTTTGATAATTTTAGATTAAGAATTTTTTTATGTTTTTACCATAAAAAAATATATGGTTTAAGCCATAAGACATAAACCATATATCATATATCATTAATTTTTATTCACCAACACTATTTGACAAAGAACCAATAAAAATCTCATAGGCTAAAATTTTATTTATTTATTTTTTTGTCTATTCTCTCTACTGAAATTATTTGTATAACTCCGCCAGTTGCCATTTTTACAATTTGGAAAATGTAATTTCCATCTTCCACAATTACTCCAGTATCTGCTTCTTCTGCATTTTTAATTAGTAGTGCAGATACATAACCTCCTAGTGTAGTTGATTCACCTGGGTCTATGTCAAATCCATACTTTCTGTTGAGTATTTTAATTGGAGTCGATGCAGAATATTCGTTTTGTTCATTTGCTGTACTATCCATGCTTACACCAGTTAATAAAAATTTTCTAACGGCAAATAATACTGCTATTGCAATTGTTGCAATAAGTAAGTCCACCATTGTGTCGGAGTATACCAACATCTTTCTAGATATTACAAGTAATATTAAGTGAATAATATTTGTGTCAGTATGAGCAATCATCAATACCACAAATTCTATTGCTATTACAAGTAAAAGCACATGAGAAAGAAAATTTTGAAATATTTTATAAGAAAGTGTGGCATCGCTTGTTATTATCTTAAAATAGTATTTTAAAATATCAGGTACTGATATTACAACTCCAGCTATTAGCATAATAGACACAACTATTTCAAATATATTTACTAGTTTTAAAAGTGTAACTAGATACCTATTTCTATTCATTAAACCTCCATAGTTTTAGCAAGCTCTTTTTTCATTTTTTCTAAAACTTTCTTTTCTATTCTAGAAACTGTCATTTGAGAAATGTTTAGTTCCTTTGCAATTACAACTTGTGTTTTTTTGTTAAAATATCTGTCTATTAAAATAGTTTTTTCAACTTCGTCTAAATTTTCCATTGCTCTTTTAAAGAAGTCATTTGATTCTATTTTATCAAAATATTTTTCCTCTATTCCTATTAGATCAGATAGATTTACTTCACTTTCGTCACCTGATTCATAAGTTACATCAAGCGACTGAGGAGTATAGACTTTTGATGCTTCCATTGATTCCATAATTTCTTCTGGGGTTGAATTTAAAAATTCTGCAATTTCATCAATAGTAGGAGTTTTTTGATATTTTTGAGATAAAGTAACAGTTGCATTTGCTATTTTTTTAGAAAGCTCTTGGATTCTTCTTGGAACTCTAATCGTCCATCCATTGTCCCTAAAATACTTTTTTATTTCTCCAATTATAGTTGGTGTTGCAAAAGATGAAAATTCAAATCCTTTGTCTGGATTATATCTCTGTATTGCATAGATTAATCCAATAGATGCCACTTGATATATGTCGTCATAATCTATGCCCCTACCTGCGTATTTTTTAGATAGAATTTCTGCTATATAAAGATGCTCTTCGATTAAAATATCTCTTATTTCTTGGTTCTGAGTTTCGTGATATTCTTTAAAAAGTTCTCTTCTCTCTTCCTTCGTAAGTCTTCTATCTAAATTGTTGTATTCTTTTAAATTCATAATAAATCCTTAAAATTTTTTTGACAAAATAAATTTATTTCCATCAAAATAGCATTCATCTACAAGAGATTCAATAATAGTTTTTGAAAGAAATAATTTCTCAGATTTTTCTAACTTTTCTTCTTTGATCTCACTTACACAAATCTTTATATTTTTTTCTTCTATTTCAAATACTATGTCAATATGATCAAGATCAGTTAAACTTAATGAAATATTTAAGCTTTCTGTGACTGCCATTTTCAAATCTTCTATTTCTTCAATATTTCTATTTAGTAGATTTAAAATACCCGATAACATTAATCTTACTGTTGAAAAGTATTTGGCATCATTAGGTATTTGATATTTAAGTGTATCCATACTACCCCCTTATTTCAAACATATCGTCAAGTTTTGTTATCTTAAAGAGCTTCATAATTGATTTATTTAAATTTTCAATTACAATTTTATTTCCATCTTTTTCTAATTCTTTTAAAATATAGATAAGTGAACCAAGACCTGTTGAATCAAGATATTCCAAATCACTACAATCAAATAAAATATCTTTTTTATATTTTTCATAATATTTTATAGATTTTTCTTTGAATTTTTTTGTATTATATACATCCAATTCTCCCTTTGGATATAAAATTAAAAATTCATTAGTGTCTTTTGATTCTAATTTAAATTCCATAAAGCCTCCTAATCTCCAATATAATTTGCTACAGCTACAACTTTTGCGTCAGTCAAATTCATAAGTTTAACGCCAGATGTGTTTCTTCCTTGTATAGAAATATCTTCTGTTAAAATTCTAATAATAACTCCAGAATCTGCAATTATCATTACATCATCTTCTTTTTCCACTACTGCTGCAGATGCTAAATCACCAGTCTTTTTAGTAATTTTATAAGTTAAAAGACCCTTTCCTCCTCTGTTTTGTGGTCTATATTTAGAAATTTCAGTTAATTTTCCAAATCCATTTTCGGATATTACTAATAAATATTTGTCATCATAGGCAAGATCTGATGAAACTAAAATATCTCCATCATCAAGATTAATAGATTTAACTCCCATAGAATTTCTACCTGATTTTCTAACTTGTTCTTCGTTAAATCTTATTGCAAGACCCTTTTTAGTTACAAGTATTACGTCTTCATTATTCTTTGTTAAATGAACATTAATTAACTTATCATCTTTATTTAATTTTATAGCAATTATTCCAGATTTTCTAATATTTTTGTAATCTTTAAAAGGCGTTCTTTTTATAAGTCCCTTTTCAGTAACCATTAAGAAATTCATGTCAGGATCGTATTCTTTCACTGGAATTATCGATGTAACTTTTTCTCCTTCTTCTAGTTGAAGTAGATTAATAATTGCAGTTCCTCTTGAAGTTCGAGAATCCTCTGGAATTTCATATGCTTTTAATTTAAATACATTTCCTAGAGATGTAAAAAATAAAATCATATCATGAGTTGATGTGACAAAAAGTTCCTTTACGAAATCTTTATCTCTCATATTTCCTGACGAAACTCCTCTTCCACCTCTTTTTTGTGGTTTATAAGTTCCTTCACTCATTCTCTTAATATATCCAAATTGAGTAAGTGTTATTACGACATCTTCTCTCTTTATAATATCTTCCACTTCTATATCAGTTCTGTCATGAGAAATTACAGTTCTTCTCAAATCTCCATACTTTGCTTTTATTTCAAGAAGCTCATCTTTTATTAGGTTCATAAGTACGTCATTATTTTCCAAAATTTCTTTAAACCATTTTATGTCAGCTTGAAGTTTTTCATATTCAGCTTCAAGTCTTTCTCTTTCAAGTCCTGTAAGTCTTCTTATTCTCATGTCTAAAATAGCTTGAGATTGTGCATCAGTTAATTTAAATTCTTCATAGAATTTTTTCTTTGCTTCAGAATCATCCTTTGATGCTCTTACTATCTTTATAATTCTGTCAATATTATCAAGTGCTATAAAAAGTCCTTCAACTATATGAGCTCTCTTTTCAGCTTTGTCTAAATCAAATTTAGTCCTTCTTGTAACTACTTCAACTTGGTGATCAACATAATATCTTATAATTTCTTTTAAATTTAGAATTTCTGGTTTTCCATTTACTAGTGCAAGATTTATAATTCCAAAAGTTGTTTGCATTTGCGTATTTTTATAAAGTTTATTTAAAACAACTTCTGCATTGGCATCTTTTTTTAATTCAACAATTATGTTGATTCCCTTTCTATTTGAAGCATCTGTAATATTTGAAATTCCATCAATTACTTTATTTTTTGCAAGATCTGCAATTTTCATTATAAGTGCAGACTTATTAACTTGGTAAGGAAGTTCTGTTATAACTATTTTTTCACGATTATTTTTAAAACTTTTTATATCTGCAATTGCCCTTACAATTATTTTTCCTCTACCTGTTTCATAGGCCTCTTTAATCCCTTCAGTACCCATAATTTGAGCTCCTGTTGGAAAATCTGGTCCCTTTATAATTTCATTTAATTCACTAATAGAAATATTGTCATTGTCAATATAAGCTATGATTCCATCAATTGACTCCTTCATATTATGTGGAGCCATATTTGTAGCCATACCTACGGCAATACCACTAGATCCATTTACCAAAAGATTTGGAAATCTTGCTGGAAGAATAGTTGGTTCCTTTTCATTTTCATCAAAGTTTGGAACAAAATCAACTGTATCTTTATTTATATCCCTCAGCATTTCTTCTGCAAGTTTAGTCATTCTAACTTCTGTGTAACGCATTGCTGCAGCACCGTCGCCGTCTATATTACCAAAGTTTCCTTGCCCATCTACAAGTGGATATCTAGTATTAAAATCTTGTGCAAGTCTTACTGTTGCTTCATAAATTGAAGAGTCACCATGAGGGTGATACTTACCCATTACATCCCCAACAAGCCTTGCAGATTTTCTATATGGTCCATTAGATGCAAGATTAAGACCTTGCATTCCATATAAAATTCTTCTGTGAACTGGTTTAAGTCCATCTCTTACATCAGGAAGTGCTCTCGCCACTATTACAGACATTGAATAATCGAGATAAGAAGACCTCATTTTTTTATTAATATCAACATCAAGTATTCCTGATTCTATAAAGTTATTTTCAGTCATCTTTCACCCCTATGCATCTATATAATCTGCATAAACTGCATTTTCTGTTATAAATTCTCTTCTTGGTTCAACCTCTGAACCCATTAAAATTGTAAAAGTGTCATCAGCTTCTGTTAAATCATCTATATTTACTTTTAAAAGAAGTCTATTGTCTGGATTCATTGTAGTTTCCCAAAGTTGTTCAGGATTCATTTCTCCTAGACCTTTATATCTTTTAATATTTACCTTTGCATCTTTGTATTCTTTAAGTGCAAGCTTAAGTTCCTTTTCGTCGTGACAATATCTAAGTATTTTAGTTCCCTTTTCTATGCCAAATAGTGGAGCTTGTGCAACATAAACATGTCCCTCTTCTATAAGAGGTTTCATATATCTAAAAAATAATGTTAAAAGAAGAGTCATAATGTGGGCACCGTCTACGTCGGCATCAGTCATAATTATAATTTTATCATATCTTAGTTTTTCTATATTAAACTCTTCTCCAATTCCTGTCCCAAAGGCAGTAATCATTGCACGAATTTCAGATGAATTTAATATTTTATCTAATCTTGCCTTTTCAACATTCATGATCTTTCCTCTTAAAGGAAGAATTGCTTGATACTCTGAATCTCTTCCGTCCTTTGCAGAACCACCAGCAGAATTACCTTCGACCAAAAAGATTTCATTTCTCTCTGGATCATCATTTTGACAATCTGCAAGCTTACCTGGAAGAGTCATTGACTCTAGATTATTTTTCTTTCTAGTTAAATCTCTTGCCTTTCTAGCAGCTTCTCTTGCACGTCTTGCTGAAAGGGCTTTATCTAAAATTTGTTTTCCAATTTTTGGATTTTCTTCCAAGAAAATTGTCAAGTTTTCAGACAAAACTGAATCTACAATTCCTCTTGTTTCTGAATTTCCAAGTTTTCCCTTAGTTTGTCCTTCAAATTGTGGATTAGGAAGTTTTACACTTATTACTGCAGAAATTCCTTCTCTTACATCTTCACCTGAAAGATTTTCTTCTTTTTCCTTTATAAGGTTATTTTTTCTTCCATAGTCATTTAACGTTCTAGTAAGAGCAGATCTAAAACCTGAAAGGTGACTTCCTCCTTCTTCAGTATTAATATTATTTGCAAAGGAAAGCACAACTTCTGAATAAGAATCTGTATATTGAATTGCAATTTCAACTGCAGTTTCTTCTCTTACTTCATCTATATATATTATTTCGTCATGAATTGGTTTTTTCTTATGATTTATAAATTCAACAAAGGATTTAATTCCACCTTCATAGTAAAATACTTCTCTTAAGTTTTTTCTATCATCTATAAATTCAATTTTAATTCCCTTGTTTAGAAAAGCCATTTCTCTAAATCTTTTAGAGAGAATTTCGTCAGAAAACTCCACAGTTTCAAAAATTGTATCATCTGGTTCAAAATAAATTTTAGTACCTGTGTCATCAATTTTTGTTTCTCCAATAACTTCAAGTTCAGTTTTTCTAATGCCTCTAGAAAACTCTTGTCTATAAATTTTGCCATCTCTTTTTACAGTAGCAACTAATTTATTTGAAAGAGCATTTACTACAGATACACCTACACCATGAAGTCCACCAGAAACTTTATATGCAGAATTGTTAAATTTTCCACCTGCATGAAGAATTGTAAGTACAGTTTCTACTGTTGATTTTCCAGTTTGTGGATGTATTGCAACTGGAATACCTGAACCATTATCAGAAATTTCTACACTTCCATTTTTATTTATTTTTATAATTATATGATCACATATTCCAGCAAGAGCTTCATCAATTGAATTGTCTACAACTTCATATACTAAATGATGAAGCCCTCTTGGTCCAGTTGAACCAATATACATACCAGGTCTTTTTCTAACTGGATCTAAACCCTCTAATACCTGTATGTCCGATGCGTCATAATGTCTTTTGTCTTTCGCCATTTTATCTCCTATTCTAATAAATTACTTTACCTTCACTTATTCTATAAAAATTTGCATCAACTGATTTTAAAAATTCATCAGTTTCTGTTGTAGTAATAAATGTCTGTAAATCCTTTAATGAATGTAATAAATACCTACTTCTATTTGAATCAATTTCTGAGAAAACATCATCTAAAAGAAGAACAGGTTTTATTTTATATAAATTTCTTATTAAATCTGCTTCAGCTAACTTTAAACTAAGTACAATACTTCTTTGTTCGCCTTGAGAACCATAATTCCTAGAAGAAAATCTATTAATTTTAAAATCTAAATCATCTCTATGAGGACCAATAGTCGTGTATTTTTTTTCTAAATCTTTAGAAAGAGAATCCTTTAAAAGTACTAAATAATTTTCCATAAGTTCTTTCTCATCGACTAAAACTGGAACTGTTGAAAGATAAGTTATACTTAGATCATCCCCAGAAATTAATTTATAATGCTCTTTAGAAATTTCATTTAATCTCTTTATGATCTTTAGTCTCATAATAATTATTTTAGTTCCATTTTTTACTATTTCCCTATCATAGACATCTAAAAGATTTTTGTCTATATTCATCTTTAGAAGTTTATTTCTCTCGAATAAAAGCCTTCTATATTTGTACATATAAAAATCATAATTTAGATCAATATTTGACAATAAATCATCTAAAAATTTTCTTCTTTCCCTAGGTGAATATTTTATCATATTAAGATCATCAGGGTTAAAAAGTATGACAAACCTAGATTTTTTGTAATCCTTGGTATTTACTTTTTCATCATTTATAAATAATTTTTTATTTTCAAATTTTGAAATTTCAACTCTATAATCATCCTTGTAATCATCAATATTATATCTTGTAATAATACTAGAATAATTTTCATCAATATTAATTAGATCTTTATCTTTTGAATTTCTAAAAGAATTTGCCTTTACAGACATATATATTGATTCAATTAAATTTGTTTTCCCCGAAGCATTTAAGCCATAGAGTACGTTTATATTTTCACCAGGAATAAAATCTAAACTCTTATAATTTCTGAAATTAAAAAGTCTTAGATATTTGAGTTTCATTTCTCACCAATTATATATTCATTTCCTTCAAAGGAAATTTTATCTCCCTTGTGTAATTTTTTTCCTCTTCTAGTTTCAACTTCTCCATTAACTTTTACATTTCCCTCTAATATCATATTCTTGGCAAAGCCACCTGATTCACAAAGTCCTGTAAGCTTTAAAAAGGAGTCTAGTTTTATAAATTCAGTATCTATATTTATAGTTTCCATAATTACCCCGCAAGTCTAACTGGAAGCACAAGATATATATAGGAGTCATCTCCTTTTTCTGTTATTATTAATGGATTTACAGAATCTGTGAAATTAAGAACAATATCTTCAGATTCTAAAATTTTAACTCCATCTAAAATATATCTTGAATTAAAAGCAATATCTAAAATTTCTTCATGTTCTGATGTTTTAACCTTTTCAAAAACATCTCCAATTTCCGAATTACTCTTAATATTTATGTGATTTTCTAATACATTTAATTTAATAAGATTTGCTCTATCTTCTCTCGCAAGAAGAGATGCTCTTTCAACTGCGAATTGAAATTCCCTTTTAGATACAATAGTAGAAATTTTGTGTTCATCTCTCAGAAGCGCACTGTAACTAAAAAATTCGCCACTTAATAATGTACTATAAAATATAGTATTATCAAATTTAAAAACTATATTGTTTTTTGAAATATTAAGAGTTACATCTATATCATTATCTATTATCTTTACAAATTCATTAAGAGATCTTGATGGTATAATAATTGAATTTTCAATTCCCGTTTCCTTTTCAAGTTTTTGAATTGCCAATCTAAATCCATCTAGTGCAACGAAGTTTATAAAATTCTTCTTTATATCCATAAATACACCAGTGAAAACAATTCTAGATTCGTCATTGGAAACTGCGAAAGTAGTTTTCTTTACAATATTTTTTAAATCTTTTGCAGAAATATCTAATTTAATATCATCTTCAACCTTGGGAAGATCTGGATATTCATCTGCCTTTTGAGTTGAAATATTAAAAATAGAATCTCCACACTTTAAATTCATAGTGTAATTTTCTACATTTATATTTATAATATCATTTTCAAGTTTTCTAACAATATCTCCAAAGAGTCTTGAATTTATTACAATTTCTCCTTCTCTTTCAACTATTGCATTTAATTTAGTTTTAATGCTTATCTCTGTATCAGTAGCAGCTAATATTAAAGTATTATCTTTAGCTGTTATTTTTATGCCTTCGAGTATTTGCATAGTTGTTCTCTGAGAAATTGCTTTTTGAACTATTGAAATATGTTTTGTCAGTTCTTTTCTATTAACCTTTATTAGCATTTTTTCCTCCTAGAAATATAGTATATAAAATAGTAATAGTAGTAGGGCTTGTTAATTTGTGTATAAGTCCTAAAAACATTGAGATTTATAAAAATTTAACATTGATAACATGTGGATAAGTTTTTGACTTTTAAAAAATTATCCACAATTAAGATTTTATTTCCTTTATTAAATTTGTTATTTCAATTTTAAATATAGGATCATTATCTAAATCATGAGTTATTTTATCGTATGCGTGAATTACAGTTGAGTGATCACGCCCGCCAAATACATCACCTATTTTTGGAAGGCTTAAATCAGTAAGTTCTCTAGTAATATACATGGCTATTTGTCTTGGATAAGCAATAGCATTAGTTCTCTTTCGTGAATTTAAATCGTCTATAGTTAAGCCGTATTTTTTGGCAACTTCTGATTTTATAAATTCTGCTGTAATTTGTTTTTTTGCTTTAGTTTCGTAAATATCCTGAAGAACTATAGCGGCAGAATCAACAGAAATATCAGAATCTGTCAGCTTTGAATATGCCATAACGCGGGAAAGCGCCCCTTCAAGTTCTCTAATATTACTTCTTACATTTTCAGCTATAAAATTCATAACTTCTTGGCTAATATTAAAACCCTCAGAGTCAGCTTTTTTCCTAAGAATTGCAATTCTAGTTTCCAAATCAGGAGGTCCAATGTCTACTACAAGTCCCCAAGCAAATCTTGAAATCAACCTTTCTTCAAGACTTTTAATGTCTTTAGGTGGTTTATCAGAAGTTAAGACAATTTGTTTATTTTGTTCGTGAAGCTCATTAAAAGTATGAAAAAACTCTTCTTGAGTTCTGTCTTTATCAGCGATAAATTGGATATCATCAATTAAGAGAAGGTCTACTTTTCTGTACTTATTTCTAAATTCTTCATTTTTATTAGTTTGAATGGAATTTATAAGTTCATTTGTAAATTGCTCACTTGTAACATATAAAATTTTTTTAGTAGGATCTTGCTCTAGTACAAAATGTCCAATTGCGTGCATTAAATGGGTCTTGCCAAGTCCAACACCTCCATATATAAAGAGTGGATTTGAAAATGCATTTTGCGGGTTTTCATAATTTTCAGAAACTGCAAGTGCCGCTGCATGGGCAAATTCGTTACTCTTTCCAACTACAAAAGTTTCAAAAGTGTATTTAGGATTGAGCCTTGATACATTTAGAAAAGGCTTATTTATAAGTCCTGCAGGGTTTGAATCGGTGGATTCATCATCTGAAATAATATTAATATCAAAATCAATTCCAGTAATTTCCTTTAAAGCATCACCAACTAAATCAAAATGTCTTTTATTATTTACGAGATAATCTCTTATAAAAGGCGATGGAACTTTAATTACAATTTTTTTGCTATCGTAGTCAATTGATTTTGGAAGCATTCTTGAAAACCAAGTGGAATATGTAACTTGAGACATAGATCTTTTTTCAAGTTCTTTTAAGAAAGTTTCCCACATTGTGGAAAGTTCTTTATCCATATTTCCTCCTCATTAACAATTTTTATATTGTTGATAAATTGTAGTTAATAATTAAATCTACAAATGTGAATAAATCTGTGGATAAATAAATATAAACAATAAAATTCATATAAAATGTTGATAACTTTTTGTAGAAATTAGATTATTTCTATTTTTTACAAAATAAAAATAAAATTATCAACATCTTATCAACATAATGTTAATAACTTTACTTATAAACAAATTTGTTTTTATCTACAAACAATTTATATTTATCCACATATATTTTAACAAATAATGATAGACTTATCAACAATAAGGGATTTTACAAGATTTTAAAATTTTTATTGTTATAATATTTAAAATTAAAAATTAAGAGCTTATTTGCTATTAAATCATCTATATTACTTGACAATTTAACCATTTGTAAATAAAATGATAAAGATAGAAAGAGGTGAGAACTTTGAAGAGAACTTTTCAACCAAAAAACAAACAAAGAAAAAGAGAACATGGTTTTCGTTCAAGAATGAGAACTAGAGCAGGTAGAGCCGTTATTAAGGCAAGAAGAAGAAAGGGCAGAAAGAGACTTTCAGCTTAGGTTTATAATGAAGGATTGTTATTTAAAAAAGAATAGTGAATTTCAGAGGGTTTATTCTAACAAAAAAATTTCTGGATCTAAGTATATTACTCTTTTTACTATTGAAAATAAAAGAGATTATCCAAGATTTGGTATTACTACTACTAAAAAAATTGGAAATGCCGTAAATAGAAATTTCGTTAGAAGAAGATTAAAACACCTTTTAAGAGAGAATTCTCACAAAATAAAACCAGGTTACGATTATGTATTTGTTGCTAAAAAGGATGCATGTGATTCTGATTTTAAAGACTTTAGGAGTTCTTTTTTTTCTGTTTTAAAAAGACAAAAGAAGATGATTAAATGAGTAAAATTTGTATGTTATTAATAAGATTTTATCAAAAATTTATTTCTACATATCTTTTACCAGGAAGACACTGTAGATTTACACCCACTTGTTCACAATATAGTTATGAAGCCTACGAGAAATATGGTTTTTTTAAAGGTACTTATCTTACTATTAGAAGAATTTTAAAATGCCATCCCTTTCACAAAGGCGGTTACGATCCTCTCATTTAAAATTGGAGGAAATTATTAATGCATTTAATTAGTTCTATACTTGGAATTTTTGTAAAATTCATCTACGATGGACTAGCTACAATTATGTCAAATGAACCAGCTCAAGTTTCATATTTTGCACTTTCAATTATTATTGCTACTATTATTATTAAGCTTTTAATTTTGCCACTTAATATTTCTCAGATGAAAAGTCAAAAGACAATGGCAAAGCTTCAACCAGAGCTTAAAAAAATGCAACAAAAGTACAAAAACGATCCACAAACTTTAGCTGCAAAACAACAAAAACTTTATAAAGATGCCAATTACAGCGTCGCTGGAGGATGTCTACCAATGATTATAACAATGGTTGTATTAATTGCTTTTTATAGAGTGTTTTTGAACCCACAAACCTTCGCTTTTACAGACCCAGGTTTTTATGAAACAATGAACAAGAATTTCTTTTATATTAAGAATATTGATCATGTAGATCAAACTTTTATTATGCCTATTATAGCAGCTGTTTCAACTTTTTTAGTAAGCTTTATTACTACTAAAAACCCTGCCTCTCAAGGTGCAGGTGCTGATCAAGCAAAGTCTATGATGACTACTATGATGGTTGTGATGCCTATTTTAATTTTTTCAATGGCGAGAAGATATGCAGCTGGTCTTGTTATTTATTGGATTGTTTCTAATATATTTTCAATAATCCAACAACTTATTACTAATAAGATTGTAAAAGATGAAATTGAAGAAGTTGAGGTTAAGGATAAGTAATGAATTATGTAATTAAAACGGGAAAATCCGTTGACGAAGCAGTAAGAGAGGCTCTAATTGAATTAAATATTTCAAGAGAAAATGCTGAAATTGAAGTATTAGATGAAGGTCAAAAGGGATTTTTGGGACTTATTGGTTCTAAGGATGCAACTGTAAAAGTTTGGCCAAAGGAAGATGAAACTAAGAGTATTTTAGATGAAATATTTAATGAAAAAATTGAATCAGAGAAGAGCCAAGACACAGTTCAAGATAATGTTGAACTTGAAATAGAAAATAATGAAATTTTTACAGAAAAAACAGAGGATAATTTAGAAGCTAGCGAAAAAAACTATGTTGAAGAAAGTTCGAATAGCATCGAAGAAGAAAATAAAGATATTTTAGATGCTGCAAGAGAATTTACTGCAAAAATTCTTGAGACTTTGGAACTTGATAATACTGTAGAAATGGAATTGGAAGATAATACTCTAAACATTAATATTAAAGGAGATGAAAATAGACTTGGAATTTTAATTGGAAAAAGAGGTATAACTCTTGATTCAATCCAATATATTTTAAATTTAATAGTCAATAAAAAATCTTCAAGATATATTAGAGTAAATTTAGATTCTAGCGGTTATAGAGAAAAAAGAAAGCAAACTCTTATAAATCTTGCAAAAAAAATGGCTAATAAGGTTACAAAGAGTGGCAGATCAGTTAAGCTTGAACCTATGAATTCTTATGAAAGAAAAATTATTCACACAGCTTTGCAAGATTTTGATGGAGTGTTAACACATTCTGAAGGAAAGGACCCTTTTAGAAAAGTTGTAATTCAAAAAGAAAGAAAATATTAAAAAATTATATAAGAGGGCTTTATTTTAAAAGCCTTCTTTTTTATTTGCTTTAATTGTAGTAATATAGTTTAAAAGGACTGATATAATGGGAAATTTAAATGATACTATTGCTGCAATTTCTACTGCAATTGGCGAAGCTGGCATTGCAATTGTAAGAATGAGCGGCGAAGATTCAATAAATATAATAGATAAAATTTTTGTATCTGTAAGTGGAAAAAATATGGCAGATGCTGAAAATAGAAAGTTTTTGTATGGTCATATATGTGATGGAGACAAAAAAATAGATGAAGTTTTAGTTGTAAAAATGAAAGGGCCTCACTCCTATACTGCTGAAGACATTGTTGAAATTCATTGTCATGGAGGAGTTGTTTCTGTTAAAAGAATTTTAAATTTAATCTTGTCTAATGGTGCAAGGCTAGCTGAAAAGGGAGAATTTACTAAAAGAGGTTTTCTTAATGGAAGAATTGACCTAACTCAAGCTGAGGCAGTAATAGACATGATTAAGGCAAAAACAGATATTTCCTTTGATCTTGGTTTAAATCAACTTAGTGGAGCACTCAGCGAGGTACTAAATAAATTAAGGGATGAACTTATCTCTATGCAGGCTCTTATTGTCGCAAACATAGATTTTCCTGACGAGGATATTGAAGATGCTGCCTATCATGATCTTATGGATAGAAGTGAAAAAATTTTAAATAAAATGGATAATCTCCTTGAAAATTCTAAAAACTCAAGACTTCTTAGAGATGGCATAAATACAGTAATTCTTGGAAAACCAAATGTTGGAAAATCTTCACTTTTAAATGGACTTTTAAAATATGAAAGAGCAATAGTAACTGATATTGCAGGTACAACTAGAGATGTAATTGAAGATTATATAAATTTAGATGGTGTTTTATTAAAAATTTCTGATACTGCCGGAATTAGAGAAACTGACGATGAAGTTGAAAAAATTGGCGTAAATATTGCTAGAGAAAAATTGAAAGATGCGGATCTAGTAATTGCAATTTTTGATATTTCAAGAGAATTTGATCAAAACGATAAAGAAATTTTAAAATTGATCGAAAACAAAAAACATATCATTATATTAAACAAAGATGATTTAGAACAAAAAATTTCTGATGAAGAAATTGAAAAGTATTTTAAAGATGATTATTTGAGACTTTCAGTTATGAAAAATGAATCTATTAAAAAAGTTGAAAAATTAATTTTAGATTTGTTCTTTGATGGAGAACTTCAAATTTCCTCTGACACGGTGCTTTCTAACATTAGACATATAAATGCATTAAGAGAAGCAAGAAAAGAACTTTTAGATGTAAAAGAAAGCCTAAATAAAAAGGTGTTTTTAGATTTAATTGAAGTTGACCTTGAAAATGTAATTGCACATATTTCTGAGATAACAGGAACAATTACAACAGAAGATATTTTAGACAGAGTATTTTCTGATTTTTGTATAGGAAAGTAGGTAAAGATGTCAGATATTAAATATTTTGAAGCTGGAGATTTTGATACAGTTGTAATTGGAGCAGGTCACGCAGGAAGTGAAGCTGCTCTTGCATCTGCAAGACTTGGTGCAAAAACTCTTTTATTATGTATAAATTTAGATTCAATAGCACAACTTAGCTGTAATCCAAACATTGGTGGAACAGGTAAGGGTCATCTAGTTCGTGAAATTGACGCTTTAGGTGGCGAAATGGCAAAAAATATAGATAAAACTTTTATCCAATCTAGGATGCTTAATACTTCAAAAGGTCCAGCTGTCCATTCACTTAGAGTGCAAGCTGATAAGAGAAAGTATCACGATGAGATGAAAAGAGTGCTGGAAAATGAAGAAAATTTATATCTCCTTCAAGATGAAGCTATTAGAATTTTAAAAGATGGCAAGAAAGTAACTGGGGTTTTAACGAGAAATGGTGCAAAATATAAAACTAAATGCGTTGTAATATGTAGCGGAACTTATCTAAGATCAAGAGTATTTATGGGAGAAGTAAATTATTCCTCAGGTCCAAGTGGATTTGGTCCAGCAAATTATCTTTCAGAAAGTCTTGAAAAAGATTTTGGAATGGAACTTAGAAGGTTAAAAACAGGAACTCCTGCAAGGGTTTTGCGCAAATCAATGGATTATTCTGTGATGAAAGAACAAAGAGGAGACGAAGAAATAATTCCTTTTTCTTTCCTAAACATCGACAAAAAATACGATATTAAACAAGAACTTTGTTATTTGACTTATACTACTAAAAAGTGCCACGATATTATTAGAAATAATATAGAAAGATCTGCACTTGCACTTGGAGATATTGAAGGAAAAGGTCCAAGATACTGTCCATCTATTGAAGATAAAGTAACTAGATTTGCTGATAGAGATTCACATCAAGTTTTTATTGAACCAGAAGGTCTCACTACTGATGAAATGTACATCCAAGGTGTGTCTTCTTCACTACCAGTAGAAGTACAAAATCAATTTTACAGAGAAATAATAGGAATGGAACACTGTAAAATTTTAAGACCCGCCTATGCTATTGAATATGATGCAATTGATGCAACCCTCTTAAAGAGAACCTTAGAACACATGGATTATGAGGGTTTATTTTTTGCTGGACAAATTAATGGTTCTAGCGGATATGAAGAAGCAGGAGCACAAGGAATTGTCGCAGGAATAAATGCAGCTCTTAAAGTAAAAGGAAAAGATCCCTTTGTGCTAGATAGATCTGAAGCATATATTGGAGTTTTAATTGACGATTTAGTAACCAAGGGAACTCGAGAACCTTATAGAATGATGACTTCAAGAGCTGAATATAGGCTCACTCTAAGACAAGATAATGCCGATTTAAGACTCACTGAAAGAGGAAGAAAAATTGGACTTGTAGACGATGAGAGGTATAAAGGATATTTATATAGGAAAAATGCAATTGAAGAAGAAATTAATAGAATTAAAAAAATTCAAATTAATCCAACTGCTGAAAATAATAAAATCCTAAAAAGCCTTGGATCAACCGAAACTCAAAATTCTTTCTCTCTTTATGAGCTTATAAAAAGGCCGGAACTTGACTATAAAAAACTAGCAGTATTTGACAAAGACAGACCTTTTGTAAGAAGTGATGTAATAAGAAATATTGAAATTGAAATAAAGTACGAAGGTTATATTAAAAAGCAAGAAATACAAATTAAACAGTTTAAAAAACTTGAAAACAAAAAACTTTCCAAGGATATAGATTATAAAAATATAGATGGACTTAGAATAGAAGCAAAAGAAAAATTATCAGATATTAGACCAGAATCCATTGGTCAAGCATCTAGAATAACTGGAGTTTCCCCAGCAGATATAAATGTACTTTTGATACATCTTGAGCAATTAAGGAGAAAAAATGTTAATTGATTATATGAAAAACTATGATCTGAGCACAGATAATATTGATAAATTTGAAAAATACAAAGAATTAATACTGAAATACAACGAGCATACAAATCTTACGCGAATTACTGAAGAAGATGAATTTAACGTAAAACACTTTTTGGACTCATTGAGCCTTTTTAAGACAAAAAAATTCGATGGAGAGAAAAAAATTATTGACATAGGAACTGGAGCAGGATTTCCAGGGATTCCATTAAAGCTTTATAACGAACAAATAGATATAATTCTTCTAGATTCACTTAGAAAAAGAATTGATTTTTTAAATGACGTAATTGAAGAACTGAATCTAGAAAAAATAAAGGCAATTCACGCAAGAGCCGAAGAAATTGCAAGAACAGAAGAATACAGGGAACAATTTGACATAGCAGTATCTAGGGCAGTTGCAAATCTAGCTACCTTAACAGAGTATGCAATGGGATTTGTAAAAGTTGGAGGGTATTTTATTTCTCAAAAAGGGCCAGAATACAAAGAAGAGCTTGAAGATGCAAAGAGAGCGATTGAATTAATGGGTGGAATTGTGGAAAATGTGATTTACACTCCATTACCAATGGATATAGATCATTATATTATTGTGATTAAGAAAGTTAAAAAGACTGACAAAAAGTATCCAAGAGGTGGAGGAAAACCAAGAAAGGCACCTCTATAAATTCCAAAGATCAAATTAGTTAATAAAACCAAGATGCTCCACGTAGAGCATCAAAAAAATTAAATAAATATAAAAATGCTCCACGTAGAGCAAAGCTTCAAATTTTTTGAAGCTTATTTTTTTGCTTTGCCTTTAAAAAAAAATTCAAACATGTTATTATTAATGGTATAGAAATGAGGTAAAAAATGTCTGTTGTAATTACAGTTTTCAATCAAAAAGGTGGGGTTGGTAAAAGCACCACTGTTATAAATTTAAGTTCAGCACTTGCCTTGAGAGGTAAAAAGACACTTGTAGTTGACATGGACCCACAAGGAAATTCAACTTCAGGGCTTGGAGTTTATGAGTTTAAAAATATGATATATGACTTTGTTATAGATGAGAAAATAGATTCTATTTACAAAACTTCTTTTAATAAGCTCGACATAATCCCATCAAATGGAGAGTTTGCTGGAGTGGAAATTGAACTTGCAAGATACGAAGACTGGCAGTTTAAACTAAAGAAGATGATAGATAAGGTCAAGGACAATTATGATTTTGTAATTCTCGACTCTCCACCTTCTCTTGGAATATTATCAATGATGTCTTTAATTGCAAGCGATAAAATCCTTATTCCTGTGCAATGCGAATACTATGCCCTTGAAGGAGTTTCACAACTAATGGATACAATTGCTCTTGTAAGAGACAATTTTAATCCAAATTTAAGTATTTTAGGAGTTGTGATGTGTATGTACGATGGAAGAAACAATCTGTCTAACCAAGTAGTAGAAGAAGTTAAAAAATTCTTTAAGGATAAAGTTTTTAAAACTTTTATACCTAGAAATGTTAGACTTGCAGAAGCTCCAAGTTTTGGTATGAATATATTTGATTATGACAACAAATCTAGAGGTGCAAGGGCATATACGGAGCTTGCTAAGGAAGTAATAGGTGAAATATATGAGTAAGAAAAATGCACTTGGCAGAGGAATAGAAAACTTTTTAACATCCAGTGAAAAAATAAGAGAAGTGATTGAAGAAGATAGTTCAAAACTTATGGATATTAATGTTATTGAAATTATTCCAAATGAAGATCAGCCCAGAAAAAATTTTGACAAAGATGAAATATACGAACTTTCTCAATCTATAAAAAAATATGGAATAATTCAGCCACTTTTACTAAAGAGAAAAAATGATAAATATGAAATCATAGCAGGAGAAAGAAGATATAGAGCGGCATTAGAAGCTGGAGTGACAAAAGTTCCTGCAATTGTAAAAGATGTATCTGATGAAATTTCTAGTAGGATTGCTATCATTGAAAACATTCAAAGAAAAGACTTAAACCCAGTGGAAGAAGCTATGAGCTACAAACACCTTTTGGATTCACAAGATCTAACACAGAAAGAACTCGCCGATGAAATAGGTAAAAGTAGACAATATGTGGGCAACACTATTAGGCTTTTAAAGCTTGATCCTAGAGTTTTAAAACTTTTGGAAGAAGGGAAAATTAGTACATCTCATGGTAAAAAATTACTTGCTATAAAAGATAGTGATAGACAGTATAAGGAAGCCATGAAAATCATAAAAAACTCCATTCCTGTAAATGTTAATAAAAAAAATACTGAGACTGGAAAAATAGAAAAATCAAAAGATGTTTTTTTGGAAGATATAAGAAGTGAGATTGAAAGATCACTTGGAACAAAGGTAAGTTTCAAAAAAAGAGGAAAAGTCGGCAAAATTGAAATCGAATATTATGGCGAAGAAGACTTATCTAGAATTGTTGATCTTATTTTAAAAAAGGATTTAATGGAATGAAAAGATTTTATACGACATATTTAGTATCAGCCTTTTCAGATAGGGCTTTTATGGGTAATTCGACTGGAGTAGTAATTGACGATAGTGGAAAGCTTTCAGATGAAGAAATGGAAAACATCGCTAAGGACATCAATCAATCTGTAATTGTTTTTGTAAGAGAACTTGATAGAGATCGATACTTAACAAGATTTTTCACACCAGATGGTGAGATAAATCTTTGTGGTCACGCAACTGTTGCAACTTTTTATGCACTTGCAGAAAATGAATATATTAAAAGTGAGGAAGAAGGTATAAAGAAAATTATTCAACACACAAAAATTGGTAAAATACCAGTTGAGCTTGAATATAGAAATGGAAAAATCCAAAATATTTACATGAATTTAGATATTAAACTCGATGAAAAATTTGAAGATGAAGATAGAATTTTAAAAATTCTCAATTTAAAAAAAGAAGATATTGGGCTTGAAATAGCTGAAAATTTGAGCATGAAAAAAATATCTACGGGAACTTGCGACATAATTGTACCTGTAAAAAACGAAGAATCACTTTCTTCTATAGTACTAGACAAAAAAGAAGCCCTTGAAATTTCGAGAGATGAAAATTTAATTTCAATTCATGCTTTTACAACAAATGATGGAAAAAAAATTAAACAAAGAACTTTTTCTCCAATAATTGGCGAAGATGAGGAATTTGGAAGTGGAACATCTACAGCTGCAACTATGTACTATTTAAGTTCAAACAAAATAACAGAAAGCAAGAGTGTTACAGCAATACAAGGCGATTATATTGGAAGAATTTCAAAGGTTTTTACAAATCTAACAGATAGAGAAGGAAGGATTCGTGTTGGGGGAAGAGCTTACGTATTTATGAATGGAGTTTTATATTTATAATGGCAAGAAAAGAGAGAAAATCAAAAAGATCTAAAATAGTTCTTTTTATATTTTTTGTAGTGATAGTATTTTTTGGAGTGAGTTTAGTATCTTCACGAAATAAAATAGTAGATATTAATCCAAAAGATGTTGATTATATAGAGATAATTGGATTTAAAACTGATAATATGAAGACAATAAAGGAAGAAAAAACTGTAAATAAAATAGTAAGAGACTTAAATCGATTGAGAGGAAAACAAGCAAACAAAGATACTAATGCAGAAATAGCAAATTATATAAATGTCTATTTTACAAGTGGAAATAAAATTTCTTTTGTAAAAACAGGTCTTACTATTAGAGTAAATAATATCTATTACAATATTAGTGCCAATAACTCAAAAATGATTGATAATATAATAGAAAAGTATGGAAGATAAAATAAAGCTGGCTTAGTTGATAAGTCAGCTTTTTAAAAATATAAATGGAGCTGATAGGCGGATTTGAACCGCCGGCCTATTGATTACGAATCAATTGCTCTACCAACTGAGCCATATCAGCAAATAATAAAATAATTATAGCACTAATTGAAAAAAAGTAAAACTGAAAAAACTTGATTAATGATATAATGAATGTGGTGATTAAATGAAATACATAATGGCATTTGATGCAGGAACTACATCTGCAAGAACTATAATTTTTGATAAAAAGGGAAATCCAGTATCTGTTGCACAAAAAGAACTTATTAAACATTTCCCAAAGCCCGGATATGTTGAGGAAGAACCAGAAGACCTTTGGTCAAAGCAAATAGGTACGGCAGTGGAAGCAATGTCTAAAAAAGGTATCGACCCAAAAGATATTGCGGCGATTGGAATTACAAATCAAAGAGAAACTACAATTGTTTGGAACAAAAAGACAATGGAGCCAGTTTACAACGCTATTGTGTGGCAATGTAAGAGGACGACAAAATACTGTGAAGAACTAAAAGAAAGAGGACTTGAAGAAAAAATAAAACAAAAGACAGGGCTTGTAATAGATCCCTATTTTTCTGCTACAAAAATAAGGTGGATTCTTGAGAATGTGGAAGGCGCAAGAGAAATGGCTAATCGTGGAGAGCTTTTATTTGGAACAGTGGAGACATATCTAATTTATAAGTTAACAGATGGCGAAGTTCACATAACAGATTACACAAATGCATCGAGAACAATGTTATTTAACATAAAGGAAAAAAGATGGGATGATGAGCTTTTAGAAATTTTTGACATACCAAGATCCATGCTTCCTGAAATAAAAAATTCAAGCGAAGTATATGGTAATTCAAAATCAAAATATTTGGGTTGTGAAATACCGATTGCTTCTGCAATTGGTGATCAACAGTCTTCACTTTTTGGCACAGCATCCTTTGAAAAGGGCATGGCAAAATCCACTTATGGCACAGGAGCTTTTATCCTAATGAATACAGGTGACGAGCTAATAAGATCGCAAAATGGTCTTGTTTCAACCATAGCATGGTCAATAAATGGGAAGGTTAAATATGCACTTGAAGGTTCAATTTTCGAAGCAGGATCATGTATTAATTTTTTGCGAGATAATCTAAGGATTATAGATCAAGCAGATGATTCTGAATATATGGCTAGTAAGGTAAAGGACACAAATGATTGCTACTTTATACCAGCCTTCACAGGTCTTGGAGCTCCTTATTGGGATCAATACGCAAGAGGCAGTATAATTGGACTTACTGGTTCAGTAAATAAATATCACATAATACGAGCAGCATTAGAATCAATAGCATATTTAAGTTGTGATGTAGTAGAAGCAATGCAAGAAGACTCAATGACAAAAATAAAATCATTAAAGGTTGATGGAGGAGTAAGCAAGAATAATTTTTTGATGCAATTTTTGTCAGATATTGTTGGGGTTGAAGTTATAAGGCCGAAGGTAATTGAATTAACAGCTCTTGGTGCATGTTACATGGCTGGGCTTGCAGTAGGATTTTGGAAAAACATAGACGAAATAAGAGAAAACAATGAAACAGAAAAGTGTTTTGAGCCAAAAATGAAAGAAGAAGATAGAAGTAAAAAGATGAGTAGATGGCACGAAGCCATAAAATATTCTATGAATTGGGCGAAATAATCGAATAAAAAATAATAAATTGTAAAATCCTTGCAGATTTTATTTTTAAGTAAAAGGTTTTAATAGGATAAGGTTATCATTTTTGTTATAATATATTTGATAAAAAAATTATGAGGAGATTTTTATGGATTACAATAATTTTTTGAGAGAAAAAATGGTACCAGCCTTTGGGTGTACCGAGCCCATAGCTTTGGCTTATGGTGCAAGTCGTGCAAGATCTATATTAGGAGAAGATCCTGAAAAGATTATAGCAAAGTTATCGGGCAATATGATTAAGAATGTAAATAGCGTGAAAGTGCCAGGGACTGATGGAAGAAAGGGAATTGAAATCTCTCTTGCTGCGGGAGCATTCCTTGGAGATTATAATAAGAAACTTGAAGTTTTATCTAGTGTTGATAAAAGCAAGTTAAATATGTTAGATGATCTTATAAAAAAGGGTCTAGTTAAAATAGAACTTGTTCATGAAATTAAGGGACTTTACATAGACATTGTTATGGAGAAGAATGGCAATAAATCTCGTGTAATAATCAAGGATTACCACACAAACATTATTTATGAAAGTATAAATAATAAAGTGCTTTTCGAAAATAAAAATGAAGACGAAAAACTAGAATCTAAAATAGATTTATCCTTTGATAAAATTTATGATTTTGCAAAAAGTGGAAATTATAAAAGTATAACAAATATCTTAGATAAAGAAATTGAGTACAATTATGATATTGCAGTAGAAGGAATTGAAAACCCATGGGGTGCAAACATTGGAAAAATGATTTTAGAAGATGCAAAAGATAACTACAATGACAAATTAGTTGCTTATGCAGCTGCAGGTTCCGATGCTCGCATGTCTGGTTGTGAAAAACCTGTTGTTATAAATTCTGGAAGTGGAAACCAAGGCATAACAGTTTCCGTTCCTATAATTATTTATGCAAGGGATCATAGTATAGAAAGGGATAAATTATATAGATCACTTATTTTTGCAAATTTAATTGGTCTTTATATAAAAGAAGGAATAGGAGAATTATCTGCCTATTGTGGAGTGGTATCTGCTGCAGCTGCTTCGGTATGTGGAATTGCCTTTATGAAGGATGAAGACAAAGACCTTATAAAAGAAACCCTAAAAAATGCACTTGCGACAAATTCCGGAATTATTTGCGATGGAGCAAAGGAATCTTGTGCCATAAAGATTGCATCTAGTTTAAAAATGTCACTCTTTGCATATAAGCAAGCAAAGTCTGGAAACTCTTTTAAATCTGGCGATGGAATAGTAAAGGACGATGTTGATGATATGATTAAAACAGTTGGACATATTGCAAAGGATGGAATGAGAGAAACTGACGAGGTTATTTTAAAAGAAATGATAGGAAGATAAAAGTTAAAAGATGAGGTTAACAAAGAACAGTAAATCAATTGGTTTACTGTTCTTTTATGGTTCTATAATAAATAGTGTTGGTGAGAAATCATCAGCACTATTTTTGTATGGAAATGTATAAAAAATAGACATAGAAATCACATTCCTATAAAATATAGTTGCAACCAAATACCAAGGAGTGAT
>NZ_JABDSR010000021.1 GCF_012976305.1 Peptoniphilus faecalis
ACTCCTTGGTATTTGGTTGCAACTATATTTTATAGGAATGTGATTTCTATGTCTATTTTTTATACATTTCCATACAAAAATAGTGCTGATGATTTCTCACCAACACTATTTATTATAGAACCTTTTTAAGGAGCTTCGGCTCCTTTTTTATTTGCACTTTTACATATATTTTAAATATATTTTAAATAAATTTTTAAAAAATGCCCCTTTCCTTTGATAAAACCTTTTCATTGTATTGCAATGAAATAAGAGGTGATAGTTATGAAGTTTGATACTATGGGTCTAGACAATGCTCTTTTAAAGAGTTTAAAGGACTACATAGATACTTTTGATAATAAGGAAAACAATATTATAAGTATTCTTCACTACGCTCAAGATATTTTTGGATACCTTCCAAAGGAACTCCAAGTTTACATTGCAAGACTTACAAATCTTCCTGCAAGTAGAATAAATGGAATTGTAACTTTTTATTCCTTCTTCAATGAAAATAAAATGGGCAAATTTAAAGTTGATGTCTGCCTTGGCACTGCTTGTTTTGTTAAGGGCTCTGAAGAAATTATGAAGGCCTTTAAAGATGAACTTAGCGTTGATGGCGATGGACTTAGCGAAGATGGTCTCTTTAATGTAAATTCTATTAGATGCGTTGGAGCTTGTGGCATTGGTCCAGTAGTTCGCGTAAACGACAAGATTTATGGTCATGTTGAAGTTAGTGATGTCAAAGAAATTATAAAGGCACACAGAAATGAATTAGCTACAGAAGAAAATTAATTTATAGATTTCAAAGGAGGTAGTTATGGCAAAAATAGATTCCTTGGAAAAACTTATTTCTATAAAAGAATCAAGATATCACCAAACTATTTTAAGAGATATAGGCGACATGCCTGACGATGATGTTATAGAAATTTTTATAACTGGCAATGAAAGAGAAAAATATGCAGAAATAGAAAAAGTTTTTGACGACTTAAAGAGCTTTGTCCGCGAAAAGGGCATGCGAAACTGCAAATTTTTATTTAAAGACGACCCCAATCAAAAGGAAAAGTTTAACATTGAAATAAGATTTAATGTCTGCGCAAATGTCAAGAGCAACTCCCTTGACACTGAAGCCATAAAGGATTTTATTTTAAATGTTGCTTCTGTTAAGAGTCAGACTCTTGAGTACGAAAAAGAGGTGACCTATGAATAATTTGAGATTACAAGTACTTATTTGCAAGGGAACGGGCTGCGTCTCTGCAAGAAGTGATTTAATTAAAGAAAATTTTGACAAGGCAATTGAACATTACAAAATCAAAGATGTGGAAGCCATGATAACTGGTTGCTTTGGCTTTTGCGGCGAAGGTCCCATTGTAAAGGTTGAGCCCGACAATGTCTTTTACACTCATGTAAAACCTAGCGATGTAAACGAAATTGTGGCGGAACACATCCTTCATGGTAGACCTGTCAAGAGACTTCTCTACAAGAACCCAAAGAATAAGGAGCCAATTTACAATCAAAAGGAAATGAGTTTTTACGGCAAACAAACTCGTGTTGCCTTAAAAAACTGCGGCAAAATTGACCCAGAAAATATTGAGGACTACATATCCTACGACGGCTACCAAGCTCTCTTTAAAGTTTTAACTGAAATGAGCCCGCAAGAAGTCATAGACATAATTAAAGTATCTGGACTTCGCGTTCGTGGCGGCGGTGGTTTTCCTACTGGCATTAAATGGCAAAATACATATAATTCTCCAGGTCATGAAAAATATATTTTCTGCAACGCTGACGAAGGCGACCCTGGTGCCTTTATGGATAGGAGTATTTTGGAAGGCGACCCCAACTCCATTGTTGAGGCTATGACAATTGGCGGCTACGCAACTGGTGCAAACCACGGAGTGGTCTACATTAGAGCAGAGTATCCCCTTGCCATTCATAGACTTAAGACTGCAATTTCTCAAGCAAGAGATTATGGCTTCTTAGGAAAAAATATTTTTAATTCTGGTTTTGACTTTGATATTGAAATTAGATACGGTGCTGGTGCCTTTGTCTGCGGCGAAGAAACTGCCCTCATTCACTCTGTGGAAGGCAAGAGAGGCGAACCTACGAGAAAGCCTCCTTTCCCTAGCGTAAAGGGCTATATGGGTAAGCCTACAACTGTAAATAATGTTGAAACCTATGCAAATATTCCAAAGATTATTTTAAAGGGAACTGACTGGTTCACTTCCATGGGAACAGAAAAATCTAAGGGCACAAAGGTCTTTGCCCTAGCTGGCAAAGTAAACAACGTTGGACTTGTTGAAGTGCCTATGGGCATAACTATTCGTGAAATTGTCTACGACATCGGTGGCGGTATTCCCAATGGCAAGAAGTTTAAGGCAGTGCAAATTGGTGGACCTTCTGGCGGAATGATCACCAAGGAAAATATTGACACTCCAATTGATTATGAAAACTTAAAAGAAATTGGCGCCATGATGGGTTCAGGCGGACTAATTGTCATGGACGAAGACAACGACATGGTTGAGATTGCAAAATTTTATCTTGAATTTACCCAAGACGAGTCCTGCGGCAAATGCACACCTTGTCGACTTGGCACAAAGAGGCTTCTTGAAATGCTAAAAAATCTTTTAGATGACAAGGGATCAGATGAAGATTTGCAAAAAATTGAAGACCTCTGTCACAACATCATAAACTCAGCTGCCTGTGGACTTGGACAAACTGCACCAAACCCAATTTTATCTACTATGAAATATTTCCCTGATGAATATTTAAAATATGCTAGACACGAAGTGAGGAGAGCCTACAAGATAAATAAGGACAAGTGCATTGGCTGTCACAGATGTGCAAGGGAATGCCCTGTCAAGTGCATATCAGGAAAGCCAAAGGAAAAACACGAAATTAATGAGGACAAGTGCATAGCCTGCGGAACTTGCTTTAAGACATGTCCTGTAGGTGCAGTTGTGGAACCTAAATAGAGGTGAATTATGATAAATTGTGTTATTAATGATAAAAACTTAAAAGTTAAGGAAGGCACGACAATCTTAGAAGCTGCAAAAGAAATTGGCATCGACATCCCTACACTTTGTCATATGAAGCTTCCTAACTTTAATTATGAAAATAAACCTTCAAGTTGTAGAATTTGTATGGTTGAAGTTGTGGGAAGGCCAAAACTTTGCACAGCTTGCTCTGAAGAAATAACTGAAGGCATGATAGTAAATACTGACACGCCAAGGGCAGTTGAAGCGAGAAAAATTAACCTAGAGCTTCTCCTTTCCAACCACCCTAAGGACTGCTTAGTATGTCCCAAAAATTTAAACTGCGAACTTCAAGCCTTGGCAGAAAAAATGGGCATAAGAGAAATTGCCTACAAGGGCGAGAGAATGCAACATAAGGTGGATGCATCTTCCAACTCTATTTACAGAAATCCAAATAAGTGTGTAATGTGTAGAAGATGCGAAACAATGTGTAACGAAGTTCAAACTGTGGGAACACTTAGCGGACTAAATCGTGGTTTCGATGCCATAGTTGCCCCTGCCTTTAACATTCCCCTAAGAGAAAGTTCCTGTACCTTCTGCGGACAATGTGTGGCAGTTTGCCCAACAGGTGCAATAGTAGAAATTGATGCAACGGCAAAAGTTTTTAATGCCATAAAAAATCCAAAGAAGCATGTAGTAGTACAAGTTGCCCCATCAATTAGAGTTGCCATTGGAGAGCTCTTTGACATGGAGCCAGGCCAAGTTACAACAGGAAAACTTGTCACTGCTCTTAGAAAGCTTGGCTTTGATGTAGTCTTTGACACAGACTTTTCAGCCGACTTGACAGTTATGGAAGAGGCAAGCGAACTTGTTGACAGAATTAAAAACAACAAAACTCTTCCAATTTTGACTTCCTGCTGCCCTGCCTGGGTTAGATTTATAGAAATGAATTATCCTGATATGTTAGACATACCTTCAAGCTGTAAGTCCCCACAAATTATGATGGGGTCCATGGTAAAAACTTATTACGCAAATAAAACAGGCATCCCTGCCAAGGACATTGTTATGGTTTCAGTAATGCCTTGCACAGCAAAGAAGGCTGAAGCAGCAAGGTCAGAACTTGGAACCAAGGATATTCGCGATGTGGACTATGTCCTTTCAACTAGAGAGCTTGGCAGAATGATCAAACTTTACGGCATAGACTTTAACGGACTTGAAGAAGGCAAATTTGATAAATTAATGGGCGAATCTTCCGGTGCAGGAACAATTTTTGGCACAACTGGCGGCGTAATTGAAGCAGCCATAAGAACTGCCAGCGAATGGTTAACTGGCGAAGAGCTAGAAAAAATTGAATTTGAAGAATTAAGAGGTCTTAAGGGCATAAGAGGTGCAGAAGTTAAAATTAGCGACTTAAATTTAAAAGTTGGCATAGCTCACGGACTTGGCAACGCCAGAAAATTATTAGATGGAATAAAGAGCAAGAAGTACGACTTCCATGCCATAGAAATTATGGCTTGCCCTGGCGGCTGCATTGGTGGCGGCGGTCAACCTTACCACCATGGTCACGAAGAAATTCTTTTGAAAAGACAAAGGGCACTTTACGAAATTGACAAAAATAAAAAAATTAGAAAGGCTCATGAAAATCCAATGATAAAAGAAATCTACAAAAATTATTTAGGAAGGCCTTATGGCGAAAGAGCTCACGATTTGCTTCACACATCATATATTCCAAGAGAAAAAATTTAATGAGATAAAAAAATGGCTCTATAATATCTGTTGGGGAGTAAATCTCTAACAGATATTTTTATGTAGACGAATTGTCAAATCAAATGCAACACCTATGGTAAGAAAGAGACTGTGAAATAATTTGTGTATAGAAACTCCTCCTGAACATTGATTTGAATTTTATAGAATGTGAGGGTTATGTATTAAAAGAACTTTACGAAAACAATAAAATTGATTGTTTTGTTAGTATTGATGTTATTTCAGATTATATGGATATGAAATCTACTGAAAAATTGGAATTGCGAGATGATTTAATTTTAGTAGTGACTCCAAAATCTATTCTAGGTAATAAATATGATGATGCTATGTTAACTTTCAAATTAGATAATCCTCTAAAATTTGACGCTAACGAAATAAAAAACAAAAAAATAATTTCTGGACAAAATACTCAAGCTCTTCATACCTGAATAACAAAAATTATTTAAAACTATAAACTGCATCCAAAATCATTTATGCACTTTAGAAATATAAATAATATTCTTGAACTAGTTAAAAGTGGTCAAGGCATTACCTTTATACCAAAATATTATATAAAAAAAGGTCCTAAAATGAATAACTGTATCTTCTTTACTGAAGACAATGAGCTATTCCGCTACAGGCGTATGTTGTTTTATAGAAAAGACAAATATACTGATTTCTACAAACAATTTGGAGAGTTAATCCTAAAAGATATTTTTAGCAACTTATCCTAAATCCTTTTTCAGTAATTCTGTTTTTTATTTTTTGTTAAATAGTTTGCTAATTCAATTAACATAAATCACAAATAGATTCCCATAATAAGTTTTGGGAATCTATTTTTAAGTAGGTAATTATAATTTAAATAATTTTTGCCATTATTAGAATATTAAAAATTATATTTGATGAAAAACCTGCAAATATACCTCCAATTGTATGACTAATTAAAGCTTTATTAGTTAATTCTCGCGCATTTATTGATGACATCATTGCAATATGTGTGGATAAATATCCACTCCAACACATTATTATTGATGTAAATACAGCTAAATCTTTTGCAGTTACTAAACCCTTTTCAATTAATGACGGTATTAATGCAACGGCTGCTCCCGCACTTCCAAGAGATGTTATAACTACAGATATTGATTGAGATGATTTAAATCCAAATATTGGTTTTATTATAAAATGAAGTTTATCCCCAACAAAAGGAAGAATGGGTACACCTTGATTTATTGAACCATCATATATATTATTCGGTCCTATTCCATTTGTAATTAATAAAACAAAACTACAAATAATAAGAACCCCTGGTATTATTTGAACGCCGAGATCAACGCCCTTCATACCACCGTCTAATAATGAGTTTATAACCCTTTCAAATAAAGTCTTATTTACTGGATTGTTTTTGGCGTTTGTATATTCTTTTTCTAATTTTAAGCTTTTTTCATCTTTTTCAAAATCTTTAGTAAGTTTAAGCATTATTCTTACACTTACAACACTACCTAAGATTGCCCCTATATTTCCTACTATGGCTGCGAGTACAGAATGATTAATATTCATACCCATAACTGTGGTTGTCACTATTAGCCCCATTCCAAAAGATGTTCCTAAGTTTGTGATTGCAGGAAACTCATTTCTTTTAAAATAATTTTTATAACCTTCATTTTTAGCTAATGTTAATACTGCTGGGTTGTCTGACAGATAACACATTAATATTGACCAAGCTGCTGCACCTGGCAGATTATAAATAGGTTTCATTAATCTTGAAAGTTTTTTACTAACCCATTCAATTACATTAAACTCGAATAATAATTCACCTAATCCTCCAGTAATTACAGAAATAGCCATTATATAAAAGCATACATTAATTAATAGGTCATAGGAAGTATTAAGGATTGTTTGAATCATATTCACAAACCCCATTTTATATCCAATAAATCCAAAAAGGAGTATGAAACTAATTATAAACAAGCCGTCTTTGTAGTTATTGTCTGTTTTTCTTAAATTAGTTACCACTAAACTCTCCTCGCTTATCAATAAATTTTTATTCCAGTTTTGTCAAAATTTTTTCAACTAATATTCTTAAGTCATCAATTGATTTAATACTGACTTCTTCATGGGTAGTATGTGCCCCGATGATGTTAGCTCCTATGCTAACCATATCTATATTAGGCATTTTTTCCTTAAATACTGCACATTCAAGACCCGCGTGTATTGACTCTAAAATTGGTTTTTTCCCAAATAATTCCTCATAACATTGGGCCGTTATATCTTTGATTTTTGAATCTGTATTAAGTTCCCACGCTGGATAAGAAGATTTTATTTCAAAGTTAAATTTAACAAGATTAGCCATGTTTTTAATTTTATTTACAAAATAATCCATTTCGCTTTGCATTGAAGACCTGAATAATATTTCTAACTCAATTTCATCATCTTTAGTCTTTAATACGGCATTTGTTAAACTAGTTTGAACCATTCCATCAATGCTTTGACTCATCTTTTGAACTCCATAAGGGAGAATTGTGAATAAATCAATAATTGATTTTTCTAGCTCTTTAGAAAAAACCTTATTTATTTTAGTTTTTTCTAAATTAAATTTAATTATATCTTTTTCTTTTGGATGTTCACTCTTTAGTTCATTTTCTACACTCTTAATAATTTTTTTTATCGGCTGATCATCTTTTAGTGTGAATAATATTTTTCCGTGTTGAGGAATGACGTTATTAGCTTCTCCACCTTCAAAATCGGATAATCTAAATCCTTTTAATTCTCTTAATTTAATCAAAAGTCTTGACATGGCATGTATTGCACTAAGTCTATTTTTGCCAATATCTAACCCCGAATGACCTCCTAATAGGTTTTTAATAGTCACTTCATAACCCATGGTATCCTGTGCTTCATATGATAACTTTTTTCTTAAAAAGACATTAGTTCCACCAGCGCAGCTTAGCAATATATGACCTGCTTCTTCTCCATCTACATTTATTAGAGTTTTACCTTTTATTTTAGATGTATCAAAATAAGAAGCACCGTCAAGACCAGTTTCTTCATTGGTAGTAAATAATACTTCAAGTGGTGGATGTTTTATATCATTGTTTTCCAACAAATATAAACAGAGTGCTACACCAATTCCGTTGTCTGCTCCAAGAGATGTTTTATTGGCACTTATTTTATCTCCATCTATAATTAAGTCTATTGGGTCTTTTGTAAAATCGTGATCTGAACCATCTTCTTTTACACATACCATATCTGTGTGACACTGAATTATAACAGGGTTTTTAGTGTAATTGTTACCATCTTTTTTAACTAAGACATTATATAATTTGTCACTGCTTGCCTCTAAATTATTTTCTTTTGCAAAATCTAATATATAGTTACAAATTTCTTTTTCATTTCCTGACTCTCTAGGAATCTTTGATATATCTTTAAATAATTCTATTATTCTGCTCATGCTTCAACTCTCGCTTTGCTGTCTTTACCGTGTCTAGCTCTCATTAACAATGCGTATACAAGTGAGCAAATTATCATATTCTTCACAACAGAAGCTATAGGTATCATAGTTGGTATGATTTGGAAATCTAGTACGAACGCATATATTCCACCTAACAACCAAACTATTATAGCTATAGGATTAATGATTTCATTTTTTTGTAAAGAAATTCCAGAGCTTATACCTATCCTAGGTAATACAAAGAAATCTGATATCATTATTCCCAGAACTGGAACTATAAAACAACCAAAAGCTAGCATTATGTTTGCATAAAGTCCTATATTTATAAAAGCTGCAACCACTGATGCAATTACTCCCAGAGTTATCGCTACGGCCCACCTTCTAAGTTTAGGGAACATTTCTGTAAATGCTAATGAGGCACTGTATAATGCATTATCATTACTTGTCCAAGCTCCTAAAATAACCATTATAAGACCTGCTACACCACCAATTTGAACCATAACGGTTGCGAATTCTCCTGATTGAACATGAAGAGCTAATATAATTGCACATATTGGTTGACAAATAGCTAATGGTAGACCTATTAAATATAAGCCTTTAAAGTTATCAGATTTTTTCTTTGAAAACCTCATTACATCTGGTGCGTTAACAGCACCTGCTGCCATTGCCCCAACTAAAACTGAAATTATTACTGACATATGAACTGGTTCACCAATAGGAGCTCTTTCCATAAGTTCTATGAAATCTGTTCCATCTTGCATTATTACTCTTATGGCGTTATATAGCATAAATCCAAAAGTATAAATTACTGTTGGCATACTCAATGCTTCTATTCCTTTGTATCCTATAGTTGCTGTAATTATCATCAGAAATCCAAATATGATACACATCACTGGTATATTACCAAACCATATAGCATGAACACTTTCTGCCAATGCTCTAACGTTGATAGCAAACCATCCAACATTTACAATTAATGAAATTAATGATACAACATGAGAACCTCTTCTTCCAAAACTTTGTTTTGCAATCATATAGGTACTTAAGCCTGTTTCAGTACCTATACTTCCTTGTAAAGCAGTTAATGCTAAAAAAGTAAAGAACGCAATTATTAAAACAATAACACTGTTTTTGAATGATAATCCAGAAATTACAGCTAACCCATCTAATATAGCAGCAATACTAATATAAATACCAGTCCAAACCATTGCTATAGAGTACCAAGGTTTACGTCTTTCTCTTGGAATAGGTTGTGTTGGGAAGTCTTCACTTCTATCCATAAATTCCACTATTCTTGACCCTAAGTCTTTCATAAAAACCTCCTATTTATATTTTATGTAGTTAGAGCAAGCGATTTATGCTTGCTCTATTGAATTCTTTTTAAATTATTTCCCCAATTTTTTGCTGTATTCTTTTAATTCTTCGTTTACAACTCTTCCTTTGTCCCAAATTTGTTCTCCATCCATCCATACACTTGAATTTAAACAAATACCATCTAAGTGAGTTTTTGCTGGAATTCCATCTGGTGGACAATCAACTGGGCTTAGATAACCAAATCCCCATTGAGTACATCCCCAAATTCTTTCATCTTCACAAATATTTCCTGATAATTGTGCTTTTGGATTTACCCCGTAAGAAATATGAACTGGTCTATACATGTTAGGGTCATCAAAACTCTTTAACCATTCTGAGAATTGAGTTGCTTGTCTGCCACCTTCAATCTTTGTTGCTACACCATTTTCGATAGTAATCTTAACTGGTTCTTCTAGTAATCCACAAGGAGGAGTCAATGATCCATCAAAAACTATAGTTCCATTAATAGTTTCAAATTTAGGGAACCAACAAATTTGTCCTGGCATAAAAGTTAATCCTGGTTTATCAGCTTCTCCAAGGTCACAATAAATTTTTCTAGAAGGTTCATTTTCAAAAGATATATCTGTTCCTGCTGGAGTAGTTACTCTCATTTTCTTAGCATTCTTAGTCATTTCTGTAAGTTTTCTCATATATGCTTCCATGTTTTTGTCAACTTCACCAATTATCTTAACAAATAATTCTTCGTCAAGGTCAACTAAACACATATATCTAAGCTTTTCATTACCTTCAACTGCTTTTTCAAATGGTGTTGAATATAAAAGCCAACCTTTGTTAAACTCAACCCAACAATCAGTGTTAAGTAATGCCCCAGTTAATGCTTCAACAGGTACTTTTGCATCTGTATCTTTTCCAACGCCATCAGGTGTTGCTAACCAAACTACCATAGGTTTTGCTCCACAAGCCTTAGCTGCTGATGCACTTGCTCTAACTATATGTTCATTTGAAGAAGTGTCTGCTGTTATTACAATTGTTTCTCCCTCTTTAATTTGGAACATATCTCTCATTAGTATCATTGCTGCACTAAATACTTCCATTTCTAACTTATACATAATCTCTCTCCTTTTCTAAATATAATTATCCTTGAATTCATTCTTTTCTTCTTGGATTACTAACATTGTGTTTGTGTCTACAACACCTTTGATTTTTAAAATACTGTCATGAAAATCTTTAAATTTTTCTGTAGAACTTGTATGTACTCTAAGAAATATTCCTTTATCTCCTGTTATTCTACACACTGATTCAATATAAATTCCTTTTTCTTTAAGCTTTAAAATGTTTTCAATAGTTTTATTAAAATCTATAGTACAAACATTAACTAAAACATAGGAGTCAAGTGGAAGCCCTATTTTCGAATAATCAATTATTGCCTCATATCCCTCAATAACTTTCCCTTCTTCTAGTTTAGAAACTCTTTTGTTAATTGCTGGCCTGGAAAAATTTAAAAATTCAGCTATATCCTGATGAGGAGTTTTACCATTTGATTTTAAGATACTTAATATCTTTAAATCAATATCATCCACCTTAGAAAACATTACCACCACCTCTTTAACCTTTATTTATATATAATAAGTTACCATACAGTAATTTTAATTGCAAATATTTGTCAGCTTTTTCACATTTTGTAACCATTATTATCCACTTTATCGCATTTTTTAAATGAATTGTTACTTTTTAGAAATAATTAATAAAATATCGTTTTCATCGTGTTTATATTACTAATGTCTTTTATCTTTTTTATTATTAATATTTTTAATTTGTCTCAAATTTTCTTGTTTATATACTGATCATATACTCACAGTTAAAATATAATAAACCCTAATAATGGCTCTTAAGTATTGATTTTTAAATGAAAAGAGAGACTTGAGTTAACGATTCCCCCCAACATTTGACATAGAGCCCAAAAAAACCGCAACATATGCTGCGGTTTTTAGTCATTTTATTAAGCTTTTAATTTAAGCCCGAGGATTAATACCATCCTCTAAGTTTCATAGCTTTGTCGATAGATTGAATAGCGTACATGTAAACTCCTTCTCTAGGAACTACATCATATTCATCACAAACACCGAATACGCCTTTGATAGCTTTCATCATGTCAGCTTCTTGTTTCTCTTCAACTTCAGCTTCAGTCCAATACATTCCGTATTGGTTTTGAACCCATTCATAATAAGAAACAAGAACTCCACCAGAGTTAGTTAAAATATCTGGAGTTAGAGGAATTCCTCTTTCCATAAGAACTTTATCTCCTTCTGGAGTAGTAGGACCATTAGCAGCTTCACAAACTAATTTAACATTAAGTTTTTGAGCTACATCGCCAGTAATTACATTTTCAAGAGCAGCTGGAATTAAGATATCCCATTCGCCAGTCCAGAAATCATCAGAAGAAATTTGTTTTGCGTCTGGATAACCAATTAATGTGTGATGTTCGTTCTTATATTCAATAAGTTTTTTGAAATCTAGTCCATTTTCATTGTATAGAGCGTAGTTTCCTTCTTTTTTGTCCCATTCAGCTAGAGCGTAAACTTTTCCGCCTTGTCTTTCAATATTTTTAACTGTGAAAGATCCAACATTACCAAAGCCTTGAACTGCTATTTTAGCATGTTTGAAATCAATTCCTTCACGTTTAGCAGCTTCTCTAGTTACTACAGCAACACCAAAACCTGTTGCTTCGTTTCTTCCTTCAGATCCACCAAGTCCAACTGGCTTGCCTGTGAAAGTTCCTATATCTTGTCTGTCTCCGTTTAATTTGATGTATTCATCAATAAACCAAGACATAACTTGTCCATTAGTGTTAACGTCTGGTGCTGGAATATCAATTCTTTCACCAAGATATTTATAAAGTCCTCTTACCCAACCTCTTGAAAGTTGTTCTAATTCTCTATCAGATAATTCAGATGGATCTACACAAATTCCACCTTTTCCTCCACCATATGGAAGACCAAGTGCTCCACCTTTGAAAGTCATCCAAAGAGAAAGAGCTTTAACTTCATCAAGGTTTACATTTGGATGGAATCTAACTCCACCTTTTGCTGGACCAACTGCTGTTGAGTGAGCTGATCTCCAACCTTTAAAAGTTTTAACTGAACCATCATCCATTTTTACTGGAATAGAAATTTCAATAACTCTTTCAGGTTCTTTTAGAATTTCATAAACTGCTGGGTCGCAACCTAACTTGTCGCATGCAGCCTTAACTTTTTGTTGAGCTGCTACTAACGGATTTAAAGTATCTGTCATTTTTTTAACACTCTCCTTATGTATAATCATGGTAACCATTTCTTACAGTCTTAATTATATCAAATAGAAATATTAAGTTCAAGAAGTGGGGTTAAGTTTAACTATTTGTTTGGATTTGTACTTTTAGTTTTATGAATTATTTTTTTTTCGTAAAAAATAATCTAAATTGTAAACAATAGTAAATGTTTTTTTTTTATTTTTTTATTTGATTATTTTTTTTTTTGCATAACTTTCTTAAATATAATAAGATATTTTTGTCTGTAATCATTTTCACTAGTTCAAAAAGTATAAAATATAAATTTCAAAATCCTACTATAATCTGAATTTATAAAATTTTATTTTATTTTTAGCTTAATTTTCTCTTTGATATAGTGTATTATACCTTAAGAGGTGTTTTTATGAACTCAAGCATAATAAGTCTTAAAAAATGGATTTTTTCAAAAACTTTTGGTAGGAAACTTCTATCAGTCATAGTATGCAATATAATTCTTGCTTTTTCCGTAGTTTACATAATAAAACCAAATTTACTAATATCTGGAGGTCTAACAGGTACAAGTATATTGATTTCAAATGTTACAGGGCTAAGTCTTCCAATGTTAATATTTTTGCTAAATATACCTACTTCAATATTAAGCATGTTTTTCTTGGATAGAGACTTTACATTTTTCTCTACACTTTCAATTTTGTTGCTATCTATATTTGCATCCTTTTACCAAAAAATCGCTCCAGGGTTTTATTTAACTAAGGAGCCTATACTCGCTTGTGTCTTTGGCGGCATTTTAAACGGAGCTGGCATGGGTATTGCCTTCAGAAATGGAGCTTCAACTGGCGGTCTTGATATTGTCGCTGCAATTTTAAAGAAAAAATTTAACATCACTATTGGAAATGTCCTTATGGGAATTAATTTTATAATAGTTAGTTCCTTAGGTTATTTCTTTACCTTTGACAAAGTGCTCTTCACTTTGATTTTAATGTTTATAAATTACAATGTTGTAGATAAAATTCAACTTGGCGTTGGAAAACAAAAACAAATCTTCATAATTTCTGAAAAAAATGAAGATATTGCAAAAGAAATTCACAAAGAAATACATAGAGGATCAACTTTTATCAATGGTATAACTTCTTACAAGAAAAAGAATGTCTACATCTTATATGTTGTTTGCTCCTCGAGACAACTTGTGAGGGTTCGTCAAATTATTAAAGAACATGATCCCGAAGCCTTTGTTTCAGTTTCCGACACATCAGAAATTTTAGGCAATGGCTTTAAAGAACTTTCGATTTAAAATTTAATTTTGTAACGCTAAAAACTTTGTAATAAAAACCACGACAATGGAAATAAATCCAAAATCGTGGTTTATTTATTTTATCATTTGCCCCGCTGCCATATATATTCCGATTAAGCTCCAATCGTAAATTATATGGATAAGATAGGTTACTGTAAGATTTTTAGAAATAACATAGGACATAGATAACCCCGTTCTTATAATTGAAATAATCAAAACTGCTTGTAAAATATTATAATTATATGTGGAAAGGTGCATTGCTCCAAAAATCACCGATGAAAGTACTATTGCAAAAATTGTTTTTAAAATATTATTTTCAGATTTTATTTTATTTATCACAAATAAAAAGGGAATTATAAAAATTATTTCTTCTGCAATAAATTGTATTAGCGTCGATATAAAAAAACTCTTAAAATTGTCTGGAGTCAATACGTCAAAAATCGGATTAATATCTGCCTTTATTCCCAGCTTTTCTACTACAATTGATGATATTATAACTGCGATAATAGAAAAACCAAGCCCAATAATTATATAAAATAAGTCCCTCATTTTTAATCGCAAAAATATTTTAACTATAAAGTATTTATCTACAATTACTAGTGAAAGTAGAGAAATTATGCTAACTGCAAGAGCCATTATTATTTCATTTTTAATATCAAAAATATAAAATAAAAGACTTACTCCATAAAAAGAGCCTATGGAAATCATAAGTGCAAGTATCCACTTCCATGTCTTTGCTTCTATTTTAGGATATTCTCTTTTCATTTAGCACCAAACCTTATAAAACCCTCATCTGTCAAAAGATAATTTAGCGGTATATCATATTCTTCATGTGCTAATTTCCCTAAAATTTGCTCAGAATAACCAATACCCATTCTTATTGTTTCAACCTTTGCAAAAAATTTGTCGTAAAATCCTCCTCCATAGCCTAGTCTATAACCATCTTTGTCAAAGGCAAGTCCTGGTGTAATAGTTAAATCTACATCTACTACCTCTTTGCCCTCCTTAGGTTCCAAAATTCCCATTTTGTTTGGCTCTAAGTCATCTATCCCCTTAACTTCAACTGCAATCATCTCCCTATTCTTTACAAGTGGCACCAAAAGCTTTTTACCATCCTTTAAAATCATGTTTATAATTTCTTTTGTATCAACTTCACTTTTATAAGATATAAAAATAAATACAGATTTTGCATTTTTATAAATTTCTAAATTTTTAAGACTTTCTCTAATCTTTTTATCTTTTTCATCTCTATTTTTAATTCCTTCTCTAAGTTTTGAATATTTTTTCCTAAGTTCCCCTTTATCCATTTAAATCTCCTTATTTTCACAAATTTCTGTATAATCACAATTTTTGCAGTCGCTCCTAGAATTATAATCACCAGAGGTAATACTATTTGTCATTGCAATTATTTCAGCTTCAACTTTTTTTAGAAGTTCACATAGTTCATCTTCTGTAAAGTAATTCCTCCTTTTGTCATCTCTCGGCAAAATGTCAGAATTTTTTATCACAGTTGTAAGTTCTGCTTTTTTTACAGATCCATAAATTGCACTTGCTATTTTTTTACCCACTTTTATTCTAGAAATAGCATAAATTGGCATTTGAAAAGATTTTAAATCTTCTATTTCCTTTTTAGTCCTAATATTTGACCTCTTATAGTCAATTAAAATCTCACTCTCGCCCAAGGAATCAATCCTATCAATTCTTCCCTTTATTTTTATTCCAGAAATATCTGTATCTATTTTTTCTTCAAAATATTTTGGCATAAAACCATATTTTTTTTGCTCCTCTAAATCACTTTTAATATATTCACTTAAAGTATTGAAGGAATTTATAACAGAAATTTTTTCTAAAAAAGAAAGATTATTAAAATCCCCCAAATTTTCTTCTTCTAAAATCAATTCCTTTAGAGTTTCAATCTTTAAATCCCTTTCCCTCTTGAAATATTTTTCTAAAATATGATGATACTTATCGCCAGTCCTCTGATAATATTTTTCATCATAGTCCTTTTCAAGTTTTTCAATTTTATAAACTTTCTCAAATAAAAATCTCCTTGGACACTCCTTTAAGGTGTCAAAATCTGTAACATAATAATTTCTCTCCCTTATTTTTTTGTTAATTCCAGCAAGTTCTTCCCTTGAAACATTATAATTTAACTCCTCACGTGAATTGTTAAAATCAATATTTGAAGTAGAATAAATTTTTTCATGCTCTTGTATTTTTAACCCTAAATCAAAAATTAATTTGTTTAAAAGTTTTGAAAGGCCTTTATCATAATCATCTATTAAAATAAAAACTTCCTCTGACATAATTAAATCGTAGATGAGATAGATGTAATCCCTCGTAAAATTATCTTTGATTAGTCCAATTTCCCTCATGTCCTCTTCAGATTCTCTATTGTAAAGGAAGTTGTTTTTTACATTTCTCTCAAAATTTTGATCAAATCCAATTAAAAATAAATTTTTAAATTCTCTATAATAATTTGATGAATAGTTTGAAATTTCAATTCCCTCTAAGTTTTGGATTGCATCTGTCTTTGATTTTTCAATGTACTTTTTTGTTATCAAAACAAAATCAAAGAGTGAAATCTCACTATAAAGCGAAGAAAGTTTTTTCATTTTTGAGAAACTTTCTTTCATTTTTTCGAGAAACCTTAAATCTCTAATTGCAAAAGTTTCGGGATTTGTTTCTACCTCATCTGCAATTTTTATTTTTATACAATCTAAATATTCGCCGAAAAAATTTAGGTAGTAATCTATATTTGCAGTCTCTTTTATGACTTCATCCTGTAAAATTTCAACTCCCCTTAAAAAATTATCTATTGAGTTAGAATTTACTGTAATACTTTTTACCTTGGAAAAATCTATATCATATAAATTCTTAAAATCATAGGACAAAAAGGCCTTTTCAAGGTCGATCAAGTCGCATTCAAGGGGAAAATATGAAAGTCTCACGCGTTTTATTGTGTTTTCCCTGCTTTTATCTTTAAAATATTCCAACAAAGTCATAAATTCGCTTTCTAAAAGAGATCTCTCACTGCATTTCACATTAAACTCCAGATTTTCAAAATTTTCACGAGATTTTATTTTATAGGCAAGTCCTCTTGAACCAGTTAAAACTCCTATGTCCTCGACTTTTTTATTTTTAAGCGTCATTTTTATTTTTGAGAAAAATAAATTGTAGAAATCGCCCTTTGACGAAATTGCATATATTTCCTTGGCCTTTAAATACTCTTTATAGTCCAAAAATGTCTTTTCTTCTAAAATAAAATCAAGATCCTTTAAACTTTTTATAGTAGAAGAAACTAATTCTGACTTAAAAAAGTTAAAAGGAATATCAATGTAAATATTTTTATTGGAAATTTTAGATAGTTTCTTTATAATTTCTTCTTCACTTTTTCTAAATTCCAAAAATCCTGAGATGATAAAAGTATCAAAAAGAGTTCCTTCCATTGACTGATCCTTTATCCTGCCATAAATATCATATCCTCTTTTTTCAAAATAATCTTTGTAAATTCGAAAAACTTTCCCAAGATTTTTAAAAATTTCACCATCTATCGTTAAAATATCTTCACTGCATAAATTATTTTCTACTATGTCGTCGAAAAAATCCAAGATGATATCCACAGTTTCAGGGAAAATTAACCTATCGCCAAAATTATCTTTTAAAATTTTAGAAAGAATTATGTATTTTAAAATTGAATCGGGTTTGTACCTGCGTATTTTCTTGCCAATGCCATCAAAGGTATCAAACTCGGTCTTTGTGATATCTACTTTATTTTCTAGCATATCCCTTATATAAAAATTTATTGCAGATTGAGAGGGCAAGATTATCAAAGTTTTCTTGCCCTTTAAATTTGCAAAATCAAATTTTTCCCTTGGATTTCTAAAAATTATTTTTTTCATTTAAAATCTCACCTAAATTTACGTCAAAAATTTCTTCTGCAATATGCATCATTTTTTCTCCTGGAAGGTAAATAAATTTCTTTCCTAACAAATTTTTTAGCTTATCGCTCTCAAAGACAAGAGCGTAATTGTGCAAAAATTGACTGTTCAATCCCTTATCTATAAAAATTTTATTAGCTTTATCATCTCCATACTTTCTATCGCCAATGATAAACAAGTTTTTTTCCTTTAATGAAGCCCTAATCTGATGCGTCCTTCCCGTAATTAAATTCACAGAAAGAAGAGAATAACCACCTCTATTTTTTAGCACGTGGAATTTTGTAATTGACCTCTTGCCTTGGTCGCTAGATTTTTTCATCACATTGTTTTTTGTCTTAACTAAATTTATATCCACATCAAAATCACTTTTCACATTTCCAGAAACAATGGTGATATAATACTTTTTTATCTCATGATTTTTTATAGCTTCATTTAAAATTTGTAAAGTTTTTAAATTTTTAGCTCCAATTAAAATTCCAGAAGTATTTCTATCAAGTCTATTCACAAAGGCAGGTCTAAAGGATTTTTCAAGTCTTGGACTGTATTCCCCCTTTTCAATTAAATAGTCCACCATTCTGTCGAGAGCATTATCTTGATAGGTGCTGATGTCGTTGTGAGTTAGCATATTCACTGGCTTTTTTACCAATATTATATCCTCATCTTCATATAAAATATTGGGAAGCTTTGAGTTCTTAGATTTTTTTATATCTTTTTTAAATTTATTAATTGTATCTTCTGACAAGAATAATTTTATCCTATCCCCTTCATCAATAATATCCTCTGGTTTTGCCCTTTTGCCATTTAACACAATATTTTTCTTCCTTAAATTTTTATATATAAAGGAAAGTGGCGCCTTCTCAAAATAAATTTTAAGAAACCTGTCTAGCCTTCTTCCACCATCATTTTTATTTACAATAATTTCTCTCATAATTTCTCCAACTTTTATTTTTTCAACTTTACTGTTATAATTATATCAAAACAAGATGAAAAGAGGTTTATTTTGAATAATTTTAATAGAGGCAAGCTCTTTTTTATTAAATTTTTACAAATTTTATTGTCAATTTTGTTTTTCTTAGCCTTGGTTTTCATAATCAAGTGGAGAATTGACTCTCTTTATCTAAACTCAATTTCAAGTCGCAAGGTACAAATAAGCATTATAGACGAGTTTACAAATACCGCAAATGAAATTTTCATTGCAACTGGACTTAAAGATGAAAAATCTGTAAAGCCAATTGTTGCTTTAGACGAGAGCAAAGAAAAAGAAAAGAAAGAATCTGACAATACCACAACAAAAATCACAGTTCCTGAAGGCACAAATGTTGATGAACTTGGCGAAATTTTAATGTCAAAGGGTTTAATAAAAGATTTGAATGCTTATAAAACATTAGTTGACGATATGCAAATTGGAAATAAAATTGTTCCCGGCACTTACGATTTAAACAAAGGATTAAAGGTAAGGGAAGTTCTTGCTAAAATTTCTAACACAAATTTAAAGACCTACAACATAAATATTGACACAGGCGCAACTCCAGCCGATGTTGCAAAAACACTTATGGAAAATGGAGTAATAGTTTCACAACAAGCCTTTGTAGATTCCTGCAACAACCTTGGCGTAACTGCCTTTGCACCTGGAACACACGAAATTTTAATGCCATCAAAAGTGGCAAATATAATTAAATCACTTACTAAAAATTAATCTGCGGGAAACTGCAGATTAATTTATTTTTACCAATGGATATTATAGATAAGTTGTGATATATTTTAAAAAAGAATGGAGGATATTATGCACAAAAGTAGAATTAATAGACTAATAAAAAATATGGAAGAAAATAATCTGGCTCACATGATAATAAGCGACCCTTATGCAATTTTTTATTTTTTAGGCAAAAAAATTGAACCTGGAGAAAGAGCCCTTGCACTTTACATTCATAAAGACGGAGACATCGAGCTTTTAATAAACGAATTATTTCCACAAGATGACGAAATTGGAGCACATCTAATTTGGTATAACGACATTGAAGATGGTATTGAAAAGCTTTCAAAATACATTAAAGACGACAAGACAATTGGCATAGACAAGTTTTGGTCTGCTAAATTTTTGCTTCGCCTTCAAGAAATTTTCCCCGACAAAAAATACATTAACGGTTCAAACATTGTAGACGCAGTAAGACGCATTAAGGACAAAGAAGAAATAAAATTGATGCGTGAATCTTCTATGATAAATGACAAGGTTATGGAAGAACTTATACCTTGGGTTTCAAAGGGACTTAACGAAAGACAACTTAGTGCAAAGCTAAAAGAAATATATAAATCACATGGCATTGAAGAAGTTTCCTTTGAACCAATCACAGCTTACGGAAGATCAGCTGCAGACCCTCACCACTCCACAGATGACACTTATGGCAAGCTTGGCGACTGCGTAGTTTTAGATATTGGCGGAATGTATAAAAATTACGCATCTGACATGACACGCACAGTTTTCATAGGAGAGGTAAGTGACAGAGCAAGAGAAATCTATGAAATCGTGAAAGAAGCCAATCTTCGTGGTATTGCAGCGGCAAAACCTGGCAACAAAATGTCTGATGTGGACAAAGCTGCAAGAAATTATATCGAAGAAAAGGGTTACGGAAAATATTTCACTCACAGAACTGGTCACTCCATTGGACTTGAAACTCACGAAGCTGGCGATGTTTCATCTGTAAATGATAGCATAATAGAAATTGGACAAATTTTTTCTGTTGAACCTGGAATATATTTATTAGACGAAGGCATTGGTGTACGAATCGAAGACTTGGTGCTAATAACAGAAGATGGTTGCGAAGTTTTAAACCACGTTTCAAAGGATTTAAAAGTAGTACCAGTAGAATAAACTTTATATAAATAGGCTCTATAATATCTGTTAGAGATTACTCACAGCAAATATTATAGAGCCTTTATTTTAAGTCTACTCAATGTTTAACATAAAGTCTTTTAGAATGGTGACCCATGCGCGATTCGAACGCGCGACACCTTGATTAAAAGTCAAGTGCTCTGCCGACTGAGCTAATGGGTCTAAAAAATATTAAATTTTCAACAAAAAATCTGTGATAATCACAGATTAAAAAATGGCGGAGAGGAAGGGATTCGAACCCTTGTGGGCTTGCACCCTAACGGTTTTCAAGACCGCCCCGTTATGACCACTTCGGTACCTCTCCATAAATATAAATTTTTAAAATGGTGACCCATGCGCGATTCGAACGCGCGACACCTTGATTAAAAGTCAAGTGCTCTGCCGACTGAGCTAATGGGTCTAACTAATTTGGCTGGGGTGGCAGGACTCGAACCTACGCATGCCAGAGTCAAAGTCTGGTGCCTTACCGACTTGGCTACACCCCAATATCATTGGGTTTGGCGCACCTAGGAGGATTCGAACCCCCGGCACACGGATTAGAAGTCCGTTGCTCTATCCTACTGAGCTATAGGTGCTTATATGGAGCGGGTGAAGGGAATCGAACCCTCGCAACCAGCTTGGAAGGCTGGGGCTCTACCACTGAGCTACACCCGCATAGGATTTTTAATTTTATTGGTGGAGGAGAGTGGATTTGAACCACTGAAAGCTAAGCTAACGGATTTACAGTCCGTCCCCTTTGGCCAACTCGGGAACTCCTCCATGAAATCCCCTACAAGTCTTTTGGAGCTGGTGGGAGGACTTGAACCCCTAACCTACTGATTACAAGTCAGTTGCTCTACCAATTGAGCTACACCAGCATCTCTTGCTTACATAATATATTTATACTATATTGGCGACCTGGATCGGGCTCGAACCGACGACCTCCAGCGTGACAGGCTGGCATTCTAACCAACTGAACTACCAGGCCATTTTGGTGGACACAATAGGGCTCGAACCTATGACCCCCTGCTTGTAAGGCAGATGCTCTCCCAACTGAGCTATGCGTCCATCTGGTGACCCTGCCGAGAATCGAACTCGGGATACCACCGTGAAAGGGTGGTGTCTTAACCGCTTGACCACAGGGCCTTATATGGTAGCGGTTTATGTAACACAAACCGTATTTTAAAATGGTAGCGGCGAAGAGATTTGAACTCCTGACACTACGGGTATGAACCGTATGCTCTAGCCAACTGAGCTACGCCGCCATATGTTTTTATGGTAGCGGGAGAAGGATTTGAACCTCCGGCCTTCGGGTTATGAGCCCGACGAGCTACCAGACTGCTCCATCCCGCGTCATTTTTTACCCGGCTACTATTCTTCTTTTTGGTGCCGAGAATCGGAATCGAACCGATACGGTGTTTTACCACCGCAGGATTTTAAGTCCTGTGCGTCTGCCAGTTCCGCCACCCCGGCTTATCTTTTTTACTGGCTCTCAGGGTGGGACTCGAACCCACAGCCTACCGGTTAACAGCCGGTTGCTCCACCATTGAGCTACCTAAGACTATTGGGACTTTTGTCCCTTTCTGGCGATAACTTACTCTCCCAGGTCGTTGCCAACCAAGTACCATCAGCGGACTAATGCTTAACTTCTGTGTTCGGCATGGTTACAGGTGTGTCCATTGTCCTATTCTCACCAGATTCCTTAAAACT
>NZ_JABDSR010000022.1 GCF_012976305.1 Peptoniphilus faecalis
TAATATTTTTAAGAACATATTCCTTTGAAGAGTTATATTTGTAATATAAATTTTTTATTTCTATTTCTTTTATTTTATCTATTTTTATCTTATTAGAAACGTCCTCTTCTTTCAAATCAAAAAACTCAAATAATTGACCTATAAATAAACTTTGATTGACCATATTTGATAGTCCTAAAAGAACCGAAGTTATATTAGATTTAGAATTTGAAATGGCCCTAATATAAGTAATAACATCTCCAATTAAAATGTGACCAAGAAACCCTAATGAAATTGTGAAATAAAAAATAAATCCATCTACTAGTGTTTCAACTATACTAATTAAGCTTGACCATTTTATTTGAGTTTTATTTATATCTAAATCTTCCTTATTAAATCTTTTAATAAGGTTTTTATATTTATTTATGAAATAATAAAAAAGATTATAAGTTTTAAGTTCTTTATAAAAATTTCCATAAGACAATAAATATGTTAAATACCAACTTTTTCTACTATCATTTGTCCTCCCTTTTATTATCTCAAATCTTTTTAAATTAAACTTATTATTTATAAAATACTTAAATATGGGAATAATCATAATAACTACTACAAGCCAAACTCTAAAATTTATTAAAATAAAAATATAAGAAGAAAGAGTAATCAGCTGAGTTATTACAGACATAAAATCTCCATAATAAGATAAAAGATTATTTCCTCCTTGATTCTGTGCCCTATTCATTATGTCATAGGTCTTTGAATTTTCATAATCAGATAGAGATAATCTAGATGCCTTTAAATATATTTTTTCAGAAAAATATAAATTAAATTTCATGGTATATTTAGTATTATAGTACCCTAGAATGCTTGAATATATCGAGTTAAATAAGTCTATAGAAATATAAATTATAATATAAAAAATTATATTATTTAAGTTTTTTTCTACTTGAACTCCATTTATAATCTTCTGCATAATTACAAGAGAAATGGGAGAAATAATACCATTTATTATAGTAGATAGTATAGATATGAAAATATATTTATTATCTATTACCCTTATATTATGAACAATCCAAATTATATTTTTAAATATATTTTTATCATATTTTTTTCTTTCATTTTTAGTCCTAATATTTATCCTAGTTAAAAATTAAATAAACTAATCTTTTTAATCTATCATTATCAATTTTCCAAAATTGGAAATATAATTCATACTATTGTTGAGAATTAAGTATACTCCAGTAAATCCTTGCAAGAAACTAATATCGCCAAAATATATATCATCTATATAAGAATTAAGCCCTTTTTTAGTTATTTCATTTATGATTAGCTCAATAAACTTATCTTTTATATCTAATTTTTCTTGTAAATATAATTTCCTAAAATATTTATCTGAAAAAGAATAATCAATTATTGATATTACAGAAAAATATCCATGGCACAAATTAGAAATGTTCAAGTTTAAGTCATCTTTACATAAAAGATTTATAAGTTCTCTTATGTAAAAATTTTTTTCTTCTTCATATCCTAAATATGAATAAGTTTTTATTAAGCCTCTTAAAATTCCCAAGTTACCATTACACCAACTCGACTTATAATTTTCTAAATCTAATTTATATTTTTTGTTGTATAAATCATCAAGATTTAATTTTACAGGCCAATAAAGTACATTATTTATTTTCCTACAAAAATTTTTGTAATAAGCTAATATTTTTTCTATAGCATTGTCTAAATCTTTAATATTATATCCTTTGCTTTTTGCTTTTGCTAACACTATAGCAATTGAAATAATTCCGTGGGCCATTCCAAAATTTAAATGTCCATGTGGAAAATTTATAGTTTCTAAATCATTTTTTTGCATTTCTCTTTTTATAAAAAATTTATTATCTTCAATTGTTATTGATACTAAATATTTAATTATATTTTCTATTCCTTTTTGTTCAAAATTATTATCTAGAAAATAGTACAAATCTCCTGATAATCCACCTATAATATCATAAAAATTATAATGAATGCTTTTATATCCTTCATAATTTTTAAGTAAGTTCAGTGTGATTTTAAAAAATAAATTATCAACACTTTTTGAAAAATCTTTTAATAATCCTGTTATAATCGAAAATTCTTTCAACACAAAAGCAAATTGTCCTAATCCTCCAATCATACCACAATTATATATTATATTTCCTTTATTGAATTCATCTCTTATAGCCTTATAATAATCATAAACTTTCCTTATATAAATGTCATTATAATTATTCAATAATAATTGATTTATTATCATAATATCATTTGAATCTATTATTTTATCTCCATTTATAAAATAATTTGACATTCTATCATTAATATTAGTAATCTTTTGCTCATAATTCTTAATCATAATAGGCACCCTTATTTTAATTCAAGTTAAAATTCAATTATACTTTTTATTTAATAAAAATGGAGTATATACAAGTATAGCTGTTATTACAGATACAAGTAAAAATTCTTTTGTAAAAATAAAATCTTGATTGTAATCTGCACTCGTTACATTAGTCATAAACATATTGTGCAAAAGATGAATGAAAGTTACCGCAAGAACACTTCTACTCTCCATATAAATGAGTCCAAGCACTATCCCAATAGTAATGCAAAATACAGTAATATCTATACCTGCATAAAGGCCTTCTATTCCAGAATAAAATACAAAAAAATACAAGGGCAAATGAGATAAGCCCCACATAATGCCAGTTAATAAAACTCCTATTCTATTACCATACAATGATTGAAATATTGTCTGTAAAAAATATCTCCAACCATATTCTTCACCCATAGTAAATATTAAATTAATGATTGTGCTAAATAATCCTATGGTAAATGTACCTATTACTCTCGTTAAAAGATCAGTAACATCTACATCTGATTGAAAGTAAAAATTTAATATTCCCATTCTAAATGTATCTATTAAAATTACAACAAAAGCCAATTTAAGAAATAAAGCAAAATTAAATTTTCCTCTTAATCTTTTATCATCTATAGTTAATACATAAAGACTAATTAGCCAACCTAAATACACGACATAATCAATCTTATTTAAAACTTTTTCTGAAAAGAATGATAATATGTAAAAAAATATAAATATTATGAAGTATAAAGAATATATCAAGTTGAATTTATCCTTAAATAAATCTTTTAACTTAAAATCTTTTTCTAATAATATAGCAATAAAAGCAGGAACTAAACTCGTAATAAGGGTTATAACCCCTGTATTATCTACTTTATAAAAATATTTACATGTAATTCCCAGTAAAAAATTTAGAAAAAAAACTATAAATAAGAAGTATTTTGTTTCTTTTTCTATACTCATATTAACCCTCCCTCTTTTACCATTTTTTAACTCATTGATTTATTTATACTCATGAAATATCTTATAATTAACAAAATCACTACCACTTTAAAGAATATAAATTGTTTTAAAATGGTAGTGTACATAAATATACGAAAAATGTAATCTTTATACCTTTATATTTTTTTTATTGAGAATTTAATCTATCTAGCAAATCTTATAATCTACAAAAATTAATTATGTGTAGACAAATTAATATGTGTTTATATAAAATTTAAATCATAATTAATATGTTTACTTTTTAAACTTATAAATTTTTATTTTGTAATCAATTTTTTTTGATACTTCTAGTATAAAATCACTAACATTGTTATCAACTTTTCTATAAATATAGTTATCTAAATTTTTAATTCTCATTGATGTTTGTACTTGTTTTAAATACTCTGATACTTTTTGACCTCCTGTTTCAGATGTAGAAGTTATAGTAAATCCTAATTTCCCACCTAATTCTAAAGTGTGGCAATATAGTACACATCGATCTATTAGATTTTTCATTAACCCTGAAACAGACAAAACATAGACTGATGAGTACAATATTATTATATCTGCTGATTTTAATGTGTTTTTTATAAATGATAAATCATCTACTGAATCTAATGGGCATAATCCTGTGTTAAAACAGGAACCACATCCAAGACAAAACCGTGTGTTTAAATTCTTTAAATCTAAAATTTCGTATGTATAATTATGCCCTAACGATTTTACTATATTTAAAATTATTTGTACTCCAACTGATTTATCGTAATTACTTCCAATTACACAAACTATATGCATAATACCTCCTTTATATATTAATAAACTAATTGTAAATACTTTTTGTATTTAAATAAAAAATCTAAAAAACAGTACCATATTAAGTGGAAAAATTTTTATAAGTTCAGGTAAATATTTAATCTGTTGCAATACCTTTTTTAGAAGTTCTTTTTCTTTTTGTCTAAAAGAATAAATATAATTACCTTTTAGTAGCAATTGTACAAGCATTAAAACAACTCCCAATAATAAACTTATAAATCCAGTAGTGTTATTTAATCCGTCTAATTCTACATTGGTTGCCATAAAAAAATTCTGTAAAAATACTACAATTCTTAATGATAATGTTGAGTTCAAAAAATAGTGAATTATGACGGTATATGTAATGTTTTCTGTCATTATGTAAACAATTCCTAATACTATTCCAAATAAAAAACCTGATTTATATTTTCCATAATGAAAGAATCCAAAAACTATTGCCATAAATAATATCCCATAGTCATTACAAACGTTCATTAATTTTGTTTGTATTAAATACCTAAAAATATATTCTTCAAATAAAACAAATAATATCATCATAATAATTAAATACAAATCAATAAATTCACTTGTTTCATTATTCGATTCTTGTAAAAAATTTAAATTTGTTGTTAAAATAATAATCCCTTGATAAATAAAAACATATTTGAAAAATAATATTAATTCTTTAATTTTTATATTTTTCATTCCTTTGATCAAATCTTTAAAAAAATCTGCAACATGAATGCCAAATAGACAACTAAATCCAATAAATATAGAAATAGGATTTAGAAGTGACCTAAATACTAAAAAAGAATCCGATGCCTCTTTAAACTTAATCGATGATAGAAAAATAAATATTATAAAAGAAACTATCATTGCCATTCCAATTTTCTCTAAAATTTTCTTTCCTTCTGCTTTCATTGTACCCCTCAATTATTTAATAAATTTTTTTATTATTCAAATTAATTTATTTTAACAGTATAAGGCTTTATTTTCTATTTAATTAGAACTGTTATTTTTACTTCTGAATTAACATCTTAAAGCATTGTCCATTCTTCCGTTGCAAGCAGTTGTCATATCTCCAGGTGAACAGTCAGTAGACGGACAAGCTAAAGTTTTACATTTTTGTGTCATACAACCATCTCCTGTATTGATAAATGATTCAACTATCCAAGAACATACTGGAGTTGTCCCCATAGTTGATTCACTTTTTTCATCTTGCTTTATTTTCGTTAAATCTAAATCAAAATCTTTAAATCCACTCATAAGTTTCTCCTTTCTATGTTTGTGCCCTTATTTTTCTAAATTTATTTATATAAATATTTAAAGAATTTTTTATAAATTCCAATAAATTTTTTCTTATAAAAAATTTTTATGAAATATATTAATATTAATATAATAAATATGTTTATTATTCCTGTTATATTGTTATTATGTTTCATAATAAAGTTAATGTCTGGCGTATCCTTTAAAATAAAATAGTAATATAACGCCGATGACATAGACAGTAAATTACTAAACCCATGAGTCAAAATCGAATATCTTAGTTTGCCAGTTACTATATAAAGTAATCCAGTGATAAAACCTATTAAAAATGAATATATTAAGGAACTAAGAATTGTAAAATGAAATAGTCCAAAAGAAAACGCAGATAATAAAATTGCATAGTTATTATTAAGACCCTTAGACTTTAAAAAAGTTATTCCTATTTTTCTAAAATATAATTCTTCCCCTATTGGTACTAAAATAATAGATGTAGAAATTATCTCTAATAGGGCAATTATATTTATATCATTTATTTGTAATTTTTCATTGAAATTCTTTAAATATCTTTGGTAATAAATAAAATTTAATTTATTTTCAATATTATAAATTAAAATGAAAAATATTGTTGATACTAAGATACTCGAGAGAATAAATACATAAATATCAATTGTTTTTATATTTAAATCTTTAAAACAAGATTTTTTTATATCTCTTCTAGTTATTAAATATGTTACTATAATAAATACAATAGAAGCTAATAAGTTTATATGATTTATATCAATTAAATTTAAATTTTTTAAAAATACAAAAATAATGTTAAAGATTATATTAAAAATCAAAAAATTTACGAAACAAAAAGAGATACAAAAGGCAATATTTTTTAAAAATTTTCCCATATTTCAATTATCCACCCCTTATATTAAAGCATTGTTTTTTTAATATCTTTATATAAAATTCAAAACCAATCCGAATTTACATATATAAAATTTATCTATATAAAACCATTAAACTTAAAATAAATGTATTTAAATAAATTCTAATTAATAGGTTTATTATAAAATAATCTAGTCAATACAAAATAAATAGCAAACCATATTAATGCTTCGTAAAATAAATTTAGATTTACAAATGTATCTATTACTATAACTATTAGCCAAGTAATCAAAGCAATTAATAACTCATTCTTCTTCATATTAGTTTTCCTCCTCATAAACTTAAATTAGCAAACTATATTATCTTAAAAATTTTTTTAATAATTTTTACTTATTTAGCATCCACTTAACTCCCTGATAGAATCTTTTTCATTGTTAACATTAATACAATTTCTAGCATCTGTAACTGAACATACTGCTGATGGACAAGTACAGGAATTACACTTTGTTAAAAAAGCACTTTCAAAAAGTTTAGACGATATATATGTGCAAACTGGTCCAAGAGAAAATTCCAAAGTCTCGCTACCACTATTTTCCTTTATCTTGTTTAAATCGAGATCAAAATCCTTATATTGTTTCATTTTATAATCCTCCTTTGAAATATAGTTTGCTAAATATCTAAATTATAATTTGCTAGCTATTTAATGTTTTTTGTATTCTAGTCTATTTATATCTCATATCACCAATCAGTATATCTAACAAAACCAAAAAGATTCCTCCAATCCCACATAAAAACTAAAGTCATTTTTATATCCCTGTATTTCAGTTATTCCTTTATTTGATTTTAAATCTATTTTATCTAAATCTAAAAAATGAAGTAAAATAAATCATTATATTTTATAAAATCTTTAGACTTGTCTTTAACTAAGCCTACAAGATTTGTAAATCTAATGCTACTTTCTTTAATTTCTTCTGTACTTTCTTTTAAATTTCCTCTATTTGTAAAATAAGGATTTTTCAGTCTATCTCCACTGACATAACAAATATCATTGAATTTTAAGGATAAGCTTTTAAGTATAGTTGAGTCATCTTCTAATTTTTTTATTAACCCATTTGCCCAATCTGTGTCTACTTTAGTATCTATTATTTCATCTTCTTTTTCGATATTTGTATTTAGCCCAAATTCTATAATGGATACGTTTGCAAAACATTCATAAGGAGTTGCTCTAGAGCTTGCTCGTATAAAATATTTTAGTAAGCCTTGACATAAATTTCTATATTTTTTTCTTCTTTAGGTTTATTAATATATGAATAATAGAGTGATTTAGAAGATACCAAGAGAGCATTTTTTAAAAAATTATCCAAAGTCTCATTTTCTGATATAAATGAATATATGTCTTTGTTTGAATTTCTATATTCTTCTAAGTAATAAAATGGTAAAGCTGGAGTTCTAATCATAAAATAATCCCAGATATTATAATCCATAACAACATCACTCCTTTATATAATAACGATATCATTTATATTTAATCTTTTCAAATTTATTTTGTGTGTTTGGCTGTAAAATAAAATGTGGAATTGCTAGCAACTAAAAACTCATACTAATTTTATATAAAATATTAATTACCAAAAAACAAATAGGTCTATTAATATGAGTTATAAAGATATTACATTAAATGAAGAAATTAAAAAATAGAAATAAGCTTCCAAATTTACCAACCAATATTAACTTTGCAAATGAATAGTAAAGAAAATTTAAATGAATTACTTATTAAGTATTATCCAAAGAAATAGGTTTGACTAAAATCAAAGGATAATTGTAAAATTAAATGCGACACCAAATAAAAAACGAGGTATTTGCCTCGTTTAAATAATTTTATCAAGTTTTTCAATAATGTGTTTTTTGTACTCAATAAATTTTTTATCTTCAAAAAAATTTTCTTGGAAATCCTCTTTTATTTTGATTTCATCAATTATTGTTCCTGGATCTTTTCCCAGAATATAAATTCTATCTGAAATTTTTATTGCCTCTTCTATGTCGTGAGTTATAAAAATCGTAGAAATTTTCATCTCTCCAATAATATTTTTATACCACTTGTGAATTGAAGCTTTAGTAATTGCATCAAGAGCAGAAAAGGGTTCATCAAGTAGGGCAATTTCCTTTGAAAATACATAGGTCCTAAGAAGTGCTGCACGCTGTGCCATTCCTCCAGAAAGCTGTGAGGGGAATTTTTCCTGAGTTCCCTCGAGACCAAAGTCTTTGAATAGTCCACGAACTTTTTCCCTTGCAACTTTTTTCTTATTGCCACGCAAAATTAATGGTAGAGATACATTGTCGATAATAGTCATATAAGGAAGTAGTAAATCCTTTTGCAACATATAGGAAACCTTGCCAGACCTTCCAGTGATATCCTCACCTTTTAAAAAAACTTTGCCCCTATCTGGCTTTAAAAGTCCCGCAATTATATTAAATAAAGTCGTCTTCCCACTTCCAGAAACGCCAACTAGCGAAACTAATTCTCCCTTATTCAATACGATGTTTATGCCCTTTAGGACTTCTTTGTCGCCAAAGGACTTATCTACATCGCTTACTCTTAAAATCTCTAGTTTTTCACTCATTTTAATTTTTCAGGATTTACAAAATCATTAGTGAAACCAAAGTCCTTAGGAATTTCTCTATCGATTAATTTATTTTCCCACAACCAAGAGTAAAAATTATTCCATCTATCTGCATTTATTTCACCAAAATATTCAGCATCATCTTTGTATTTGTCATGGATATAATCCATTGCTTTAATTGTGTACTCTTTATCAAGTTCTGGATTTAATTTAACTAGAATTTCTGCAGCTTCCTTTGGGTTTTTTGCTGCGTATTCATATCCCTTAGAGAAAGCACGCATAAATCTCTTTGCTACATCTTCTTTGTTTTTTAAAAAATCGTTATTTGCAATTAAAATTGGAGTGTAATAGTCAAAAGTTTTATTAATATCTTTAAAAGCAAAATAATTAATTGGCACATTTTCCATTTCAGCTCTAACTCCATCTACTGGATAGAAAATCCATACTGTGTCAATGTCTTTACCTTGAATTGCTGCAAGTGTGTTTGTAACATCACCAGGAATTAATTTTACTTTAGAAAAATCTCCTCCATCGTCTTCAACAACTTGTTTTAAAATTGCCTGTTCAATTGGAAGCCCCCAAGTTGAGTGATTGTGATTTTCCATATCCTTAGGCCTTGTGATGTTTTTGTCTTTAATTGATACAATACCAGAAGTATTGTGATTTATAATAGCAGCAACTGCTGTAACGGGAAGTGGCTTTTCACTTGCAAAGGCAGGAGCAATTGTATCTTGAAAAGATACTCCAAAATCAGCCTTGCCTGATGCAACAAGAGCTTCAGCTCCATTTGCCGGTGGTTGATTTACTTCAACTTCAATTCCTTCCTCTGCAAAAAATCCCTTGTCCATTGCCACATAAAGGCCTGCGTGATTAACATTTGGATCCCAGTCAAGTAAAAAGCTAACTTTTTCCATTGGCTTATCCTTTTTTTCTTCAACTTTTTTATTTTCAGTTTTACCACAAGCTGTAAGCATAATTCCCGCTAAAATTAAAACTAATAATTTTTTTAAACTTTTCATTCTTCCTCCATCCACGGCATCATCTTTTTTTGAATATAACTTACGAGTTTCATCAAAATAAGAGAAATAGCCGAAATTAAAAATATAACAGCAAACATTTTATCAAAGGAGTAATTTTTTTGGACTCTGATCATATATACTCCAAGCCCCTTAAAACCTCCAAGCCATTCAGCAATTACCGCACCTACAACAGAATATGAAACTGCAATTTTTAAAGCAGAGAAAAAGTTTCCCATGCTCTCTGGCAATTTAATGTATTTATAAATTTCAAACCTGCTTGCACCCATTGCCTTTAATAGTTTTATTTTATCTTGATCCACTTGTTTAAATGCCTCGAGAAGAGAAATTGCAACTGGAAAAAATGTTACAATTACAATAAGGGCAATTTTGGGAGCAATTCCATATCCCATCCATAATACAAGTAGTGGTGCAATTGCAACCGTTGGCACAGTTTGCGTCAAAACCAAAATGGGATACAGAGCAGAATAAACAAACTCTGACAAATCCATTAATAAAGCTGCAACAAAACCTAAACTAACTCCTACAAATAAGCCTAAAAAAGCTTCTATGAGAGTTGTGCCAAGATGAGATGCAATAGTAGAAAAATCTGTAACAAATGCTTTTATGACATCAAAGGGTTTAGGAAGTAAATAGGGTCCTACAATTCCCCTTGTAGTTACAAAATGCCAAATAGCTAAAATAATTATTATCAAGGAAGCTGCTGAGATATTATCCTTGATACTTGCCGATTTTTTCATCGATGGTCAATATTCCCTTCTCAGAATAAAATGTCTTAGAATAACAAGCAACTTGTTCTGAAATTTCTCCAGCTATTTTTACACAATTTTTCAAAATTTCAAAAGCCCTGTCGAAGTTATCTAATTCTATAACTGTTTCAAAGGGAGTTACAACATAGTTTACTTTCTCGCTCTTTATATATTCAATTACTTTGTCTACAACTTCTACAACAGATTCTGAAGTACCTTCTTTAGTTGTAGGAAGTATTTGTATTGCTACTGAAATCTTCATAAAACCTCCTCATTAAAAAATAAAATAAAAAAAACCTCTTCAAAGAGAGGCATTGTTCCCGCGACAGCATTACCTGTCCTGGTCCAAAGGGTTTAAGGATTAACCTAATCTCAGCAAAAGCTCCCCTGATACTCTTATTATAGTCATAAGAGATTTTTATTACAAGTATAAGTTAATAAAAAAAGTAGACTCTCGCCTACTTTTCTTTATTTACTCAATAACTTTTAAAATTTCATCAATTGATTTTTTGTCTATTTTCTCCGGTTCTTCTTGGATTTTTCCAAAGGGCATTTCTGCAATGAGTTCCCATGAATCTGGTATTTCATATAAATCCTTAACCCATGAGTCAATATGTGGATTGTAATGTTGGTTACTTGCACCAATTTCTTCATCACGAAGTGCTTGCCAAATATTTAGCTGTACCATTGCTGCCGAATGTTGTCCCCAAGTTTCAAAATATTCTTTATATAATGGAATATTCTTTTCTTGCTCTTTAATTTCATCTTTGTCGATAAAAATTAGAGCTGTACCCTTTGCATGATAAAATCCGTGAAATTTTTCTTCATTTATTTTATTGTCATAAGTTTCATTTACTCTCTTCCAAAAGTCCTTTGATTTTTCATCAAAAAGCAATACTACTCTCGTAGTTTGCGAGTTCATATGAGATGGAGTTGTGTTTAAAACATCTTCTATCAAATATTTTATTTCTTCATTAGAAAGTGGTACATCTTCAGATAAATCGTAATAAGATCTTCTTTTTTTTATAATTTCTATATAATCTTGCATAATACACCTCTCAAAGTTTCTTTCTTGTTATGATATACCCTAAAATAAATTTATTATTCTAATCTGCCACCCTTTGTATAGAGGTTGTAATAATAACCTTTCTTTTCCATAAGTTCGCTGTGCTTTCCTCTTTCCACAATGCCCTCCTTTGTCATTACAATAATTAGATCTGCATTTTGTACAGTTGTAAGTCTATGAGCAATGGTAATAGTTGTCCTTCCCTTTGAAAGTTTTTCAATAGAATCCTGCACAACAATTTCACTTTTGTTATCGAGAGCTGAAGTTGCTTCATCTAAAATTAAAATTGGTGGGTTTTTCAAAAAAACTCTAGCAATGGAAATTCTCTGTTTTTGTCCTCCAGATAATTTTACTCCACGCTCGCCTACATAGGTATCAAAACCATCTGGTAGATTTTTGATGAATTCATAAGCTCCAGCCAACTTTGCAGCTTCAATAATTTCTTTATCACTTGCATCACTTTTTCCATAGCCAATGTTGTCCTTAACTGTTCCAGAAAATAAATACACATCTTGTTGAACTATGCCAATATTTTCTCTTAACGATTTTATTTTTATATCTCGCACATCAATTCCGTCTACTTTAACAGAACCGCTGTCCACATCGTAAAATCTTGGTATCAAATTACAAATTGTAGTCTTTCCTGCACCACTTGGTCCTACTATTGCAAGTTTTTCGCCTGGAATAATATCCACGCTAAAATTATTTAGGACCTTTTCTTCGCTCTTTCCGTAACTAAAGTCCACATTATTAAAGGAAATTTCTCCCCTTACATTTTTTATTTCAATTGCATTCTCTTTGTCCTTTATGTCTGATTCAACAGACATAATTTCTGCAAATCTTTCGATACCTGTCATTCCCTTTTGAAACTGCTCTGTAAATTCAATAATTCTTCTAACCGTTGCAAGAAGTGACTGAATAAACATTACATAGACTATTAAATCTTCTGGATCAATTTCTCTTTTCATGAGAAAATAACCGCCACTTGCAATTAAAATAAGATACATCAATCCGTCAAAAATTCTATTAATTGTATTAAAACCAGCCATTGACTTGTAGTATCTCTTTTTTATTCCTAAAAATTTATTGTTCTCATAGGTAAATTTTTCGCTCTCCACATCTTCATTGGCAAAAGACTTTACAACTTTTATCCCTAACAGAGAATCTTCAATGGCAGAATTTAGATTGCCAATATGAACTCTTTGATCCTTTTGTGCTTCTCGCATTTTATTTCTAAAATGACCAGAAAAATAAATCATTAGCGGAATCATAATATAAATTAAAAGAGTCATTTTTACATTAATAGTAAGAAGTATTATTAATGAAATAATAATTTTTAACACGCCGATAAAATATTCTTCAGGACAGTGATGTGCAAACTCCGTTATGTCAAAGAGGTCATTGGTAATTCGTGACATAATTACACCCACTTTTGTTTCATTGTAAAAAGTGTCAGAAAGACTTTGAAGATGATAATAAAGATCCCTTCTCATGTCCGTTTCTATACGTGCACCCATTATGTGACCAATGCTCGTCATAAAATACTGTGCAAAGACCTCAATAACCTTTATTGCAAAATATATCAATGAAAGTTTTAGCACAAATTCAAAGGTAATAGATGATAAATCTTTCATACCAAGATTTGTTAGTTTGCGGAGAATTAGTGGCAAAACCATTTCACTTGCTGTAGTAAGTCCTGCACAAAATAAATCTAAGAAAAGTGTAAATCTGTATTTATAAAAATAGGGCAAAACTTTTTTTATTAAATTTCTATTTTTCATTTTTCCTCCTTTGTTATTATTATAAAACAATAATAACACATAATTAAATTTCTTTAAAATAATAGATTTTAACCTCACTTGACATAAATTTTTAAACAAATTATAATTTGATAAGACTTATAAAGGAGATAATAAATTGGAAAATAAAGATAACGCAGGCTCACGAATTGCAAAGTCAACTCTCGCCATTACAGTATTTTTGTTAATAGGAAAGGTTTTTGGGTTTTTTAGAGAATCACTCACTGCCTATGTCTTTGGTGCAGGAACAGAAATGGACGCCTTTTCCCTTGCACAAGCTGCAACAGCAATGATATCTAGTTTTGTAACTCAAGCGATAGCGACAACCTATATACCTTCTGTACAAAAGGCTGAAATGGACCATGGAAAGAGCAGAAAGAATTATTTCACCAATAATTTACTACTTATATCATCTTTGGCATCCCTTGTTCTAATTGCACTAGGAATCCTTTTTCCAAATCAAATTGCACTATTGTCTGCATCACAAGCTGATCCAGAAACCTATGCAATTGTTGTTAAACTTATACAAGTTGGAATGCCCGTAGTTTTATTTTCATCATGGGTTGGAGTAATGGAAGGATATCTTCAACATGGCGGCAAATTCGCAGCCACTGGTGCCATTGCCATTCCACTAAACTTAACTTATATAATTTACTTAGCACTATTTTCTAAACATGTTGGAATAATGGGGCTAACTATTGCATCAGTTCTTGGAATACTTGCGGAATTTTTATTTTTACTACCAAATGCAATAAAAATTGGCTACCGACCAAAATTTATTGCCGACTTTAAAGATCAATATGTAAGAGAGGCAATTCTCCTCGCCCTACCAGTTTTTGTATCAGTTTCTGTAAATGACATAAACACAATCGTAAATAGAAACTTAGCATCAGGCATGGGCAAAGGTGCTGCATCAATCTTATATTATTCAAACAAAATGAATACAATGATAATTGGGATTTTTATAACTGCAATAACTGCCATAGTATTTCCAATACTTACAAAAACTTTAGGTTCAGGAGATATGAAACTAGGCAAAAAAGTTATGAACGCTTCAATTAAAACAGTTTTATTTATAACAGTACCAGCAACCATTGGACTAATAATTTTAGCAAGACCAATTATAGAAATTGCCTTTGTGCGTGGATCCTTTACTGCAACAGATGGTATTGCGGCTACATCTACACTTAGATGCTACTCTCTATCTTTAATTTCAATTTCTGTAATAAATGTGTTAAATAGAATTTATTATTCTATTAAAGATACAAAGACGCCTTTCTACGTAGGCGTAACTAATGTAATAATAAATGTTGGGCTTAACCTTTTAGTAGCAAGACATTATGGAACTAATGGACTTGCTGCATCAGTTTCCATTGCAACGACAATTGCACTTCTCATTTCCTTTATACTTCTTAGAAGAAAAATTGGAAATCTCGGAACAAAGTCTTACATTAAGGCACTAATAAAAACATTGATGGCTTCCCTTGCCATGGGACTTGTTGCATTATCTTACTTCCCTTACGAAAAATTAATTATGTCCTTTACATCAGGTGCTTTTCAAACGCTTTTAAGACTAACCCTTCTAATGATAATAGTTTTAATCGCAGCTTGCGTATACCTATTGTCTTTATATAAATTAGGTGTGCGTGAAGTGCGTGACGTTGTCGATATAATAAAAAATAAAAGAGAATCAAGAAAGAAATTAGCATAACAAATGAAAATAAAGGCTCAATAAGAACTGATCTCCCATAGTTAGACTTAGAACTAATTTAAGGAGATCAGTTTTTAATTGAGTATATTTATAGTATAATTTTATGCAAATAATTTTCCATTACATAAAATTATATTAACTAAAATAATGGTTTTTATTTGCTAAACTATTATTAAATAAAAATTCTAGAGAATTTTGACAAGATAAAAATTAATTTAAGCAAAAACTATCTATAAAGGGGTTATAAAATGAACATCAGTAAAGAACTTAAAGGTATTTTTCAAGCAATATTTTCGGCTATATTGTTTGGCTTAATGCCTCTTTTTACTAAAGTTATCTATAGCTTTGGCTCAAATTTTACTTCAACAGCATTTTACAGAACTAGCCTCTCTTTAATTTTAGTTTTTATATTATGTATTCTAGAGGATAAAAGTATCAGAATTAATTTTAAAGAATTTATTTATCTAATAATTGGCTCTATATTTTTTGTTGCAACATCATTAACTTTATACAGCTCTTATAATTACATATCTTCAGGTGTTGCAACTACTATTCACTTTGCATATCCAATTATTATTTTCATCATTAATACAATTATTTCTAAAAGTCGACCAAATAAAATTGACGTATTTTGCATTTTATCAGTTAGCCTTGGATTAGTTTTAATAATAGATTTAAAAAGTGGACATATAGATTTAAGAGGAGTAGTTTTAGCTGCTATCTCATCCTTTACTTATTCTTTCTACTCCATCTTTTTGGAAAGGAGTGTTTTAAAAAACTTAAATTCAATAAGAATTTTATTTTATATAAATTTAATTTCAAGTTTTTTAATATTTGTATTTGTGCATATAACAGGCAATAAAATAGTTTTATCCTATAACCTATTTCAATGGATGTTTATATTTCTTTATTCCATTGTTATTACCATAGGAGCTACACTTTTGTATCAAAAATCACTTAGAAATATTGGAGCAACCTACACTTCCATTCTTTCTTGTCTAGAACCTGTAACTAGTGTAGTGTTTGGAATATTATTATTGTCAGAACTAATATTTTTTAAACAAGTATTGGCAATTATACTCATACTTTCATCCACTATAATTATCGTTATAAATCAAATTAAAAAATATAAAATAAATTAAAATATTAAAATCATTATTCTAAAGCCTTATATTTAATCTATTTCCCTGAGAAACACTTTAAAGGTCTCATAAAATTTAATTATAGAAGGGATGTTTGCCGATTCAGATGGACTGTGAAGTCCTGTGTGATTTGGACCAACGCTAATTATATCTAAATTAGGATTTTTTTCTAGCAAATAACCTGACTCCAATCCTGCTGCTGAAACCTTTACTTCTATTTTCTCGCCAAGTTCTCTTTCAAATATTTCTTTATAACCCTTTCTTAGTTTGCTTTCTGGGTCATATCTCCAGCCTGGATATTTTGCATATCCTTCTAAACTGCCTTTATATATATTGGCTATTTTCGAAATTTTATTAAGTGTATATTCAACTTGTGTTTTTTCTATAGCTCTTATTTCATTGACAATTTTAACAGTATTGTTTTCAATTCTCAATTCCCCTAGATTATTTGATGAAATAACTACATGCTTTATTGGATCAACTTCGAAGATTCCATTGGGATATAATTTAATAATATTAATTATTTTATTTAAATCTTCTGGGGATATTGCTTCTTTATCTAATTTAAAATCTTCAGAATTGACGTAGATAATATCTGAAAAGGCACTGTATTCGAAGTGAAGTTCTTCTTCAAACTCTTTAAGAATATTATCTAATTTATTTTTGTCTAGGTTAGTGCTTATTATTGCATAAGCTTCTCTAGGAATTGCAAGTCTAAATGTTCCACCCTCTATATCTAAAAGCTCAATTTCATCTTCCAATTTTTCTAATAATCTAGATAGTAGTATAATGGCATTTCCTCTACCTTTTTCTATATCTTCGCCAGAGTGACCGCCTAGTAAACCTCCAACTTTAATTTTAAAAGTATTAAAAAGTTTTCTTTCTCGCCTATTTATATCTAATGAAAAAGTAACTCCCATTCCACCATTACTTCCAGCAATAATTTCATTATCCTTGCTATTGTCTATGTTGATAGCTCTATTGCCTATTAGCCAATCTTTTGAAAGATTTTTAACCCCACTGAAGTCATCTTCTTCAACAGTGGTAAATATTGCTGTTATTGGCGGATGTGAAATTTCTTTATCCTCTAACACAGACATTATTATGGCTACCCCTAGTCCATTATCTGCACCTAGTGTAGTTTTTCCACCTGTATTGAGTTCATCTCCATCAATTTGTACAGGTATAGGATCATTGTCAAAATCAAAATCAAAACCATCTTTTTTCTGACAAACCATATCCATATGAGCTTGTAAAATTAAGGGCTCTTTTTTTTCTCCGCTCTTTTGACCATCTTTCATTATTACTAAATTATATTTACCATCTTGTTTAACTTCTAAATTGTTTTTTTCAGCCCAATTTTTTAAAAAATCTGAAACCTTTTTTTCTTTAAAGGATGGTCTAGGTATTTCTGTAAGCATTAAAAAATTTCTTAAAACTTGCACTTCTTTTAGATCATCAATTGAATTAAATTTATTCATATCTCCTCCTAAAATGGTCCAAATCCAATATTTACTGCTATAATACAAGCAATTATTCCTATTAAATACCATAGTAAAACTAACTTCCAAAACCATTTAATCCACTTGCCATAGGATATTTTCATTAATCCCAAGGCTACCATTATTGTAGCTTCTGCTGGTGAAAGTAAATTAGTTATGCCATCTCCCATGTGATATGCAAGAGCAACAGTTTGCCTTGTTATTCCTAAAACATCTGCCATAGGAACTAAGATAGGCATTACAATTACAGCTTTGCCTGATCCTGATGGAACAAATAGATTTATTATTGATATTACAATAAAAGATAATGGTGCAGATACTATTGATGGTAGTTTCCCTAAAACTCCCGTTAAAGAATGAACTATAACATCAAGTATATGTCCTTCCATCATTATAATAGTTAAACCTCTTGCAAATCCTACACATAGACAAGGATAAAGTAAGTCAGCTGCTCCATTTACAAAAGCATTTACTGTTTCATTGACAGGCTTATCAGAAATACAAGCCATGACTATCGTTAATAAAATAAATACAGCTGCCATTTCTCCTAAATAAAATTGAAATACTATTACTCCATATACTATGCCTATAACTGCAAGTACAAAAGATATTAGAACTAATTTATGTCTAATTGAAAACTCGATATTTGAAGAAATTTCTTCTCTGTATTTACTAGCCTTATCCACTTCATAAGATAAAGATAATTGAGGATTTTTATGAATTTTGTCAGCATATCTGTATATGTAAACAATTGTTACAGTGAGAGTTGCAAGCCATAAAACTAATCTAAATCCAATGCCTGAATAGGGCGGTAGTTGTGCTATTTGTTGTGATATTCCTAAAGTAAAAGGATTCATTACACCACCTATGTAACCAACAGCAACACCACAAATTCCAATTACAACACCTGTTATTGAGTCAAAGCCTAAGGCAAGACATAGGGTTATTTGCATAGGTAAAAATGCAAGGCATTCTTCAAAATTTCCTAAGAAAGCACCTCCCAATGCCCACAATGTTACAAAAAATATAACTACTAGTTTTTCTTTTCCCTTTAATCTAGTAGCTGTTCTTGAAATTAATGCTTCTAAAGCTCCCGTAGAGTTGAGTACTCCAAAAGCTCCTCCTATAATAAATAGAAAGGAAGTAATTCCAGCTGATTCTACAAGGCCTTGATGAACTGAAGATAATACTTTCCAAGGTCCTACTGGAGTGTTTTCAATATAGTGAAATGAATTTGGATCAACCATTTCCTTGCCAGTCTCAGGGTCTAAGAATCTAGTATATTCTCCTGCTGGAATCAAATAAGTAAGTATTGATACCATTGCCATTAAAATGCATATTAATAGCAAAGCATCTGGTGCTTTAAAATTTTTTAGTCTTTTTTTAATCTTTCCCATAATAACCTCCCAAAAAAATATAGCATTTTGTGAAAACATTGTTAATCATGCTTCATATATTTAATATAATTTTAAAATTTAACAATTACTTTTCCCAATAGTCTAGTATAAATTATTCTAAGTATCAATTTAATAGATTTATGAGCTAAAATTAGCTTTTCTATAACTATTTACCAATATAGTTTTTCTCTTTATCTTGGTAATGAATAAATAACATTATATAACTAGCCTACTTTAAATTCAACTTTATTATTTAAACTAATAGCAAATAATTTTTTATTTTTTTAAAAATTAATGAATTAAAGTAGTTATTTTGTATTTAAGTGGTATAATATAAATAAATCGGAGGTGTTATTATGGGTGGCTTAATAATTGTTGTTGCCATTATTGTAATCGTTTGCTATATTATGTGGAGAAAAAATCAAAATAAAAATACTCCCACTGCTAAAAAATCTATTGAAACTAAAGAAAAACCTTCTGTTGAAAAAGTACATAAGACAGAAGAAATTAAAAATGATGATGTTATAAGAAAAGATGATTCTGTAAGGAATTCTAAAGTTAAGGAAGAAAATAAATACGATGCTTCCAGAAAAAAAGACCGTGCTAAAAAGAGAAGAGAAAAAAGAAATTCAGAATCAAAAGAAATATTTGAAGTTCCTTCTGAAAAAACTGAAGATAATAAAGTTGAACCTAAAGCTAACGTAACTAAAGATAAAGCTAAGGAACCAGTTAAAAAGGTAGAGCCTAAGGCTGATGATTCTAATAATAAAACTAATGAACCTGCTAAAAAGGTAGAGCCTAAGGCTGATGATTCTAACAATAAAACTAGTGAACCGGTTAAAAAGGTAGAGCCTAAAGATGATGATTCTATTAATAAAATTAGTAAACCTGCTAAAAAAATAGAGCCTAAGGCTGATGATTCTATTAATAAAACTAATGAACCTGCTAAAAAATTTGAAACTAAAGCTGAAAAAGTAAATTCTATAAATGAAAAATACTCACACATAATCAATGCTCTTGGTGAAAATCCATGGGACATAGATAAAGGTAAAATTAGTGTTAAGGTTGAAGATATTAAAACTAAAAAATCTTTAGATGCCGAAGAATTTGAAAATATGGACTTTAAGGAATCACTTACAGTAGAAAAACTAATTGAATTTTTAAATTGTGTAAGTACAAATCCAACTATTTTAAAAAGAAAAGAAAATATTATTTACGATTTTACAACTAAAAAAGAAGATGAAATCAAAAAAATTGCCAAAAGATATTCTCTCGAAAATTATAATTTTGAAAAGGCGACTTCTGTATTAACTGTCCATAAGGAAAGTTCAAAGATTTTAGAAATCACAGATATTTTAACTTCAGAGGAAAAGAGAATTTACTTTGAAACAAAATTTTAGTAAAATATAAAGGTTCTATAATAAATAGTGTTGGTGAGAAATCATCAGCACTATTTTTGTATGGAAATGTATAAAAAATAGACATAGAAATCACATTCCTATAAAATATAGTTGCAACCAAATACCAAGGAGTGA
>NZ_JABDSR010000023.1 GCF_012976305.1 Peptoniphilus faecalis
GAGTTTTTTGATTTGAAAGAAGAGGACGTTTCTAATAAGATAAAAATAGATAAAATAAAAGAAATAGAAATAAAAAATTTATATTACAAATATAACTCTTCAAAGGAATATGTTCTTAAAAATATTAATCTACATATAAATAAGAATGAAAAAATTGCGATTTTAGGAATGAATGGAAGTGGAAAGACAACTTTAATAAAATTAATTATGGGATTTTATAGAAATTATGAGGGAAATATATTAATTAACGGCATTGAAGTTAGGGATATTGATAAAGAATCTTTGCTAAAAGAAATTTCAACTCTATTTCAAGATTTTGTTAAATATGAGGCAAGCTTTAGAGAAAATATATCTTATAGTAATCTAGATATTATGAATGAAGATGAAAAAATAAAAAACATAGCAAATAAATTTAATTTTTTAGATTTGATCAATTCTTATGATAAAAAACTAGATACTCAATTAGGAATGTGGTTTGACGATGGAATTAACCTATCTATGGGGCAGTGGCAAAAAGTTGCTCTTGCCAGAGCCTTTGCCAAAAACAGTAGTATGTACATTTTAGACGAACCAAATGCTGCAATGGATGCTATTACAGAAAAAGAAATTTCAAATTTATATGAAGATATCTTAGAAAATAAAATTGGTATAATTATCGCTCATAGATTTTTAAATATTGTGAATATTGTAGATAAAATAATAGTATTACAAAATGGAGAAATAGTTGAACGAGGAAGTCATGAAGAGTTAATTAAAAGTGGAAATATTTATAAAAAACTAACTAAATTATAAAAATAAGGTTTGCTTTAGCATAGGAGTCATAAAATCAATATTTTGTGAATAAATTTATGCTGCTATAATTCGCTATTTTTAACCCTTCCCATAATAAAACTAAATTAATTTTGGCTTTATGTCAAATTTTGGGGAGACTCGATAATATAGGGTCTCTTTTTACTATAAAAATCATTTACAAGAAAGCATTATACTTTTTCTAAATTTTTGAAAATTTCTCATACTAGAACAATTTCTTTTAAGTGACAAATTTATCATTTTCTTCTATCTTATTTACAATTACATCTTTAAAAGCAAAAAGATTTATATTATTATTTCTTTGCACTTATATGCATCTTAAGACCGTTTTTTCTTATTTAAAGTTTAGGACTTGGTGAGTATAAGTGCAATATTTTTTACATAAAATATCTATTAGAGATTTTACTCCCCAACAGATTTTATAGAGTTTTTTTGTACAAAATACTAATGAAGAGAGGTTAAAGTAGTTTTGACAATGTTTGCATATTATGCTGCTTTTTATTATAATTATATTAAGTTATTGCTATTGTTTGTTTAGAAAAAAGGAGGAAATTAATGCAATACTTTGTAGATTTAAACAGCGATATTGGTGAATCCTTTGGTGCCTATAAATTAGGTATGGATTCAGAAATTGTAAAATATGTAACTAGTATTAACTGTGCTTGTGGTTATCACGCAGGTGATCCACTAATTATGGATGCAACTTGCAAGGCAGCTGCGGAAAATGGAGTAGAAATTGGGGCTCATCCAGGATATCCTGATTTAATGGGATTTGGCAGAAGAAAAATAGACGTTAAACCAGAAGAAGCTAGAGCATACATGCTTTATCAAGTTGGAGCACTTACTGCTTTTGCAAAGGCACATGGTAAAAAGCTTCAACACATGAAACTTCACGGAGCATTTTACAACACTGCTTGTAACGATGAAAAGCTTGCAAATGCAGTTTTAGATGCTATTGAAGAATACGATAAAGATTTAATCCTTATGGTATTAAGTGGATCTTACATAGCTAAAGAAGGCAAAAGAAGAGGACTTAAAGTAGCTCAAGAAGTTTTTGCAGACAGAGGATATAACGAAGATGGAACTCTAGTAAATAGATCGCTTCCAGGTGCTTTTGTCAAAGATCCTAAGGAGGCAATTCCAAGAGTTGTAAAAATGATTAAAGAAAACAAAGTTACAACTGCTAATGGCAAGGAAATTGACATAGTTGCAGATTCAATTTGTGTTCACGGCGATAACCCAGAAGCTCTCGAATTTGTAAAAAACATTAGAGAGGGATTAGAAGCTGAAGGTATTGAAATTAAATCTTTATCTAGCTTCCTAAAATAAGGAGAAAAATATGGAAAAAAATAAAAATAATTTATCTGTTCTTTTAGGAGCAGCCTTTTTAATGGCAACATCTGCTATTGGGCCAGGGTTTATGACACAAACTGCTACCTTTACTACAAAAATTGGAGCAGATTTTGCAGCAGTAATTCTAATTTCAATTATCTTTTCATACATTGCACAACTTAATGTGTGGAGAGTTATTGCAGTATCAAAAATGAGAGGCCAGGACATTGCAAATAATGTACTCCCAGGACTTGGATATGTAATTGCATTTTTAGTTGCAATTGGTGGTTTGGCATTTAACATTGGTAATGTTGGTGGAGCAGGACTTGGACTTAATGTAATTTTTGGAATTGATGTAAAAATTGGGGCAGCAATAGGTGGAGTAATTGGAATTATTCTTTTCTCTTCTAAATCTGCAAGTTCACTTATGGATAAAGTTACACAAATTCTCGGTGCACTTATGATTATCCTAATTGCCTATGTAGCAATTAAGACACAACCACCAGTTGGCGAAGCTCTAAAATCTGCTGTTGAACCTGCAGGTGGATTTAATAGTATTTTACAACCCACTCTTACATTAATCGGTGGAACTGTTGGTGGATACATTATATTCTCAGGTGGACATAGACTTATTGATGCTGGAATTACTGGCGAAGAAAATCTTTCGCAAGTAACGAAATCTGCATCACTTGGTATTGGTGTTGCTTTTATCGTAAGAGTTTTACTATTTTTAGCAATTCTTGGAGTTACAAAAATGCAAGGAGCAGAGATAGATCCTGATAATATTGCAGCTTCTTCATTCTTAGCGGCTTCTGGTGTAGTTGGATATAAGATTTTTGGTTTCGTATTTGCGGCAGCAGCTTTTACTTCAGTAGTGGGTGCAGCTTATACATCAGTATCATTTTTAAAAACATTATTTAAATTTGTAGCTGATCACGAAAACATGGTTACAATTGCCTTTATAGTATTATCTACAATTATGTTTATCTTTATAGGACAACCTCAAACTCTATTAGTAGTAGTTGGAACTTTAAATGGCTTCATTCTTCCAATAACTCTTGCAGTAATTTTGTTTGCATCTAAAAACAAAAAAATTGTTGGAGATTATATACACTCAAATATACTTTTTATCCTTGGATGGATAGTAGTTGCAGTTACTGCATTTATGGGAATTCAAACTGTAATAGCAAATGTTGGCAAACTATTAGGATAAGTTAGGAGTAAAAAATGTATGATAAAATAAAGTTTTTAACGGCTGGCGATTCAGCCATTGTCATGGAATTTGGCAACACAATTGAAAAGAAAATCAATGCAAAAATTTCCGCAGTTGTTGAAAATTTAAAAGAGAAAAAAATAGATGGTATTTTAGACATTTTGCCAACTTATAGATCTATTTTAATTAATTACGATCCTGTAAAAATTTCTTATGGCGAAATGGTTGAGATTTTAAAGGGACTTAACAAGTCAAACAAAGACAACAAGAGTGACGAAGTTAGACTTATTGAGATCCCTACTCTTTATGGTAGAGAATATGGACCGGATATTGAATTTGTAGCTGAAAACGCAAATCTTAGCGTAGATGAAGTTATAAAAATTCATTCAGGTACGGATTATTTAGTTTATATGATGGGCTTTATGCCAGGTTTCACTTATTTAGGTGGACTTGATGAAAGAATTGTCACTCCAAGACTTAAAAGTCCAAGGCTTAAGATCGAAGCAGGTTCTGTAGGTATTGCAGCAAATCAAACGGGAATGTATCCACTAGAATCACCGGGAGGATGGCAATTAATCGGAAGAACACCACTTAAGCTTTATGACGACACTAAAGAGCCGCCGGTTTTCATTCAAGCAGGCGACTATATTAGATATGTACCTATTACTAAAGAAGAATATGACGAAATAGAAAAAGAAGTTGAAAAGGATTCTTACAAAATTTCCATTAAGAAAGTAAAGAGAGGTGATCTTCATGAGTAGTATCGATGTAATAAATGGTGGAATTCTTACGACAATTCAAGATAGTGGTAGATATGGCTATCAAGAATTAGGTATTCCTACATCGGGTGTCATGGATGATTATAACTATAAACTTTCAAATATATTAGTTGGAAATAAGCTTGATGAAGCTGTACTTGAAATGACTTATTTTGGACCAACTTTGAAATTTAATGAAGAAATGACAATTGCAATAACAGGTTCTAATATGAGTCCAAAGATAAATGGCAAAGCTGTTCCAATGTTTGAAACTATAAAAGTCAAAGCAGGAGAAACTCTCCAATTTGGAAGAGTTGATGAGGGAATAAGATCTTATATTGCCTTTGGTGGTTCAATTGATGTACCTGTTGTAAATGGGTCTAAATCAACTCATATAAAGACAAAAATGGGAGGGTTAAATGGTAGAGCTTTAAAACCTAAGGACCAACTTAATATTAAAAAGTCTAAGGAAAAAACTATGAGGAGGATTCCTGAAAAGTATCTTCCAAAGTTTTCTCACTGTAATATTTTAAGAGTTGTACTTGGGCCTCAAGATGATTATTTCACAGAAAAGGGTATTCACGATTTATTTAGATCAGGTGGATATCAAGTTACTAAAGATTTTGACAGAATGGGAATTAGACTAAAGGGAGAAGAAATTGAACATAAAGAAACTGCAGATATTATTTCTGACGGAACAACTTTTGGTTCAATTCAAGTGCCAGCAAATGGGCAACCAATTATACTTTTAGCGGACAGACAAACTACTGGCGGATACACAAAAATTGGAAATGTGATTACACCAGATCTTTACAAGCTTGCACAAATGGCTTTCTTGGACAAAGTTCTTTTCCAACAAGTTACAATTGAGGAAGCTCAAAAATTAGCTGTTGATTACAAAAATAAATTTGATGTAATAAAGAAGGAGTCAATAATATGAAATTAAGTGAACTTGCAAAGATGCATCCAAAGAAGGTAAGAGAACTCATAAGAAAGGGTGAAGTTGATCTTCCAACTTCTGGAATGAGTGAAGGATATTTGCAAGCTAACCTCGCAATACTCCCAAAAAAATACGCCTATGACTTTTTACTTTTTGCACAGAGAAATCCTAAGCCATGCCCAATTCTTGAAGTACTAGATGAAGGAAGTCCCATTACAAAAATTATGGCTGATGGGGCAGACATTAGGACTGATATCCCAAGATATAGGATTTATAAAGATGGAGAATACGTCAAAGAAGTCAAAGATTTAAAAGATTTGTGGCGAGATGATTTCGTTACTTTTGTCATTGGATGCTCTTTCTCTTTTGAAAAGGCGATGCTAGAAGCAGATGTGCCTGTAAGACATATTGAGGACGAGCATAATGTTCCAATGTATATTACAAATATTGCCACTTTGCCTGCAGGAATTTTTCACGGAAATACAGTTGTATCTATGAGACCAATTCCTTACAAGGATATTGTTAGAGCTACAACTGTTACAGCAAGATTCCCAGCAACTCATGGTGCACCTATTCACATTGGAGATCCTTCTATTATTGGAATAAAAGATATCGACAAGCCGGACTTTGGTGAAAAAAGTATAATTAAAGAAGGGGAAGTGCCAGTATTTTGGGCTTGTGGAGTAACACCTCAAGCAGTTGCAATGGCATCTAAACCAGAAATTATGATTACTCACGCTCCAGGGCATATGTTAATCTTAGATAAAAAGGATGCTTACGTTTCAGTATTTTAAAAAATTCTGCCAGGAAAACTTGGCAGATTTTTATTGATGAAAATTAAATAAAATTTTAGACAAATAACTTCTTTTTTATGTTATAATTTTCAAATATTATACAGGGATGATAAGATGGAAATTAATCGTTTAATAATTTTTGCCAATATTATAAATTTTATTCTCTATGGAGTAGATAAGTTCAGGGCGAAAAATAATTCGTGGAGGATTAGAGAAAAAACTTTGTTAACTCTTTCAATTTTTGCAGGAGTTGGAGGTTTTCTTGGGATGGAAATTTTTAATCACAAAACTCGCGAGAGAAAATTTTATCTAGCAAATATTATTGGAATTCTTTTAACAATTTATTTAATAAAATAGGTTGTACACTTTTTAAGGAGCATCTTTTTTGCAGCTCTCAACAAATATGTTCATTATATAATACCATTAAAATATTTTATACTAAAGAAAGTATAGGCATACTAATTATTTTTATAAATTAATAAGATTTGAATTGACTTTATAAGCAATTTTTTATTAAATAAATGTAAATAATAATATTATATTAAGGAGGAATTATGGAAAATTTTGATAATTCTGAAAAGAAAAAGAAATTTGTCCCAAGTATTGAGACAGAACTTAGGAGAAGACAAGTATCTGTTCCTGAAGTAACTTATAGGGCTAGTGGAATAAATTTTATGGGAAAGAGAATAAAATCGCTCATTTTTACTAATGATATCCCTATTATTGTTAACAACAATGCTCAAGCAATTATGTCTGTGTATCCCTTTACTCCACAACTTAAAATAGTATCTGCTATAATGGAAGTTGCATCAGTTCCAGTATTTGTTGGTATAGGTGGCGGAACAACATCTGGATTAAGAGTAGTGAATATTGGATTGCAAGCAGAACTTATGGGTGCAGCTGGAGTAGTAGTTAATGCGCCTATGTCCAATGATAATATAAAGGTAATTTCAAGGGCGTTAGACATTGCTGTCATAGCAACTGTTATTACTGAATATGACGACATTAAGGGAAAAGTAGATGCAGGAGCTAGAATTTTAAATATTGCAGGTGGCAAAAAAACTGCAGAACTAGTAAAGTATACAAGGCAGATAGTTGGAGAGGAGTTTCCAATTATTGCAACAGGTGGTCACACTGATGAGCATATTCTTGAAACAATAGATGCAGGTGCAAATGCAATAACCTACACGCCTATGTCGAGTGCTGAAATTTTCTCAGAAGTCATGGAAAAATATAGACTTAACATGAAAGAGAAGGAGCAATAATAAGGAGAAAAAATGGAATTTGGAATTTTATCGATAGTTCCTCCAATAGTTGCCATTGCTTTGGCACTTATAACTAAAGAAGTAATCACTTCTTTATTAATTGGAATTTTATCTGGAGGACTTATCTACACTGGTGGAAATATTGTTGCCGCCTTAGAAACAGTTTTTGATTTAATGGGGACAAAGTTAGGCGACAATGCGCTTATGTTAGTTTTTTTGGCTATGCTTGGCTCCCTTGTAATGGTAATGAACATGGCGGGTGGATCCTTTGCCTATGGTAAGTGGGCTAGTAAAAAAATTAAAAGCAAGAAAATGGCAAAGCTTGCAACATCTTTTCTTGGAATTTTAATTTTTATCGATGATTATTTTAACTGCCTAACAGTTGGCGCAGTAATGAAACCAATTATTGATGAAAATAAGGTGTCAAGGGCAAAACTTGCACATATTATTGACTCGACTGCAGCACCTGTATGTATACTTGCACCAGTTTCATCTTGGGCAGCATCTGTTGTCGCAGTAATAGGAGATACTGGAGTAAAAAATCCTATGAGCGTATTTCTTAGCACAATCCCTATGAATGTATATCCAATACTTACACTTCTTTTAATTTTATATTTTTGCACATCTGATATAGAAATTGGAGTGATGGAAAAATATGAACTTAACGATACATCAAGACTTGTTGAAAATGAAGATGTTGGATATAAATATTCAAAAAATGGAAAAGTTTACGATCTTGTGGTTCCAATTTTAGTTTTGATTTTTGTAACTATAATGATGATGCTAAAGACTGGCGGATTTTTCACTGATGGAGTAGGAGCGGCAGCTGCCTTTGGAGATGCAAATGTAAATTTGTCTCTTGTAATAGGAGCTTTTTTTGCAATAGTAATTTCTTTTTTACTATATATTCCAAGGAAACTTTTAAAATTTGAAGAATTTATGAAGGCAATAGTAGATGGAATGAAGACAATGGTTTCTGCAATAGTAATTCTTTCTCTTGCATGGACTATTGGAGGAATCACAAGTGATGAATTTTTAAATACTGGATCTTATATAGCATCGCTTATTTCTAATTCAACTATGCCTATGTGGCTTTTGCCTGCAATAATTTTTGTAGTGGGAGCATTTTTATCATTTTCAACAGGAACAGCATGGGGAACTTTTGGAATTTTAATTCCAATAATGGTGCCAATTTTGATGCACACAAATCACATGCACTATTTGACAATTGTACTTGCAGCAATTTTCTCTGGATCAGTGTTTGGAGATCACTGTTCGCCAATATCGGATACAACAATTTTGTCCTCAGCAGGAGCGGGTTGCGATCACATCGCCCATGTATCAAGTCAATTACCTTACGCAATTAGCGTTGGTGTATCCTCAGCACTTGCCTTTTTAATATCAGGAATAATAGGAAAGCCAGCACTTACACTTCCAATGGGAATTTTAGTTCTTGCAGTGATTGTATTTGTGTTGAGAAAAATGACGATAAAAAAATATTTAAAAAATGAAAATTAATTTTTAGGGCTAACTGGGAAGTTAGTCTTTTTTATTTAGTTTTATAAAGGCTTAATTTTTGTGAAAAATTTTTATTTTATCCTTTAAAAATTTCTTTAATGTGGTATATATTTTAAATAAGAAATACAAGAGGTGCATTATGAGCTTTCAAATTGAAAAGAAAAATATTTTAGATTACGAAGTTGATGCAATAGTAAATGCAGCAAATAAAGAACTTAAAAGAGGCGGTGGAGTATGTGGACAAATATTTGCAAAGGCAAGGGATGAAGAATTAGAAAAAGAATGCAATAAACTTGCGCCTATAAACCCTGGTGAATCTGTGATTACAAAGGGTTATAATTTAAAGGCAAAATATATTATTCACGCTGTTGGACCAATTTATTTTGATGGAAACCAAAATGAAAGGAAAATTCTTGAAGCTGCATATAGATCTGCACTTGAGCTTGCTGTGGAAAAGAATTTAGAGAGTGTAGTATTTCCACTTTTATCATCAGGAATTTATGGATATCCATTAGATGAAGCAGCAGAAGTCGCAGTATTTACAATAAGGGATTTTTTGAAAAATCATGATTTAGACGTTTCCATTTCAGTACTCAATGACAATGTTTTAAAAGTTTTAAAAAAGAAAAATAAAGAGTGGTTAGAAAAATAAATTAATTAGCTTTTGTGATTTAAAAGATAGTAAATTTATTGTATATGTGAAGATGTAGACTGGAAAAGAATTAATGGAGTTTTAAAATAAAATTATTATAAATTACTTTTATTAATTTTTTGGAAGGTTAAATAAAAATATTTTGTATTATTTTTAAGATGTATATAAACTCTGCATTTTTATTTTACTAAAGCTTATATATTTTAAGACGAGAGATTTTGCATACATAAGAAATATAATTTTATTAATATCTTTTGCTATATTTATTAATTAATTATATTTTGAAAGGTTACAAACACATTATTATATTAGAAATTTTATTTTAGCATATTAAGAGCCTTATGAATAAGATCCTTTAAAATTAAAGGCAAAATAAAAGATAGCCGTCATTGTGACAAGCTATCTTTTATTTTAGTAGAACAATCTTTTTATTTCGTTTCTCATTCGTATTTTGCTCGCATGGTAGGCAACTTTTCCTGCTCTCTTTGGGTTTAAGAGGGGTATTAATTTTAGCTTTCTTCTCTTCCTTCTTTTTGGCTTTATTAATTTTATAAAAACTATTAATTTTATTAAACTTGATAAATTTTTCATATTTGCTCCTATTTTTTCTTACTTTTCTTTGTTATATCTGTAGATTTTTTTACTTTTTCTTTAGCTTGTTTTTTTGATTTTACATTTGATGAATTGTCCTCATTCTCTCCAAATTCATTGTACCATTCTCTAGTGTGGACATCACAGTGTTCTTTTGGAACAGTCATGTAATCATCTGGATAAATTCCATAGTGAGCCTTTGCATCATAAGGTTTTTCTCTTTCAAAGCGAACTGAATATAGCACGGACTCACTTGGACAAAATTGTGTTGCAAGTTTATTTGAGTCTTTGCAGATTAAATACTTCTTAAATAAATTGTCTTGTTCTGTTGGCTCTGTGCCAGAAATAAATTTTTCTCTATAAGATGCGTTGGCATAGTCACTCATTTTTGTGGCAAGTTTTCCGCTCTTTGATGAAATGGATCGTGTAACAATATAGGATGGATCTTCTTTAAAAGTTTCGCCCTTGCCTAAATTTTTTGCCATTCTATTAAATAATTCTATTGCAGAAGACTTGTCAGATGAGAGGGAAATTTTTGGCGAGTCTGCACCAATCCAAAGGGAAATTGTATGGCTATTTGTAAAGCCATTTACAAAATAATCTGAATTAGTTTTGTTTTGACCAAGATATGCTCCAGTTTCCGACGAACCAATGTGAGCGCCAATTGCGTTACCTCTATTTTTATTTGAAATAAATACATCCTTTAAAAGATGAGATGCCTTTTCGTCAAAAAGTCTTTTCTCCTTGTTACTATTGTCAATGATTATATTGCCACTTGGATCTTCTATTTTTAAAATGGCAGTTTCTTCTTTGTATATTCCGTCATTTGAAATTGTTTGATACATTTTTGATAAATCAGAAAGTGTTATGCCAACTTGCATATTTCCAAGGGCAAGGGATTCTAAATTCTCGTCATGTTTCTTTTTATTTTCGCTGTGATTTATAAAGTAGTCATCGCCATTATCTTTTATAATTTCAAATTTTTTTAATACATCAATAGCCTTGTCTTTTCCAATTTCATCTAGAACTTTTGCCGCTATAACATTGGAAGAATTTTCCATTGCAAGTCGAAGAGTCATTAAGCCCTTAAAGGAATTGTAATAATTATGTGGCCAGAACAATCCATCATAGGTAGTTGGCACATCGTCATAGACATATCCAAGAGTTTTACCATCTATAAGAGCAGGGAGGTATACGCTAAAAGGAGTAAGAGCAGAGCCAGGTTGTCTGTAAGATTCTGTTGCACGATTTAAAATTTTTGCGTTTTTAGTCCTAACATCTAGTCCGCCAATTATTCCCTCGACAAAACCACTTTTGTTGTTCACTACAATCATTGCAGATTGAGGTTGCATTACAGGATTTGGATTGAAGTTAAAATATTTATTTGAAATAATTAAATTGTCATTTTCAATTTTATAAAAATCGGGAAAGTCCTTTAAGTAAGAACCATCGATAATCAAATAATTATTTTTTAGTTCACCAGAACCTTCTTCGATTTTTAGAGCACCGATATCATAAGTGTTTAAAATTTTATTTTCGTCAAGAACATAGGCATCAATTATGTCGATTTTTTGGCCCAATTCTTTAAAATAAAGGCTCTTTATTTTTAGATCACCATGAGAGGAGATGCTATAAGATGATTTTGGAATTATAAAATTAAAATTTTCATCTAAAATATTATTTTTTGCAAAATATAAAATTTCGTCGCCAAAAACAATATTATTTACGCTGTCGAAACTTAAATTCAACATTCTGCTGCCGCCACTCGATGATCTGTTGAGCAAAAAGTTCTTGAAATTTTCGTATTTATCTTCTAAATCTTTTTGAATGTCTTCATCAATTGTAGAATAAACTTTGTAACCGCCAGTGAAAAGTTTATGCTCGCCCTCTTCTAATGTTGTCTTGTAAAAATCAGCTAAGTATCTTGAAGCTTCCTTTTTTATGTAGTCAGTGGAGTAGGTACTCATTGTGTGATTTTTAAAATTTCGAGGGTTAAGGGCATTTACAATGTCATAATTTTTAGCACGTTCATATTCTTTATCATTAATATAACCTAAATCGTGCATTCTCATTAAGACAATTTTTTGCCTTTTGAAGGCATCGTCGTTTAGTACCATGTAGAGATCTTTTCCGTCGATTTCTCTAGTGCCAATTACTTTAAAATCGTCCTTTAAGTATTCTTCTGGAACAGATTTAAAGGGAGAATAATTAGTTGGGGACTTTGGTATTCCAGCAAGTAGTGCAGCCTCAGCAATATTTAAATCAACTGCATCCTTTGAAAAATAAGTTTGAGCAGCGGCTTCAATGCCATAGGCGCCTTGTCCTAAATTTATTCTATTTAAGTAAGCTTCTAAAATTTCATTTTTATCTAGCACATCTTCCACTCTTAAGGACAAATAAGCTTCTTGAATTTTTCTGCCAAGAGTTTTTTGATTTG
>NZ_JABDSR010000024.1 GCF_012976305.1 Peptoniphilus faecalis
TATCAATCCTATCTGATACAAGTTTCAATCCTCCATAAGATAGGTCAACTGTATAATATTTTTGCTTCTTAAATAGGTTTATTTCGCTATCTCTTTTAGCTATTAAATATAGAGTTGGTGTTTGTACCCTACCAACTGAATATGTTTCCTTGTAAATGCAAGAATAAAGCCTACTTAAATTCATTCCCACCAGCCAATCCGCAATAGCTCTTGCACTTGCTGATCTATATAGGTCTTCAAAGTTTTCTCCGTCTCTAAGATTTCTAAAGCCATCTTCAATAGCCTTGTTTTCCATTGAAGATATCCAAAGCCTTTGAATCTTCTTCTTACATTTAGCTTGATTATATACAAGCCTAAAAATAAGTTCTCCCTCTCTTCCAGCATCACAAGCATTTATAACTGTGTCGATGTTCTTATCGTTTAAAAGTTTCTTTAAAACTCCATATTGTTTTTTAGTGCTTTTAGATACTTCATAAATATATTCTTCTGGGATTATAGGAAGAGTGTCTATTGACCATTTCTTCCATTTTTCGTCTATCTTATCGGGACTTGCCATTTGAATTAAATGACCTACACACCAAGAAACAATGTATCCATTCCCCTCATAATATCCGTTTTTTCTTGTTCTTGCTCCAATTACTTTTGCAATTGCAACTGCTACACTTGGCTTTTCTGCTATTACTAACTTCATTAATACCTCCATAAATAAAAAAAGAGCGAAAGATTTCTCTCTCGCTCAAGCTTTTAAAAATTATTATAATAGTTCATCATCTTCATCATCTTCTGATGATTCATCATGACTTTCATCATTGTCAGATTCATCTTCTGACTCACTAATATAATCCTCATCATCTTCTTCAAAGTCTTCCAACATTCTATCTTCTTTTGCTTTGACTACTTTAAAATAATATCCTGCTCCTACAACTCCTCCAATTACAAGTGCAACAATTAGAAATGAACCTATTCCACTTTTCTTTTCTTCTTTTACTGGAACAACCGTCGGCTCTTCTTTTTTTACTTCTTCCTTCTTAGGCTCTTCAACCTTTATAGTATTTTTATCTTCTGATTCAATCATATTTAGTAGGTCTTGCTCTCCTACTTCTGTTAATAATCTTACATTATCTTGATTTGATGAGTGATCCACTATTAGGTGCATAGTTTTTCCACTTTTAGTTTGAAATGTTAAAAATTGTCTTACATCTACTGGATTTTCTTTATCTTTTTCTGTATCTCCACTTGGTGTAATATCTTTTCCATTCCTATCTACATTTTCAATTACTGAACCTCTTGCCTTATTTTCTTGTGTCGCTAGACTATTTACTGCCTTTGTATTACCACCTTTTACAAGTGGTGTTTTCTTTGGAGGATTATTTGAAGGCTTGGTTGCTTCACTTGTATTTCCTGGTATTCTTGGAACATCTTGATAAGGAATTTCTTCTTTTGATGGTGTAAAAACATCATCTTTCAACATTTTTTCAAATTCTTCTCTTTGTGGTTCATAGATTGATTCGTTTTGACTTTCAATTTGCCCTTCATTTGTCATTGCAAATGTAGTTGCTGGTACTATAAATGTAAAAAGGAGTAACGCTATGGCTACTCCTCGTTTAATGCTTATATTCATTTTTCTATCCTTTCTTATTTTACATTTTTAAATACATAGACTGCTTTTCTAACATTGTCCCATTCTATTGTTTGGTTTTTACCATCTTTAATATCTCCATGACTTGCTCCAAAAGCTTTAGCAATATTTGAAATTGAAGCATGAATTCTTCCATTTATAATCACTGGCTTAACATCTGAATTGAATACCTTTCCATCTGAATCTTTCATAACACCAGTATCAATATTTAGTCTTAATGTCTTTTTAGCTAAGATATTATTCTCTTTATTTGAGAAAATAGCTTCACGAGTAGAGTTGTCATACTCAACATTAAAACCTAGAGTATAAGCAATATATCTTACTGGAATCATAGTTCTTCCTTGGTCTACATAAGTTTTTACATCCATGTAGACTGTTGTCTTACCATCTTTGTTAATAATGTTATAGAAGTTTTTGTCTACTTGGAAAACTGCAAATTCTTTTTCATCTTTAACTTGTTTTTTACCTTGTTGTTCCTCTTGCTTTTTCATCTTATTAAGATCAACTTGATTTAGGATGTTCTTATCATCAGCTTTCAAAATTTCGTCCCACTTCTTATCTTCTTTCTTCTCTTTGTTTTCTTTTTGGAGTTTTAGAAGTTCATCTAGTTTCTTAGATAAGTCTTGGTTTAGATTTTTGTCTTTTTCATCTTTAGCTTGTTTTTCAAGTTCTTCTTTAGCTTTTTTATTTGCTTCCTCGATTAACTTCTTTGCTTCTTCAATTTTCTTATCTAATTCTTCTTTTAGCTTTTTAATTTCTTCTTCAGAAGCTTTTTGTTTTTCTTCTAGTTCTTTAATCTTATCTTCTAATTCCTTATTTGTATTTTCAGAAGATTCTTTTAAGCTATCAATAGCCTTTTGAAGCTCTTCAATTTTCTTAAAGCATTCTGACTTAGAATTTTCTGTCTCTTTCTTTTTAGACTCAAGGTCTTTTATCTTAGCATCTTTTTCATCAAGAGCTTTTTCTAAGTCCTTAATTCTATTGTCTTTATCCTCGATTTCTTTAGTCTTCTTTGCAAGTTCTCCTTCTAAAGACTCGAGCTTTTCTTGCATTTCTTTGATTTGATTTTCATTTTTATCAGCCTTTTCTTTCTCAGCTTCTAACTCCCATTTTGTAGATGAATAATCTTCTTTTAGTTTTGCATTTTCATCTTCTAATCTTTTTAATTCATCTTTAAGCTGAGTAATTTCTGCTATTAGTTCATCATTATTGGAGTTTTTAAGATCCTCAATTTCTTTATTCAATTGAGCAATCTTATTGTCTTTATCTCTAATTTCTTCTTCAAGCTTATCTTTTTCTTGTTTTAGTTTTTCTCCGTTATCTTTGCAAGATTCTAACTTTTCCTTTAATTCATCTATCTTTGATTGATCTTCTTGTTTCTTATCATTTAAGTCTTTGATCTGATTTTCTAAATCACTAATTTTACTTATTGAACTCTCTATAACTTTTTTACTACCATCTGTATCATCAGCTTTAGCTAGTACATTAGTAGTTGAGGTTGATGTTAAAATTAATAAAAGAGCCATAAAAAAGGCTCTTAGTCTGTTCGTCTTAAATTTCTTCATTATGAATATTCCCCTTTTCTTTTAATTTTTCTTCTCTTTTTCTATCATTGATTTTCTCCATTAATTCTTCCAAGCTAATATTGTTCCTCCTAAGAGTTACAATTATTTCTTCATTTTCAACTTTTATTTCTTCATCGCAAATTTCCTTGTATTTTGCATTTAAATCTTTCAATTTCTCTTCTATTTTTCTCTTTTTGTTCCTAATACTTATAAGCTTTCTGCTCACATAATATCTCCCTTCTATCTTGGTCTTCCAAAACCATAAAAGTGTGATTTCCAATATTTTGAATTTATTGATGTGTATTGAATTGGATCTCCTGCGTGAATCATCATTCCGTTACCTGCGTATATTCCTACATGAGATATAGGTGTTCCACTGTTATATGTTGAGTGGAAAAATATAATATCTCCAGGTTGAGCTTCACTTGGACTCACTGGATTACAATAGTCTTTGTATATTCTCCATGCAGTTGTTCTTGGCATTCTCTTTACACCAGACTTTGTAAATGACCAACATACAAAGCCTGAACAGTCAAAGTTAGATGGTCCACTTGCTCCAAACACATATCTTTTGCCTATATGTTTTTCTGCTTCATTAAAAAGAGCCTTGGCAGTAGCTGAATCAAAAGCAAGACCAGGATTTCCAAAGTTTGGATTATCTACTATTTCTCCTAAGTCCCCATTACCTGATCCAAAAACATCTCCCATATTTCCCTTAGCTTCAAGAAGAGATTCATAATGAACTTCATTGTCTGGATAATCTTTAAATATTTCTCTAACAACTTCATCCATTTCTTTTTTCTTTAAAGTTACAATTAACTTTTTATATTCGTACTCTTCTTTTTCATAGCTAGTATAAGGATTGCCACGACTATCATATCTAGTTCTTGCTACTGTTCTTGTTCTAATTTCAATTTCTTCCTTAAAATCAAGCTTATACATCTTATCGAAAAGTTCTTTTAAAATTCCTTTTACTTCAGATGCCGATTTTACTTCTCCACATCTTGAAGTAATATAGGATAAAAGTTCATGGGTATTATGACCAATTTCTCCTTCTTTATTTATGATATATTCGTCATATCCAGGGTGACTTGTCTTTACACTTTCGATTTGTGATTGTAGGTCATATTCCATTGATGAAAATTCTTGATTTACTTCACTTAGAACTGTATCTTGTGATAGGTATGTTGTTGTCATTACTGAGTTTACTGAATTACTTAGTCCACTCATACCAACACTTCCGCCACCAATCATGATTGATAGCATAAGACCTAGTCCTATTACTAGAAATAGAACCATCTTACTTTTTCTTACGATTAGCTCTTTAGAAGCCTTACCTAAACTTAAAATAGCTTTTTTAACTCTATCTACAAGTCTTGTTTCGTGCTTTTTAGCTATCATGCTCTTCATTTGTTTTCTCTGGTAAAACTTCTTAAATCTATTTTTCTTTATATAGGCGTCTGACTTTTTTAAATCTTCCAAGCCACTTTCAAACTCCAGCTTGCTTTTTCTCTTTCTTATTTTCTTATCAAGTTTAGATAGCTTTTTTAAGGACTTTTTCTTTTTATCTAGCTTATACTTCCTTATTCCATGCTGGAGTTTAGAGCTTACATTAGCGACCTTTTCTCCAGATTCTACACCAGTATTGTCAGATCCTGAACTTAAATAATCTCTCACTAACTCTGAGGACTTAGCTCCAGATAATAAAACCCCAGAAGATAGACTTCCTTTAGTTTTATTCTTTAAAATATTATCCTTTAGCTTGCTTTTAGACTTTTCAAGTTCTCCAATCTTTTTATCTGAGATAAAGTCTTTAACATCTTGTGCTTTCTTAGAGTTTTTCGGTGTAGCTTTCTTAGCTTCATTTTTTAAGTCATCAATCTTCTTTCGAGTGAATTTATCACTTTCATAATTTTTTCTTTTGTAGTAAGTCTTCTTTTTATTAACTTTCTGTTGTTCTGAAGATTTAAAGCTTGTTTTCTTTTCATCTTTTATAAATTCTTGATTATTGTCTTCAACCTTCGAATTATCAAAAGTCTTATCTGTATCAACTTCGCTTAGCTTATTTTCTTTATCTATCTCTTTAGAAATTTTTTCCTTATCTCTAAACTTCTTTTCTTGATAAAGCTTTTGCTTTTTATCGATATTAGCATTACCCTCGTTCTTGCTTACTTCATCTTTAACAAGCTTATCTTTTCTATATATTCTCTTACTTTTCTTTGCTTCAATAGGTTTATCTTCACTTGTGTGGATTCGTTTAGACTCTCTCTCGTTAATTTTATCTTGGAATTTATCCTTACTATGGATAAGTTTATCCTCATAATTTTTAAGAACTTGTCTTCTACTTGATAGCTTCTTATTGCTTATTGATTTAGCCTTAGCTGAAATATCATCTGTTGTTAATTTATTAGAATTAATATTTCTACTGTCTTCACTATCAAAATTTACCTTTTTGAAGTCTACATCTAAGTCTTCATCAAGTTTAAAGCTTTCATCTGTCTTTATTTCAAAATTAGCTTGTTTTGTTTCTTCAGCCTTATCCTTATTTTCTAAAACTTCTTTTCTGATTCTTTCCTTGTTTTTAGACTTCTGAAAATCTTTTAGTTTATCTTGTTTTTGATCTTTAGCTAATACATTCTCATGAATAAGTTTAGATTCTTTTTCTGAAATTTTATCTCCGAACCTATCCTTAGTCTTAATAATCTTATTGGTATAATCATCTGAATGAACAAGTTTACTATCCATATTCTTTTCAGGAGCGTCCCTATTTCGTATAATTTTCTTTTGAAAATCTTTTTTTAGTTTTTTATCCATATCACACCTACTTAGCTTCTTCTGGTTTTGTTGTCATTAGCTTATATAGCATGGTGTCTTTAGGGAACTTATCAATAAATGGAACAATAGTATTTCCGAAGAATAATAATCCCTCACCTGCATTTGAATTAGTAATATAGTTTAACTGATAAGGCGATATTTTTAATTTCTTAGCAAGAATATCTCTATCTCCAGATGCTTGATTTAACATTAGAACAAAGTCTGTATTGTCAAAGATATTTTCAATTTCCTGACTTGTTAAAAGGTCTTTTACGTTTTGAGTTATACCTGTTGGAATGCCTCCCCATTTTCTAAATCTTTTCCAGATTTCTACTGAATATGAAGCAGTTTGTGGATCTTTTAATAAAAGGTGGAACTCATCTATATAGTATCTTGTAGATTTGCTTCCTCTATTAAGGGAAACCTTGTTCCAAACCTGGTCTTGAATTACAAGCATACCTATTTTTTTAAGTTGTGTTCCTAGCTCTTTTATATCAAAACAAAGCAGTTGCCTATTTAGGTCAACATTTGACCTATTATTAAAGACATTAAGACTTCCCTTAACATAAATTTCCATTTCTGTTGCGAGTTTTCTACCAACCCCCTCTTCTTGAGATAGGAGCATATCGTATAAATCTCCTAATATTGGCATATTTTCTGGTTTGGGGTCTTCAAAATATTTTTGATATATCTTTGGCAAGCACCTATCTATAACAGATTTTTCTGCAGCAGTAAGACCAGATCCTCCTACTACAAGTTCAAGCATGGACATTATGAAGTTTGCCTTATCTTTTAAAGGTGCGTCCCCATCTCCATAGTTCATATTAATATCTAATGGATTTAGGTAGTCCTTTGACTTTGCTGAAACTTTAATAACTTCTCCATTAAACTGCTTTACAAGGTTTGAATACTCGCCTTCAGGATCACAAATAATTACATCATCATCTGTTACAAGAATTGCATTTGCCATCTCTCTCTTTGCTGAGAAAGATTTACCAGAACCTGGTGTACCTAATATTAATCCGTTAGGGTTCTTGAGTTTCTTCCTATCTGCCATAATCAAGTTTTGGCTAAGGGCATTTAAGCCATAGTACAAAGAATTTGCCGAATCAATAAATAGCTCTTCTGTTGTAAAAGGCATAAATACTGCCGTTGATGATGAAGTTAAAAATCTTTTTATCTCGACTTGATTAACTCCTAGAGGTAAGACAGAAACAAGTCCTTGTTCTTGTTGATGAGATAATCTTTTTACCTGACAATTATGTCTGTTAGCAATTGATGATATTTGAGCAATGGTGTTTTCTAATTTTTGATTAGTCCTAGCAAAATTCATCATTACTATGGTAACTACAAAGAGCCTTTCATCTCTATTTTGTAAGTCAGATAACATGGACTTAACATCAGCCCCAAAAGTATTTATATCTGATGGAATAATATCCATATCATATCCAGCACGAACGGCTTTCTTTTGTTCTTCAATTTTCATTCTGTCTAGGTCTGTGTTTTTTCTCTTAATGAGTTTAATAGCTTCTGCTTGTTCAACTACATCTATATGAAAAGCTACATAAATATTGTCATCAATATCTAAAAACTCAGATAACATTCTGTCTGATAACTCACTTGCAAGTATTTGAAAATGGCTTACTGCTCCAATGAATTTCCCAAATTTAAAATTATTTGCTGGTGCAAAATTAAATATATTAGGAGTTATATGTGATTTTGTAGACTCTTTCTTCTTCAAATCTTTATATGAAAAATCAAAGTTCTTGTCTGGATTTAACATATCGTGAACAAGTCTTAGCCTTTCTTCGCCATCAAGACTTTCTGCTCTTACTCCCATAGATTTAAAGTTAGATAAAATATCTACTTCAAGTCTATTTAACTTTGCTCTTGCTTGCTCTAGGTTATCGGCTTCTGTGGTAAAAGTTATATACTTCATCTTTTTAAGTCCGTTATTGCCCTTTGCAAGTTGAAGCTTTAACATTTCCCTAAACTCTTTTCTTACATCGTCATAGAAGTCTCCCTTATCAGCAATTTTAATTGCGTCTTGTAGGTCTATATTTCTTCCTAATTGATTTACATATGAAAGTTCAATGTGGACACTTGGATCAAAAGAATTTAAAAAGTTGGCAAATTGGTTAAAGATTAAATCTCTATCTTCTTCCAATGCCAACTGGTAATTTATATCTTGAAATGAAATTGTCTTTGAATAATTTTTTTCATCTAACTGGCAAATGCCCTCTGGTAACATTCTTATATATGGAATAGTGTCCTCAACTGTAAATCTCTTTTTCTCTTTCTTTAAAAGTACACTTAGAAGACTATTTGTTGGATCTTTCTTTGTTTTTAGCCTTCTTACTTCCTTTCGGTCTTTTTTTAATTGTTTTTCCCTTAGATTTAAGTCGCTGATTTGCTTTTTTCTTTGCTTCAAGGTATGCCTCCTTTCTTATTCTCTTAGTTGGTTGATAAAACTTATGAAGATAGAAAAATCTAAAATATTTTTCAAAAGTTAAAGTGTCTTTTTCATATAAGGTTATAAAAAAGATTGGCAGGGTTAATATTAGCATTACAATGATTGAAACATCATTGGGTAGATATTTCTTCATAAATAAATAGATTGGTATGCCAATTAGTCCTGCCACAGAAAAACCTATAAGTTGTCTTTTAGTTAAGTTAAAGGCAACCTTTGTTTTAATCTTGTCCAAATCTTTTGGTATTGGTACATACGCCATTTTAATCTCCCTCTACTTCTTCTTTGGAAAGTTCAAGTATATGGTCATAATTAGATGTTGTTTCCTCTTCTAGGTAGTTAATTCTTTCTTCAAATTCTTCTTGTTTTTCTTCATTTCTATCATTGTATTCTCCTTGATACATAACAAATTCATTGTGACATCTTCCGAGTATATTTATTCTCCTCTTTAAGTTTCTAATCTCTTCATTTCTTTTTTTCTCTTTTAAGATCTCATAAGTTCCTCCAAATAAAATTCCAAGTCCCAATAAAGCACAATTTTTCTTTTTTAACATTTATTCCTCCTAGTGCGTATTCATAATACTTTTTGCAACTGTTCCACTCTTAAACATCATAAGTCCAAGTAGTAGAGCATATCCTAATATACTAAACAAGCTTGCGTGAATATCTGTAACCTGTACCGTTCTTATTAAAACGGTGTAGATACCTAAACATACCATCAAAAACAAACCTTGTAGTCCCAAGGCAAAAAGTCCCTTGATATAATTTGTTCCAATCTGACCCCATTCTTTATTTCCCATAGTCGCAAATGGTATGGATGATACTGATGAGTAGACATATATTTCAAACATACGCCCATATACTATTAATGTTATAACTAGCGATATTCCTTGAATTGCAATCCTTACAAGACTTGTTTCAACTAATATCATTAAAAGCTCACCTATCTCTTTTTCTTTTAATGTATCAACCATTGCAACTATCTGATCTCCTGAAACAGTGGCAGAAGTAGTGATTACCCCTGCCGCTTTGTTTACAAGATTTTGTGCCACATCAAAGACTGCCATTGAAAATTCAAAGGCATGGCTTGCAAGGTAGACTGCTATAAACATCTTTATAATATATTTAAAAAACTCAAAAGTATCTGTATCGTGCATATTATTCTTTTGCATAACCATATTTATGAGTTCAATACATAAAACTGCTGTTATGATAAGACCTGCTATTGGAACAATCACATTATCATTAATATTTTTTATGAAATTATATACTTCTCCATTCCAACCCATTGGCGTCTTTCCAACATCAGTTGCAATAACTCCTACCTTGTCATTTATATCTAAGAACATGGACTCAAGATTTGCTTTGATACCTCCGAGTAGCATATCCTTAAAAAATTCAGTTAGCTTGTCAAAGATACCAAACATAGACTTTCTCCTAATTTAAAGCATTTGCAAGTAGTGGAATTAATTTGATACCGATTAGTACAATTCCCCCACCAGCCATAAGCTGCTTAATACCTTGAGATTTAGCACCAGGGTTATCATTACCATAACCTTCCATCAAGTTAATAACTCCCCACGCTCCTAAACCTGCACCAATTGCAGTTACAAGTGTCTTTAAAACTCCAACTCCAGCTGTAAAAAATTCCATATTATACCTCCTCGTTTTCTTTCTTATTTTCTATTTTATTTAGTGATTTAACTATAAAGTTCTTGTAGACCTTATCTCCTTTTTTGTTTTCTTTGAAATATCCAAAGACATGGATTAGATCTCCTTTTTCAAATTCTTTTGCAATTTCTACCTTTTCTCCATATAATGAGCAATTTGTATATTCTTTGCCCTTTCCATATTTTTTAACAAGAGCAAAATTTGCTACTTGAACACTTTCTCCATCTTTTTCAAATTCTGAAAATTCAGCTTCCTTAACTAAATTTGCATTTATATTTATCATTTCTCTATCCATTAATTTCTTCTCCTTAATCTATAAATTCCAATTAAAAAAGCGACTGAATTTATATTTCAATCGCTAAATGTCTTATATATTAAATTGTTTTAAGTGGGGCTTCTTATCCTTACCATTTAAACCTCCTAATTTTGAGTATAAAAAAAGACGATAGAGTTTAATTATCTATCATCTCTTGCGTTCCTATTTAATTATTTGGCTCGACAAACTGGGATTTGTTTTAGTTATCTCCCATTTTCTTTAATTCCATATGTAATACACAAGCAAATACTATCTCAATAATACATGCCGCAACAGCAACCGTTGTGCCGTTTAATGCACATCCTAAAATCAAAGAAATCATCGGAATGGAAATTGCAGCAACTGTATATCCCTTTGATTGATACAACCATGAATATGGAAATAAATGTGCTCCAAACACCATAGCGTATACCATAATCATCTTTTCCGGAACCGCACTAAACACCCACATAACGATTAATAAATAAACCATTTGATTTAAGGTGAAAATGAAGCCTAATTGTCCAAGTGGATTTTGTTTTGAAAAGATATCCACCTTTATAAGTTTACCAATTAGCCAAGACAGCGGTAATAATGGGCATGAACAGCAAAACACCAATAAATTTTTCATATTCATATTGATATCTAAAATTGACACAAGTACTATCAGAAGCCATATAATCACCGATGCCATGATAAATGGTAATCCTTTTTTCTGCTGAATTGCAATTTCTTTTCTTAATTTATCCATCATTTTCTCCTCCACAAATTCTAATTTATCTAGTTCTATTATATAATATAGTCCCTCGCATGTATAGACTCTTACAGTAAATATTACAATCTGGTTATCACTGTATTACCATTTATCTTAGCTTTACCCTTTCGTGTAACATACTTTTCAATATCAAAAACATTTCTCTCATCATAATCTTCCAATAACTTGTAATTTTTATGTTTTGTAATATCAAACTTATCTGATAAGAAAGGTCTTACTCCTCTTAGCTGGTATATACATTTACCACCGTCCATTACAGTTATTTCATCTTGGCTCATAAGTTCCTTGCCAGTTTTTTGGTAATTTAGTCCAAAAGATTTTTGATTTGATCTTGTTTCTGATGTGTTATATAGGTCTATGGTTTCTTTTCCTAAGGTTTCTGATAATTCTTTTACTGTTGTTTTTTCTTTTCCTCCTAGAAAGAGTGTAGAGTCGCAGTTACCAACTATTGTATCTGCATGGTCTTTGTAAATTGCTTTTAATTGAGATTGTGCTTGCAGTATTATACTTGCCGATATTTCTCTTGAACGAATTGTCGCTATTAGTTTTTCAAATTTAGGAATCAAACCAAATAGCGATAGGTAAGCCTCTGGTTTTACCACCTCGGGCTTTTCCCCCGCTCCACACCGTGCGTGATAGTTTCCCATCACACGGCGTTCCACCGGCTAAATCTTACTTTTTAGTGCCTATATAGTCC
>NZ_JABDSR010000025.1 GCF_012976305.1 Peptoniphilus faecalis
GGACTATATAGGCACTAAAAAGTAAGATTTAGCCGGTGGAACGCCGTGTGATGGGAAACTATCACGCACGGTGTGGAGCGGGGGAAAAGCCCGAGGTGGTAAAACCAGAGGCTTACCTATCGCTATTAGGCTTAATTCCAAAATTTGAAAAATTGATTGCAACAATTCGTTCAAGAGAAATATCAGCAAGTATAATACTGCAAGCACAATCTCAATTAAAAGCAATTTACAAAGACCATGCAGATACAATAGTTGGTAACTGTGACTCAACACTCTTTCTAGGAGGAAAAGAAAAAACAACAGTAAAAGAGTTATCAGAAACCTTAGGAAAAGAAACCATAGACCTATATAACACATCAGAAACAAGGTCAAATCAAAAATCTTTTGGTCTAAATTACCAAAAAACTGGTAAGGAACTTATGAGCCAAGATGTAATAACTGTAATGGATGGTGGTAAGTGCATATACCAGCTAAGAGGAGTAAGACCTTTCTTGTCTGATAAATTCGATATTACAAAGCATAAGAATTACAAGTTATTGGAAGATCATGATAAGAGAAACTTATTTGATGTGGAAGAGTAATTTAAAGCAAAAAGGTAGGACTGAATTAAATGGAAATACAGTGATTACAAGATTGTAATATTTACTGTTATAACTACATGGACGAGGGTATATTTAATATAAAAGAGCTATATAGGTTAGAATTTATGAGGGTGTTTTTATGGAAAAATTTAGAAAAATGTTAATATATTTGATTATAATCATTCTTGCATTTTATCTAGCGCCATTTCTTATTATAGATACTGGAAGTGGTATGTTCATTTTATTAATTGCAATTCCAATTATATGCTTAATTGTTTCATTGATTTATGGAATGAAAAATTCGTTTAATTGGTTATTTTCCTTGTTTGTTATGTTGTTATTTATACCGACTATATTTATCTTTTACAACGATAGTGCAGCTATTTATATATTGGCATATGGGATAATTTCAGTAATTGGTAACTTTATAGGAAGCTTGCTTTTTGAGAAAAATCAATAGATTAAAAAATTCCAGCTTGCAGAGTCAAACAATTAAATAAATGTTCAATAAACACAATAGATGATAGAAAAGCGTAAAGTTATTCTATCGTCTTTTTTTATACTCAAAATTAGGAGGTTTAAATGGTAAGGATAAGAAGTCCCACTTAAAACAATTTAATATATTAGGCATTTAGCGATTGAAATATAAGTTCAGTCGCTTTTTTAATTGAAATTTTTAGATTAAGGAGAAGAAATTAATGGATAGAGAAATGATAAATATTAATGCAAATTTAGTTAAGGAAGCTGAATTTTCAGAATTTGAAAAAGATGGAGAAAGTGTTCAAGTAGCAAATTTTGCTCTTGTTAAAAAATATGGAAATGGCAAAGAATATACAAATTGCTCAGTATATGGAGAAAAGGTAGAAATTGTAAAAGAATTTGAAAAAGGAGATCTAATCCATGTCTTGGGATATTTCAAAGAAAAAAAGGAGATAAGGTCTACAAGAATTTTATAGTTAAATCACTAAACAAAATAGAAAAAAGACAAGAAAACGAGGAGGAATAATATGGAATTTTTTACAGCTGGAGTTGGAGTTTTAAAGACACTTGTAACTGCAATTGGTGCAGGTTTAGGTGCATGGGGAGTTATTAACTTAATGGAAGGTTATGGTAATGATAACCCTGGTGCTAAATCTCAAGGTATTAAGCAATTTATGGCAAGATAAGGACGGAATAACACAACAAATTCTCTAAAACAAAATATTAAATCAATGTAAGATTGAATGAAATCAATATTTATTTTATAATTAAATAAATCTAATAAAGAGAAAAAGAGGGATATTATGGCACTTAACTATAAACCATTATGGATACAGTTAGCAAAAAAAGATTAAAAAAACAGATGTAATAGCTATGGCAGGACTTACAACAAATGTTATGGCACAAATGGGCAAGGATAAACCAATTACATTTAAAAATTTAGAAAGAATATGTAAGGCTCTATCTTACACACCTAATGATATTATTAGTTTTGAAGATGAATTCGAAAGAGAGATTTAAAACTGAACGGAGATGTATTAAAATATAAAAATTATCATTTTAAATGGTCAAAACACTTGACTCTTTTTTAAAATTATGACATACTCAAAACGAAAATAATTAAAGATATAAAAATGCAAAAGCAAATGAAAATGTAATTTATAAAGGAGGAAATATAGTTGGAATTTTCAGATGGAGAACTACTGGTAATGGAAGAATTATGGAAGGGCGATGTTTTAGACGAAAATGGAGAAATTCAAGCTCTTGCCTTATCAAAAATATTGATGGAAAAGTACGATATAAGTAAAACATCTTGCTACACATTTTTTGGAAGATTAGTAGAAAAAGGGGCGATAGCTAGAAGATACCCTAAATATACAATTAGAGTCCTTGTATCAAGAGAGGATGCTCTTTTGAATAAGCAAAAAGAAGCCTTTCATAAACTTTTCAAAGGATCACTTCTAAATATGTGTAAAACGTTTTTGCAAAATGAAAAAGTTACAAAAGAAGAAATAGAAGAAATGAAAAAATTAATAGATAGCTTTGACGAAGAGGAACAAGAGGAAGACAAGGATGGCAATAAGTCTAGTTAGGGTAATTACTCTAGAAAAATCTATAAAAAGTCTTTTTTTACTAGTTGTTATTCTTTTAGTTAGACCAATCTTAAATAAAAAAGCCTTTAGGTCAGCAAGTATTATTTTGTGGATAGTATTATTAATCTATTTAGTAAGTCCCTATGAACTTAAGCTAGGAATAGAAAGTGCAAAGGAAAATAGTATTTTATCATATTTACTTACTATAACAAATTACTTTAATTCTTGCCTTGGATGGCTAGTAAAGAAAATAGGCTATATATTTTTTAAAATAAACCGAATAATAGGTTCGATTTTGATTTTTACTTACCTAGGAATAAAAATTTATAAATTTCATAAAGTTATGAAAGGCTCTACCCTTACCCATAATACTTTATGCAAAGAAAAAATAAGTGAATTTGGATTAAAAAGAAAAGTAAGGATTTATATAAATAACAATTTTAAAACACCCCTTACCTTTGGAATTTTAAGACCTAGGATAATCCTACAAGATCATATCTTAGCTGATGAGAAATTACTAGACCATGTTTTGATCCATGAACTAATGCATATAAAGAAATTTCATATTTTACTAACCCACCTGATAAATATTGTAGCCTGCCTATATTGGTACAATCCACTCTTATGGCTAAGCTTAAAATATATAGACCAAGATATAGAAATAAATTGCGATAAGCTAGTGGTTCAACAATTAGGCGACACAATAAAAAATAGAAAAGAATATTGCATGTCAATGCTAAAGTTATTAGAAATAAAAAGCAATACAAATAATTTTGTTTTAAATTTAAACCCAAATAAAGAAAGGATGCTTATTATGAAAAAATGGAAAAAGACACTTGCAGGTTTGATGATTTTTATGTTTGCGTTTACATTTTGTTTACCGGTATTTGCTAATGTGGCTGACCTAAATCAAGATAGGATTGATACAGTAGGTGATATAGTCACTAATATAAACTCGGAATTTGGAGATAAGGTTCAAATAATAAGTGACGAAGAGTATCAAAAGTTAGAATTAGGAGAAGTATCGAGGACAGGTCTTAGAGCAGCAAATGTTGATGAGAATATAAGATTAAGTAGATTTGATAAGATAGACTATGAATTTAACATGGATACCTGGACAGGTCCAGTTCATGATGGTTTTACAGTTAGATTAAAAGATATGTCTTGCTCAGGTGGAATTAAATATCAGGTAATTATTGAAGAAGATGGAAAAATTATATATAACAAATTTTTTTCTTCAGACTCAATATTAAAGGTTAAGGCTAATAGAGGAAGTAGATATGTTGTTACGATTGATAATGAATCAAATAAAACATTATCAGGAAAGGTAAAGATAAACTCATATGTAAGATAGATAGGAGGTGAAATAATGGATTTAAATCCTATGAGATATAGTAATGGCGATTAGTTTAGATGCTATATTCTATAATATAGCTAGAAACAGCGGTTAGAAAATCAGATTATATTTGATTTTAATGTCAAATATATTGATGACAGACAAAATTATATGAGGAGGTTAGAAATGAAGAGAAGATTTACTCTATTAATAGCCATGGTGATGCTGTTAACAACAATGGCAACAAATGTATTTGCTTCATCAGCAAATAATAACTCAAAAGTCAGCCCTAAAGAATGGCAAGAATGGTTTAATGGTCTAAGTAAAGAGGAACAATTAAGTGTAAACTATGAGCCTGCATCATCAAAACAACTTAGATTCACAGATGATGATATGGAGTGGTTAAACTGGTATAATTCTCTTTCAAAAGAAGAACAATTAGCAGTTAATTATGTTCCAAGTCAAGTTTTAAAAGTGTTTGGTGATACAAAAGTATCTAAAACAGCAATTGATAGCCTACGATTAAAAGAAGAAACTAAAGAAAGCATAGAGTTGCGTTCAACTAAAATGCCTACTGGTGGATATGAGTTTCCATACAATCCAAGTTATTGGAATGAAAACAAGGAGTATGCAAACTGTTATGCATATGCTTTAAATGTAAAATCTAAAACGAGAGGTCATAAACTTCAACCCGGTGAAATATCTGGCAGAATGTTTACTGATTTAACATGTAGAGATATAATCAATGCAGCATATAGAGATATGCCAGAATTAGATTATAAGCTTAGACGTTCGTCATATAGTGAGCGACCAGGATATAGAGAATATAAGGTTGCGTTAGTTGTTGGAAGATATGATTACCATTGGTATAGACAAGATAAAGATGGTGGTTGGTCTCATAAAAGAGGACTTTCAGAACTATCTTATAAAGATGCTTCTGGTAAATATATTTATGATCCAGAAGAATGTGATAGAGACTATGGAAATCTTAGTTATCCAACATTTTGTGGATACTATATAATTAGATACTAAAAAAACAATCTTACAGAGGGGCGTATCCCCTCTGTAAGATATATATTATTATGAAATTAACGATAAATACTCTAAAAAGAGTTATTAATAATTTTGATAGTCCAGATATATGGGATTATTTAGAAAAGTATGAACATAATGATTTAGGCAGTGGAGTTTATTATTGGAAATTTTACATTGAAGACTCTTATAAGTTAACAATAATTGGTAAAGACAAGAACAATAGAGCTGATAAAATTAGAATTGAAAAAATTAGATAAGATTAAATATATTTAAAATTTAAATAGATCGGAATTAGATAAGGAAGATATGCAATGAATGAAATAAAAAAATATTAGCACTATTAATACTTGTGGATTAATATTTTCTATTAATGCAAGTGTATTTACTTATAACTCAAAAATTCAAATGATGAAAAGATAGTTGATTGAAATTATGATGGAGGTAATTATGAAAAAGTTTAATAAATTTTGGATGGTTTCGTTAATACTATGTCTGGTGGTTGGAATATTCTTACCTAGTTCAGCATTAGCACAAGAAAATAATCAAGCCAATACTTCGTATACTCAATATGAACAGTATATAAGGGAGGGCATATTAGGAGAAGATGTTAGTTATGACGAGTGGAAAAATCTAGTAGAGTCCTCTCAGAAACTAGAAGAGATACTATCTAACTCAACAGATTTTTATGAAGTGTATTCTTCTGATGCCACAATGGCAAGAGCAAGTTTTACACCTAAAAAGGGAGACGTTATAATAACAAATGGAACAAGTTCAGCTGGGATTTTAGGGCATGCTGGGATTGCAACTTCTAGTAGTCAAATACTTCATATAGCTGGAAAAGGTGAGAATCCAAAAACTATTTCATTCACTAAATGGCATTCAGATTACACAAATAAAGACAGAAGTTCATGGACAAAAGTATATAGACATAAGAATAGCTCTGTTGCGGACCATGCTGCTAACTGGGCGATAGAAAAATATAAAGACTCTAATGCACAATATAAGATTACGCCAAATTTAGCCAGTACCGATGTAACATATTGCTCAAAAATAGTATGGCAGGCATATTACTATGGTCCAGTGCCAGCTGAAGCTAACGGTCCTACATGGGGATATAGATTACCATATGATTTGCCTGATACAATACACAATTTAAGCTATCAACACACTTATTAAGGCAATGATTTAAGATGAAAAAAACGAAAATTATCCTTATAATATTATCTATAGTTCTGGCTTGTTTTTTAATATATCAATACCCGATTCAAAGGGTGCTAGCTTTGAAAAACTTTAAAAGTTATATAAGTCAACAAGGCATAGAGCCTGAAATTATCAAAAGCAAAAAAGTATTCAAAAATTGGAAAGATGGGGGATATAAAATTATAGTAATTCTTGATGATGATCCGAACTATATATACATTTATCGCTATCAACCATGGACACACAAAAAGAATGAACATATAAAATTCAATAGAATTACTTTACAAATTACGGATATTGAAAAATCTATGGTGTTAGACCCTCCGTATGACGGTAAGTGTAAGTATCCTCCTATTGATGAGTGATGAAGATGTGGATGAGTAAGCAAAGACTGATAAGGATAGAAAGGGTATATTCTTGAAGCTTCATTAAAAAACTAGACTGAATGATGTTGAAAAATACGGATAATGTAACAAATCATGAATAAAATAGATACGGGAAAAACAATTCCAAGTCCAAAAACTGCTAACGAGATTTCAAATGCGCTTGGCGTTTGTATATTTTAAGATTTGATTTAGATGTACAGGGAATGTTTATGTGTCCAAATTGTAGTTGATAACTGTGTGTTAAGACTTGTGCTTCAAATATATGAAAGTGGGTTGAACTATATAAATTATAGCAACCCTCAGAGATATAGGAACGGTGATCAGTTTAGAAGCTATATTCTATAATATAGATAAAAGAACTGTAAGAAAATAGATTATATTTGATTTTAATGTCAAATATATTGAGGTCAGACAAAATTATATGAGGAGGTTAGAAATGAAGAGAAGATTTACTCTATTAATAGCCATGGTGATGCTGTTAACAGCAATGGCAACAAATGTATTTGCTTCATCAGCAAATAATAACTCAAAAGTCAGCCCTAAAGAATGGCAAGAATGGTTTAATAAATTAAGTGAAGAAGAACAAAAAAGTGTAGATTATTCGCCTGAAATAAAACTACAGGATTTAGGCATAGATAAGGTTAAAGAATACAAAAATGATGAGTTATCATATATGGATATTGCTATTTCAGCAGCTATTAGATTAAATTCTTCAAATGAAGATGAAGATATACTAAAAAATGGCTCAAAGATAGAAAAAATAGCCTCTATATATGATTCAAAAAATACAAGGATTGCATATTATATAACTTTTAGTCCAACTGGATATGCGATTGTTAATAATAATCCTAATAATCCAGAATTAATTGAATTTGGATATGGTAAAAATGAAGATATAGAAGAAGTATTAAATAATGATTCTGTTGCTAAATATTTTAATCAAAATAATAATTTTGAGAAAAATAATTATCTTAGGATAGATATAAAATCAGATGAAATATATGATATTTATCCTGATTTAAAGGAAGATAATCAGGAATTGCTCAAAGAAATTAGATCAGTTAAAGAGAGTATAAAGGAATCAATTTCTTTAAGTGGTAAAGGAGGTTATGGATTCTATGATTGGGGACAAATGCCTAGTGGAAATTATGAGTCGAGAACAATTAGTGGTGCTAGTTCCACAGATTGGATTACAACTGGAGAAGTAAGTGATTTAGCTAAAAATCATTGTGGTGCAACAGCTGTAACTAATATAGCTTTATACTTTAATAATAGAGGTTATAGTAAATTAAAAATTAATGGAGATAAACGTGAAACGTTTAAAAAAGTACATGCGATAGTTGGAAATGGTCCAGTAATGACTATTGCAGGAGATACAAAAACATATTTTTCTAATAGAGGATACGAATTAAAGTATAGTAGCGTAAATAGTTTTGATGGAATAAAGAATTCTGTTAGAAATGATAGAATAACAGGGATATTATTAGCAAATGGAATAGTCGATTGGCACTGGGTTTTAGGTGTTGGTTATAGAGAATATTCTAGTGGAGATAAATTTATAAGAATAGTAAATGGTTGGAACAATACTATAGATAGATTTTATAAACCTGGTTCAGGCTCTCTTTGGATATCTGCTACGGAGTATTGGATACGATGAAGCTATCAATTACTATTGATAAATTAAAACACACTATTATACAGATGTTTATTTTTATCTTAACTTTTGTAATTTCAAGAAAATATTTTAATAATGTGTATGTATTTGAATGGACTAGCCATAGATACTACTTGTATATATGGCTAGGAGTCTTAATATTAACCTACCTAGATAAAAAGTATATTTCTTATGCCATAACCTTAGCAAATGTAATCGGATTATTTATTGGGCAATATCTGGGCGACTATATTCAATCAATAAATATGGCAAAAATTACAAACAATACAGATGCCGAAAATATTTATAGGCTAAGCAAGCACTACGGAGTATTTATATGGATTTTCTCTATCATGCTTGCAATATTAATAGCAATCATGATTGGTTTTATTAAGAGATATAAAAAACTAAAGAATTTAAGCTATAAGTAAATCAAGGTATTAGAGAGATTTAGATTATTTATATATTAGGATGGATTTATAATTGAAAAAATTATATTTAATCAAATATATTTTAAATTAAACAAATAAAACATTATCAGGAAAGGTAAAGATAAATTCATATGTAAGATAGTGAGGAGTTGAAATAGTGGATTTAAATCCTATGAGATATAGTAATGGCGATTAGTTTAGAAGCTATATTCTATAATATAGCAAGAAATAACAGTTGGAAAAATAGAATATATTTGATTTTAATGTCAAATATATTGAGGTTAAGCAAAATTATATGATGGAGGTAATTATGAAAAAGTTTAATAAATTTTGGATGGTTTCGTTAATACTATGTCTGGTGGTTGGAATATTCTTACCTAGTTCAGCATTAGCACAAGAAAATAATCAAGCTAATACTTCGTATACTCAATATGAACAGTATATAAGTGAGGGCATATTAGGAGAAGATGTTAGTTATGACGAGTGGAAAAATCTAGTAGAGTCCTCTCAGAAATTAGAAGAGATACTATCTAACTCAACAGATTTTTATGAAGTGTATTCTTCTGATGCCACAATGGCAAGAGCAAGTTTTACACCTAAAAAGGGAGACGTTATAATAACAAATGGAACAAGCTCAGCTGGGATTTTAGGGCATGCTGGGATTGCAACTTCTAGTGGGTATGTTTTCCACATTGCAGGACCAGGATATCATCCAGGATATATTGCGTTTTCTAGCTGGCATAACAACTACACAAATAAAAACAGAACTTCATGGACAAAAGTATATAGACATAATAGCAGTACGGTAGCTAATGCGGCTGCAAATTGGGCAGTTAATACTTATGCGGGTTCTAATGCAGAATATAAGATAACTGGTAATTTAGCTAGTACAGACGTCACTTATTGTTCTAAATTGGTATGGCAAGCGTATTATTATGGTCCATCATCCCATCAAGCTAACGGTCCAACAATAGGATACAGGTTACCATATGATTTACCAGATACAATACACAGTTTAAGCTACAAGCACACTTACTAGGACTTAGTATTATGATAAAGAAAAAAAAGATGATATTATTAGTAGTAGGTATAATCATATTTGGTACAGCTATATACCAATACCCATTACAAAAAGCATTAGCACAGAGAAGCTTTGAAAATTATATAAGTAAACAAGGAATAGCTTCTGAAAACATCAATAGTAAAAGATTTTTTAAAGACTGGAAACAAGGAGGATACTTGGTAGTTGTAACTTTTAATGATGATATAAACAATAAATATTATTATCATTATGATGTGTGGACGCATAAAAAATACGATTCATTAAAATTTAATAGAATGACATTAACTATTATCGATGAAAAAAATTCTGTTACATTAGACCCTCCGTATGACGGTAAGTGTAAGTATCCTCCAATTGATGAGTGATGAAGATGTGGATGATTAAGCAAAGACTGATAAGGATAGAAAGGGTATATTCTTGAAGCTTCATTAAAAAACTAGACTGAATGATGTTGAAAAATACGGATAATGTAACAAATCATGAATAAAATAGATACGGGAAAAACAATTCCAAGTCCAAAAACTGCTAA
>NZ_JABDSR010000026.1 GCF_012976305.1 Peptoniphilus faecalis
TATCAATCCTATCTGATACAAGTTTCAATCCTCCATAAGATAGGTCAACTGTATAATATTTTTGCTTCTTAAATAGGTTTATTTCGCTATCTCTTTTAGCTATTAAATATAGAGTTGGTGTTTGTACTCTACCAACAGAATATGTTTCCTTATAAATGCAAGAATAAAGCCTACTTAGATTCATTCCTACCAGCCAATCTGCAATTGCTCTTGCACTTGCTGATCTATATAAGTCTTCAAAATTTTCTCCGTTTTTAAGATTTCTAAATCCATCTTCAATAGCTTTGTTTTCCATTGAAGATATCCAAAGTCTTTGAATCTTCTTCTTACATTTAGCTTGATTATATACAAGCCTAAAGATAAGTTCTCCTTCTCTTCCAGCATCACAAGCATTTATTACTGTGTCGATGTTCTTATCGTTTAAAAGCTTCTTTAAAACTCCATATTGTTTCTTAGTGCTTTTAGATAATTCATAAATATATTCTTCTGGAATTATAGGAAGAGTGTCTATTGTCCATTTCTTCCATTTTTCATCAATCTTATCTGGACTTGCCATTTGAATTAAATGACCTACACACCAAGAAACAATGTATCCATTCCCCTCATAATATCCGTTTTTTCTTGTTCTTGCTCCAATTACTTTTGCAATTGTAACTGCTACACTTGGCTTTTCTGCTATTACTAACTTCATTAATACCTCCTTAAATTAAAAAAAGAGCGAAAGATTTCTCTCTCGCTCAAAGTTTTTCTCCCGAATAATATATTGTTTTCGGGAGAATTCGATTTACTTATTAATTTCTTTTTCTAGTTCTTGAAGAACTTTTATAATCTCTTCAAAGTTTGGATATTCTCCATATATCATTTCTGACATAGCCTTATAATCTTTTTCTATTTCAGAAAATCGGTATTTTCTTGGGACTAATTTTAATCTACCATCTAATGCTTCTTCATACTTTGCCCACTTCCTAGGATAAAACTTCATTTTGAATTCAGTTACTTTCTTTAATAACTCCTTATCCTCTAAGGCTCTGTCTTTGAAATCTGAATTTGCTATTTTATATAAGTCATAAAAGTGTCTTGCATACCTATGTGGCATAGGAGAAGATTCTGGTCTATTTGCTTCGTGGTGTAAAATTGTTGCTTTTTCCCAAAAAGTTCTCTCTGCTGATACTGTTCTTATATTAGTTTTTTCTTTAAAAACATTTGGATAGGCTTCTCCAATTATTGGCAGGATTTCCACTTCAATTGCAGGTGTCCATGCTGCAAGACTTCCTATTTCGAGTCTTATATTTTGTGTTAAATAATTAGATTCAAAGATTTTAGGATATTTACACATAATTGTCTGTGGATCACTTGTATCAATGGAAAATACAAAGTCCAAGTCTTTAAAATCTTTTTCTAAAACTTTTAAAAATTCATCTCTTAAAAATTCTTCTGTCTTTTCATTAACTTCTTTGTTGAATTTATCTTGCTTGGTATTTGATCTTTCTATCCATGGTTCTTTTTCTTCATATCCTAATACTCGCCAATCTAAGATTAGATCTATATCTTCAGAAAATCTTTCTATAAGTCCAAAACACTTTGAAAGTGATGTTCCACCTTTAAAAGTAAAATATTCTTTCCATTTATTTTCATTAAATAGATAGTCTAAGATAAAAGTAACCCAATAGTCTTTTTCAATGACTGCTTCAGATATATTTTTCTTTCTGGCTGTATTTACTATTAAAACTCTTAAATCGTCCTTGTTTCCTATATAAAACCTATTCATTTTTGCCCTCAGAAATTTCTCTTATTACTTCATATATCCATGATGGAACTGATTTTGATTCATTCATTAAGTCTGTTCTTTCTTTTTCAGCTAAGTTTTCTCTTATCTTTTGTATAACTTTGGCATTGATATTTTCTTTCCCTAAAGACTTAATTGCTTGAATTACAGTCGCTGTCTTTAGGGACATATTAGCAATCTCTCCTGGATTTACTTTTTTAAATTCTAAAATTGTATCTCCAATTTTATATTCTTTATATCTTCCACTAGATATATATTTATAATGTGTTGGTACTTGTGTTGAAAGTCCTAATAGGTTTAAGGCTGTGCTATTATATGGTGCAATATTCCAATTGTATTTTCTTGCTATGGCAAGTGCTAATTCGTGAATTGATACTGCTTCGTACTCTCCAATTAATTCACTATATCTTGGATTGTAATAAAAGCCATCAATAACACGCTTAATTTTTCTTTCATTAACCATTCTATTCAATGTCTTTCTAGCAGTTTCATAAGAAGCAATATCTAAAAAGTCATTAGCAAAAAATACTTTATGTGAGTCAAAATCATTTATTTTATCCGATATTTTTTCTGTATATGAACTCATTACAATCCTCCTTTGTCCCAAATATCATATCATATCTGGGACAAAAGTTCAATTGTACTTAAATTTAATATTCTTATAATAGTTCATCATCTTCATCTAGTGATTCTTCATGACTTTCTTCATTGTCAGATTCATCTTCTGACTCACTAATATAATCCTCATCATCTTCTTCAAAGTCTTCCAACATTCTATCTTCTTTTGCTTTGACTACCTTAAAATAATATCCTGCTACTATAACTCCTCCAATTACAAGTGCAATAATTAGAAATGAACCTATTCCACTTTTCTTTTCTTCTTTTACTGGAACAACCGTAGGCTCTTCTTTTTTTACTTCTTCTTTCTTAGGCTCTTCAACCTTTATAGTATTTTTGTCTTCTGATTCAATCATATTAAGTAGGTCTTGCTCTCCTACTTCTGTCAATAGCCTTACATTATCTTGATTTGATGAGTGATCCACTATTAGGTGCATAGTTTTTCCACTTTTAGTTTGAAATGTTAAAAATTGTCTTACATCTACTGGATTTTCTTTATCTTTTTCTGTATCTCCACTTGGTGTAATATCTTTTCCATTCCTATCTACATTTTCAATTACCGAACCTCTTGCCTTATTTTCCTGTGTTGCTAGACTATTTACTGCCTTTGTATTACCACCTTTTACAAGTGGGGTTTTCTTTGGAGGATTATTTGAAGGCTTATTTGTTTCACTTGTATTTCCTGGTATTCTTGGAACATCTTGATAAGGAATTTCTTCTTTTGATGGTGTAAAAACATCATCTTTCAACATTTTTTCAAATTCTTCTTTTTGTGGTTCATAGATTGATTCGTTTTGACTTTCAATCTGTCCTTCATTTGTCATCGCAAATGTAGCTTTTGGTACTGTAAATGTAAAAAGGAGTAACGCTATGGCTACTCCTCGTTTAATACTCTTATTCATTTTTCTATCCTTTCTTATTTTACATTTTTAAATACATAGACTGCTTTTCTAGCATTGTCCCATTCTATTGTTTGGTTTTTACCATCTTTAATATCTCCATGACTTGCTCCAAAAGCTTTAGCAATATTTGAAATTGAAGCATGAATTCTTCCATTTATAATCACTGGCTTAACATCTGAATTGAATACCTTTCCATCTGAATCTTTCATAACACCAGTATCAATATTTAGTCTTAATGTCTTTTTAGCTAAGATATTATTCTCTTTATTTGAGAAAATAGCTTCACGAGTAGAATTGTCATACTCAACATTAAAACCTAGAGTATAAGCAATATATCTTACTGGAATCATAGTTCTTCCTTGATCCATATAAGTTTTTACATCCATGTAGACTGTTGTCTTACCATCTTTGTTGATAATGTTATAGAAGTTTTTGTCAACTTGGAAAACTGCAAATTCTTTTTCATCTTTAACTTGCTTTTTGTCTTGTTGTTCCTCTTGCTTTTTCATCTTGTTAAGATCAAATTGATTTAGAATGTTCTTGTCATCAGCTTTCAAAAGTTCGTCCCACTTCTTATCTTGAGATTTATTATCTTCTTTCTTCTCTTTGTTTTCTTTTTGGAGTTTTAGAAGTTCATCTAATTTCTTAGATAAGTCTTGATTTAGGTTTTTGTCTTTTTCATCTTTAGCTTGCTTTTCAAGTTCTTCTTTTGCTTTTTTATTTGCTTCCTCGATTAACTTCTTGGCTTCTTCAATTTTCTTATCTAATTCTTCTTTTAGCTTTTTAATTTCTTCATCAGAAGCTTTTTGTTTCTCTTCTAGTCCTTTAATCTTATCTTCTAATTCTTTTTTTGTATTTTCAGAAGATTCTTTCAAACTATCAATAGCCTTTTGAAGCTCTTCAATTTTCTTACAGCATTCTGACTTAGAATTTTCTGTCTCTTTCTTTTTAGACTCAAGGTCTTTTATCTTAGTATCTTTTTCATCAAGAGCTTTTTCCAACCCCTTAATTTTATTATCTTTATCTTCAATTTCTTTAGTCTTATTTGCAAGTTCCCCTTCTAAAGACTCAAGCTTTTCTTGCATTTCTTTGATTTTATTTTCGTTTTTGTCGGTCTTCTCTTTCTCAGCTTCTAACTCCCATTTTGTAGATGAATAATCTTCTTTTAGTTTTGCATTTTCATCTTGTAATCTTTTTAATTCATCTTTAAGCTGAGTAATTTCTGCTATTAGTTCATCATTATTGGAGTTTTTAAGATCCTCAATTTCTTTATTCAATTGAGCAATCTTATTATCTTTTTCTCTAATTTCTTCTTCTAACTTAGCCTTTTCTTCTTTTAGCTTCTCTCCATTACCTTCTGCAAGAGCTTGTTCAGCTTGTTTCTGAGCCTCTTTTAAAGAGGTTAATTTATTTTTTGTTTCTTCTAAGGTCTGACCTAATAGCTTATGCTTTTGTGAGATAAGTTCAGTGTTGCCTGGATCAAGTTTAAGAAGTTTATTGACATCACGAAGTTCTGATTGGGTATGTTTTATCTCTGTATTTACTTGTTTTAGTGCGGTCTGTAATTTGGTAGTATCTCCACCAATCTCAACAGTTATCCCTTTTATTCTATTTGCCAATATCTCACCTCCTTAATTTTAGGCATCAAAAAAGCACCTAGATTTTCTAGATGCTTCTTAGCTAAGTTTTTTTATCTCGTAATGAATTAAAACGAATCTCCTCCAATTATTTTACCATTATAAGCATCAACATATATTAATACATCTTCAATCTCTATAACATAAGCTAAATGAAGAACACCAGCTTTTTGAACTTTGATATTGTTTTTACTGTCTACTAAAAATGATGAATCCTTAAAAAAGTTATTAGATTTGATTACTTTTAACGAAATATTTTGAACACTTTCTGATTCCTTTTCATTAGATGCTGATAAAAAATCTTTTGCTATATTTTTAGCTTTTATTTCATCTATCTTAGGTGGTTCTTTTATTATAAAGTCATCTATACTATCATATAGAATTATAGCGTTCTTATTTCTATCGAATACTACTCTAATTTGATTGTATGGGTTGAAAATATTAGCAGCATTAGCTTTATAAAAAGAATGCATCTTATATTCTTTTGTATAATAGCCTATTTCTTCTTCTGTATAGTCAAATGGAATGTATTTATCTTTGATAAATTTTACATATTCTTTTTTTGGATATTCTAAATCTTCCGCACTATCTTCATCCCACTTAAGAGTTGATAAAGCATCTACATGAATCACATCACTATTATTATCAAAAATAAAGATAGCCCCTTCAGAAGACTCAATTTTTATCCCTCCATTATCCAGATTTTCTCTTTCTTTATAGAGCATTTCTCCATCTTTTTCATTATATCCGAAATCCTTTAAGGTACTAATTATTTTAACTTTATCTAAATTATCAATCGAATTCATTTTCTTGGAGCATGCCATTAATAAAAATATTAAACAAATACATATTAAATATTTTAAAATTATTTTATTTTTCATAGTCACTTGCATGGTATTTACTAAACTCTACCTGATATATTTTTATCACCCCAAAAACGTATATAATAATATGTTCCTGGCTTCTCAATAGCTCTTAATACATTAGAATAAAATGTTTTGCTTGGATTTCTTCTGACTTGATGCTTTAAATTTCCAGTAAAATCTAACATTGTACCTAGTTTAACCCCTTTATACCAACCTAAAAATATTTTCCCATTTGAAGATCCGCTAATACCAAAAGCGTCTCTCCACCTTGTATCTTCTGCCGTATTACACCCATTTAAAAAAACAAATTTCCAACAACAAGTAACATCGTTTAGACCTAAATATCTTACATAACCATACTCTAACCCATTTCCTAAAGATATTGGTGAGGCATGACCGGAAAATGCAAACGCATAATTGTTTCAATCTCCTCGAACAAATCTTCTTAAGCTTACCCCATTATCATTGTCTGCTGAATCTGTATATGAATTATATCCCAACGAATTAAGGATAGAATTAATGTTGGATGCTGAACTAGTAAAATATTTTGTATTTTTGCCCTTATGTGTTCCATAATATGAAGCCCCATCTTTTGACGCTGCAAACTCATCTCCACCTATTATTTCACCGGTATAAGCATCAACCAAAACAGAAAAATCATCAAATGTAACAACATATGAACAATGTAATGGTCTTTCTAACTGTCTATTGGCATAGATTTCTAAGTCAATATCGTTTAATCCTTCAAGCGAATTATTTTCAAAATAGTCATTTTCTTTTCTGACTTCCAACTCTATCAAAGGAATCCCAGAATAATTGAATTTTATATTATTATTCTCACAATAATTAATTGCTATTTCCATTGCTTCATTTCTATCAATCTTTGGTAGACCATTTACAATATACTCATGGCACTGATTAAACCCTAAAACGGTATGCGTTTTAAAATCTACTGTTATTTTATATGAATCATAATAATTTGTTATATCGTATTGATTATCTTTCAAACAAATAATCTGATGGAATCCATCCAAAATAGGTTTTACTTCAATAATGTTGTAATCATTAGGCACATATTTAGATACTATTAAATCAATATATTTTTTATCTGTATCAATAAAATACTTCTCATTTTCATCTGTATAAGGATAAACTATCCGCAATATCATATTGATCTACAGAGACTACATCCAGATTTTCTGTTAAAGTAATTTTTCTTTTACCTTCATCAGATACAATTGATATAAGACCATCATTTTTTCTTATTTCTATATTTTCACCTTTAGTATCATTAGCACTCATACTATAGAAATGTATATTAGTGCCTTGCGTTTTAAAATTAAAATCATTCAATATTTCATCTATTTCTGTTTTAATATCCTTATCTACATAGCTGCCCGCAAATACAACACTTGGTGCTAAAAACGATACCAGCACTAATAAATATCCAATAAAAAGTTTAATCTTTTTCATACTGACCTCCTGTGAATTTTTTGCTTATATATTGTGTTCTTATGGTTTATATACTACAGTCTATATCGCCATTCTTATACCTTTGTGGATTTAAATATACCATTTAATTTCCTCCTGCGCCTCCACGACACTGCTCACACTCAAATTTATCAAAACCAAATAATGTATAAATACATGTACTTAGTTTATTTGCAATTTCTATTCCTACTGGAATCGTTGGTTGAGCTTCTCCTCGTTCCAAAAGACTAATGTATTGTCTTGTTACACTTAACTCATCAAACCCTAGTTATAATTTATAAACGACATATACTCTTACTTTAACATTATCTCCACTAAGCCATCTTACACCTGTATTTTCATTATTGACTCTACCTGAATGGTTTCTTACGCCAACATCTTTTGTATTATTGTTGAAGCCAGTTATTATTAAAGTATGATATGCGCCATCTTTAGAGTTTAAAAAAGATATAGGGTATCCAGCTTGTGCATAGTTGTATAACCTTGAAAGTTCTCCATTTTTACTCAGATCGAAATCCTTATAAGCATATGATCTTGAGACCCAGTGCCACTTAAACATATTTGCCCCACGCCATGTAGAAGATACTTGGCTTGGTTCTTTTTTTGAACCATAAGAAAACCAGTTTCTACTATCGTCTATTTTAGGATATTCGTGTTTCATCTTTTTTTCTCCCGCATACAGACATTGAGAAACGAAATTAGCACAATCAACATCCCAATCAGGATAACTGGGATTATAATCTTTCCAATACTCTTTTGCATAAGCAACACATTTTGAAGCTGCATCTTTTTCAGAGCTTCTATATAAAATATTTGTTTTCAAATATTTTTTAGCAATTGTTTCGTCGAAATTATCTTCTGATTCCATATCCTCAATATATAACAATGCTGATTCTTTGACTTCGTTTGGTAAACTATTAATATGTCTTTTTAGAATATTTATATTTTCTTCTGTCGTGTCCAAAGTAGCGTAGTAATTAGGCTTGAGATTTTTATTTATATAGTCGACAATGGCTTCATACCCATCAGGTTCTTTAGCTGAGCGGATTATAATATCCTTAGCTTCATACTCTGAATCATCAATCGTATACTCTATCTTATTTAACATATTCGCTTTTGCTTTTTCTGCGATAGCCTTATTTGAAAGATTTGGATACATACCCCTGTACATATTGAAAATCTCAATATAAGATGATATATATTGATTTATAGACTTTTTTTCCATGGTCGGATATAGGTTCTGTAGTTCTGTCAAAAAGGTTTTGGTTTCATATTTGTCGTCAATATTAACTTTTGAAACTTCATTAGCACTAAGTGCTTTTAAAACTTGACTTGGCTCATAGTTTACACTTAATTGTTCCTCTTTACTTAGACCATTAAACCATTCTTGCCATTCTTTAGGGCTGACTTTTGAGTTATTATTTGCTGATGAAGCAAATACATTTGTTGCCATTGCTGTTAACAGCATCACCATGGCTATTAATAGAGTAAATCTTCTCTTC
>NZ_JABDSR010000027.1 GCF_012976305.1 Peptoniphilus faecalis
CTTTTGATAATTTTAGATTAAGAATTTTTTTATGTTTTTACCATAAAAAAATATATGGTTTAAGCCATAAGACATAAACCATATATCATTAATTTTTATTCACCAACACTATTTGACAAAGAACCAATTTTTTTATAGACTTTTAAAAGTATTATCTAAAAGCATAAAAATCCCAAGCTCAAGGGCTTGGGATAATTTGTCTAATTATTTAATTACTGAAAATAAAACTTTAGCTGCTTCTTCTGCAGTTTTTTCTGTTTTTTCAACAATCTTCTCATCTTTAACTTCTTTATTTTCTTTCTTTTCAGCTACTTCTTCTTTAGAATCTTTTCCTAAAATTTCTTCCATTTCCTTTTTAATTTGGTCTTGGTATTTTTTTAGAAGTTCTGGATTTTTATCAAGATCTTCTTTTGCTGCAAGAACTTTTTCTAATTCTTCACCCTTGTAGCTATCTTTAAGCATCTTTATAATTTCTTCATCTTTTTGACCAGATGATTTCATAGAAGCAATCATTTTATAATTATCTTCTTTTTCAATTTCTGCTAATTTATCTGCAAGTTCTTTTTCTGTGATGTTAAAAATATCAACTATTGGCATTCCTTCGTTTGCATCGTATTTAACTTTATAACCAAAAGCTTCGGATACAAATCTTACTGGAATATAAGTTTTGTCATTGATAATAGTTGCTGGTGAATCAAGTTTGACTTCTTTTCCATTTACAAGAGCCTTATTTGCTCCAACTGTAAGAATAACTTTATCATTATCTTTAGTTACAGTTACAGTTTTATCTTTTCCGTTCCAATCAACTTTAGCGCCAATTTTTTCATAGAAAGTACGAGCTGCAAGCATAGTTCTATCATTTATAATCTTTGGAAGAGCATCTGCATCTTCAAAAGTAATGTCTTCGCCATTTACTCTTACAGTAACTACATCCATTTTTGGCATTACTAAACTCGTGTATTCTTCTAAAGTTAATTTTTTAACTGAAGTAGGGAAGTTAATTTTTACATTTTCATCTTTAATTGTTTCAACATTTCCCTTAACAGAAACTTTTATAGAATCAGCAAAATTAAAGTTAACACCAATTTCTTGTGTATATTTATTTTCTCCGAAAATGCTCTTTTCAGAAATGCTAGATCCCTTAACAGTTTCTTTAATTTCATTAGCAGCTTTCTTTAAATCTTCTGCTTTGTAATTTTTATTAAGTTCTTTGAAATCTTTCTTTTCTTCATCAGTTACTGGAATACCAGCTTTATCAATGATTGTAAGTAAATTAGTTGAAACAGCATCCCAATTCTTCATAACTCCATCAGATGCCTTAATAAATTCATCGATGACTTGATCACTAGTTGCATTTAAAGTATAAGTATTTCCTTCAACTTTGTAGTCAATTCCTTGTTTTACGTCTTTAAAAGCAATATTCATTAACTTTAACAAATCAGCCTTAAATTCTTCAGAACTAAAATATTTTGTGGCTTTTGGAGAAAGACCATTTGCTTCGTCGGCAAATGAGATATAGTCTTCCTTGATGTCCTTTAATCCATTTCCAGCAATAGCAAAGATATCCTTTGATATAATAACTTCGTTGCCATTAACAAAGATATCCATTTTAATACTGTTAGGGAAGTCCTTGTTTAGACCTGTCAAATCTTCTTCTGACTTAGCTTGTTTAGCGACTACTTCTTTGAACTTTGAAAAGTCCATATTCATTAAAACATGAGCCTTGTCTTTTCCAATTTGTTCACCAGTCATTGTAACAGGGAAATTAATTTTAATTGTTTCTTTACTTTCAGGGTCCTTAACTTCTATATTATAGTCAAATTTTCCTGAAACCTTTGCTCCCTTCCAGTTTCCAACTTTTTCAGCTGCATCTAGGTAAGATGTAGTGTTTGCACTACAAGCACCAAGAGTAATTGCAGCTACTAATACAAGTAAAATAGTTAAAATTTTCTTTTTCATTGTATACCTCCTATTTGTTTTGACTTTACTATGAATGAAAAGCTTTTGCAATCTCAAAGTTTTTCAAAACATAAGTAATTTAAAGTGTATATGCTTTATATTTACACTTTAAATTATCTGTATTCATTTGTCAAGAACTTTTATAATCTTATTAGAAATTATTTTTTAATTTCTTACTTTTAGAATTTAAAAATTAAATTAAAAAAGACCCTTTCGAGTCTTTTAGTATAAATGTTCAATTGTTATGTAACTATAGCTCTATATCTCTTAAATTAAGCATTCAACCTTTAGCAATAAGCTACTTTCAAAGGAGATACTTTGCTACTTTTCCCTTTCGGGATAAATTAAAAATCTTCATTGGAATCACCTTTTCTTAGTTACCAATTTGTTTTCATTAGCTAGCTTAACTATAGTATAGAGCATGAAAGTTGTTTTGTCAATGTTTTCCTAAAAGTTTTTTATCTTTTTTAAATTTACTTTTTTCTCGTCAATTTTTCCTTGATTTAAAGCATTATTCACTTCAATAATTACTTGATTTGCGGAATTTAAAGAACCAATTTTTACAATATAATTTTTTGAATCATCTTTTCCCTTTATTACTATTTCATCGTCTTTTGACTTGGAAATAGATTTCATATTTTCATAAGAGAAGTAATAAGTTCCTATAACTAATCCCTGTTCATAGGATCCAACTACATTTCCAAGAATATCATTGCCATCTCTAAAGGAACGCTTCTTTGAAATTTCGTATATATCTGTTTCTTTTTCTTCTTTTTTAAGAAACTTTCCATTTTGCAGATTAAATAGGAATAATAAAAATAACCCAATTATAACTAGTGGACTTGCCAAGTAATTTATTATTTTTACATTTCTTAAATATATCTGTTGCAAAAAATATATATTTACAAAAATCAAAAATCCTATGTAAACAATTATATTTATAAAATAAGTTCTCTTTCTAATTTTTAAACCTGGAAGTTTTAAAATTTTATTAAATTTTGAAATAAAATCCGCTGTAGTCATTAAAAATAAGTAATTTATAATTCCCCAAAATACAGAATACATGAAACTTCCTTGACCTAACTCACTTTTTAGTCCTGAAAGATGAAATCCAAAGGGTATTATTATAGAAATTGCGAGAATTAAGTTTTGTAATTTTTTATTCATTTATACTCCCTTCTAATTAAAATAATTTCTAATAAGATTATTGCTCATCGTATTTATTTAAGTCGTATTTTTCTATTACAGATATTATTTTGTTTGCATAATTAGGATCCGTTGCATATCCACCTTCTTGAATATATTTTGCAGCTTCTTTGTAATCCTTTGCAGTCTTGACCTTATTATATCTATTTGCTGTTGTAAGAAGCTTTGCATAGTGATTAAAGGAATCTCTTTTTGAAGAATATTTTTTAAAATTCTCCATGTACCTTCCAGCCTCATCCTCCACATATTCTTCTGTCTCAAATACTATGCCATCCTCTTTTTTAACTGCCTTTATTCCAAAATAATTATTATATTCTTGTGAAAGCTTAGACTTTCCCCAATTGCTTTCAAGAATTGACTGTGCAATCATAACTGATGGAAAGAGCTTATTTTTCTTTGCAATTCTTACTGCTAAATTTGCCGTCTCAGCAATATAAGTTTCCCTATAATTTAATTCTTCCAAAGCTCTTTTTTCTGATGCTTTATTTATTAAAAAGCTCATGACAAAAATAATGCCTAAAAAAGCTAAAATAATTGTGAGACATCCGCAACAAACTTTCTTAATTTTCATTTTTCACTTCTTCATAAAGTTTGCTTATTTTTTTGTTTAATATTGGATGAAAATAATTTGGAATTAGTTCGTTCAAAGACTCCAAAACAAATTCACGCTCTGCAATATATGGATGTGGCACCACTAATTCGTCTGTAAAGTGGATTTCTCTATCTATTAATAAAATATCTAGATCAATTGTCCTTTCACCCCATTTTTCATGTCTTACTCTTCCCAAATCAATTTCTATTTTTTGTAAAATATGAAGAAAGTCCAAGGGATCTTCGTAGGAATTTACCTTTACAACTGTATTTAAGAAGTCTTTCTGATCAATTTTTCCCCAAGCCTTTGTCTCAATTATACTTGCTTTTTCTATAATTTTAAGACCTTCATCTTCCATCATTTCAAGGGCACTATTAATATACCCTTCTCTGTCGCCAAGGTTTGTGCCAATTCCAATATAATAATTTCTTCTCTTTTTATTACATCTAACTGAAGCCGTGTCCAAGGGCAAATTTATTGGTGCCCACGGTTTTTTTATAGTTAAATCGACAGACTCTGCAATTTCATAATTTTCAAAAATAAATTTTGTTAATTTATATGCAAGCGTCTCAATTAAATCTTCATTTTCACTTGCAAATAGATCATATAACTCGTGGGATAATTTTCCATAATCTATGGATTCATCCAAGTTTTTTTCTATTGCACATTTTCTAAAACTAAGTCCTATCTTTGCACTTATTAAAAATTTTTGTCCAAGTTTTTTTTCTTCTCTAAAAAGTCCATGATTTGCATAAACTTCAAGATCTTTTATATTTATGAAATCCATAATTCTCCCATCAATATATTATTTCGTGATTTTTCTTTTGGAAGCTCCAATTGCATTCTTTATAAGCAGGACATCTAAAACAAGCTCTAGATAATTTATCTGCTCTATAAAAAATATTAAAAAATTCATCCTCTGCTTTTTCTTTTTTCCTATGATAACTTATACAATTTAAAATTCTTTTTTTATCTTCCTCTGAAAAATCTGTGAGTTTTAAAATTTCTCTTGCAATTGTAACTGATGCCAAGGCATGATTTACACCTTCTTTTATTTCAATAACACGACCCAAATCGTGCAATAGTGCAGTGGCATAAATCATGTCTTTACAAACATCTACATTTTCCTCTAATTTTAAAATGTAGCAAATTCTAGCGACCGATATAAAATGTTCATAATCGTGTCTACAGAAGAACCTATCACTTTCAAGCTCTTCAAGTTCCCTTAAATAATTATTATAGATTTTACTCTTTACAATTATATTTGTTTCTTTTAAATATATATCTTCCATTAGAATTTAATCAATCTAAAAGCCTCTTGCTTTTGTTTTTCATCAGTTTCAAAAACTCCCCTAGAAACAGAAGTAACAGTTTTTGACCCTGGCTTTTTAACACCTCTCATGTTCATGCACATATGCTCAGCCTCAATTACAACTAAAACTCCCTTTGCTTCAAGGTATTTCATCATTGCATCGGCTATTTCAATGCTAAGTCTTTCTTGCAATTGCGGTTTTTTTGCATAAGTTTCCACAGTTCTTGCAATTTTAGAAAGACCTGCAACTTTTTGATCTGGAATATATGCAATATGTGCTTTGCCATAGAAGGGTAAAAAATGATGCTCACACATTGAGAAAAAATTTATATCCTTTACTACGACTATATTGTCTTCAGTAATTTCAAAAGTTTTTGACAAATGTTCTTCAGCAGTTTTACCTATACCTGCAAAAATTTCCTCATACATTCTAGCAATTCTAGCTGGAGTTTCAATTAAACCTTCTCTGTTTTTATCTTCTCCAATGGCTTCGATTATCATTTCTACAGCTTTTTCTATTTTTTGTTTATCCATTAAAATCTCCTTATAAATTTATTTATAAAATTTATAAATTTTATTATAACACATTAGTGTTTATATTAATAACTAATACCGATAAATTGGCTATTATAAAATTATTAAAAAAGCGTATTTCTCTTTAATTTACAATTTATTTATAATTTGATACAATATTTGCCGAGGTGTAAGATGAAGAAATTACTTCTATACTTATCTATTGCCATAATATTTTTAACATCACCAACAATCGTAATTGCTGAAAACAATCAGGCAGTAGAAAATTCAAGTTTAAATACAAATGAAAATTTGAATACTAATGAATCAGATCAAGTTGTAGATCCCTTAGCAATTCGAAATCAAAACTTTTTAGTACCGACAAAACAAGGTGTGCAAAAAGCAAACCAATATGAAGCAGATAAAATAAAAAAATTAGAAGATGTACCCTTAGAAGGACTTACAAAGTCCTATCTACTTGGAGATTATAAATCAGGAAAAATTATGGAAGGTTATAACTTAGATGAAGTTCGTGCAATGGCATCAACTTCAAAATTAGTTTCTATATTTGTAGTCCTAGATAAAGTAGAAGATGGTACAATTTCACTAAATGACGAAGTAAAAATTGACCACGAAGTAGCATCACTTACAGGATCTTCCTTCAAGCTAAAAGAAGGCGATAATGTAAGCGTAGAAAAATTAATAGAAGCATCCATGGTAGTATCTGGAAATGATGCCATAACAGCACTTGCAAAATATATTGGAGGTACAACGGATGGTTTTGTAAAAATGATGAACGAAAAATGCAAAGATCTTGGATTGAAAAATGCCCTAATGGTCAACCCAACAGGACTTACAAATTATGAGATCACAGATTACAATAAGATGACCACTAGAGAGATGTTTAAACTGGCATCAGAATTACTAAAATATCATCCTGAGGTTTTAAAATATACAAATATTGAAAAATTAGAAGAACCTGAAAGAAATTTCATTGAGTATAACACAAATCCCGTTCTTGGAATTGTTCCAGAAGTTGACGGACTAAAAACTGGATACACAAATGCAGCAGGAAGATGTGTAATTTTAACAGGACTTAAAAAAGGTGTGGACGAAAAATCCAAGGATATGAGGTTAATTTGTATCACGACTGGTTCTAATTCTGACTTTGAAAGATTTGTAGCTTGCAAAAGACTTATAACAAAGGGTTTTGAAGATTATGGTTACAATGCCATAGGTGATACAAAAAAAGAAGTTAGAACGATAGAAGTTCTCAACTCTCAAGATGAAAACATTCCAGTTTACCAAAAAAAAGTTGGCTATATTCTCTCAAAAACCGATGAAAAATTTAAAGAAGTAATAAGCATAGACGAAAACTTAAAAGCTCCTATTGAAAGAGGCTCTTCCGTCGGAAAAATTAGCTTTTACAAAGACGACAACTTAATATATACAACAGATTTAATAGTTAAAGATAAAGTTTATGAAAGAGGGATTTTTAATAAGTTCAAAAGAGTCTTTGAGGAAATATTTGTAAATATAGAAAAAGCTGCTTAATTGCTGTAAAAGTCTATTTTCAAAATAAACTTATTAATAAATAAAATCTTAATAAATGTCAAAAAAAATTGACACTTATTAAGATTTTATATACAATTATTTTATAGGTCCACGTAGCTCAGTAGGATAGAGCACACGCCTCCTAAGCGTGGGGTCGGAGGTTCGATTCCTCTCGCGGACGCCATATCACTTGCTTTTTGCAGGTGATTTTTTATGCTTATTAAGAATTATTGAGCTCTATTACATTTATAACTGGTACTTCATAGGGATGATTTTCTTTTATTATTTTCATTACTTTAGATAAGTCTTCTCGTCTTATTCTAAATTCAACTTTATTTTCTAAAACATCTTCTATTTTTCCAAGACTTCCTATATATGGATTTGCACCTTCTATGGGTCTAAAATGTCCTATAACTGGAGTTTCTGCATAGCAAAAGTCATAATTTTCCTCTTTTAAAAATCCGCCTTTATTTATTTTTTCCATTAGTTTTTTTGTATTTTCTTTTGGGATAAATACTTCTATTTTTACAAATTTCATTACAAACCTCCCATATTTTTATACCCAAATTAAATAAAAATTGTTTTAAATTTTATTCAATGGCTATAAATAAATTGGGAGGAGAAATTATGATAAAATTAATAATTAAAATCCTTGTAAGTGGATTAGCTATCCTTTTAACTTCTGCACTTTCTATAGGAATTCAAACAGATGGATATTCAACTGCTATTATGGCAGCTATTGTAATTGGAATTTTAGACTGGGCTATAAATAAATTCACAGGTATTGACGCTTCACCCTTTGGTAGAGGAGCTGTAGGTTTTGTAGTTGCAGCTATTATTCTATTTATTACAGGTAGAATTGTAGATGGATTTACTGTATCAATTCTTGGTGCTGTTGTTGGTGCTATCATTCTTGGTATTGTGGATTCCTTTTTACCAGCGGACAAAAAAACTATGTGATTAAATTTTAGGACTCGAGAAAATCTCGGGTCTTTTTATTTTTGTGAATAAGTCTTTTTATTTTTGAAAGTTATTCACATTTTTTATTTTTTATCTACATTTGTTACTAATATTTATTAAAAAAGCCTATGAGTTAAATAAAAAGGTTCTATAATAAATAGTGTTGGTGAGAAATCATCAGCACTATTTTTGTATGGAAATGTATAAAAAATAGACATAGAAATCACATTCCTATAAAATATAGTTGCAACCAAATACCAAGGAG
>NZ_JABDSR010000028.1 GCF_012976305.1 Peptoniphilus faecalis
AATAGCGATAGGTAAGCCTCTGGTTTTACCACCTCGGGCTTTTCCCCCGCTCCACACCGTGCGTGATAGTTTCCCATCACACGGCGTTCCACCGGCTAAATCTTACTTTTTAGTGCCTATATAGTCCTCGAATTGTATCATTTCTAGCTCCCTGTATTCACGAAGCTTATTGATTTTATCTTGCATTTCTTTGGTCAATGGTAGATTTTTGAGTAGCTTACTTATTTTATTGCTATTTTCTTCTCCTACCAAATCCGATACTTCTTTTGAGAGAATAATTAAATTCCTGTAAGTATCGTTTCTTTCTCCTTTGCAAGGCTTGATGTGTTCACAGACCATATCCACAATGGTCAAAGCATTATGCGTAACAGCACATTTGCCTTTTTGTGCTATATACCTTGAAAGAGCATTATCTGCCATCTCTAATGTAGGATAGAGATGAGCATTTTCCATCATATACTTCATAACTTCAAAGCTGATACAGTTTTCAGCGTCTGAGTATTTCCTCACATATTTGTTGACATCACGTCTTTTATATTTTGGATATTCATAAGATACATATCCGACAGGAACAATCATACGACCATTTATCCATCTACATTGTTTGGACTTTCCGTACTTATCCAAGATGTATTTGCTTGTAATTTCACCTTGTTTCTCTATGGGAAAGCATCGTTTATTATGATTCATTCCGTTGCTTTTCCCTGTAACCTTAAAGGCTATTTCCGCAAAGTCGGATGACACAAGCGTTGCCATACAGTAATAATTGTGCATTCCCATGACCATAGCGTTGTAAAGACTTATATTTTTATCTAATTCACTTTGTTTGCTTGGGTTTTTAATATCTTTCCAAACAGACCCCAGTTTACTGATAACCTTGACTTTACTCTTATCTGCCATATGGGAACGAATAATCCATTTATCCCCTTTTGGTACTACTTTGAATTTTATTCCAAGAAAAGTCGTGTAGTTCTTTCTAAGGTTGGTAATTCCTGATTTTTCATCACTTGTCTGCAAATGCAGATTTTCAGCCAACCATAGCTTCGTAGCCTTCATTACCTTGACAGCTGTCGCATAATCTCTGCAAAAAATCTTGAAGTCATCTGCATATCTAGTAATATACATTTCTTTCAATCTTGTTTTTGCTCTGAGTTTGTTCCATTTCTGCGTTCGGTCTATTGTGAGTATGTTTCCTTCATTATCAACCTTTGTAAACTCGTAGCCTGTACTTCCCTCTTTGATTTTGAACATTTCCCACTGATTAGCAACCCACCAGTCCAGTTCATTCAACACTACATTAGCTAGTAGCGGAGATAGAATACCACCTTGAGGTGTGCCTGTTTCTGGTGTAATAACTATGTCATTAAACAGAATGTCCGCTTTTAACATTTGCTTGATTATTATAATCAGCTTTCTGTCCTGTACTCCCAATCCCCATAACTGACGGATAAGTTTTGAGTGGTCAATATTATCAAAGAATCCTGTAATGTCTACATCTACAACAAAGTGCAGATTTTGTATCTGTGCCATTTTATAGCACTGTGCTATTGCGTTTTGCGTAGACCTATATGGTCTGAAACCATTATTTCTTTCGTGAAACTTAGCTTCACAGATTGGCTCTAGTATCTGTAAGACACACTGTTGTATTAGTCTGTCCCAAATGCTCGGAATACCAAGAGGTCTTTCTTTTCCGTTATCTTTCGGAATTTCTACTCGTCTGACTTTCTGTGGTTGATAATAGTTCAACTTGTTTCTGATGGTTTTTATGACCATTTCGATAGGTAATTTCTGTATTTCTACAATTGTTTTACCATCTGTACCAGGAGTTTTACTCCCGTTATTCTTGCAGATATTTCGATATGCAAGTATGATGTTTTGGTCAGATACAATCATTGGCATAAGCCTATCAAATCTCTTCCCTTTTAGGCTATCTTCATAAAGCTGATAGCCTATTTCTTTAGCGTCATACCTTTCTGCATTTCGTTCTGCTTTATTTACAATTCGTTTTGCCATAGTAACCAACTCCTTATCGGAGAATGATTTTTTCTTAGTCGCACCACGACAGCTATGAAAATCTCCTTTTGGTGATTACTATATAGACATGAAAGAAAATTTAGTATCGGCTTGTGGCTATCCCTCCACCGCTTATTATCACGGCTTCAACGGTACTGTGCCACTGCTCTCACAACCATAAATGCACTTATTGTAGAAAAGGTTCTTTCAGCCTTTTCATTTTCGATACAACTACGGTACTTTGTCGCTGATACAGTCAGCTCCCGTATTGGTTGCTTTCCACGTTCCACATAACTTAGGATTGTTACCACTTAGGTCATTCCTTTAGCCCTGCAAGTATTATCTTCAAGAGTTTTCTCAAGATACCTGTGTTCTGTAAACACAGAGGGTATTTCATACTAACAACTTTTACTTTACCCCACTTGCGTACCCATTGGTACACTGGCATTTCTACCAGCCATTCGTTTAGAGCCGTACATTCGGAATTTTGTCAGACCGCCTATTTGGTCATTCTAACCATATGGCAACCCCGCCCGCACTGTCACACACAACACCTACCTCTAGGTATCTTTCCTAGTATTTCTACTTTAGGGTGTGCTTCGCACGACTTCTCCGAGCTTATAACCTTAGTCATCTGTATTCAACTAACGCTATTCGGAGTATTAGCGAATTCCCTTCAGGGCGTTACCCCTTCATTTGAAATTTCAGTTATGCAGTTCTCTAAAACCACATTATTAAATTATTTGTGACTTTAGGCTACGCTTTTGTCGGTTATTCCTACCGCTTTGGGCGTAGAACGTGTCACACTATT
>NZ_JABDSR010000029.1 GCF_012976305.1 Peptoniphilus faecalis
AGAAGCAAAAATGGATTAGCGGCGGACGGGTGAGTAACACGTGAGTAACCTACCTTAGACATTGGGATAGCCTCGGGAAACTGGGATTAATACCAAATAAAATCATAGAAGCACATGCAACAATGATCAAAACTCCGGTGGTCTAAGATGGACTCGCGTCCCATTAGCTAGTTGGTAAGGTAAAGGCTTACCAAGGCGACGATGGGTAGCCGGCCTGAGAGGGTGAACGGCCACATTGGAACTGAGAAACGGTCCAAACTCCTACGGGAGGCAGCAGTGGGGAATATTGCACAATGGAGGGAACTCTGATGCAGCGACGCCGCGTGAACGAAGAAGGCTTTCGAGTCGTAAAGTTCTTTTATATGGGAAGATAATGACGGTACCATAAGAAAAAGCCCCGGCTAACTACGTGCCAGCAGCCGCGGTAATACGTAGGGGGCTAGCGTTGTCCGGAATCACTGGGCGTAAAGGGTTCGCAGGCGGAAATGCAAGTCAGGTGTAAAAGGCAGTAGCTTAACTACTGTAAGCATTTGAAACTGCATATCTTGAGAAGAGTAGAGGTAAGTGGAATTTTTAGTGTAGCGGTGAAATGCGTAGATATTAAAAAGAATACCGGTGGCGAAGGCGACTTACTGGGCTCATTCTGACGCTGAGGAACGAAAGCGTGGGTAGCAAACAGGATTAGATACCCTGGTAGTCCACGCTGTAAACGATGAGTGCTAGGTGTCGGCAGAAGTCGGTGCCGCAGTTAACACAATAAGCACTCCGCCTGGGGAGTACGTGCGCAAGCATGAAACTCAAAGGAATTGACGGGGACCCGCACAAGCAGCGGAGCATGTGGTTTAATTCGAAGCAACGCGAAGAACCTTACCAGGGCTTGACATACTGAGGACAAGTATAGAGATATACCGTCTTCTTCGGAAGCCTCAATACAGGTGGTGCATGGTTGTCGTCAGCTCGTGTCGTGAGATGTTGGGTTAAGTCCCGCAACGAGCGCAACCCTTATCTTTAGTTGCCAGCATTTAGGATGGGGACTCTAAAGAGACTGCCGATGACAAATCGGAGGAAGGTGGGGATGACGTCAAATCATCATGCCCTATATGTCCTGGGCTACACACGTGCTACAATGGGAGGTACAAAGGGAAGCGAAATAGAGATATTAAGCAAACCTCAAAAAGCCTCTCTCAGTTCGGATTGTACTCTGCAACTCGAGTACATGAAGATGGAGTTGCTAGTAATCGCAGATCAGAATGCTGCGGTGAATGCGTTCCCGGGTCTTGTACACACCGCCCGTCACACCATGGGAGCTTGTAATACCCGAAGCCTGTGAGCAAACCGCAAGGGAGCAGCAGTCGAAGGTAGGATAAGTGACTGGGGTGAAGTCGTAACAAGGTAGCCGTATCGGAAGGTGCGGCTGGATCACCTCCTTTCTAAGGAAAAAGCTTCACACTATTTTAATTATATATGGGGGTATAGCTCAGTTGGGAGAGCGCCTGCCTTGCAAGCAGGAGGTCAGGAGTTCGAATCTCCTTATCTCCACCAGACTAACAAAAAAGTTAGTTAAAACTTCTCACAAAGAGAAGAGAAGCATAACAACTTAAAACTAATCAAAATTTCAAAAAAAAACAATGAACTGGAAAAACAGAAATGTTTAAAACAAAGGTCAAGTTAAGAAGAGCACTAGGAGAATGCCTAGGCACCAAGAGGCGAAGAAGGACGTGACAAGCTGCGAAAAGCTACGGGTAGGAGCAAATATCCGAAGAACCGTAGATATCCGAATGGGGAAACCCACCTCGTAAGAGGTATCCCATACCCAATAAATAAGTATAGGAAGCGAACCAGGTGAACTGAAACATCTAAGTAACCTGAGGAAAAGAAAGAAAACTCGATTCCCGAAGTAGCGGCGAGCGAACAGGGAAGAGCCCAAAGTGCAGAAAGAAAAAATAGCCAGTCGAATCATCTGGGAAGAAGAACCAAAGAGGGTAAAAGTCCCGTAGACGAAAGCGAAGATATCTAGCACAAAAGAGTACCACAGAACACGAG
>NZ_JABDSR010000030.1 GCF_012976305.1 Peptoniphilus faecalis
TAGGGAAGAGATGAGCATATCTATAGGTAATATGAATCGATTCATGTCCAACCCTATCAGCTATTGCAGTTGCAGAAAATCCTAGTTCAATTAAGAGTGAAACATGAGAATGCCTTAAATCATGTATCCTAATTCTCTTTACTTGGGATTTCTTAGATCCCCTATCCCTTTCATGGTGAAGGTAACTCTTCGAGAAATTAAATATTAAGTCTTTTGGTTTTAACTTATAAAAACTTTCTATATACTCCTTGATCTCATCAGCTAAAAATTCAGGCATAACTATTGTCCTTATGCTTTTTCTAGTCTTAGGGGCTGTTATTACATTTTTCCCATCAATCCTTTGTAAAGATTCATCAATTTTTAATGTATGCCTTTCAAAATCAAATTTTTCTTTTGTTAAGGCTAATAATTCTCCCATTCTAAGACCACACCAATACAAAAGTTCAAAAGCATAGAATGATTCAGGTTTATCTTTTATAGCTTCTACAAATCTTTCATATTCATCTTGAGTCCAAAAGAGCATTTCATCAGCTTCTTTTCTCCCATAGAACCAACATCACAAGCAACATTAGTTTTTAAATTGTAGTACCTACAAGCATGATTTAAGATACTAGATAACTGAGCATGAATAGTTCTCAAATAAGTAGGAGAGTAGTTTTTCCCATTCTTATCCTTAATCTTCATTAGCTCATTTTACCATTGAATTATGGTTACATTAGTAATCTCATTAGGCATTAAATCACCTATATATGGAAGTATTTTTTGATTTACAATTGCTTCTTTTTTTTGTTAAAAATCCACGTTTTTTCTTAGTTAATTTTTCTCCTTTCCAGTTGGTATAATTAAATTTACAAAACCAAGTTTTGTTCCCACTTTCATCTTTAAATGCTGGCACTTTAAAGCTCCTTTGTATTTGTTGGTTTATAGCAATACTTTTCCATAAAGTATTCTCTATTTACCTTTCCTCTTTGTACACGATAACCTAATTTAAGTAGGTCTTGATTCATATCGTTTATTATCTGCTATGCTGTTGTCCTGCTTACATCAAGAAATTCTTGTACATCTTTTTCATTCATAAAAATACCTTTCATAATATCCTCCTTCTATAGTTTGTAAAGTTCTACATCCTCAAAAGGGCGAGCATTAATTTATATGTCTTACAATTTTCGTTCAATATCGAATGGAAAGTATGTATAATAGCTGTTCATATTTGTTCTGCCAAGCTTTTTCTATTTATTTTTTTCTAAAATATTCAGATACTTGCAGACATTTATAACAGAACAGTTTTGTTAAGCTTTTGTTCGTTTTGTGATAAAATATTTATAGTTATTATGAAATAAGGAGGAGTAAGTTTGATTTCTGGAGAAAAATTAAAAAAGTTAAGACTTATGAGAAACTTAACTCAAAAAGAACTTGCTATTAAATCAGGATTAACAGATGCTGCTATAAGAAATTACGAGCTTGGAAATAGATCTCCAAGTAGAGAACAATTACAAAAAATATCTGAAGCTCTTGATTGTGATATATCAGCATTAATTAATCATGAACCTAATTCTATTTTTGAAATAATGCATATAAT
>NZ_JABDSR010000031.1 GCF_012976305.1 Peptoniphilus faecalis
CTTTTGATAATTTTAGATTAAGAATTTTTTTATGTTTTTACCATAAAAAAATATATGGTTTAAGCCATAAGACATAAACCATATATCATTAATTTTTATTCACCAACACTATTTGACAAAGAACCATAAAAAAGAGCGAATATTTACACAAACGCTCTTTATCTTATTCCTCTTCAATTATTTTATTTTTTAAAATTTCAGTATAAACTTTACAAATTCTATCAAATGCATCTAGCTCTTCAATTGAAAAACTCTCCATTAATTTTTTCTTAGTTTTTACAATATCGATATTATCGTATTTTTTATGACTAAAAACAAGTTTTTTTCCTATTTCTGTGACATATAAATGAAATATTTTTCCATTTATTTTAGAATTTTCTCTATATACAAGTTCTTGTTTCATGAGTTTCCTAACTGTTTGAGATATAGCTGAAGTTGTTCTATTCCACTTAAAAGCTAATTCTGTTACAGTTATACCTGGTTTATCAGAAATTTCTGTCAAAATATGAACTTCAATCATCGTTAACTTTGGTCCAAAACCATAGTCTCTTCTAGTATTATAATAATTAGAATAGGCAAGTACAAAATCATACATTGGATCCATTACTTTCGATAATTCTTTATACCTTCTATTAGTGGTTATACAATCTTCATTTTCATCAACCCATGTATCTAAAATCTCGTTATAATAAATATCCTTACTCATATTAACCTCCAAAAATAATATATCATAGTGAAATTTTTAAGGCAAGATTTAACTATTAACACATTAAACTATTTATAGTATTAAAATATCTGGACGTTACAAAACTTATGAGATAAATAATGATCCTGCAAACATTAGCACTAATCAAAATATTGTGCAACAAATTGCGCCTTCTTCAAATTCCAATTATTTTTATGCACTAAAAAAGACCATTTGAACTACTGCAAAACTTATGCGTTTTATAGTAGTTTAAATTGTCTACTAAAAATTTATATTTAATTATATAATCTCATATCATAAATAATTACACCATTATAAACTCGTAGCTAGATGTTATGTCCAACTGAGCTAAGGATAATATAAAAAATGGAGCGGATGACGAGATTCGAACTCGCGACCCTCGCCTTGGCAAGGCGATGCTCTACCACTGAGCCACATCCGCATAGGATTTTTAGTTTTATTGGTGGAGGAGAGTGGATTTGAACCACTGAAAGCTAAGCTAACGGATTTACAGTCCGTCCCCTTTGGCCAACTCGGGAACTCCTCCATGAAATCCCCTACAAGTCTTTTGGAGCTGGTGGG
>NZ_JABDSR010000032.1 GCF_012976305.1 Peptoniphilus faecalis
ACGATTGTATCGGTACAGGATTTTCCACCTGTTGTCCATCGACTACGCTTTTCAGCCTCGCCTTAGGTCCCGACTTACCCTGAGTGGACGAGCCTTGCTCAGGAATCCTTAGGTTTTCGACGGGTGAGATTCTCACTCACCTCTCGCTACTCATGCCAGCATTCTCTCTTGTATGTTGTCCACAATGGCTTTCGCCTTTTGCTTCTTCCTTCATACATTGCTCCTCTACCAACGTTTGACGTTCCATAGCTTCGGTATATAGTTTAGCCCCGGTTATCTTCGGCGCAGAGTCACTTGACTAGTGAGCTATTACGCACTCTTTAAATGAGTGGCTGCTTCTAAGCCAACATCCTAGTTGTCTCAGTAACTCCACATCCTTTCCCACTTAACTATTATTTTGGGACCTTAGCTGATGGTCTGGGCTCTTTCCCTTTCGACTATGAAGCTCATCCCACATAGTCTGACTCCCTAGTTTGTGATATGGTATTCGGAGTTTGATAGGTCTTGGTAACATATGCATGCCCCTTGACCATTCAGTGCTCTACCCCCTTTTCACTTATCTAGAGGCTAGCCCTAAAGCTATTTCGAGGAGAACCAGCTATCTCCGTGTTCGTTTGGCTTTTCACCCCTATCCACAGGTCATCCGATAGCTTTTAAACGCTACCCGGTTCGAGCCTCCATTGAATTTTACTTCAACTTCACTCTGCCCATGGATAGATCACACGGTTTCGGGTCTACGACTACTAACTTTTGCCCTCTTTAGACTCGCTTTCGCTTCGGCTCCACATCTGTAATGTTTAACCTTGCTAATAATCGTAACTCGCTGGCCCGTTCTACAAAAAGTACGCGATCGTAGTTCTTGTCTACTTTCGCTGCTTGTAAACACTAGGTTTCAGATTCT
>NZ_JABDSR010000033.1 GCF_012976305.1 Peptoniphilus faecalis
TGTAAAGAAAATAAGCTTTCAGTAATTGATAAATATTATGAAGCTTACAAAAGAAAATATAAAACTACTGGTAAGTCTTGGTACGAATATGACCAAAACAAGAAAGGAAATTCTTGGAAATCTAAACTGCAATTTGATATAGATAGAATGATTAATAGGTCTAACTCGTGGGAAGAGTTTTTAGAAAATATGAAATTTATTGATTATGAAATTAAATTTGGTAAACACATTGCTTTTCGTCATAAAGATAAGCAAAGATTTACAAGATCGAAGACAATCGGAGAAGATTATACCGAAGAAAAAATCAAAGAAAGAATAGATTTAGCTATTAAAAACAAAGCTAATCCTATTAAAAAACGTGTAGGAAATGTTATTGATATATCTACTAATGAAAAAGCTCAATCATCTAAAGGATATGAAGTTTGGGCAAGAAAACACAATATCAAAACAATGGCTGATTCAATAATCAAACTGAGAGAGCAAGGAATTAATTCAATCACTCAACTCGATAATCTGATTAAAAAATCTGCTGATGACAGACAAGACTTGTTAGATAAAATAAAGAAAATTGAAGCTGAAATGAAGAGTTTATCCCAAGATATGGAAAATATAAATACTATAAATAAGTATCGTGAAATCTATAAATACCACAAGAAAAATCCTGAAGATAAGCAATTTGCAGAAGAATATTATAGTGAACTTTCCGTCTATAAAATAGCCGCTAAAGAGATCTTAGAAA
>NZ_JABDSR010000034.1 GCF_012976305.1 Peptoniphilus faecalis
CTGGCGATAACTTACTCTCCCAGGTCGTTGCCAACCAAGTACCATCAGCGGACTAATGCTTAACTTCTGTGTTCGGCATGGTTACAGGTGTGTCCATTGTCCTATTCTCACCAGATTCCTTAAAACTAATCGCCTTTCTTTTTTTTGGTCAAGTCTTCGACCTATTAGTACTCGCTAGCTTAATGTATTGCTACACTTACACCTTGAGCCTATCTACCTCGTTTTCTTCAAGGGGTCTTATCTTTCGAGGGAAATCTCATCTCGAGGGGGGCTTCGTGCTTAGATGCCTTCAGCTCTTATCCCTTCCAAACTTAGCTTCCCAGCTATGCACTTGGCAGTACAACTGGTTCACCAGCGGTTTGTCCATCCCGGTCCTCTCGTACTAAGGACAGCTCCTCTCAAATTTCCTACGCCCACGACGGATAGGGACCGAACTGTCTCGCGACGTTCTGAACCCAGCTCGCGTGCCTCTTTAATGGGCGAACAGCCCAACCCTTGGGACCTACTTCAGCCCCAGGATGAGACGAGCCGACATCGAGGTGCCAAACCTCCCCGTCGATGTGGACTCTTGGGGGAGATAAGCCTGTTATCCCCGGGGTAGCTTTTATCCGTTGAGCGATGGCCCTTCCACTCGGTACCACCGGATCACTAAGTCCTGCTTTCGCATCTGCTCGACTTGTTGGTCTCGCAGTTAAGCTCCCTTCTGCCTTT
>NZ_JABDSR010000035.1 GCF_012976305.1 Peptoniphilus faecalis
GTACAAACACCAACTCTATATTTAATAGCTAAAAGAGATAGCGAAATAAACCTATTTAAGAAGCAAAAATATTATACAGTTGACCTATCTTATGGAGGATTGAAACTTGTATCAGATAGGATTGATAAAATTGAAGTTGCGGAACAACTATTAAATCTGTTAGAAGATGAAATAGTTATTACAGAGGTGGAAGATAAAGAAGTAAGTACAAAACCAGATAAGCCTTATGATCTCACTACCTTACAAAGAGAAGCGAATAAATATTTTGGATATTCAGCAAATGACACCTTAAATCTGGCACAAGGTTTGTATGAAAAAAAGCTAATCACATATCCAAGAACAGATAGTAGGTATTTAACCGATGACATGGTTAATACTATGAAAGAATTATTAGAAGGACTTGAAGATGATTTTAAAATCGATGAATCAAACTTTAAGTCTATTTTTAATTCATCTAAGGTTACAGACCACTATGCAATTATTCCTACTATATCAGGTATTGGAAAAGCCAAAGATTTATCTGACAAAGAAAGCAAAATCTATAATATAATTAAGAATAAATTACTTGCTTCATGTTCGGGTAACTTAAAGGAATCTAGTAGAAAAATCAGATATGAATATGATAAATTTAACTTCAATGCAAGTGGCAAGACTGTAATCGATGAAGGTTATACAAAGTATCTAAAGACTTATGGAAA
>NZ_JABDSR010000036.1 GCF_012976305.1 Peptoniphilus faecalis
TGCCTCCCACCTATTCTGTACATTTAATCCCAAAATTCAATCTCAGCCTACAGTAAAGCTCCACGGGGTCTTTCCGTCCTGTCGTGGGTAAGCGGCATCTTTACCGCTACTACAATTTCACCGGATCCTTTGTTGAGACAGTGCCCAAATCGTTACACCTTTCGTGCGGGTCGGAACTTACCCGACAAGGAATTTCGCTACCTTAGGACCGTTATAGTTACGGCCGCCGTTTACTGGGGCTTCAGTTCTAAGCTTCGCTTGCGCTTACTCTTTCCCTTAACCTTCCAGCACCGGGCAGGTGTCAGCTCCTATACTTCGTTTTTCAACTTAGCAGAAACTTGTGTTTTTGGTAAACAGTCGCTTGGGCCTTTTCACTGCGACCCCCTTTTACAGGGGTTCCCCTTCTCCCGAAGTTACGGGGTCATTTTGCCGAGTTCCTTAACAAAGGTTTTTCCGCTCGTCTTAGGATTCTCTCCTCACCTACCTGTGTCGGTTTGCGGTACGGGCGATACTTCTCTTGTAGTGGCTTTTCTTGGCAGTGTGGAGTCTTAAGCTTCTCTACTTGTTTTCGATCCGCATCACGCTTCATCTTTTTCGAAAAGCGGTTTTGCCTACTTTTCAGACTTTGCGCTTGCACGCCTCACCAACTGGGCGCTCTTATTATCCTCCTGCGTCCCCACTTCCTTTTT
>NZ_JABDSR010000037.1 GCF_012976305.1 Peptoniphilus faecalis
TTACCCCTTCATTTGAAATTTCAGTTATGCAGTTCTCTAAAACCACATTATTAAATTATTTGTGACTTTAGGCTACGCTTTTGTCGGTTATTCCTACCGCTTTGGGCGTAGAACGTGTCACACTATTTGCAAACTCATCAAGTAGACACCTAACATGAACTGGAAGTCTTCCACCATACACATCATCTGCCTTATCACATAGAAGATTAAATAGTTGAGAATACATTATTGAAACTACAAAGTTAAAAGTATCGTCAGTATCTGATATTATTACGAATAGAGCAGTTTTCCTATCTCCAATTTTATCAAGTTCTAGTTCATCTTCGCTCATTAGTTCTCTAAGCTCTCTTATATCAAAGGGTGCTAGTCTTGCTCCACATGATATTAGAATTGACTTGGCAGTTTTTCCTGCTGCCAGCTTATATTTCTTGTATTGCTTAACTGCAAAATGACTTGGATCTTTCTTTTCAAGAGCTTCAAAGAGCCTATCAATTGGGTTCATATAGGTTTCGTCATCTTCTCTAACTTCACTTGCGTCAATCATATCCAATAGCGTCTTAAAATTCTTTTCTTCTTCTGGTGCTTCATAATATATATAACCGATAAGGG
>NZ_JABDSR010000038.1 GCF_012976305.1 Peptoniphilus faecalis
TCACTCCTTGGTATTTGGTTGCAACTATATTTTATAGGAATGTGATTTCTATGTCTATTTTTTATACATTTCCATACAAAAATAGTGCTGATGATTTCTCACCAACACTATTTATTATAGAACCTAAAAAAATTAGACCGTAGTTTCAAGCTGCGGTCTTTTTGTTATATATATTTATTTTAAAAATCTTGATTTTTTAGGGTAAGATAATTTCCAATCTTCAAATTCTTCGTCTGTTATCTCATCGTTGTAATGCTTTTTTCTCATCTCATTCCATTCTATAAGAAAATTATTGAAGTCTACATCATTTGATAAAAGTCCAGTGATCTCTCCATCACCTGCCAACGGTCTAAACTTCATGTCTTTTTCATAATCAAAAATTATATGCATTATTTCAAAAATAGAATTAGGTTCATGATTAATTAATGCTGATATATCACAATCAAGAGCTTCAGATATTTTTTGTAATTGTTCTCTACTTGGAGATCTATTTCCAAGCTCGTAAT